>CAYREH010000093.1:0-19730 GCA_964423245.1 uncultured Bradyrhizobium sp. | reverse complement strand
GCCATGACCGACTTCATCTTCATGGTGAAGAACACCAGCTACATGTTCGTGACCGGTCCCGACGTGGTGAAGACCGTGACCAACGAGGTCGTCACGGCGGAAGAGCTCGGCGGCGCCTCGGTGCACGCCACGCGCTCCTCGATCGCCGACGGCGCCTTCGAGAACGACGTCGAGACGCTCCTGCAGATGCGTCGCCTGATCGACTTCCTGCCGTCCAACAACACCGACGGCGTGCCGGAATGGCCGAGCTTCGACGACATCGAACGCGTCGACATGTCGCTGGACACGCTGATCCCCGACAATCCGAACAAGCCCTACGACATGAAGGAGCTGATCCTGAAGGTCGTGGACGAGGGCGACTTCTTCGAGATCGCCGAGAGCTTCGCCAAGAACATCGTCACCGGCTTCGGCCGCATCGCCGGCCGCACCGTCGGCTTCGTCGCCAACCAGCCGATGGTGCTGGCTGGCGTGCTCGACTCTGACGCCTCGCGCAAGGCCGCGCGCTTTGTTCGTTTTTGTGACGCCTTCAACATTCCGATCGTCACCTTCGTCGACGTGCCGGGCTTCCTGCCGGGCACCGCGCAGGAATATGGCGGCCTGATCAAGCACGGCGCGAAGCTGCTGTTCGCCTATTCGCAGTGCACGGTGCCGCTCGTCACCATCATCACCCGCAAGGCCTATGGCGGCGCCTTCGACGTCATGGCCTCCAAGGAGATCGGCGCCGACCTCAACTACGCCTGGCCGACCGCCCAGATCGCGGTGATGGGCGCCAAGGGCGCGGTCGAGATCATCTTCCGCTCCGACATCGGCGACCCCGACAAGATCGCCGCGCGCACCAAGGAATACGAAGACCGCTTCCTCTCGCCGTTCATCGCGGCGGAGCGCGGCTACATCGACGACGTCATCATGCCGCACTCGACGCGCAAGCGCATCGCGCGCGCGCTGGCGATGCTCAAGGACAAGAAGGTCGAGGCGCCCGCGAAGAAGCACGACAATCTGCCGTTGTGAATTGACGTAGCCCGGATGAGCGAAAGCGACATCCGGGTTTTCGTTGAGGCCCCGCATGTCGCTGCGTTCATGCGGGCGACCCGCTGCCTGTGATTTGGCATCCTTGAGTCCATGTCCGAAGACGATCCCACCAACGAGATCTCCGACATCGAGGATCGGATCGTGGCGCTGGCTGAGGCCGCCGAGCGCTGCCGCAAGTTCATCCTCGCGTCCAAGATCGCGATCGGTGCCGGGGCCGTGCTGCTGCTCGTCACGATCCTCGGGCTGTTCGGGTTCGGTCAGACCGCCGCGCTCGGTTCGATCGCGCTGGTGCTCGGCGGAATCGTCTCGCTCGGCTCGAATGTCAGCACGCTGCAGCAGACCGAAGAGGCCATTGCCGCGGCGGAGAGGCGACGAGCGGCGCTGATCGGCCGGATCGATTTGCGTGTGGTCGCCGATACGCCGCTGAAGCTGGTGTGAGATCCGCCTCAGGCCGCGGCGCGCAGCGTCAGCACCACCAGTTCGGCGCGGCATTCGGCGGCGAACGCCTGCAGGCGCTCGGCGGTCTGCTGGTCGAGAACGGTCTTCGCCAGGCGCTCGGCGCGGGCAATCTGCTCTCTCAGATAATCGATGCGGGCCATGCGGCACCTCCTGCCGGGACAATTTGAAGCAAATTGCTTCGTTCCGGCGCGGCTGAGCCTATGGCTAATGGCGGGTTAATTCCGTGCGCGAGGTCACGCCCGGCGCGCGGCATCCGCCGCGGCGAAGTGCGCCATCTGGTCGGCATGCGCCTTGGCGAAGGCCGGGCGGGACGTGGCGCGCGCGACATAGGCGCGGCAGGCGGGGCTGTCCTTGAGGCCCTCGAAGCCGTCGACGACACGCAGCACGTCCGCCATCAGGATATCCGCGACGGAGAAGGAGCCGGCGAGCCATTCGCGCGAGGCCAGCACCGGCTCCAGGCGCTTGAGGCGCAGCTTGAGGAAGTCGTCGACGAATGTCCACGCGACCGTGTCGGTCGGATGGCCCATGAACTTCGACATCGACCATGGGAGGCCCGCCATCTCCACCGAATTAAGCGCGGCGAATACCCATTCGGTCACCTCGTTGCGGCCGTGGGGCTCGGCCGGCATCAGCTTCGCGCTGAGCCCGCCCAGATGCAGCAGGATCGCGCCGCTCTCGAAGATCGAGAGATCACCGTCCGTCAGCCATGGCACCTGTGCGAACGGCTGGTGTGCAAGATGCGCAGGCCCGCGGTCGTCAAACGGCGTGCTGGCGACGCGATAGGGCAACGCGCCTTCCTCCAGCGCCCAGCGCACCCTGAGGTCGCGGACGTAGCCGCGCGGCGGCGGGGGAACCCAGTCGTAGGTGATGAGGGTCAGGTCGGGCATAGGGTGTCTCCGTGCTGTCTTGGACCAAAGGACGAAGGAGGCGTGGGCGATCCGACAGCGGCGGCATTTTTTGTCCCCGGCAGCGCGACCGGCTAGTGTGCCGCCAAACAACCGGAGGAAACACCATGCCCGCAGCCTTCTTCGTCGTCCGCGCCATCGTTCCCGATCCCGAGAAGCGTGCCGCCTTCGATCGGTGGTACGAGACCGAGCATGTGCCCGACGCCGTGAAGGCGTTCGGCGTTGCCAAAGCGTGGCGGTTCTGGAGCCTCGACGATCCCTCGCTGCATCAGGCGATGTACCAGTTCGACGACGAGGCGAAGCTGAAGGCCATGCTCGAAGGCGGTGCACTGACGCAGCTCGTCGCCGATTTCGACCGCGACTGGCCCGAGGTGAAGCGCTCGCGCGAAACGCTGGTGCTGGCGCAGGAGTTCAGCAGATAGCGCCACCGCTTCCTTGCCATGAACCTGAACGCGGGATTCAGCTGCAGTTCATCCCGCCACCATGACACTCGCCCGGCATCACGGACTCGCAAGCCTGGAGGAACATGTCATGGAGCGCCGGAACTTTCTGAAACTCGCATTCGGGGTCGCCGCGGGAGCGGCGGCCGTCACCGCCGTCGCGCAGGCCGCGCCGCTCGCGCCGCAGCCGCTGGGCGATCCGGCGCGCGCACCGCAGGGCCAGCCGGAGATTCGTCCCGCCGTCACGACGGGAGCCGAGGCCGCCGGGCTCAAAGCTGAGCAGGTGCACTGGCACGGTCGTCACCGCCATTGGGGCTGGCGCCGCCGCCGCCACTGGCATCGCCGTCACTGGCGCCGCTGGTAGGGCTGGGCTCCAGTCTTCGAAAGCCGGACGGGGACCGCGATGCGGTCCCCGTTTCATTTGGTGCGCCAAAAAGAATGGCCGCAGCGGCTTTGCGCCGTGCGGCCATCGGGCATCGCGCGTGGATGCGATCAGAACGGACGGCAGCGGCCGGCGTACCAGCGGAAGCCGTAGGGGCAGACGCGCGGGCGCACCACGACGACGGGAGCCGGGCGCGGCGCCACGACGACGACGGGCGGACGTCCGGCCATCGGACGGCAGCCGCCATAGGGGCCGCGGTACCAGCCGGGGCCGCAACCGCCGGCGGCGCTGGCCGCCTCGCTGAAGCCGACGACCGCACTTGCGAGCATGGCGGCTGCGAACAGGTATTTCATGGGATCGTCCTCGTCCTTGGAGAAGCGCTTGCGGCGCACAATGAATCATAAGACACGATTCGACACGTCAAATCCGACGGACGTGCCGACACGTCGTGATCAAAATCTGCCAATCGTGACCTGAATACGGCATGAACGTTCCATGCATGCGGCTTCCGGCGACAGCGATGGCGCTAGCGGCCGAGAAAACCGAGCACGAGTTCGCGATAGCGGTCCGGCGCCTCCAGGAAGACGAGATGGCCCGTGTCCGGAATCACCTCGGCCTTCGCATTGGACATCTTCGCCGCGAGCGCCTTGGCGAGCTCGGCGTTCTGCCCCATTTTCGCGCGCAGGGCCTCCGGTGCATTCGGCCGTCCCGGCGCGTTGTGGTCGTCGGCGCCCATCACGAACAGGGTCGGCACGGTGATCAGCGGAATCTCGTGCGCCACCGGCTCGCGGTAGATCATCTGGCCGGAACTGACGAAGGCGCGCAGCCAGCGCGGATAGTCGGGGCTGCCCTTGATGTTGAAGCGGGCGTCGATGAAGGGAGTGATCGCCTCCGGCGGCAGCTTGACCGCGTAATTGGTCTGCAGCTGCTTGCGATAGCCGTCGGCGGTGAGCCTGTCCTCGGTCTCGATGATCGACTCGGTCGGCGTCGGCGGCACATAGAGCCGATAGTCCTCCAGCCCGATCGGCGCGGTCAGCACCAGATGCGCGACGCGATCGGGATAGGCGCGGGCGATGCGCACGCCGAGCATGCCGCCGAGCGAATGGGCGACGATCTCGGCCCTGTCGATCTTGAGATGATCCAGCAGCGCGATGGTGTTGCGCGCCAGATTGTCGAAATGCAGTTCGCCGGCGGGCTTGGACGATTTGCCGAAGCCGATCTGGTCCGGCACCACGACGCGGAAACCGGCGTCGTTCAGCATCCTGATCACGGGCGCCCAATAGCTCGACGGGAAGTTCCGCCCGTGCAGCAGCACCACGGTGCGGCCGTTCGGTTGCGCCGGCGCGACGTCCATATAGGCCATGCTGAGCCGCTCGCCGTCATTGACGACCGGTAGCAGCTGCACCGGATAGGGATAGGCAAAGCCTTCCAGCGCGATGCCGTAGGGCTCGCGTTGGGGCGTATCGGCGGCGCGTGATGCAAGCGGGAAAGCGAGGAGGGCGGCAGCGAGGGCGGCCGGCAGGATGCGGTTCATGAAGATCTCCGTCATGCCCGGGCCTGTCCCGGGCATTCACGTGCCCGCCGCAATAAAGCCGTCGGTGGCCGGGTCAAGCCCGGCCATGACGCCAACGGCCGATCACACGTAAACGTGCGAAGTCAGGCCGCCTGCTGCGTATGGATCAGTCCTTGCCGTTGCCGAACAGCGCCGCGAACTGCTTTTCGCCGGTGCGGCTGAAGTTCACGATACGGCTGCCCGGCGTGGCATCGCGCGCGGCCCATTTCAGCTCGGTGAAGCGCTGCATCAGCGCGGCGCCCAGCGTGCCGGCGAGATGGTGCCGCCGCTCGCTCCAGTCGAGGCAGGCCTTGCAGACCGGCCGGCGCGGATGGGTCAGCATGCCCTCCGAGATCTGCAGATGCTGCGCCAGGAAACGCTCGCCGTCGGCGGTCAGCGCGATCTCCTGCTTCTTCTGCCGGATCAGGTTTCGCGCGCGCATCGTGTCGAGCATCTGCACGCCGAGATCGCCGGCGAGGTGGTCGTAGCAGATCCGTGCGCGCCGCAGCGCCGGGTCCTTCGGTCCGGTGCGCAGGCGCATGTGGCCGGTGCGCGCGGCAAGGCCCGCCAGCCCTTCGAGCACGGCCGCGACGTCGTCGTCCGTCAGGCGATAATAGCGGTGGCGGCCCTGCTTCTCCGGCTCGATCAGCCCGCCGGCCTCGAGCTTGGCGAGGTGTGAGCTGGCGGTCTGCGGCGTGATGCCGGCCTCCTGCGCCAGCTCGCTCGCCGTGAGCGCGCGGCCGTTCATCAGCGCCGTCAGCATGTTGGCGCGGGCGGGATCGCCGACCAGAGCGGCGATCATGGCGATGTCGGGACCTGATTTCATGCTTCGATGCTAGCCGAAGCATTGATGTCGGGCAAGGTGTAGGTTTTCACGGCGCCGAGCCACAGAGGAGCCCCCATGTCCGTCACCGTCTTCATCCGCTACCAGATCGATCCCTTCAAGCGCGCGCAGTTCGAGGACTATGCAAAGCGCTGGCTCACGATCATCCCGAAATGCGGCGGCGACCTGATCGGCTATTTCATGCCGCAGGAGGGCACCAACAACATCGCGTTCGGCCTGATTGGCTTCGAGAGCCTGGCCGCCTACGAGTCCTATCGCGCCCGGCTGCGCGCCGATGCCGAGGGGATGGCCAACTTCCACTTCGCCGAGGAGCACAAATTCATCCTCGCCGAAGAGCGAACCTTCCTGCGCAAGGTGGTAATGTAGGCCGCCACACAGGGAGAGACCCATGCACGTGACGACCGCCGACAAGCGCGCGACGTTCAGGACAATGCACCAGAGCGGCTGCTTCATCCTGCCCAATCCGTTCGACGTCGGCAGCGCCAAGGCGTTGCAGCATCTCGGCTTCAGGGCGATCGCCTCGTCGAGCGCGGGCTTTGCCTGGACGCGCGGCAAGGCCGACAACCGCGTCACCGTCGAGGACGTCTGCCAGCACCTTGCGGACCTGTGCTCGTCGGTCGACATCCCCGTCAACGCGGATTTCGAGGGCGGCTTTGCGGTCGAACCCGACAAGGTCGCCGATCATGTCGAGCGCTGCGTACGCACCGGCGTCGCCGGCCTCTCGATCGAGGATTCCACCGGCGATCGTGACAAGCCGATCTACGAGCACGCGCTGGCCGTCGAGCGCATCCGCGCCTCGCGCGCGGCGATCGGCGACAGCGGCGCGCTGCTGGTCGGTCGCTGCGAGGCGCATCTGTGGGGCGTGAACGACCTCAAATTCGTGATCGACCGGCTGACCGCCTATGCCGAGGCCGGCGCGGATTGTCTCTATGCGCCCGGCCTCAAGACCCGCGAGGATATCGCCGCGGTGGTGAAGGCCGTGCACCCCAAACCGTTCAATCTGCTGATCGGCGCGACGGGCCTGTCGCTTGCGGACGCGGCCGATCTCGGCGTGCGCCGGATCAGCGTCGGCGGATCGCTCGCCCGCGCCGCCTGGGGCGGCTTCATGCGCGCGGCGAAGGAGATGGCGGAGCAGGGGACTTTTGCCGAGCTCGGCAATTCCTATCCCGGTGCCGAACTCAACAGGATGTTCGGCTAACGAAAGCGGGGGAACTTTCGTTCCGCCGCTGTTTCAGTCCATCAATGTCACGCCGCGCGGGACGCGAGGTTTACTTCGCGCCGTTGGACGGGGACGCCGGGTCCGGCGTCGCCGGCCTGCTCGGCGCGGCGCCCGTGGTCATGCCCGGTTCCGTGTTGTTGCGCGGCGTCACGTCACGCATGCCGGAAGGGGCGGCCGGCGGTGTGGGCTGGTTCTGCTGCGCGGTCTGCGTCGCCGGCGCGTTGCCAGCCTGGTTGCCCGTGCTGCTGGTGTTCAATCCGTAGAACAGGCCGCCGAGCACCAGCGCGATTGCGACGGCGAACATGGCGACCTTGCCGCTCGAGGCGGGGCGTTCGCCGAGTTCGGGATCAACCTCGAGATCGGCGTCGCGTCGCGAGGCGCGCGCATAGGCGTCATCGGCGAGGTCAGTCGGGCGATACGGATCCTGGGGAAAACGATCATCAGCCATAAGTTGGGTCTCCTTGGGTTAGGTCTCCTTGTGCATCCGGCAAGACAACCCGTGGATGCGCAATTCCGTTCCGGCTGCGCTATGGCTCCGTCGCATGTTGCCCCCGCCCGGGGAATCGGGAACCTGTGCGTGCGGAGCTGACACGGGTTCCAGCGCGAAGGAGTTCGCACCATGTGGAGCATGCCGCCGACCGACACCGTGCTGCATTTCCTCTCGCTGGTGGCAATCGCCGCCCAGGGCATGACGGCGGCGCTCGCGGCCGGACGCCGCAGCATGGACTGGCTCGGCGTCTGCTTCCTCGGCTGCATCACCGCGCTCGGCGGCGGCACGCTGCGCGACCTGTTTCTCGGGCACTATCCGCTGGCCTGGGTCGCCAACCCCGTCTATCTCGCGCTCGCCGGCGGCGCGGCCTTCCTCACGATCCTGACGGCGCGGCTGGTCTACAGGCTGAAGGTCGCCTTCTTCGTGCTGGATGCGATCGGCCTCGTCGTCTTCACCATGACCGGCTGCGACGTCGCCTGGCAGATGGATGCGACGCTGCCGATCGTCATCGTCTCCGGCATGGTGACGGGATGCGCCGGCGGCGTGCTGCGCGACGTGCTCTGCAACGACGTGCCGCTGCTGTTTCGTTCCGAACTCTATGCCAGCGTCTCGCTCGTCACAGGCCTGTTCTACGCCACCGCCTTCGGGCTCAATCTCAATGCCGAGCTCTGGACCATCCTGACCTTCATCCTCGGCATCAGTTTCCGCCTGCTCGCGGTGCGCTTCAAATGGGAGATGCCGAAATTCGTGTTCACGGACGGGGAGCGCTGACGTCGATCCTCGATCTCTGTGACGCCCTCAGCGCTGCCACATCGGCGGCATGAGGTGGCCGCGGCGGATGGCGATCAGCAGAAGGATGATGCCGGTCGACGTGCACAGCACCAGGGCGACCACCGAATGCTCCATTCCGAACGAGCCCCCGGTCAGCAATTCGGGTCCCGCGATGGTGGCTTTCAACAATCCCGGATCACTGACGGCCCCTGACACGACGCCGGAAAAGACCGCCGACTGGAAGTAATTCCAGGCCATGTGAAAACCCATGCAGATCCAGAGGCGACGGGTGACGAGATAGGCGGCGGACAGCAGCAGCCCGGCCTCGACGGCGATGTACATGGCACCGCCGAGTGTCGCACTTGGGTTCAACAAATGAAGAACGCCGAACGCGAGCGATGAGACCAGGATCCCGACCCAGCTTCCGAACATGGATTCGACTGATTGGAACAAGACGCCGCGGAAGATCAGCTCCTCGAAGATGCCCGACTTGATGGCCATCGCCAGATTGGGCAGCAGGAATAGCCAGGAATTGAAGCCCTCGACCTTGTAGATTCCCAGCACCATCAGGATCAGCGAGCTGGCCGTGTAAAGTCCCGCGCCGCAGAGCGCGCCGATGGCCCATTCCCGGCCAAGGACCGGCGTCGAGAGCTCCGTCACCTCGCGGCGTTCGACGAGCTTTCCCCAGCCCACATAAATGCCGATCCCGCCAAGTCCCAGGACGATCTGGATCGCTGCATTCAGCAAGGGTGAGTCGTGGTAGGCTTCGAGCCACGACTGCGCCCACCCCATGAAGTAGAAGAGGACGCCTCCCAGAACGATGAGGCGCGTCAGCGGAAACTGGAGCGCCCGCAGCCAGAGCGGCTCGTCAATCAGGCTCGCATCGGTCATCTGAATAACCCCTCCAGCCATCGTTGCGACAAACGCTTCGCGTCCCGGCCCATGTTCGCCCTGAAGCACCGGGTCTCGCAACGGCCTTGAGCGTGCGCTGTTGGAGGGCTGCTTTGGGGGGCCGCCCGGGCTGGCGAAGCGGCATGGATGGCCGGACGCCCGGCAGCGATCGCCGGCTTACCGCCGATTGAACGCGCTTCCCATGGCTGGGATCGCATTGCACAAGACCATGCGGCCGCACTTGGCCGTCCAGAAGTGCGGCTTCCCGACCGCCGACGCTGGATGATCGGGACCGTCCGCAGGATCACCATGTCACGTCGTTGCGCCGGGGCGGGGTGCGGTGACACAAAGTGAAAATGCCTGAGGCCTCCGCCGCCATGAAGTTGCGATTTTGGACAGGCCCGCCCTTCGCGCCAGATTTCTGATGCGGATCATGAAATATCCGACATAGAGTGGCGCAAACGGCCGGCGCGCCCTAGCTGAAAATGACGGGCAGGCAACGGCTTAAGGCGCACAGGACCCGAAAGGGCGGAGAAGAGGCAGCATGGGCATCAACCAGGGTCCGATCAGTCTCGATCAGAAATACACCCAGGACACCGGCCATATCTTCACGACAGGGATCCAGGCCCTGGTCCGGCTACCGATGGCCCAGATCCGCCGCGACCGCGCCGCCGGGCTGAACACGGCAGGCTTCATTTCCGGCTATCGCGGCTCGCCGCTCGGCGGCTACGACCAGCAGCTGTTCGCCGCCCGCAAGCATCTCGAACAGTACAACATCAAGTTCCAGCCCGGCGTGAACGAGGACCTTGCCGCCACCGCCGTCTGGGGCTCGCAGCAGCTCAACCTCTCGCCCGGTGCCAAATATGACGGCGTGGTCGGCATCTGGTACGGCAAGGGCCCCGGCGTCGACCGTTGCGGCGACGTGTTCCGCCACGGCAATGCGGCCGGCTCCGCCAAGAACGGCGGCGTGCTGTGCCTCGCCGGCGACGACCACGGCGCCAAATCCTCCACCGTTCCGCACCAGTCCGACCACGCCTTCATGTCGGCCCTGATGCCCTATCTCTACCCCTCGAGCATCCACGAGATGATCGAGATGGGCCTGCTCGGCATCGCGATGTCGCGCTACTCCGGCTGCTGGGTCGGCATGAAGGTGATCACGGAGACGGTGGAGACCACCGCCGAGATCGACCTCACCGACGAGATGAAGCCCTTCGTCATCCCCTCCGATTTCGAGATGCCGCCCGGCGGCCTCAATCTGCGCTGGCCCGACGACCGCTTCGAGCAGGACCGCCGCCTGCAGGACTACAAGGGCTTCGCCGCCATCGCCTTTGCCCGCGCCAACAAGGTCAACCGCGTCACCATGGATTCGCCGAACGCAAGGTTCGGCATCATGGCCTCGGGCAAGAGCTACGAGGATGTCCGGCAGGCCCTGCGCGAACTCGGCATCACCGAGGAGGTCGCGGCGAAGATCGGCCTTCGCCTCTACAAGATCGGCATGCCCTGGCCGCTTGAGCCGGAAGGCGTGCGCCAGTTCGCGGTCGGTCTGGAGGAGATCTTCATCATCGAGGAGCGCCGCGAGATCGTCGAGAACCAGGTCAAGCAGGAGCTGTTCAACTGGCGCGACGACGTCCGCCCGCGCATCGTCGGCAAGATGGACGAGCACGACAAGCGTTTTCTCACGTTCTCCGCCGAGCTCAGCGTCGCTTCGCTCGCGACCTCGCTGACCGAGCGTCTGCTGCGGCTCAACCTCAATCCCGAGATCGCGGAGATGCTCCGCGCCAAGGCGGACTGGTTCAACGGCCGGCAGGCCACGCAGATGATCCCGACCGCACCGGTGTCGCGCACGCCGTATTTCTGCTCCGGCTGCCCCCACAACACCTCGACCAAGGTCCCCGAAGGCAGCCGCGCGCTGGCCGGCATCGGCTGCCATTTCATGGCGCTGTGGATGGACCGCTCGACCGAGACCTTCACCCATATGGGCGGCGAGGGCGTGCCCTGGGTCGGTATCGCGCCCTTCACCAACGAGAACCACATCTTCGCCAATCTCGGTGACGGCACCTACTTCCATTCGGGCCTGCTCGCGATCCGCCAGGCGGTCGCCTCCAAGACCAACATCACCTACAAGATCCTGTACAACGACGCCGTCGCCATGACCGGCGGCCAGCGTCACGACGGTGATCTCTCGCCGCAGCAGATCACCTTCCAGCTCCACGCCGAAGGCATTCGCGAGATCTATCTCGTCTCGGAGACGCCCGATGCCTATCCGGCCGACAGCATCGCGCCCGGCGTGAGGCTTTATCACCGCGACGAACTGCAGAACGTCATGAAGATGTGCCGCGAGACCAAGGGCACCTCCGCGATCGTCTTCGTGCAGACCTGCGCCGCCGAGAAGCGCCGCCGCCGCAAGCGCGGCCTGATGGAAGATCCGTCGCGCCGCGTCCTGATCAACCCAGCCGTCTGCGAAGGCTGCGGCGACTGTTCGGTGCAGTCGAACTGCATTTCGGTGGAGCCGCTGGAGACCGAATTCGGGCGCAAGCGCGCCATCAACCAGTCGTCCTGCAACAAGGACTATTCCTGCGTGAAGGGCTTCTGCCCGTCCTTCGTCACCGTCGACGGCGGCAAGCTGCGCCACCGCGCGCCGGCCGATCTCTCCGACCTCGGCGAGATTCCCGAGCCGGCCTCGCGCCCGACGCTGGACAGGCCCTACAACATCGCCGTGGGCGGCGTCGGCGGCACCGGCGTTCTCACCATCGGCGCATTGCTCGGCATGGCCGCCCATATCGAGGGCAAGGCCTCGATGATCCTCGACATGTCGGGCCTCGCGCAGAAGGGCGGGGCCGTGCTCAGCCACGTCCGCCTGTCGGATCATCCGGCCGAGGTGACCTGCTCGCGCATCGTCACCGGCACCGCCGACGTCGTGCTCGCCGCCGACGAGGTGGTTGCCGTCGCCAAGGACACGATCACGCTGTGCGCCTCCGACCGCACCCGCGGCATCATCAACAGCCACGTCATTCCCACCGCCGACTTCGTCCTCAACCGCGACTTCAATTTCCAGACCCGCAAGCTGAACGGGCTGCTGGAAACCGCGCTACACAAGGACTCCGTGTTCTTCGACTTCACAAAGCCCGCCGAGCAGCTGCTCGGCGACAGCATCGCCACCAACATGATGATGATGGGCTATGCCTATCAGAAGGGCCTGCTGCCGCTCTCCGCCGAAGCGATCGAGCAGGCGATCGAGGTCAACGGCGTCTCGATCAAGATGAACAAGGAGGCCTTCCGTCTCGGCCGCCTCGCGGTCGCCGAGCCCCAGCGTCTGGCCGACATGCTCAAGGACGGCGACGAGATCGTCGCGCCGAAGACCCTGGAGGCGATGACGCTCGACGAGATCATCGATCATCGCAGCCAGCACCTCACGGCCTACCAGAACGGTCGCCTGGCCAAGCGCTATCGCAAGCTGGTCGACCAGGTCCGCGAGGCCGCGAAGAACGGTGGTTACGACGAGGCGCTGCCGCGCGCGGTGGCGATCAACTATGCCAAGCTGCTGGCCTACAAGGACGAGTACGAGGTCGCGCGCCTCTACACCGACGGCGCCTTCGAAAAGCAGCTGCGCGAGCAGTTCGAGGGCGACTTCACCTTCAACTTCAATCTCGCGCCGCCGATCCTCAGCAATGGCGTCGATGCGCTCGGCCGCCCGAAGAAGCGCGCCTTCGGCCCGTGGATGCTCAAGGCCTTCCGCGTGCTGGCGAAGTTCAAGGTGCTGCGCGGAACCCCGCTCGACATTTTCGGCCGCAGCGCCGACCGCAAGCTCGAGCGCGATCTGATCGCGGGCTACGAGAAGGACGTCGCCACCGTGCTCGGCCTCCTGTCGCCGCTCACGATCGACATTGCGGTCGAACTCCTGTCGCTGCCCGATCGCATCCGCGGCTATGGTCCGGTGAAGGACAAGGCGGTCGCGGACGCCAAGGCTCGCTACGCGCAGCTCGCCGCAGATCTCGCAAATCCGCCGCCGGCGCCGCGGCAGATCGCAGCGGAGTAGGGACGGTCTCGTAGGGCGGGCAAAGGCGCGATGCGCCGTGCCGACGACGTCGTAGGCCCTGGGAAAGATGTGGGCACGCTTCGTCTGGCTTGGCCTGGCCCGGCCTGCGACTGCCACGCCACGTCGGTCCGGGTTCACTGAGCGTCACAGTGTGATGAAGATCACGCGTATAAGCGCCTCTGCGTGAAAGCCGTGGCGCCTGCCTGTGTCGCACGGTAGGATCGTGCGTAGTTGGCGAGGCGGGTCAGTTCAGGTGCACGACAGGATCGCGGCAGAGCAGGCAAGCTTGGGTCCGAACCCACCTCTGGTCACCATCGTCATCCTCAATTACAACTATGCCGAGTTCGTCGGCCGCTGTATCGCCTCCGTCGATCGGCAGGACTATCCCAACATTCAGTGTCTGATCCTCGATTGCGGGTCGAATGACGACTCCCTGCGAGTGATCGACGCCGCACTCGGCGAAGTCAGTAATCCGTTCTTCCGGCTGCTCCGCCGCGAGGTCAATGGCGGCCAGGTGCCGAACTATCTGTCGGCGCTGGACGAGATCGAAGGCGCGTTCGTCACCTTCCTCGACGCGGACGACTTTCTGTTCCCCACCTTCGTGTCGACGCATGTCAGGGCGCATTTGAACGATCTGCGTTCCGCAGCGGTCAGCGTCACCGATCAGGTGCAGGTCGATGCGCAGGATCGGGTCTTGGCGGGTACGTGCCACTGGCATCAGAAGTGGCGCACCCAGGAGGCTGCCGGCGCCTGGACCGAGGTCACGCATGCGAGGAGCTGGAGCCCTGACACCCCGCACAGCCTCGCACCGCTCGACGGCCATGCCATGCATTACGTGCCGGCCTGGTGGAGCAGCTGGCTGATCGACGTCTGGATCTGGAGCGCCATGAGCGGGCTGATGTTTCGCACCGGCGTCGTCGAGAGTCTCGCTCCGCCGAGTGACTCTGCGGAGTTGCGCGAGCTGAGCATGGACTCCTATTTCGCCCGCTTTGCGCATGCGGTCGGCGGCACGCTGGTGATCGACAGCGCGCAGGGCGGCTATCGCCGACATGGCAGAAACCGGTTCTCCAGCAATCACCTCGTGCTCGGGGGACAGACGCCGAGCGGATCGCGCGATCAGCTCGGCCGGTTCAGCCAGTGCCAGCGCGTGGCCCGCCACACCCTGGCCGTCAGATATCCGGAACTGAAGGCGCGATTGGGCGGAGAGTTGTTCTACTCCATCGCCTGGCAATTGATGTCGAACGCCGATTTCCTGGCTTTTGCCGGGGAGCACGAAGACGACAGGGCGATCTGGGAGAAGACCTTCAGGAGTGCAGGCGTGCCCATTCCGGGAGTAGCAGGTCATTCGCCTGCTGCGCTTTCGCCTTCAGCGCCGGCGTCCAACGGGCAGACGCTGCGGGCGTTGGCACGACGACTTCCCGCCCGGCAGCTCAAATCGGCCACTGCGTCCTTGAAGCTGCAAATGGATGGCCTGCTGTCGCGCGCTCTGCCATCGCAGACGGCGGAGACGCTGGCCGCCTCCTTGTATGACGGCCTGACCGATGCGCAGCGCGCCGACATCTGCTTTGCGTGGGACCATCAGGATCCGCAACGCGGTCTGTTGCGGCGGTTCATCGCCAATCATTGGCAGGTGACGCGGCCGGTCATTGCGAGTGACTTCTACACGCGCCGCCAGCGCGACCTGATCGCCCGCATCTTCAAAAGCCTGCTCGATCCCAACTGGCACGCGGCGTTCCTGCGGCAATTGTCGGACGACACCGGCGGACATGAATGGGGCAGGGACCAGAGCATAGGCTTCTTCGGCAACCCGCGATCGGGCCCTTGGCAGTTTGTGCTCTGCGGCCGTCATCTGACGCTCCGCAGCGGTTCGCGGCAAAGTCAGGTCTTCGGCGGTCCCATCGTCTACGGCCATGCCGCCACCGGATTCTGGGAGAAGGCCGGCCATCCCGGCAATGTGTTCTGGGGCCAGGCGCAAGCTGCCTCGAAACTTCACGTCCTGCTCGACGCCGCCCAGAAATCGCGGGCCGAACTCGATCGTCTGCCCGAAGAGACCGAGATCGGCTTCAGCACGCCGCTGAACGGACTAGAGATGCGTGATCTTTCCGCCGCGCAGTCCAAACAGCTTGACGCGTTGATCCGCACGCTGGTGGCGCCGTTCCGCGCCAGCGATCGGGCCCGCATCATGGAGTGTCTGGTGCGACAGGGAGGACCGCAGGCGCTCACCCTGGCGTTTGGCCGCGCTCAGCGCAAGAGCGCGCCGGATTGGGACGACTGGCGATTGCAGGGCCCGAGTTTCGTGTGGCACTGGCGCGGCTCGCCGCATGTGCATGTCTGGGTGAACGTGGGCGACGATCCCTCGGAACCCGTCAATGCACGATCGGGCACCTTCATCTTCCCCGAACATGACCCGCTCCATTTCTGATCGCAGCGCCGACACGATCGTGCTCGGCGCGGGGCCCGCGGGCATCGGCGCCGCGCTCAGCCTCGACCAGCGTGCCGTGGTGCTCGAACGGTCATCCGAGGTCGCCGGGCTGTGCCGGACCATCGAACTGGATGGCGCGTTGTTCGACCTCGGAGGTCACTCGTTTCATTCGCCCCACGCCGATGTGCGGCGTCTGGTGTTCGACACGCTGCCGATGGAGCAGCAGCAGCGGCAGGCCTGGTGCCTCGCGGCGGGGACCTGGATCGCCTATCCCTTCCAGCGGCATTTCAGCGCGCTGCCGAATGCGGAGCTGCGCGAGGCCTGCGCCGCCGGCCTCGCCGCGGCGGGCGATGGGCGCGACGCTCCGGATTTCAACGCCTATCTCGATCGGCGCTTCGGGCGGGGTATCGCGGAGGCATTCCTGCGGCCCTACAATGAAAAGCTCTGGGGGCCGGGCCTCGCCCGCATGAGTACGGATTGGACCCGCGAGCGGGTTGCGGCGCCCGTCGGAACCGAGCAGCGCTTCGCCGAAAGCGGCGGGGAGCGGCTGCCCTTGCAGGACGATACGACCATCGCCTATCCGGCCTGCGGCGGGTATGGCGAGATCTTCCGCGCGCTGGCGCGCCGCCTGCACGATCTGCGTCTCGGCGAAACTGTCCGGCGCATCGATCTGTCGCAGCGGACGCTGCAAACGACCTCCGGACTGACGCTGCCGTGGCGACATATCGTATCGACGCTGCCGTTGCCGGAATTGCTGACGCTGCTCGCCGAGATCCCCGCCGAGATCGTTCAGGCCGCACGCAGCCTCGAAGCGCTGCCCGTCGATCTCGTCATGGTCGTGCTGGAGGGGCGCGGTCGCGTCGACCGGCAGCGGGTCTATTGCGCGGGGCAGGAACTGCCCGGGCACAAGCTGGTGTTCAACCACACGTCGTCGGCCTGGCTGCGCGACAGGCCACGCCATGGAATCCTGCTCGAGGTGGCTGGCGGACGGCAGCAGCCACCAGACAGTCTGGCCCGATGCGCCGTCGATGGACTGGTGGCGACGGGGCTGGTCGGCAGCGCATCGGAGGTGCGCCGGGTCGAAATCGTGCGCCTTGCCCTGGGGTATCCGGTGCCGACGCATGCCCGCACGGCGGCGGTCGACCAGGTCCGCGCCTGGCTGGCGCAGCGTGACATCTCGATCGTCGGGCGCTTCGCCGAATGGGCCTATATCAATGCCGACGAGGCGTTGGCGCGCGGCCTCCGGACCGGCGCTGCGCTCATTCGCGCGGCCTGATCGGACCACAAGCGGGTGGCGGGAAGGGGCCCTCGGACAGCCACGAGTCCTTGCGTCTGTTCGCAGCCCTGACCCCAATCCCTACTGTGCATGGGGTTGTTTTTGATAAAACGAAAATCGGCTGCGGCGGTTTGGCCGCCACTTGCGCGGAGCCGCTGGGCGCTCGCGGAACGGAATATTTCCGCGCTTGCCAATCGGGCGGCTGCGGTTCAGAAAAAAGCGCCAAGAAGAAACGCGAGCGGAGACCTCTGTTTTGACCATCAAGGGCAAGGCCTACATTGCCGGGATCTACGAACACCCGACCCGGCATGCGCCGGACAAATCCACCGCCCAGCTCCACGCCGAGGTCGCCAAGGGCGCGATCGAGGATGCCGGGATCAGCAAGGACGACATCGACGCCTATTTCTGCGCCGGTGATGCGCCGGGCGGCGCCTGGCCGATGGTCGATTATCTCGGCCTGAACACCAAGAAGCTGCGCCATGTCGATTCCACCGAGACCGGCGGCTGCTCCTACATCATCCATCTCGGCCATGCCGCCGAGGCGATCGCCGCCGGCAAGTGCTCGATCGCGCTGGTCACGCTGGCCGGCAAGCCGCGCACCGGTGCGATGCCCCCGCGGGCGCAGGGCGCTGAAGCCGATTTCGAGACCGCTTACGGCGCGACCACGCACAATGCCTATGGCATGTGTGCCATGCGCCACATGCACGACTATGGCACCACATCCGAGCAGCTCGCCTGGATCAAGGTCGCGGCTTCGCATCACGCGCAGTACAATCCGCATGCGATGCTCAAGGACGTCGTCACCGTCGAGGACGTGCTGAACTCGCCGATGATCTCCGATCCCTTGCACCGCATGGATTGCTGCGTCGTCTCCGACGGCGGCGGCGCCATGATCGTGACGACGCCCGAGATCGCCAAGAGTCTGAAGAAGCCGCTGGTGCGGCTGATCGGACATGGCGAAGCCATGAAGGGCCCGCGCGGCGGCAAGGACCTCGACCTGACCTATTCCGCAGGCATCTGGTCCGGCCCGCGTGCCTTCGAGGAAGCGGGCATCACGCCGAAGGACATCAAATACGCATCGATCTATGACAGCTTCACCATCACGGTGCTGATGCAGCTCGAGGACCTCGGCTTCTGCAAGAAGGGCGAGGGCGGCAAGTTCGTCGCCGACGGCAATCTGATTTCGGGCGTCGGCAAGCTGCCGTTCAACACCGATGGCGGCGGCCTCTGCAGCAACCATCCGGTCAACCGCGGCGGCATGACCAAGATCCTCGAAGCCGTGCGGCAGCTGCGCGGCGAAGCGCATCCGAAGGTGCAGGTGCCCAATTGCGATCTCGCGATCGCCCACGGCACCGGCGGCCTGCTCGGCGTCCGCCATGCCGCCTCGACTGCCATTCTGGAGCGCGTGTGATGAGCGAAGCGAAGAAATACCCGGCCCCCGCCACCAACCCCGAGACCGCGGCGTTCTGGGACGCGGCCAAGCAGGGCAAGTTCCTGATCAAGCGTTGCACCGCCTGCGGCGAAGCACACTACTTCCCGCGCTCGATCTGTCCGTTCTGCTATTCGGACAAGACGGTGTGGGAGGAGGCCTCGGGCGAGGGCACCATCTACACCTGGAGTCTGATGCGGAAGTCGCCGACCGGTCCCTACGCCATCGGCTATGTGACGTTGAAGGAAGGTCCGTCAGTGCAGACCAACTTCGTCGATTGCGATCTCGAGAAGCTCAAGATCGGCCAGAAGGTGAAGGTCGTGTTCAAGCCGACGGACGGCGCCCCGCTGCCGTTCTTCACCCCGGCTTGATCTTTTCCTTCCCCCCTTGTGGGGGAAGGTGGCGCGAAGCGCCGGATGAGGGGTATCGCTCGGCGGAGAGACTCTCAAAGCGGAAGCAACCCCTCACCCGACCGAGTTTGTTGCGAGCACCTTGTAGCCCTCTCCCACAAGGGGAGAGGGCGCATCCATAGGCGCCGCCATTCGCTGAAATTGCCGGGAGGAAACCAGACAAATGTCCGCCAGATACGAAGAGCTCAAAGGCCTGAAGAACATCGGCCAGAAATACGCCTACACCGACCGGGACGTCATGCTCTACGCCTATGGCATCGGCCTCGGCGCCGATCCGATGGACGAGAATGAACTCGCCTTCGTCAACGAGGGCACGCTGACGCCGCGGCCGCTGAAGGTGGTGCCGACCTTCGCATCCGTCGCCGCGTGGGGCGCAGGTCCCGGCGAGATGAACCTCAACCGCGTCATGGTGGTCGATGGCGAGCGCGATATCACCTTCCATCAGCCGATGCCGGTGGCCGCCAACATCACCGCCGATTCCTCCGTCATCGAGGTCTACGACAAGGGCAAGGACAAGGGCGTCGTCATCAGCCACCAGACCGTGCTGAAGAACGAGAAAGGCGAAAAGCTCGCCACGCTCGTTGCCTCGCGCTTCGCCCGCGGCGACGGCGGGTTCGGCGGCCCGAACCTGACCCAGCCCGATCCGCACCAGATCCCCTCGCGCGCGCCCGACAGGACGATCGACATCACCACGCGTCCCGACCAGGCGCTGGTCTACCGCCTGTGCGGCGACCGCAACCCGCTGCACTCCGATCCCGAATTTGCCAGGAAGGCCGGCTTCCCGCGGCCGATTTTGCACGGCATGTGCACCTACGGCATCACCTGCCGCGGCGTGCTGCAGACCTATGCCGACTACGACGCGTCCGCCTTCCGCCAGCACGTCGCGCGGTTCTCCTCGCCGGTCTATCCCGGCGAGACCGTGACCATGGACCTCTGGAAGGACGGCAATGTGATCTCGTTCGAGGCCAAGGTGAAGTCGCGCGGCGTCACCGTGATCAAGAACGGCAAGACGGTGCTGGGCTAACACGCGACGGCCGTGGTCTCCCTCGCCCCGCACTTGCGGGGAGAGGGTGGGGTGAGGGGCTCTTACCGCGAACTGTGACGTTAGTGAGACCTGTACCCCCTCACCCGGATCGCAAGGGCGATCCGACCTCTCCCCGCAAGCGGGGCGAGGT
>CAYREH010000092.1:0-19824 GCA_964423245.1 uncultured Bradyrhizobium sp. | reverse complement strand
CCGATGCGCGCCGAGACCGGCCCGATCGGCGGCGATCTCAGCCACGAATTCATCGTGCTCGCCGAGACCGGCGAGTCCGGCGTGTTCATCAATCGCGACGTGCTCGATCTGCCGGTGCCGGGCGAGGACGTCGACTACAACAGCGATCTGACGCCGATCATCAAGCAGTGGACCTCGGTCTATGCGGCGACCGAGGACGTGCACGATCCCGCGCGCTTCGAGCAGGAGGTGCCGGCGGACAAGCGGCTCAACACCCGCGGCATCGAGGTCGGCCAGATCTTCTATTTCGGCACCAAATATTCCGAGCCGATGAAGGCGATGGTGGCGGGTCCCGACGGTGTCGACGTGCCGATCCATGGTGGCTCCTACGGCGTCGGCGTCTCGCGCCTGCTGGGCGCCATCATCGAGGCCTGCCACGACGATGCCGGCATCAAATGGCCGGAATCGGTGGCGCCGTTCCGCGTCTCGATCCTGAACCTCAAGCAGGGCGATGCCGCGGTCGATGCGGCCTGCGAGACGCTCTATGCGGAGCTGACCGCCAAGGGCGTCGACGTGCTCTATGACGACACCGACCAGCGGGCCGGCGCCAAGTTCGCGGCCGCGGACCTGATCGGCATCCCCTGGCAGATCATGATCGGCCCGAAGGGACTTGCCGAAGGCAAGGTCGAGATCAAGAAGCGCAGCGACGGCTCGCGCGAGACGATGTCGCCTGCGGACGCGGTCGCACGGCTCGTCGGCTGAATATTGTTCATCGCCCGATATCGCGGCCGCCAATCCGGCCACATTTGCCCCCGAATCATGGGATTATCGAGCGATGGATGAAACCATGACCGAGTCTGTGCAAACCGCGCCCTTCGCGCCCTTCGAGTGGATGCTGTCGGCGCGCTACCTGCGGGCGCGCCGCAAGGAAGGATTCATCTCGGTCATCGCCGGGTTCTCCTTTCTCGGCATCATGCTCGGCGTGGCGACGCTGATCATCGTGATGGCGGTGATGAACGGCTTCCGCAAGGAGCTGCTCGACAAGATCCTCGGGCTGAACGGCCACATCCTGGTGCAGCCGCTGGAATCGCCGCTCACCGACTGGAAGGACGTCGCCGACCGCATCAGCCAGGTGCAGGGCATCCGTCTCGCGGCGCCGGTGGTCGACGGCCAGGCGCTGGCGTCCTCGCCGTGGAACGCCTCGGGCGTGCTGGTGCGCGGCATCCGCTCCGACGACCTCAACAACCTCACCTCGATCGCCAAGAACATCAAGCAGGGCTCGCTCGAGGGTTTTGACGAAGGGCAGGGCGTCGCGATCGGCCGGCGCCTCGCCGACCAGCTCTCGCTGCATGCCGGCGACAGCGTGACCCTGGTGGCTCCCAAGGGCGCGGTGACGCCGATGGGCACCACGCCGCGCATCAAGCCGTACAAGATCGTCGCGGTGTTCGAGATCGGCATGAGCGAATACGATCTCGGCTTCGTGTTCATGCCGCTGGCGGAGGCGCAGGCCTATTTCAACCGCTCCAGCGACGTCACCTCCATCGAGGTGTTCACCACCAATCCCGACCGCATCGACGCCTTCCGCAAGGCGGTGACGGAGTCTGCGGGACGGCCGGTGTTCCTGGTCGACTGGCGCCAGCGCAACTCGACCTTCTTCAACGCGCTGCAGGTCGAGCGCAACGTGATGTTCCTGATCCTGACCATGATCGTGCTGGTGGCCGCGCTCAATATCGTCTCCGGCCTGATCATGCTGGTCAAGGACAAGGGCAGCGACATCGCGATCCTGCGCACCATGGGGGCCTCGCAGGGTTCGATCATGCGGGTCTTCCTGATCACCGGCGCCTCGATCGGCGTGGTCGGCACGCTGGTCGGCTTCTTCGTCGGGCTCGTGATCTGCCTGAACATCGAATCCATCCGGCAATTCCTGTCCTGGCTCACCTCGACCGAGCTGTTCTCGCCGGAACTCTATTTCCTGTCCAAGCTGCCCGCCGAGATCGACGTCGGCGAGACCACGGCGGTCGTCATCATGGCGCTGACGCTGTCGTTCCTCGCCACGCTCTATCCGTCCTGGCGCGCCGCGCGCCTCGATCCCGTCGAAGCGCTCCGGTACGAGTGAGGGGCTGATGGAGACCCAGGGGGCTGAGCACGGGGCGGAAGACGTACCGGTCATTTATCTCCACGAGATAAAGCGCCAGTATCTGCAGGGCGAGGTGCCGCTGACCATCCTGGACGGCGCCAAGCTGGCGCTGTGGGCGGGGCAGTCGGTGGCGCTGGTGGCGCCGTCCGGCTCCGGCAAGTCGACGCTGCTGCATATCGCAGGCCTGCTCGAGGCGCCCGATTCCGGCGAGGTCTATGTCAACGGCGCGCCGACCTCGCAGCTGCCGGACATCGAGCGCACCCAGCTGCGCCGCACCGATATCGGCTTCGTCTACCAGTCGCACCGGCTCCTGCCGGAGTTCTCGGCGCTGGAGAATGTGATGATGCCGCAGATGATCCGCGGCCTGAAGAAGTCCGAGAGCGTCAAACGCGCGAAAGAGATCCTGGGCTATCTCGGCCTCGGCGACCGCATCACGCACCGTCCGGCCGAGCTGTCGGGCGGCGAGCAGCAGCGTGTCGCCATCGCGCGCGCGGTGGCGAACGCGCCGCGGGTGCTGCTCGCGGACGAGCCGACCGGCAATCTCGATCCGCACACCGCCGACCATGTGTTCCAGGCGCTGATGCAGCTGGTGAAGGCGACGCAGGTCTCGATGCTGATCGCCACCCACAACATGGAACTGGCCGGCCGGATGGACCGCCGGGTGTCGCTGGCGAACGGCCAGGTCGTCGAGCTCGAGTAAAGCGCGGGCGCGCAAGCCAAAGCGCAAAAACAACCCCATGCAAAGGAGCGGCGCGGGACCTCGGTTCAATCGCGTGAGTCCTGCTAAGTCATTGACATGGATGCCTCATCGGCCGCGTGGCCAGGGCCCGGTCACCGTCATCCGGAACGGCGGCGAATTCGCGGCCGCGTGCGCCACGGCCTTGTTAGCATGGTCGAGGCCGGGACCGCCGGCCGAGTGTGCCGACGCCGCCATCGGCACGAACGTGGCCGTGAATGCCGCGATTTTGCCGAGGCGTTCGCTATCGTCCCGGTCCCGTCGCCCGCGTCCAAGACGCCGCCTGCTCCTCCGTCACATCAAGGAGATCGGGATTCTCCTGTGATCAGAGGACATCGTGAAGCAGCTGATGAGATGTGTTGCCGTTGCCGCCGCAATGTCCGGGACGGCGGCCCATGCGGGAGATGGGGCGACCGCCAACTGGACCGGCATCCACGTCGGTGCAAATCTCGGAGGAGGGTGGGGCGGGACGAGCTTTGGCTCTGCGCCGAACGACCCGCAGGCGCAGTTTCTGTTCGATGCCGGAGGCAAGCCGCCGCCGCCTTCGTTCGATGTGTCGGGCGCCCTGGGCGGCGTGCAGGTCGGATATAATCGTCAAGTCGGCGGCGCCTGGCTCGTCGGCGTCGAGGCGGATTTCGATGCGTCTGGCGTGAAGGGCTCCGGCGCGACCAACGGGGTCTTCGCGCCCTATTACACCGCCCCCTTCAATGCGCCGGTGCAGCAGCGCGTCGATTGGTTGGGGACGCTGAGAGCCCGGTTGGGTTATCTGCCGGCAAGCAATCTCCTGGCCTATGGGACCGCCGGCTTTGCCTATGGCCGCGTCGTCCAGAGCGGAAGCTGGGACACGAACGTGCCATTTTCCTTCGGCGGCGGCGCCCATACCGTCAATTGCTTCGGTGCCGATCCGTCCTGCTTTGCGGGATCGTCGAGCCACGTGGCTACGGGCTGGACCGCCGGTGGCGGGCTCGAATATGCGGTTCTGCGCGACTGGACGCTGAGGGCCGAGTATCTCTACGTGAGCCTTGCCGGCGGCTCGACGAGGGAAACCGTGCTGGGCGACACGACCGGCGCCTTGCCATCATCCTTCAATGTTCTGGGCGGCCGCATCAACCTCAATATCGCGCGCGTCGGGCTGAGCTATCAGTTCCGATAAAGCCTTACGGTGACGGCGCGGCCGGCGGTGTTGCGCGCGCGTTTGGGACCGGAACAGCGGGCCATGGGCCGTTCGGGCCGGGCGTCGCCGGCGGGCACGATGCCTCGAGTTGCGTCCACACCGAGGCCAAACCGGTCATGTCGAGATCGAATCTGGCGATGTCCGCTGGTCCGTCCGGGACCGGCCGGCTCTCGCTGATCCGCAGGGTGCGCGAGACCAGCATCGCCTTGACCATCATGGGGTCGACGGCGCCGCTCCAGATCTCGTATTTGCCGGACCGGACCGGAGACCCTCCAACCTCCTTGATGTTGGTGTCGGCGCCGGCGGCCATCAGGATCGTGCTCTTGCCGCCGGCGGCATCGTCGGTTTCGGCGGCGAACATCAGCGGCACGCGATTTTTGTTCTCGCAGAACAGGCGCCACTCCATGGCCCGGAACGAGGCGCCGTTCTCCTGCTTCCGCATGGCGAACTTGCTGAGGTGAGGCCGCGTACCCTTTTCCAGGCGCCACGTCGTCTCGACGAGCGGTCGCGTGTCGATGCCGAACCGGTAGAGTTCGGTGCGCGTCAGCATGTGCAGGTTTTCGAACTTCACGGTCCGGATCAGCTCGTCGAGTTCGCGGCTGATCCCCATCGCCTTGATGAAGGCGGCGCGGTCGCGCTCGGCGGTTGCGATCCGGCGCTTGCGATATTCGGCGAGTGCCTGCGGCGGTGGATGCCCGCGAACGGCGAGGATGAGCCGGGAATTATGCACTGCAAGTGCGGCGTCGGGGGCGACCTCCCGCGAAGTCGCCCCGAGAAACAGGTAGCCGCAGGCCGAATTGCACATCGCGTGGTAGGTGGTGAGTTCGGCCTCCACTTCGCCGCGCGCGGCCTTCGTCTTCAGGCACGCGGCGTCGACCTGCGTGCCCGCGGCGCAAGCCGTCACCAGCGTCCGGCCGACGCGCGCGACGGCCTTTCTGGTGCGCAGCAGGCGCCCGATGACATAGGACTGCTCGACGTTTCCGCCCGGCGAATGCAGGTAGATCGGACGCTTTGTGTCCGTGATGCCGTCGAGGAAGCGGCGAACGCGCGCTGCGGCGCCGTCGTCGATCTGGCCTTCGATGGCGATCCAGCGGTCGCAGCCCGGCCCGCAGGCATCGGGGGCGCCCCTGGCAAGATAGATCGTCAGCCTGGAGGCGAACCCGGCTTTTTCGGCCGGCGCTTCCTCCGCTCGCAATGCACCGGGAATGGACAGCAAGGCCAGGACAAACAGACGGGCAAGCATCGAATGATCGACCACGCGGCGAGGAACCGGCGCCGAATTTATACGACGGTTGGCGCAGTCACAACTTGCGGTGGCGTGCCGGAGCGGAATTATTCCGCGGGAGCCTGCGCGGGCGCAGCGACGATCCGGATCCCGCGCTCCAGCTCGTGGTCGAGACGCCGGTGACCGACGCAGGCTGGCGGTTTCAGCTGTTTGGCGAGGCCTCGCGGCTTTGCGCGAGGCCTCAGGCTCCGATCACTCCGCGGCCTCGGAGTATTGCGCGGGCTGCGACGTCTTCGCCTCGGGCCAGCCGATGCTCGGGCCGTGACCCCGGAAGTTGCGGAGCCACCAGGCCCAGTCCGGCTGGACAAGGTGGAAGGGATCGGGATGGGCGAGTTCGCGTGCCGCCCAGATCGGCCAATGCGGATTGGCCAGCGCCGGGCGCCCGAGGAACACGAGATCGACGAGTTCCTCGCGAATGACGCGATCGGCATTCTGGGGCACGCCGAGATTCCAGCTCGCCGCCACCGGAATGCCGATCTCCTTGCGAACCCGGTTGGCGTGACCGACCATGAAGCCGACGTCGTTGAACGGCGGGTTGGTCATCTCGTCGGTGTTGAAGCCGAGCGAGAGGTCGGCGAGATCGAGGCCATGCTCCTTCATCATGCGGATCGCGACGAGCGAGTCCTCGAACTGCGTGCCGTCGGGATGGAGGTCGTCGCAGCCCAGCCGCATTGTCAGCGGGTATTTCTCCGGCCACACCGCGCGCACGGCGTCGAGCGCCTCGAGATGGAAGCGCGCGCGGTTCTCCACGCTGCCGCCATACTGATCGGTGCGCTGGTTGGCCAGCGGTGAGAAGAAGCTCGCGCCGAGATAGCCGTGCGCGTAATGCATTTCGAGCCATTTGTAGCCGGCGTCGAGCGCGCGGCGGGCGGCATCGGCATAGGCCTTGTGGAGGCCCTTGATCTCGTCGACCGTCAGTTCGTGCACGGGATAGATGTGACCGCCATATCCGTAGGGAATGGCCGACGGCGCAACGCAGGTCCAGCCGTCGGGATGGTCGGGAGGGAGCTGCTTCCAGGTGCCTTCGGAATTGACGCCCTTGTGCGGCGGCAGCTCGCTGCCCTTGCGGCCGGTATGTCCGAGCTGGATCGCGGGTACGCCGCCCATCCGCTCGATGATGGCGCAGACCCGCGCGTGGCCATCGATCTGATCGTCGCTCCAGATGCCGGCGCAGGACGTCGTGGTCCGGCCGTCGGGCGTGATCGCCATCTGCTCGCCGAACACGAGCGCGAAGCCGCCGGCGGCGCGGGCGCCGAGATAGCTGACGTGATAATCGTCGAGCTTGCCGTCGACGGAGTTGTACATCGTCATCGGCGACATGACGGTTCGGTTGCGAAGCGTCACGTCCTTGAGCGTGAAGGGACTGAAGAGATCAGGCACGGTCATGTCTCCATTCTGGCTGTGGGTGGGAGGCGGCTAGACGACCTTGTCGGTGATCTTCTGCGGCACCGGCACGGTGGCAGCGAACGAGGCGCGCTGTCCGATGCGGTCGCAGAATTGCGCGAGGTTCGGATAGGACCTGCGCCAGTCGAATTCGGGGAAACGGACCGCGAGATAGCCGAGCGCGGTCCCGACGGCGATGTCGCCCAGGCCGAACGTGTCGCCGACGGCGAAGCTGCGATGGCCGACCAGGCGCGCCATGTCCCGGACGCCGCCATCGATCTTGCGCCGTTGGCGGGCCAGCCATTCCGGACTGCGCGCCGCCTCGGCGCGCATGCGCTCGAAGAATGTGAGCAGCACCGCATCGCAGATGCCGTCGCACAGCACTTCGAGCCGAAGGGCCTCAATCCGGTCATCGACGTCGGACGGCAGCAGCGAGACCTGCGGATGCTTCAGGTCCAGATATTGGAGGATGAACCTGGAGTCATAGACGGTCGTGCCATCGTCGAGAACCAGGATCGGCAGCTTCTCGAGCGGATTGTATCTGGGTGTCGACGTGGTGCTGTCCCAGGGGACTTCCGTCACCAATTCGAACGGCAGACCTTTTTCGATCAGCGCGATCCGCACCTTCCGCGCATAGGGGCTCGGCGTTGCACTGATCAGCTTCATCATGTCTCGGTGCTCACCGGATTGGTGGGCTGCACGCCGGCCGCCAGGACGGTGAATTCGGGCGACGTCCGCATGGCTTCCTCGGGGCCCGCCGGCGAATAGACCGCGAGAATGCGGAGCGGCTCCCAACCGGTGTTGAAGGTCGAGTGAAACGCGCCGCGCGGAATGGTCACGAGACTGCCGGCCGCGATCGCGGTCTCGACCGGACGGCCGGCCTCGTCCTCGATCATCATCACGCCTTCGCCGCCGATCACGAAGATCAACTGCTCGGACGCCGGGTGATTGTGCCGCGCGTGGCCTTGTCCCGGATTGAAGTAGAGCGAGACGGCACTGGTGTTCTCGGCGCCCGTTGTTGCCGGCGAGGCCATGATCTTGGCGGTGACCCAGTCCGAGACGATCGTCTCGGCATCGTTCGGGGCCATGACTTGTCGACTAGCAAGGGTGGTGGTCGTCATTGTGTCTCCCGGAGTGGCTGCGGCGTTGGGCGCGGGACTAGCGGTTGATGTCGTAGTCCCTGGTTTCGGGGATGATCAGCGCGCCGATCACGGCGACGGCTCCGCAGACCACGATGGGAAACCAGAGGCCCGAATAGATGTTGCCGGTCGCCGCCACGAGCGCGAACGCGAAGGTCGGAGTGAGGCCGCCGAACCAGCCGGTGCCGATGTGGTAGGGCAGCGACATGGACGTGTAGCGGATACGCGCGGGAAACATCTCGACCAGCATGGCTGCGACGGGGCCGTAGGCCATGGTCAGGCAGAACACGAGGCCGAACACGATCAGGGTCAGCATCACGACGTTGACCTCGGCCGGATCGGCCTTGGCGGGGTAGCCGGCTGACTGCACGGCGCCGGCCAGATCGGCGAGCGCCACGGGCTTGCCCCCGACCAGAATGCTGACGGCACTTCCGGGCGCTGCCTTTTCGATGTCGTAGCTGACGGACAGTGCGGCGAGCTTCGCCTTGGCGATGTCGCAGGGCGTCGTGAACTTGCTGGTGCCGGTAAGGTTGAACTGGAAGCTGCATGTGGCGGGGTCGGCCACGAGCTTCACCGGCGCGGTTGCGATGGCGCGTTCCAGCGCGGGATTGCCGAAATGAGTGAGACCACGGAAGGCGGGATAGTAGGCCAGCGCGGCGAGAAGGATGCCGCCCAGGACGATCTTCTTGCGTCCGATGCGGTCCGACAGCGTGCCGAAGACGACGAAGAACGGCACGGCCAGCATCAGCGCGATCACGACAACGATGTTCGCCGTGACGGCATCGACCTTCAGCGTCTGCGTCAGGAACAGCAGCGTATAGAACTGCGTCGTGTACCAGACCACGCCGAAACCGGCGATCAGCCCGAACAGCGATGCCAGCACGAGCTTGACATTCCGCCAGGTGCCGAAGGCCTCCGACAGCGGTGCCTTGGACAGCGCGCCCTCCGACTTCATCTGCGCGAAGATCGGAGATTCCTCCAGCGACATCCGGATCCAGAGCGAGATCCCCAGAAGGACGATCGAGAACAGGAAGGGCAGGCGCCAGCCCCAGGCCGCGAATGCGGGCTCGCCGAGCGAAAGCCGCGTGATCAGCACCACGACGAGGCTGAGGATGAAGCCGGCGGTGCCGGTGACCTGAATCCAGGAGGTGAAGGCGCCGCGGCGCTTCTGGCCGGCATGCTCTGCGACATAGACCACGGCGCCGCCGTACTCGCCGCCGACCGCCAGTCCCTGCAGCATCCGCAGGCTGACCAGAATGGCCGGAGCGAGCAGGCCAATCGTATCGTAGCCGGGCAGCAGGCCCACCGCGAAGGTGGCAAGCCCCATGACCAGGATGGTGATGAGGAAGGTGTATTTGCGGCCGACCAGATCGCCGAGACGACCGAACACGATGGCGCCGAGCGGGCGGATGATGAAGCCCGCCGAGAAGGCGAGCAGCGCGAAGACAAAGGCGATGGATGGTTCGGCCTTGGAAAAGAACTGCTGGCCGATCAGGCCGGCGAGTGAGCCGAACATCACGAAATCGTACCACTCAAAGACGGTCCCGAGCGAGGCGGCGACCAGCACGCGGCGCTCGTCGGAGGTCAGTTGGCTACGCACGGGAGCAACAGGGATGGTGGCGTCCGTCATTGGTTCTTCTCCCAGGGGGGCAGACGTCCGGCTGTCGTGCCTCGGGCCGGTTGCGACCCGCGCTTGCATTGCCAAGGATGAGTGTAATTCGATATATTGAAAAGCAATTCTATTAGCCGAATTGCATTTTGTTTGGGCCCAACAAATGGGCATGGTTGCGGACGAGGCAGGGCCGGCTTACGAGGGGGACCGATTGAACGAGGCGGTGAGAATGAGTGGCGGGCAGGATCCGGTGAAGGCAGCGTCGCGGACGCTGGACCTGTTCGAAGCCTTTGCCGAAGCAGGCGGGCCCCTGTCGCTGACGGAGATCTCGCAGCGGATTTCAGTCCCGATCTCGAGCTGCCACGGGCTGATCCGGACGCTGCAGATGCGGGGCTACGTCTACGTGCTCGAGGAGCGCAAGCGCATCTATCCGACGAAACGGTTGCTCGGGATCGCGCAGGCGATCGGACGCTACGATACGGCGCTCGACCAGTTGTCGCCGATCGTCACCGCCCTGGCGAAGAAGACCGGAGAGACGGTCGTGGTCGGCAAGACCCAGGGCGATATCGTGATCTATCTCGACGTCGTGCCGGGCAGTCACACCATTCGCTACACGGCATCGCCCGGCGACACGTTCCCGACGCATTCGAGCGCGCTCGGCAAGTCGATGCTCAGCCTGCTCAACGACAAGGCGCTCGACAGCGCGATCGGCAAGCTGAAGCTGACCCAGTTCACGGATGCCACGATCACGAACCCCGACGCTTTCAAGAGGGACATTCTCGAAGGGCGTGCACGCGGCTACTTCCTGACGCGCGGGGAGACCGTCGTGGACGTGATGGGCATCTCCATTCCCTGCCGCATCGGCGGCGAGCCCTACGCCATCGGCGTTGCCGGGCCGACGTCGCGGCTGAAGGAAAATTTCGACCTCTATCTCGCGGCGATCAAAGAGGCCGAGCTTGCGATCGGCAAGCTGCATTGACTACGCCGCCGATCCGACGGGCGACGGTCGCGCAACCGTAATTCGTTTCTTTCAGCGCAGCCATGGCGGCGGGGGATAGGCCGGCGCGAACGAGCGCGGCCTGTTCTGATAGGCGTAGGGATCGTCGCTCTGTCCTGCGAAATAGGGATTGGCGATGCAGGTGAGCGCGCGACCCGACGCGCTCGCCTGGCACTGCGCGTAACTGTCGAACCTGCAATTGCTGAGGCCGGGCCATTCATCGCCGGTGAGGCAGAACGGATGACTGGTTCCGAATGCGCGCGCCGGCGCAACTGAATCGATCGCGAAGAATGTGGCGAAGCCAAGCGAAAATGTGGCGACAATTGGAACAGTCCAGAATCTCGACATGCATGCGTCTCCAATCACGAGATCGTGCGCGCGACGATCTCGCGCGGGCCCGCGTTGCATCATCTGTACGCGAGGATGGAACTCACGAAAACACTTGTTTCAAAGGGTTTCCTGCGCGCCGCGCTAAATCTTCATTAACAGTGCGGGGGCGTTTGGCGCGGAGTGTTGCGTCGTGGTTACAGCAATTCCGATGATCGCTGGTATGACCACGCAACGGCCCGGGGGCCTTACCAACAAACTGGAACGGGATTCACATGAAGAAGAATTTGTTGCTTGTCACTGCGAGCCTCGTCGCGCTCAGCGCGGCTGCTCCGGCGGTGGCGGCTGATCTCGCTGCGCGGCCTTACACCAAGGCGCCGGCGATGGTCGCGACCATCTATGACTGGAGCGGCTTCTACATCGGCATCAACGGCGGCGGCGGTTCCGCTCACTCGACCTGGGATCTCGTCGGCGGTGGCCGCGAGGGTTCGCATGATGCGACCGGCGGCACGGTCGGTGGCCAGATCGGCTACCGCTGGCAGTCCGGCCAGTTCGTGTTCGGTCTGGAAGGCCAGGGCAACTGGGCCGACTTCTCCGGCGACAACACCAGCGCGCTGTTCGCGACCCGCAACCGGTCCAAGATCGATTCGTTCGGTCTGATCACCGGTCAGGTCGGCTACGCCTGGAACAATGTCCTGCTCTACGTCAAGGGCGGTGCTGCGGTCGTCGGTTCGAAGTACGAAATCCGTTCGCTCGCGACCAACGCGCTGCTGGCCTCGAACGATCAGACCCGCTGGGGTGGTACGGTTGGTGCCGGCCTCGAGTTCGGCTTCGCTCCGAACTGGTCGGTTGGCGTCGAGTACAACCACATCTTCCTGCAGGACAAGGACGTGTCGTTCGCGCTCATCCCGACGACCGATCGCATCCGCCAGGACGTCGACATGGGCCTCGTCCGCCTGAACTACAAGTTCGGCGGCCCGATGATCGCCAAGTACTGATCGAAGTACTGATCGAGGTACTGATCCAAGCCCGGATCAGGTCCCGAAATCGTTCGCTCCTCGGAGTGATCGTCGAAAAGCCCCGGCTGTGCGCCGGGGCTTTTTTGTTGTGCAGGCTCAACGGATTAACCATCGCGCGGGCGCATGAACCCACCGTGCTTGACTCCTGTGAACAAAATGAGAACAATGTTCTTCATACGTTCTGGAGAGGGAGCAAGCCATGTTCAGGATTTTCGTCGAAGAAGCCGCCGCGCTGGCCTCGATCACGCTGTTCGTCGGGATGATCGCCATTTGGGCGCAGGTGATTCCCCAGCTCTGAGGGGGCTCCCTGGGGAATCGCCCCTGGGCCCGACTTGGAGGTTCCTGCGAGGAAGATCCGACCTGGAAGGTCCGGCTTGGAAAATCCGGCTTGGAAATCCGACTTGGAAAATCCCACTTGGGGAAAAGACGGATGAGGTGGCGAACCGGCGGCTGCGGCGTGGACTCCGGCGCGGGGAGGTCCCACCATTGCCGGGCGAGTCGGCGAGGCGCGGTGGATGTGGGGAAGGGGATGCCCTGACGCGTCCAGTGCCCCGGCGAGCGCCCATCTTCATTTGCCAGAGGCCGTTACGCGATCATGCCGAGCGCCGGATTTGTCCACCTTCACGTTCACTCGGCCTATTCGCTGCTCAAGGGCTCGATCAAGATCGCCAAGCTCGCCGAACTGGCGAAGAAGGACCACCAGCCCGCGCTGGCGCTGACCGACACCGACAACATGTTCGGTGCGCTGGAGTTCTCCGACAAGATGGCGGGCTCCGGCATCCAGCCGATCGTCGGCTGCGAACTCGCGATCGATTTCGGCGACCAGGATCCCAACGCCCGCAACGCGCTGCAGCCCGCGCGCGTGGTGATGCTGGCGGCGCAGGAACGCGGCTATCGCAGCCTGATGCGGCTGAACTCGCGCGCCTTCCTGGAGACCCCCGACACCCACGCGCCGCATATCAGGTTCGACTGGCTCGAGGGCGAGACCGAGGGCCTGATCGTGCTGACCGGCGGGCCGGACGGGCCGATCTCGCAGGCATTGACCGCAGGGCAGCCCGAGCTCGCCGCGCTGCGTTGCGAGCGGCTGGCCGGTCTGTTCGGCGATCGCCTCTATGTCGAGCTGCAGCGCCACAACGCCGACAAGGAACGGCGGATCGAGAGTGGCCTCGTCGACATCGCCTATGCCAAGGGCCTGCCGCTGGTCGCGACCAACGAGCCGTATTTCGCGGCGAGCGACGATTACGAGGCGCATGATGCGCTGCTTTGCATCGCCGGCGGCAGGCTGATCGCGGATACCGAGCGCGAGCAATTGACGCCCGACCACCGCTTCAAGACCCGCGCCGAGATGGCGGTGCTGTTCGCCGACATCCCGGAGGCGCTGGCCTCGACGGTCGAGATCGCCGAGCGCTGCTCGTTCCGGCCGATGACGCGCAAGCCGATCCTGCCGTTCTTCACGGTCGGCGCCGCGCAGAGCTCGGATGCCGCCTCGGTCGAAGCTGCCGAGTTGAAGCGGCAGGCGGAGGAGGGGCTCGCCAACCGCCTCGCCGTGCACGGCCTGTCGCAGGGCACCACCGAAGAGGACTACAGCAAGCGCCTGGCGTTCGAACTCGACGTCATCATGCGCATGAAATATGCGGGCTACTTCCTGATCGTGTCCGACTTCATCAAATGGGCGAAGGCGCAGGGCATTCCGGTCGGGCCGGGCCGCGGCTCCGGCGCCGGCTCGCTGGTGGCCTGGGCGCTGACCATCACCGACCTCGATCCCATCAAATTCGGCCTGCTGTTCGAGCGCTTCCTCAATCCCGAGCGCGTCTCGATGCCGGACTTCGACATCGACTTCTGCCAGGACCGCCGCGGCGAGGTCATCAAATACGTGCAGGAGCGCTATGGCCGCGACCAGGTCGCGCAGATCATCACCTTCGGAACGCTGCAGGCGCGCGGCGTGCTCCGCGACGTCGGCCGCGTGCTGCAGATGCCCTACGGCCAGGTCGACAAGCTGACCAAGCTGGTGCCGCAGAATCCGGCCGCGCCCGTCACGCTGGCGGCCGCGATCGAGAGCGAGCCGAAGCTGCAGGCCTTCCGCGACGAGGATCCGATCGTGGCGCGCGCCTTCGACATCGCCCAGCGCCTCGAGGGCCTGACGCGGCATGCCTCGACCCACGCCGCCGGCATCGTGATCGGCGACCGGCCGCTGAGCGAACTCGTGCCGCTCTACCGCGATCCCAAATCCGACATGCCGGTGACCCAGTTCAACATGAAATGGGTCGAGCCGGCGGGCCTCGTGAAATTCGACTTCCTCGGCCTTAAGACGCTGACCGTGCTCGACGTCGCCTGCAAGCTGCTCAAGCCGCGCAACATCCATGTGGATCTCGCCACGCTGCCGATCGACGATGCCGAGAGCTACCAGATGCTGGCGCGGGGCGACGTGGTCGGCGTGTTCCAGGTGGAAAGCCAGGGCATGCGGCGCGCGCTGATCGACATGCGCCCCGACCGTTTCGAGGACATAATCGCGCTGGTGGCGCTGTATCGCCCGGGCCCGATGGCGAACATCCCGACCTATTGCGCGCGCAAGCACGGCGACGAGGAGCCGGAATATCTGCATCCCGTGCTGGAGCCGATCCTGAAGGAGACCTTCGGCGTCATCATCTACCAGGAACAGGTGATGCAGATCGCGCAGGTGATGTCGGGCTATTCGCTCGGCGACGCCGACCTGCTCCGCCGCGCGATGGGCAAAAAGATCCGCGCCGAGATGGACAAGCAGCGCGACATCTTCGTCGCGGGCGCCGTCAAGAACGGCGTGCCGAAGGGGCAGGCCGAGACCATCTTCGAACTGCTCGCCAAGTTCGCCGATTACGGCTTCAACAAGAGCCACGCGGCGGCCTATGCGCTGGTATCCTACCACACCGCCTACATGAAGGCGCATTACCCGGTGGAGTTCATCGCGGCGTCGATGACGCTCGACCTGAACAACACGGACAAGCTGTCCGAATTCCGCTCCGAGGCGCAGCGGCTCGGCATCAAGGTCGAGCCGCCCAACATCAACCGCTCCGGCGCCACCTTCGAGGTCGGCGACAAGACGATCTATTACGCGCTCGCCGCGCTCAAGGGCGTCGGCATCCAGGCGATCGAGCAGATCATCGCCGAGCGCAACAAGGGCGGGCTGTTCACCTCGCTCGCCGACTTCGCCGCACGCGTCAATCCGCGCGCCATCAACAAGCGCATCATCGAGAGCCTCGCCGCCGCCGGCGCCTTCGACACGCTGGAGCCGAACCGGGCGCGCGTGTTCGCCGGCGCCGACGCGATCCTCGCCGCGTGCCAGCGCGCGCATGAGGCGGCGACGATCGGCCAGAACGACATGTTCGGCAGTTCGGCGGATGCGCCGAGCATCATGCTGCCGCAGATCGAGCCCTGGCTGCCGGCGGAGAAGCTGCGTCGCGAATACGATGCCGTCGGCTTCTTCCTGTCCGGCCATCCGCTCGACGACTACGCCACTGTGCTGAAGCGCCTGCGGGTGCAGAGCTGGGCCGAATTCTCGCGCGCGGTGAAGACCGGCGCGACTGCCGGCAAGGTCGCGGCGACCGTGGTCTCGCGGATGGAGCGGCGCACCAAGACCGGCAACAAGATGGGCATCATGGGATTGTCCGATCCGACCGGCCATTTCGAGGCGGTGCTGTTCTCCGAGGGCCTCGCGCAATATCGCGACGTGCTGGAGCCCGGCGCCGCCGTGCTTCTGCAACTCGGCGCCGAATTGCAGGGCGAGGACGTGCGGGCGCGCGTGCTGCACGCCGAGCCGCTGGATGCCGCCGCGGCCAAGACGCAGAAGGGCCTGCGCATCTTCCTGCGCGATACCAAGCCGCTGGAGTCGATCGCCAAGCGCCTCGCCGGGCCCGACATGGCGGCCGGCAACGGCGCCGCGCCGAAGGTCGGCAGTCCGGGCCTGGCGCCGCGCGGCAATGGCGACGGCGAGGTCTCGCTGGTGATGATGCTCGATCTCGAGACCGAGGTGGAGATGAAGCTGCCGGGCCGCTTCAAGGTCTCGCCGCAGATCGCCGGCGCGATCAAGGCGGTCGCCGGCGTCGTCGACGTGCAGCAGCTGTAGCCGGAGTCATTGCGGCGGTTGCTGCGTCGAGCATGTTGCAACCCAGCGGCGATTCCGGTTAGCATGCCCCTGGGGATTGGAATGGGGCGTGTGACATGCTGCGACGGGGCGCTTTGCTGTTGGCCGCTTGTGCCATGCTGGCCGGATGCGTCAGCGATCAGGTCGGGACCGATTTCGCCAGCGTGTCGCGCAAGGTCGGGCCGCCGCGCCCCGGCCAGTCCCGCGTCGTGCTGTTGCAGGACAAGAGGGAAGGCCTGAGCATGGCGATCTGCGCCTGCGAGGTGAAGCTCGACGGCGCGCCGCTCGGCAAGATCGTCGCGGGCAAATACGCCTATGCCGACCGGCCGGCGGGCCGCCACGAAGTGCTGATCTCCGAACTGATGTTTCCCGGTGAGACCAAGCGAGAGATCGTGATGGAAGCCGGGCGGACGCATTTCTACCAGATCAAGAGCAGCCCGCGGCACGATGCGAGCATGGGCGGTGCAGTTCTGGGCGGGCTGGTCGGACTCGCCGCCGTATCCATCGCCACCGCAGGCGAGGCCAATCCCGGTCCGGGCGAACTGGTGCCGCTCGACGAGGCGACCGCGCGGACCAAGCTCGCGGAACTGCAGGCGGTCGACTAAGGGCCTCGTCTCATTCAACGCGCTGCGCGCCGTCGCCGCGAATTTCCGACATTGTGTGGCGCGGCGAAAACCCGGGCTTAACCATCGGTCCCTGGGTCGGTTTCACAATCTGGCATTCGCATCTATGAGTTGTTGTCCGGCCGTCCAGTCGGAACGCCAAAGGAGAACAACAACCATGTGCGACAAATGCTCCGATCATCCGCTCGCGCCTTCGCGCCGCTCCATGATGCTCTTTGCAGCCTCGGCCTTCGGGATGGCCCTTGGCGGAAGCGCGCTGGCCAAGGAGGCGAAGGCGCCGCCCAAGCCGCAGAACGTGCTCTCGTCCGACGCCGCGCTCAAGCGGCTGATGGAGGGCAATGCCCGCTACGTCTCCGGTGTGTCGCGCCGTCACGACTTCACCCATGAGCGCGAGGCCCTTGTCGGCGGACAAAATCCCTATGCGGCGATTCTGAGCTGCGCCGATTCCCGGATCGCGCCGGAATACGCCTTCGACAGCGGGCGCGGCGATCTGTTCGTCTGCCGCGTCGCCGGCAATTTCGCTGGCGAAGAAACCGTGGCCAGCATGGAATACACCGTCGCCGTGCTCGGCACGCCGCTGATCATGGTGCTCGGCCACGACAGATGCGGGGCGGTCGATGCCACGATCAAGTCGTTGAAGGACGACAAGCCGCTGCCCGGCCACATTCCTTCGCTGGTGTCGGCGATCGCGCCGGCGGTGAAGACGGCCGCGCAGCAGAGCGGCAATGCGCTCGACAACGCCATCCGTCAGAACGTCGTCGACAACGTCGCCAAGCTGAAATCGGCCGCGCCGCTTCTCAACGCCGCGGTCGAGCAGGGCAAGCTCAAGGTCGTGGGTGGCATCTACCGTCTCGCCACCGGCACGGTCGATCTCATCGCCCAGAGCTGAATGATCGCGGGTCCGTCAGCTGCGCGACCGCACACCGGCCGCGCAGCAACCGCGAAGCTGACGCAAGACTGACGAAAGGCTGACGCCTGACGCAAAGCTGACGCGAGGCTGATCGCAACGTGCATTCCCGCACGTGGGTGCCATCCCGCTGCCTCAATCGCGGCCTTTCGTTCAAGCGCCGTTCAGGCGGCCGCGCGCCTGATGCGCGCTGGAGCCTCAACAACAAAAGCGGGCAAGCGAGCCATGCGCGGGACCACCAAGGCCTTTTTCGGTTTTCTTCTGCCGCTGCTGATGATGGCCGCGCTCGCGCCGCAGCCGGCGCAGGCGCAGCAGCAGGAGAAGCGTATCGCGCTAGTCGTCGGCAACGGCGCCTACGCCAAGTCGCCGCTGGCGACGACCGCCAACGATGCCGGCCTGATCGCGCAGACGCTGCAGGCGGCGGGCTTCGACGTGGTCGGGGCGCGCGACCTCGACGGCGACACGCTGCGCAAGAGTTTTCGCGATTTCATCCAGAAGGCGCAGGCCTCGGGGCCCGGCACCGTCGCGATGGTCTATCTCGCCGGCTACGGCGTGCAGCTGGCCGGCGAGAACTATTTCATCCCCGTCGATTCCAACATCAGCCGCGATACCGACATTCCGACCGAGGGCCTGCGCATCGGCGATTATGCGCGGCAGCTCGCCGCCATTCCGCTCAAGGCCAACATCATCGTGCTCGACGCCGCGCGTGCGCAGCCTTTCGTCCAGGGCGGCCAGCCGATCGCGAGCGGGCTTGCGCTGGTCGAGCCGGATCCGAACATGCTGATCGCCTTCAACGCCGCGCCCGGCACGGTGGCGCCGGAAGAGGCGGGACCTTACGGCATCTATGCGCAGTCGCTGGCCGAGATGATCCGCACCGGCGGACTGACGCTGCCGGAGGTGTTCGATCGCGTCCGGCTGCGCGTCAACGAAGCCAGCAAGGGCGCGCAGGTCCCCTGGAACGAGCAGAAGATCTCGGCGCCGTTCTCGTTCTTCGACCGCGCGCCGGATGCGCCGCAAGCAGCGGCCTCGCCCGACCAGGTGGCCGCGCAGCGCGCGCGGCCGATCCGCGATCTCGGCGCGCAGGATGCCTATGCAGCCGCGCTCGAGCGCGACACGCTGCCGGCCTATCTGGAATTCCTCGCCGCCTATCCGAACGATCCGCTCGCAAAGCGCGTGATGGCCATCGTCGCGGCGCGCCGCGAGGCCATCACCTGGCGCCGGACCTACCGCACCGATACGCCGGAAGCCTACTGGTCCTATCTGCGCCGCTATCCGCGCGGGCCTCATGCGGGCGATGCGCGCCGGCGCCTCGCCATCCTCACCGCGCCGGTCGAGCCGCCGCCGAGCTTTGCGATGATCGACTACGACGTGCCGCCGCCGCCCCCCGAGGAGGTGGTCTATGTCGACCGGCCGGTGTTGCTGTTCAGCGATCCCGTGTTCGGCTTCGCGCCGCCACCGCCGCCGCCGGTGTATTATCTGCCGCCGCCGCCGCCGGATTTTGTCGTGCTGGCGCCACCGATGCCGGTGGTCGGGTTGTTCGTGCTGCCGCAGCCGGTGTTCGTGCCGATCCCGGTGTTCGTGCGTCCGCCGGTCTATGTCGCGCCGCCGCCCAACAACATCATCTACCAGAACATCCACAACACGACGGTCATCAACACCGTGATCAACCGGCCGCCGCTGCCGGCGGCGGGGGGCAGCCCGGGGCCGGGACCCGGCAACCTGGCGCAGGCTGTGGCCGGCCGTGCCACGCCGGCGGGGCCCGCCGTGCCGCAGGCGGTGATGCAGCGCGCGACCCTGATCCAGCAGGGCCGGGCGCCGATGCCGCCGAGCGCGGCGATCCAGCCGATGGCCCGGCCGGGCATTGCGCCGGCCACCCCGGCCAATGTCGCGCCGACAGCCGTGCCGCCCGTCGCGCCGCAGGCCAAATTGCCGGAGGCCAATACGCTGCCGGTGCCGGGCGCCCATGGCGGCCCGCCGGCGCCCCCGCCTGGGACGACGGGGCCGGGTGGGGGGCCCGCTCCAAATGCGGGGCCGGGCCGGCCCGTGCCGACAGCGGTCGCCCCTGTTGCGCCATCGCCCGGAGCGAATCCGCCGCCTGCGGGACAGGCCGGCAAGCCGCTTCCGTCGCAGGCCCTGCCCGGGGCCGGGCCTGCCGAGCGCGGCCGGGCCGCCGCTCGCGAGCCGGCCGGCATACCTCCGCCGGGCCCCGCGGTCGCGACGCCTCCGGCCAATGCGACCAAGCCTGTCGCGCCGCCGGCCGCAGCCTCCCGCGAGCCGGTCCGCCCCTCGGTTCAGCGACCGGTTCCGCCGGCGCAGGCCGCCAGGCCCCCGGGGCCGCCGCCGCGTCCCCAGGCCGGCGCGCGGCCCACCCCGCCACCCCCGCCACGGG
>CAYREH010000091.1:0-19924 GCA_964423245.1 uncultured Bradyrhizobium sp. | reverse complement strand
CCGGGCGACCAAGCACAAGCATGGGGGGGGGGGGGCGGAACCCCCCCGCCGCGCCGGGGAGGAGAAGGCGGCGGCGGAACGATCCGGTGCTCACGAATGCAGTTTGCGGCGCGGACGGCTCGGCGCGGTCGGTGCCGGCGCCGCGGTCTCGCTGAACAGTTCGGCGAGCTTCTCGGTGATGGCGCCGCCGAGTTCTTCCGCATCCACGATCGTCACCGCGCGACGATAATAGCGCGTCACGTCATGGCCGATGCCGATCGCGATCAGCTCGACCGGCGAGCGGGTCTCGATCTCCTCGATGATGTGGCGCAGGTGCCGCTCGAGATAATTGCCGGGATTGACCGACAGCGTGGAATCGTCGACCGGCGCGCCGTCGGAGATCATCATCAGGATCTTGCGCTGCTCGGGGCGGCCAAGCAGGCGCTTGTGCGCCCAGTCCAGCGCCTCGCCGTCGATGTTCTCCTTGAGCAGCCCCTCGCGCATCATCAGCCCGAGGTTCTTGCGCGCACGACGCCACGGCGCATCGGCCGACTTGTAGATGATGTGGCGCAGGTCGTTGAGGCGGCCGGGATTGGCCGGCTTGCCGGCGGCAAGCCACGCCTCGCGCGACTGCCCGCCCTTCCAGGCGCGCGTCGTGAAGCCGAGGATCTCGACCTTGACGCCGCAACGCTCCAGCGTGCGGGCGAGGATGTCGGCGCAGGTCGCAGCGACCGTGATCGGGCGGCCGCGCATCGAGCCGGAATTGTCGAGCAGCAGCGTCACCACGGTGTCGCGGAAGGTCGCCTCCCGCTCGCGCATGAAGGACAGCGGCTGATAGGGATCGGTGACGACGCGCGACAGCCGCGCCGGATCGAGGATGCCCTCCTCGAGATCGAATTCCCAGGCGCGGTTCTGCTGCGCCATCAGGCGCCGCTGCAGCCGGTTGGCGAGCCGCGCGACGATGCCCTGCAGATGCGCCAGCTGCTTGTCGAGATAGGCGCGCAGCCGCTCCAGTTCGTCATGGTCGCAGAGATCCTCCGCGGCGATGACCTCGTCGAATTTCGGCGCGAAGGCGTGATATTCCGGCCCGCGCGGCTCGTTCTTGCCGTGCGAGTTCGGACGCGTCGCCTCGCCCGGCGTCTCGTCGTCGCCGAGTTCGCCCTCGTCGAAGGTGTCGGAGGTCGATGCCTGCGCGCTTTCCATCGCGCTCTCGCTCATCTCTTCCGACGAGGCCTGGGCCTGGTCCGCGCTCATCTCCTGCGCGGCATCGGAATCGGGCGAGCCCTCGGCGCCGGACTGGTCGTTGTCGCCGTCGCGGTTTTCCTCGTTGTCGTCATTGTCCTCGGTGTCGGCGCTGCGCTCGTCGCCGAGTTCGAGCGCCGAGAGCAGGTCGTGGATGGCGTCGCCGAAACGCGCCTGGTCCTCGACCACGCCGTCGAGCCGGTCGAGCCGCTTGCCGATCTTGTCCTCGAGCACCGGCCGCCAGAGATCGACCATCTTCTTGGCGGCGGCGGGCGGCGCGAGGCCGGTGAGGCGCTCGCGCACCAGCATCGCCAGCGCATCCGCCAGCGGCGCGTCGGCGCGGTCGGTGATCTCGTCGAACTTGCCGCGATGGAAATGATCGTCGAGCATCGCGGTAAGATTCTTTGCGACGCCCGCCATGCGGCGCGCGCCGATCGCCTCGACGCGGGCCTGCTCCACCGCCTCGAACACGCCGCGCGCCTGCGGATTGCCCGGCATCAGCTTGCGATGAACCTTGGGATCGTGGCAGGCGAGCTTGAGCGCGATGGAATCGGCGTGGCCGCGCACGATCGCGGCGTCGCGCTTGGTCATCTTGCGCGCCGGCTCGGGCAGCCGGGCCTTGCCGGGCGCGAGGCCCGGACGCTCGGCCGCGAAGGACACATCGAGCTCCGGCGATTTCGCGATCGCCTTCAGGCAGGAGGCGACCGAGCGCTTGAACGGCTCGGTCGGCGCTTCCTTGGTGTTGCGGAATTTGGAATTGGAGGTGGTCATCTCGCTCTCACCGTCGTCCCGGCGAAGGCCGGGACCCATAACCACAGGATTCCGTAGTTGGCGCCCTGACGACCCCGATCTTCGCAAAACCACAGCCTGTGGTTATGGGTCCCGGATCGGCGCTTCGCTTCGCTGCGCTTGTCCGGGACGACAAACCGGCCTCAGCTCAGCGCCACGTTGACGGACGATTCCGGCAGCTCGGCGTTGAAACAGCGCTGGTAGAATTCGGCGACCAGGGGACGCTCGAGTTCGTCGCATTTGTTGAGGAAGGTGACGCGGAAGGCGAAGCCGATATCGCCGAAGATGTCGGCGTTTTCCGCCCAGGTGATCACCGTGCGCGGGCTCATCACCGTCGACAGATCGCCATTGGCGAAGGCGTTGCGGGTGAGATCGGCGAGGCGCACCATCTTGTTGACGATGTCGCGGCCTTCCTGGGTGCGATAATGCTTGGCCTTGGCCAGCACGATCTCCACTTCCTCGTCATGGCCGAGATAGTTCAGCGTGGTCACGATCGACCAGCGGTCCATCTGGCCCTGGTTGATCTGCTGGGTGCCGTGATAGAGGCCCGATGTGTCGCCGAGGCCGACCGTGTTGGCGGTGGCGAACAAACGGAACGCCGGATGCGGCTTGATGACCTTGTTCTGGTCGAGCAGCGTCAGGCGGCCCGAGACTTCCAGCACGCGCTGGATCACGAACATCACGTCCGGGCGGCCGGCGTCGTATTCGTCGAACACCAGCGCGACATTGTGCTGCAGCGCCCAGGGCAGAATGCCGTCACGGAATTCGGTGACCTGCTTGCCGTCGCGGACAACGATGGAGTCCTTGCCGACGAGGTCGATACGGCTGATGTGGCTGTCGAGGTTGACGCGCACGCAGGGCCAGTTCAGCCGCGCCGCGACCTGCTCGATATGGGTGGATTTGCCGGTGCCGTGATAGCCGGTCACCATGACGCGGCGGTTGCGCGCGAAACCGGCGAGAATGGCAAGCGTGGTGGCGCGGTCGAAACGGTAATCGGGATCGGCATCCGGTACGTGGGGATCGACTTCGGAATAGGCCGGCACTTCGAGATCGCTGTCGATCCCGAACACCTGGCGGACCGACACCTTCATGTCGGGCAGACCGGAAACTTCCTCAACTTTGGACATGGCGGCGGTCGTCATCAATCCTCCGAGGTCCCGGGCGGTCCCGAAACCGGTTATTCGCACGATGGCTGCGGCTGGGTGCTGCGGAGCAACCTACCAGAGACTGCGAGCCGGCAGAAGCCCGCGCGCCGATCAAAGTTCCGTCGCCTTTTCATCTAGATAGGCAAGGAACGCGATTTTGGGAAGGCTGATCTGCGCAAACCGCTCGATTCGCGGGCGGCGCCGCCGGCCTGCCCATCGCGGTGGCACTTTTTCCCGTGATCGCTACTTATGTAGGGTCTGACCCCAGCCTTCCCAGCCCCAAGCAGAGGTGACGTGACGTCCTTCCTCGATCCCCTGATTGCGTTCGTTTCGGCCCATCCGTGGCTGGCCTATCTGACCCTGTTCCTGGCCGCGCTGCTGGAAGCCGTTCCGGTGGTGGGCTCGGTGGTGCCGGGCTCGACCATCATCCTGGCCCTGAGCGCGCTCGTCCCCGGTGGCGAGCTGAAGCTGCCCTTCGTGCTGCTCGCGGCCATCGCCGGCGCCTTGCTCGGCGACGGCTCGGCCTTCTGGATCGGACACCGGCGCCAGCGCGAGATCCTCACCACCTGGCCGCTGACCAATTACCCGCGCATCATCGAGCAGAGCGAGAGCTTCTTCCACCGCTTCGGCACCTGGGCCGTGTTCTTCGCCCGCTTCGTGCCGCCGATCCGCGCCTTCGTTCCCGTCACCGCCGGCGCGCTGGCGATGCCGCCGGCAAAGTTCTACGCCGTCAACATTCCGGCGATCCTGGTCTGGGCGCCGGCCCATGTGTTGCCCGGCGTGCTCGCGGTGTCGGCGCTGCACGATTACGCCGGGCTGTCGCATCACGCCCATGTCGGCAAGCACATCTGGATTCTCAGCGTGATCGGTGTCGCGTTGGTCTTGAGCATCGCGGTATGGCTGATCCGCCGCCGGAATGGCGGCGTCGCCGCAGCCAAGCCGCGGGGGTAATCGCAACGAACAGCTTCGCGGCGCAAGCGGCTCGCAAGGGCCCCCTTGTCCACCCATATCTCTGATGACGGCACCCGCGGAAAGAATGAAAATGATGCGCCAGCGGCGGCGGGCCAGAGGATTGCGCGAACTGCGCCTCGTCGTGGCCGATGCCCGCTCCCGGTCGGTTCGGCGACGGGTGGCGAAGCAGATTGCGAAACTCGATGCGGATCGCGAGCGCGACGCGCTGCAGTGGATTGAGCAGGTCTCCGAGTTCGACGCAGATGCGATGTGGTGATGTGGTGATGTGGTGATGTGGTGACCGTCGCGGCGACCGGCGACTATGGCAAGCCTCGTCCGGCCGTGATCGTGCAGAGCGATGCGTTTCCTGAAAGCCACGCCTCCGTGGTGATCTGCCAACTGACCTCCGACATGGCGGACGCGCCGGATTTTCGGGTGGTATCGAGCCAACCCGCGAGAACGGATTGCGGTTGAGATCGCAGGTGATGGCCGACAAGCCGATCACGGTGAGACGCGAGCGCATCGCACAGAAGATCGGGCGTCTCGCCAACCAGGACATGGCCGGCTCGGGATCGCTTTGGCGTTCGTGATGGGCCTTGCGGATTGATCTGGCAGTCCGTCCGGTCACGACAAACGCGCAGCTGACGAACGCGCCCCAGTGGCGCAACGATCAGCGCGCTCTATAGATAGATCTGTGGCGAGGGCGCTGACGTAGAGTGCAACGCGGCTAGACAGAAGCTACCGTCCGCCGCCCCGGCGCCGGTCCCACATATCTTGCCCTTGGCCGGATCAGCTTGCCGAACTGCAATTGCTCGATCGCGTGCGCGATCCAGCCGACGCTGCGGGCCATGGCGAACAGCGCGAGTTCGCTCCCCGCCGGCAGACGCAGGCTGTGGACGAGCACGGCGAGCGCATAGTCGATGTTGACGAACTCGCCGGTGGCCTCGGCAATGCGCTCCGGCACCTCCTTCGTGAACTTGCGCGGTGCGCCGGCGCGCGACAGCGCGTTCAACAGCGATTGCGCGCGGGGATCGCCGCGCTTGTAGACGCCGTGGCCGAAGCCGGGAAAGCGCTCGCCGAGCGCGACGCGTTCGCGCACGACAGGCTCGACGTCGCGGTCGACCAGGGTTTTCACGAGCTGCGAGGCAAGTACGCCGGCGCCGCCATGCTTGGGGCCCTTGAGCGCGGCGAGCCCGGCGATCACGGAATCATAGAGGTTGAGCCCGGTCGAGGCCGCGCAGCGCGCGGTGAAGGTCGAGGCGTTCAGTTCGTGATCGGCGAGCAGCACCAGCGCGCGGCGGATCAGGTCGCCCGCGTGCTTGTTGTCGCCCGCCCAGGCTGACGCGATCTGCTGGTGCAGCGGCTCCGCCGACGGGGCGGCATTGAGCATGGTCGCGACCAGGAGCCGGACGATGCGGCCGCCGACCAAAGCGCGGCCGTCGGCGGCGCGGGTGAAGGCGCGGGGATCGGCGCTCGCGGCCAGCGCCAGCACCGCGATGGCGCGATCGATCGGCGCCGCGCGGCGCGCGGCCAGCGCGATGGCGCGCATCTCGTCCGACACCGCGGGAGCATTGTCCGGCGCGAACGGGTCGACCCCGGAGACGTCCCAGAGCAGCGTCGCGGTGTGCTCCAGCGTGTCGTTCTCGGCGAGGTCGACGCAATTGACGCCGCGATAGATCGGGCCGTCCTCGGTGATGGTCGAGATCTCGGTGTCCAGCACCGGCAGATCGGCATCGAAGCTGCGCAGGCCGCGCGGCTCCGGCGAGGGGACACGCCGCTCCTTCAGCGCCCGGACATCCTCGGCGCGGTAGCGGTTCCTGCGGGAATCCGGCGTCGGCTCGGAGCGGATCAGGCCGCGGCTGACATAGGCGTAGAGCGTCGCCGGCGAGATCGCGAGTTCGGCGGCGGCTTCCCGGGCGGAGAGGTAGAGGCCTTCCGAATTATTCATATTGATTTATGTAATCAAGATTGATCAATCTGTCGAGTGGCCCGATTTTCTCCGCGTGAACAGGAGACCAAAGGCCATGAACATCCACCTCACCAAGAGCCAGATCGGACTGGACGGCGTCGCCGCGGCCGAGACCGCGCTGAGCCATGTCGACGGCGAGCGCGGCGCGCTGATCATCGCCGGCGAGCATGTCGGCCGGCTGGCCGCCACATCGCGCTTCGAGGGTGTCACCGCCCGGCTCTGGAACGGTGCCAGCCTGACCACGCTCAGCGAGGCAAATGTCCGGGCGAGCCTGGGCGCGGCGCGCGAGCGGGCCTTTGCGCGGCTGCCGGATCTGCTGCCGGCGACGCGCGGCATGGGCATCGTCGACGGGTTTCGCGCGGCCATCGCGGGACTGCGGGCCGAGCCCGGGCTGGCGCATGAGGCGACCGTCGTCGGCGCCTTCCCGGTGATCGCGGGCGCGCTGGTGCGGCGCGCCAGGGGATTGGAGCCGGTTGCGCCCGATCCGGACGCCAGCCATGCCGCCGACACCTTGCGCATGCTGCACGGTCGCACGCCCGAGCCGCGCGAGGTCACGGCGCTCGACGCCTATCTCGTCACCGCCAGCGACCACGGCATGAACGCCTCGACCTTCACCGCGCGCGTGGTGGCCTCGACGCAGGCCGATCTTTTCGCGGCGGTGACCGCGGGCTATTGCGCGCTCACCGGCCCGCTGCATGGCGGCGCGCCGGAGCCGGTGCTGGAGATGCTGGATGCGATCGGCTCGCGCGCGCGCATCAAGCCCTGGGTCGATGCGGCGCTGGCGCGCGGCGAGCGGCTGATGGGATTTGGCCACCGCGTCTACCGCGTGCGTGATCCGCGCGCCGACGTGCTCAAGACCGCGATCGAGGCGCTGGCCGCCGATGGCGCCGACCTGCCCTTTGCCGGCGAGGTCGAGGCCTATATCCGCGACGCGCTGCGCAGGAAGAATCCGGAGCGGCCGCTGGAGACCAATGTGGAGTTCTTCACCGCGATCCTGCTCGATGCGCTGAAAATCCCGCGCCAGGCCTTCACGCCGATCTTCGCCGTGGCGCGCAGCGCCGGCTGGACCGCCCATGCGCGCGAGCAGCAGCGCACGGGCCGGCTGATCCGGCCGAGTTCGTCCTATGTGGGAGCGATGCCGGCGTGAGGCGCGCGCTATCCCTCTCCCCTTGTGGGAGAGGGTGGCTCGCCGCGTCAGCGGCGAGACGGGTGAGGGGTATGTCTCCGCAAACGCTGGACTTGAGTGGGACGAGGCATACCCCTCATCCGGCGCCATAGCCGAAGCTTCGCTTCGGCGTTCTCAAGGACGGCGGCCGAAGGCCTCCTATGCCACCTTCTCCCACAAGGGGAGAAGGGAGAAGAGAGCGCGGCAACCCTACGCCTCGCGCACCACGGTCTTCAGATAATTATACGCCTTGATGATCTCGATCAGGCGATCCTCGGTGGAGCGGTCGCCGCCGTTCGCATCGGGGTGGTGCTGCTTGACCAGCGCCTTGTACTTGGCCTTGACGTCGGCGAGCGTCGACTCGGGGCCGAGGCCCATGACCTGGAGCGCCTTGCGCTCGGCGTTCATCACCTTGCGGGTTTCGGCCTTGGGCGGCGCGTCCGGGCCCTTTCGCCAGCCGGTGCGGCCGTTGAGCTCCTGGAACATGCTGAACGGATCGAAGGCGCCGTCGATCTCCGCTTCCGCGCCCTTCTTGACGCCGCCATTGGCGCCCATCTTCCAGGTCGGACGGTGACCGGTGAGCGCATCCTTCTGGTAGCGCGCGACGGCGTCGGCGTTCATGCCGGAGAAGAAATTGTAGTTCTGGTTGTACTCGCGCACATGGTCGAGACAGAAGTGCCAGTATTCGCGCTGGTTCTCGCGGCCCTTCGGCGCGCGATGCGAGCCCTTGTTCTGGCATCCGGTCCATTCGCACGGCACCGCGGTGTCGCGCGGCTTCACCTCGGGCTGCTTGCCCCGCGGCTTCACGCGGATGGAGTCGAAGAATTTCGATGAATCGATCGGCATGACTGACTTTGACTACGCAATGCAAAAACCTTCAAGTCTTGACATTGCAATTAGCTGCAAACCCGGTCGCGATGACGCGAGCTTTAGACGTTGACGGAGCGCGATTGCCGCACCTTAATGGCACACATGGCCATGCGAGACACTATCAGCAACAAGTTGCAGGAAGCTTTCACGCCCGAAAGCCTCGATGTCATCGACGAGTCACATCTGCATGAGGGCCATGCCGGCCATCGGCCGAGCGGCGAGACGCATTTTCGCGTCTATATCGTGTCGCCGGCCTTCAAAGGGAAGAGCCGGGTCGATCGCCACCGCATGATAAATGCGGCTTTGGCCGCGGAACTCGCAGGCAGCGTGCATGCGCTGGCGATCCAGGCCAAGGCGCCGGGCGAAGGCTGACACGCGCCCCACCCTGGCGAGCAGGGCAATCGCATATGGCGTGTACTATGTGGCGGCATCCGCGGTGAGCTCCCTCCCCCGCGTGCGGGGGAGGGCTGGGGAGAGGGCTGTCTCAGCAATGGGATTGTTGAGAATTGCACCGCGCCGATCAGAACGACGTCCCCGCCCGCCGCGGCCTTGCCTCTTCCATCTCGGCCTCGCGCGGCACCGGGGAGATGCGCAGGGCGGTGATGCGGTTGCGCTCGCGGCGCAGGACGCGGAAGCGGAAGCCGTGGAAGGTGAAGCTCTGGCCGCGATCGGGGATCGAGCGCGCCTCGTGAATGACGAGGCCGGCGACCGTGGTTGCCTCTTCGTCGGGCAGGTGCCAGTCCATGGCGCGGTTGAGATCGCGGATCGGCACCGAGCCGTCGACCACGACCGAGCCGTCCGGCTGGGCGCGCACGCCGGCGACCACGACGTCGTGCTCGTCCGAGATGTCGCCGACGATCTCCTCCAGAATGTCCTCCAGCGTCACCAGACCCTCGACTTCGCCATACTCGTCGACGACGAGCGCGAAATGGGTCTTGCGGCGGCGGAACGCCTTGAGCTGTTCGGAGACGGGCCGCATCTCCGGCACGAACCAGGGCGGCAGCGCGATGGTGGAGACGTCGATGCGCGAAGTGTCGCCGTCGGCGGCGCGGATGGCGCGCAGCAGATCCTTGGCGTGCAGCACGCCGATGATGTTCTCCGGCTTCTCGCGCCACAGCGGGATGCGGGTGTATTCGGTCGCCAGCACCTCGCGCACCAGCTCCTCCGCCGGCAGGTCGGCGTTGATCATCATCATCTCGGTGCGATGGATCATGACGTCGGAGACCTGCAGCTCGCGCAGGTCGAGCAGGCCGCCGAGCATGTCGCGGTCCTGCTTCTCGACCTTTCCCTCGTGATGCAGCAAATCGACCGCGCCGCGCAGGCGCTCGGTCGGCGACAGGATCGCCTGGTGCTCGCCGGCGAGACCGAACAGCCGCATCAACAGGCGCACGATCACTTCGACGATCTTGAGCAGCGGGCCCAGCACATACATGGTCAGCCGCATCGGCCGCGCCACCGCGAGCGCCATGCGGTCCGGCGCGTTGATGGCGATGGTCTTGGGCAGCACCTCCGCGAAGATCACCACCAGCGCCGTCATCACGCCGGTGGCATAGAGCACGCCGACATCGCCGAACCAGGCCGTGAAGATGCCGGTCGCCAGCGCCGAGGCGCCGATATTGGCGATGTTGTTGCCGAGCAGCAGCGCGCCGATCAGGCGCTCGCGCATGTCGAGCAGTTCGGAGACGACGTCGGCGTCGCGGTTGCCCTGCTTGGAGAGGCGCAGCATGCTGGCGCGCGAGGCGCCGGTCAGCGCGGTCTCGCTCGCGGCGAAGAAGCCCGAGACGAGCAGGCAGAAGATGACGATCGTGAATCCGAGCCAGTCCATCAGCCACTCAATGGAAGTTGGGCGTGCGCGTCAGGCCTTCTGCGCAAGCTTCTCTTTCAGGAAATCCCGCACCGGCACCGGCTCGACGTCCTTGGCGATCACCGCGCGCCCGACCGCCTCCAGCAGGATGAAGGTGAGCTTGCCGCGCTTGACCTTCTTGTCCTGCGCCATCAGCGCCATCAAGGCATCCGCGTCGGCAAGACCCTCCTGCGAAAAGCCGGCGATGTCCTGCAGGCGCGTCGGCAGGCCGGCCTCGATCAGGTGGCGCTCGATGCGCGCCGCGTCCTGGTCGCCGATCATGCCGAGCCGCGCGGAGAACTGCGCCGCCAGCGTCATGCCGATGGAAACGCCCTCGCCATGGAACAGGCGGTCGGAGAAGCCGGTCGCCGCCTCCAGCGCATGACCGAAGGTGTGGCCGAGATTGAGCAGCGCGCGCTCGCCGGTCTCGCGCTCGTCGCGCGCCACGACGCCGGCCTTGGCGCGGCAGGAGGTCGCGATCGCATGCTCGCGCGCCGGACCGCCCTTGACGATGTCGGCATGGTTCTTCTCCAGCCAGGCGAAGAACGCCTCGTCGCCGAGCACGCCATATTTGGCGACCTCGGCATAGCCGGCGCGGAACTGGCGCGGCGACAGCGTATCGAGCACCGCGGTGTCGGCGATGACCAGCACCGGCTGGTGGAAGGCGCCGAGCAGATTCTTGCCCTGCGGCGAATTGATGCCGGTCTTGCCGCCGACCGACGAATCGACCTGCGCCAGCAGCGAGGTCGGCACCTGCACGAAATCGACGCCGCGGCGCAGGATCGCGGCGGCAAAGCCGGCGAGATCGCCGACCACGCCGCCGCCGAGCGCGATGACGAGATCGTTGCGCTCGATCTTCGCGGCGATCAGCGCCTCGCTGACCTTCTCGAGGCCGGCATAGGTCTTGGAGATCTCGCCTTCCTCGACGATGACGCGCGAGGTCGGAATGCCTGCGGCCGCGAGCGAGGCCTCGGCGGGCTCGAGCCAGTGCTTGGCAACGGTGCGGTCGGTGACGATGGCGGTGCGCACGCCGGGGCGCAGCGCCGCGATCCGCGCACCGAGCGAGGACAGCACGCCGCGGCCGATCACGATGTCATAGGCGCGATTCTCCAGCGCGACGCCGACATGGACCGGATCGGACGGCTTCAAAGGCGCAGTCATCGTCATGCACTCGCAACGTCGGCAGGAGGCTGGGACGCGGCGGGCGCGCCGCAGAGATGGGCGTGCAGCGCCTCGACGCATTCGTCGACGATCTTGTCGTGCGGCACCTCGCGCGAGGCGATGGTGAGGTCGGCCCTCGCGTAAGTGGGCTCGCGCTCGGCGAGCAGGCGCGTCATGGTGCCTTCGGGATCGGCGGTCTGCAGCAGCGGCCGGTCGGCGCGGCGCCGTACGCGGCGCATGATGACGTCGTGGTCCGCCTTCAGCCAGATCGAGATCGCCCTGGCGGCGATACGGGTGCGCGTCTCCTCGCGCATGAAGGCGCCGCCGCCGGTCGCCAGAACCACCGGCCCGCCGTCGAGCAGCCGCGCGATCACCCGCGCCTCGCCGTCACGGAAATGCGGCTCGCCATGCTGCTCGAAGATTTCCGGTATGGTCATGCCGGCCGCCGTCTCGATCTCGGTGTCGGCATCGACGAAGGGCAGCTTCAGCCGCAGCGCCAGCCGCCGGCCGACGGTGGATTTGCCGACCCCCATCATGCCGACCAGCACGATCGAACGCGCGCCGAGCGCCGACAGGATGTCGGCCTCGGGGGACGCGGGAATCGGCAGCACGGCGTCGGACATGGCGTTCGGTCTGGATCTCGCTCGATCTGCCGCCAGGGGAGCGGCCTGCTGTCCGCACCTATACGACCCCCTCGGGGCCCTCGCCAGAGGACTCTTGCCACGAAACGGCGAACATGTTGGATGATTTCATTGGTTAATTCGCTCTCCGGACCGCACCGATGCCCAGCCTGTTCCGCTTCCTGACGGTCGTCGCCGTGATCGCCGGCATCGCCTATGGGGCGGTGTTCGCGCTGGCGAACTTCGTCAATCCGAAGCCGCGGGAAATGACGGTGACGATCCCGCCTGACAAGTTTCTCAAGAAATAGCCGCTAGCCTTCCCGGCATGCGCGCCAAACCAGCCAAACGCCCCTCCCCCGATTCACGGCTCACCGGCCTGTTCCTCGACATGCTCGCGGCGGAACAGGGCGCCGGCCCCAACACGCTCGATGCCTATCGCCGCGACCTCGAGGATCTCTCGGATTTTCTCGGCCGCGTGGGGCGCAACTTCGCCGATGCCGACACGCAGGCCCTGCGCGACTATCTGTCCGATCTCGATGCGCGCGGCTTCAAATCCTCCAGCGTGGCGCGCCGCCTGTCGGCGCTGCGGCACCTGTTCCGCTTCCTGCTCAACGAGCGCGTCCGCAGCGAGGACCCCGCCGCGATCCTGTCGGGCCCGAAGCGCGGCCGCGGCCTGCCGAAAGTATTGTCGATATCGGATGTCGACCGCATGCTGCGAAAAGCCAAGGAGATGAGCGAGGCGGGGGACATCTCGCCGACGCAGCGGCTGCGGCACTTGCGGCTCTATTGCCTCTTGGAGGTGCTCTACGCCACGGGCCTGCGCGTCTCCGAACTGGTGTCGCTGCCGCGCTCGGCCGCCAAGCGCGACGCCCGCATGATCGTGGTGCGCGGCAAGGGCGACAAGGAACGGCTGGTGCCGCTCAACGAGGCCGCGCGGCAGGCCATGGCGGATTATCTCGCCGCGACCGACGCGGCCAAGGTGAATACCAAGTCGGAGAAGAAGAAGGACGGCCTCGCCGCCTCGAAATGGCTGTTTCCCTCCTTCGGCGAGAGCGGCCATCTGACCCGGCAGCATTTCGCCCGCGACCTCAAGGAACTCGCGGTCGCCTCCGGCCTGCAGGCCCGGCTGGTGTCGCCGCACGTGCTGCGCCACGCCTTCGCCAGCCATCTGCTGCACAACGGCGCCGATTTGCGCATCGTGCAGACGCTGCTCGGACATACCGACATTTCGACGACGCAGATCTACACCCATGTGGTGGAGGAACGGCTGAAGAGCCTGGTGCGCGACCTGCACCCGCTGGCGGAGGGGTGAGGCGCGGGAGGATATTGACGTCGTCCCGGCGAAGGCCGGGACCCATACCGCGTGATCTGTCTGTGCGGGGATCATGCCAGTACCGCGGGACGGCTGAATAACGAGACGTCGCCAAACGACTCCCTGGGGTTATGGGTCCCGGCCTTCGCCGGGACGACAAGTAGAACCGCCTTGACTTCGGCCACTTCTCCGCAGAAAGAGCCGTGGCCCCTCGCCTGATTTGCCGCGCTCCCGCGAGCGCACAGGTCAAGCCCTTGAAGAAGCTTAACTTCTTGCCGGACGCCGCCCCGCTTCGCTCTTCCGTCCCGTCCTTCCTATATTGAGTTGATGCCAGACCCGATGCGCAGCTATCTCGACTTCGAAAAGCCCGTCGCCGAGCTCGATTCCAAGCTCGACGAATTGCGCACGCTGGCGGCCTCCGGCACCGACATCACCGACGAGATCGGGCGGATCGAGGACAAGGCGGCGCAGGCGCTGGCCGACCTCTATGCCAGCCTGACGCCCTGGCAGAAGACGCTGGTGGCGCGGCATCCGCAGCGGCCGCATTTCAACGACTTCATCCGCGGCCTGATCACCGAATTCACCCCGCTCGCCGGCGACCGCAAGTTCGGCGAGGACGAGGCGCTGGTGGCCGGCTTCGGCCGTTTCCGCGGCGAGCCGATCTGCGTGATGGGCCAGGAAAAGGGCGATTCCACCGAGAGCCGCATCAAGCACAATTTCGGCATGGCGCGCCCGGAAGGCTACCGCAAATGCGTGCGGCTGATGGAGATGGCCGAGCGCTTCGGCATTCCCGTGCTGTCGCTGGCCGATTCCGCCGGCGCCTATCCCGGCATCGGCGCCGAGGAGCGCGGCCAGGCCGAGGCGATCGCGCGCTCGACCGATGCGTGCCTGGCGCTCGGCGTGCCGAACGTCGCCATCATCACCGGCGAGGGCATGTCCGGCGGCGCCATCGCCATCACCACCGCCAACAAGGTGCTGATGCTGGAGCACGCGATCTACAGCGTGATCTCGCCGGAGGCCGCCTCCTCGATCCTCTGGCGCGACGGCAGCAAGGCGCAGGAAGCCGCCAACAACATGAAGATCACCGCCCAGGACATGCTCCGCTTCGGCGTGATCGACCAGATCCTGAAGGAGCCGGTCGGCGGCGCCCATCGCGACCCCGCCGCCATGATCGCCACCACGGGCGATGCCATCGCCAGGGCCTTCGACGAGCTGCGCGGCCTCGACGCCGCCGCCATCCGCCAGCAGCGCCGGCAGAAATTCCTCGATATCGGCCGCAAACTGGGGTGATTGGGGGCGGTCCGCGCGCCAGAACCGGTGCGCTCCCTCCCCCGCCTGCGGGGGAGGGTTGGGGAGAGGGCTGTCTCCTCCCGGGACACCCCCAGTGCGGCGCGAGCCCCCTCCCGGCCTCCCCCGCAAGCGGGGGAGGAGAAGAGAGCCCCCGGTAACCCCGCGTTAACCCTTTTTTTGCCCAAATCGGCGATCTCAGTGAGGGTTGGGCCGCGCGTCCAGGGTCTGTCCAAGTTCCGGCCTGATTTAAGTCTCTGTTGACCACGCCTCTCGGCCAACGGCCTCGTGATCCCCGCTCGGGTTGCGGGCACCTGACCCGGAGGTTACAATTTTAATCAATGGCTTCAGGGCATCAGCGCTGGGCCGTGGTCTGGACAAACCCGCATCAAACGGGCCCGGTTCTCCGGGACGGATCACGATCCGAACATGGGGTTTGCGCTGCCTTGCCCGGCACGCTGTGGGGTCCAACTTGATTTCTCGTCCGCTTGCTCGCGCGCTCATGGCTTCGGTTGCGCTGATGACGGCTGGCGTGATGCTGGCCGGCTGCGACACCGACCAGGTTTCGCTCGCGACCAACGCCAAGGCCAACCAGCCGGTGCCGCCGAAGCTGCTCGCCGCGATGAACGAGAAGGACATGGATCTGCAATCGCCGATCCTGGTCCGCCTGTTCAAGCAGGAGGCCGAGCTCGAGGTCTGGAAGCAGACCCGCTCGGGCCAGTTCGCGCTGCTCAAGACCTATCCGATCTGCCGCTGGTCGGGCGATCTCGGTCCCAAGGTGCGCGAGGGCGACCGCCAGGCGCCGGAGGGCTTCTACTCGATCAACCCGGGCCAGATGAACCCGCAATCGGCCTATTACCTGTCCTTCAACACCGGCTATCCCAACGCCTTCGACAAGGCGCTGGGCCGCACCGGCTCGCAGCTGATGGTGCATGGCGACTGCTCCTCGCGCGGCTGCTACGCGATGACCGACGAGCAGATCGCGGAGATCTATTCGCTGGGCCGTGAATCCTTCTTCGGCGGCCAGAAGGCGTTCCAGCTGCAGGCCTATCCGTTCAAGATGACGCCGGCCAACATGGCCCGTCACCGCAACAATCCGAACATGCCGTTCTGGAAGATGATCAAGGAAGGCTATGATCATTTCGAGGTGACGCGGCAGGAGCCGAAGGTCGATTTCTGCGAGAAGAAATACGTCTTCGACGCCACGAAGGCGCCCGACGCCAAGCGCGATCCGGTGTTCGACGCCGCGGGCAAGTGCCCGGCCTATGTGATCCCCGAGGACATCGCCAGCGCCGTGCGCGAGAAGCAGGCGAAGGACGAGACGGAATACGCCCGGCTGGTCGCAAAGGGCACGCCGGTGGCGCGCATGAACACCGGCATCGACGGCGGCATGAACAAGATCTTCGCCGCCAAGATTCCGGAAGGCTCGACCGGCCTGTCCGAGGGCGCCGAGGGCACCACGCTGCAGATGCTGGCGATGGCCAAGGCACCGGGCACCATTCCCGGCCACGTCAATCCGCCCAAGCCGAACCTCGAAGCGGTCGCCTCCGCCCCCGCGCCCCAGGAAGAACCTGTCGTCGCGGTCTCCGCCCCCGCCGCCACCCGTGTCGCCGCAGCCGCGCCGGCCGACAAATCGCAAGGCGGCGGCTTCTTCTCCAATCTCGGCCGCAAGATCGGCATCGGCTCCGCCGAGACCACCGCGACGACCTCACCGCCGCCGCAGCAGACCACGGCCTCGGTGACTCCGGCGGCCGCCCCAGCGACGCCGCCGAGCACCGCCGCGCGCATCAAGGCCGCGGTCACCCGCATGGTGCCGGGCCGCGACACCACCAAGGACGCGAACAAGGACGCCAAGGCGACCACCACGACCGCCGCCAAGCCGGCCGACGCGCCCAAGCCGCAACCCGACACCCGCCTCGCCGCCAGCCGCCCGGCCCTGAAGCCCTCGGTGACGGACGGTGCCGGCGAAGCGACCCAGATCATGGGCGCCGCTCCCGTGGTGTCGTCGAACTCGTTCGAGAGCCGGTTCGGGGCGGTGAAGTAAGGGCGGGCGAGTCTCGCTTCTCGCGACCACGCGACACCCCTGGCGCATCGACTTTAGCTCCATTGTACCGTTCATTCGTCGACGGCCGAGGGCTGACGACTTGGATCGGGACCACCCCGAAGCAATTGCTGGCAAGCGCTGGACGGAGAGCGAAATCTCTGCTGCGGCCGACAGCTATTTCCAGATGCTGGCCTACGAAAAAGCAGGTGCGGCCTACAGCTAGGCAAACAACTGGCGTCGTCTCATGACGACACTGCACCGATCCAAGGGATCAATCGAACGCAAGCTTCAGAATATCTCTGGTTCGTGCCCTGCCACTTCCAGCTCCATCAGACGCTGAGCGGCAAAGCCGCTCCCTCGCTACGGCGCTATTTGGGGCGCGCGTCGCGAGCGACTTTGCTCGTCAGCTACACCACTCCGCGGGACGCGACCCGTCGAATCATCTAAAGGCGGTGATAAGCAGCAGGTAATCTCCATGAACCGTGCAGGTGAAGGCCAAAATACAGACGACATCCGAGCCACCGGAGAAGATCCAAAGATTGCCGCGCTTCGCGCGGTGGTCGCTAAGCACGTGCAAGAGGGGCGCCATTCGAATGCGCGACGTGCGTGTGAGCAGGCTTTGGCGCGGGACCCTGGAAAAGCTGAGGTCTTTTATATCCTTGGTACAGTCTACTTCGCTTCAGAAGACTACGGTGCCGCGGTTGAGTGGTTCTCGCGAGCAATTCGTGCTGCGCCCAAGCCGGGTTACCTCGCGGACCTTGCGAGTGCCTTGGCAAGGCAGGGGCGGATCGGCGAAGCTCTGCAAGTGGCTGACAAGGCCGTGCAGCTCAAGCCGGAAGATGCAACGTTGTGGCTGCATCTTGGAAATCTTCTGATCGATGCGAATGGCGCCAACGACGCGCTACTGTGCTTTCAGCATGTGCTCAAGCTCGATAGCAGCCATTGGGAAGCCGCCTATAAGGCTGGCCACATTTTACACGGGGTCGGGCGATTTGAGGAAGCTCTTTCATGCTTCGACCGCAGCGTTGAGCACCAGCCGAATCATGCGCCCACGCGACATATGCGGGCTCTCGCGCTGAAGAACCTTGAGAGGTACGAGGAAGCGATCGCAGAAAATATGCGAGCAATTGAACTCGATCCAACGAATGCCGACACCTACAGTAACCTCGCCACCGTTCTCCAGGCTCTCGGCCGGCATAGCGAGGCGATCGGTTGGTTCGACCGTTCTTTGGCGATTGCGCCCGGTGTCGCAAGAACGGTGACCAACAGGGCAGTCTCTCTCGCTGAGCTCGGGGGCTTTGAGGAGGCTAAGAGGGAATACGAGCGCTCATTGGCAATCGCCCCGCATTTGGCTATCACGACGTGGAATCTCGCTCTGCTTCAATTGTTGACCGGAGATTTCGAAGAGGGCTGGAAGGGGCGTGAGGCGCGCTGGGAAATACCACACCTTTCCCGTGGCTATCCCGCGTTCGCTTCCCCACGATGGCTCGGCGATGAGAGCGTGGCGGGCAAGACCCTTCTTGTCTGCGCGGACGAAGGGCTAGGGGATACGATCCAATTTGCCCGCTACATCCCCCTGGTGGCGGCGCGCGGGGCGCGGGTTATTCTGTTAGTCGAGGAGGCTCTGTGTCCACTGCTGCTCGGCCTGGACGGAATTGTGGAGTGTGTCCCCAAGCGCGACGATGCCGTGCTGCCACCTTTCGATTTCCATTGTGCATTAGACAGTCTGCCACTCGTCTTCGAGACCAAGCTCGAAACCATTCCTGCTTCGCGGACTTACCTGCCAACTCTCCCGGCACATCACATTGAATCCTGGGAAAGGCGTCTTGGCGCTCGTGACAAAATGAGGATTGGCCTTGTCTGGTCCGGGAATCCAAAACATCACAACGACCACAACCGTTCGACGTCTCTGGAGGTGCTGGCCCGCATCCTTGATGTCGACGCCCTGTTTGTCAGCTTGCAGAAAGACCCCAGGCCTGCAGACAAGGATTTTCTCCAAGAGAGGCGCGATGTTATCGATCTTACCCAAGAGATCGTCGATTTCTCCGACACCGCAGCTCTGATCTCTTGTCTCGATCTGGTCATCGCTGTCGATACCAGCGTCGCTCATCTCGCAGGTGCTCTTGGTTGCCCCACATGGATACTTCTGCCGTATGTGCCGGACTACCGATGGCTGCTCCATCGTGAGAAGAGTCCCTGGTATCCGTCGGTTCGTCTTTTCAGGCAGTCCGAGAGCCGGGAATATGAGAGTGTTGTTGATCGCGTTCGGGCACAACTGATCGAAGAGATTCAGCGGCGCTGATGCTTGCCACGGAGCGTTGCAAGTTCCCCATGTTTCGCTGAACTCTAGGGCCTGTCGTCATCTAAGCCAAGCTAAAGCGTTTTCGAGCGAAGTGGAGACCGGTTCGCGTGAAGAAAACGCGTAAGAACAAGAGTCTAGAGCTTCGGTTCTGATTCCATCAAAACCGAAAAGGCTCTAGGGCGCGTCGCGAGCGACCTTGCTCATCAGCTACACCACTCCGCGGGACGCGACCATGTGGGGAGGCCCGCAGCCAGCCCACCAGGTTGCTCATTGGCGGAGCGAGAGCCGGTTCGGGGTGGTGAAGTAGGCGGGCGAGCCTAGCTTCTCGCGATCACACGACACCCCTGGCGAGGAATTTTTCCGCAAACCGGCCTGCGCGGCCAGGCGCATTTCGGATATTAGACATTTCTCTTTACCCGAAACGCAACACACCCTATACTCCCGTGCCATCTCATCCCGTCGGAAGGGGCGGGTCGCGATCGTCACGGTTCGTGGGGTGAGTTGCGGTGGACGCGGGCGCGTCGGCGCAGGAGATGGCTGCAGGGCGGGGGTCCCCCGTGAGCGGCCGGCCGGCGCGGGACGACGGCGCAACTCGCGTACGGTGAAATCGCGTGGTCCTGACGCCCGAGATACTGTGCGTCAAGTCTCGAGGTGATGCGTTCGGCCCGACCGGGCCGGCGCATCGAACCAGCCGACGAGGCGACGGGGGCAATAGTGCACCGCTCCCCGAGGAGAGCGCGGGATAAGCCGTTCCAACCATCGCGCAGGGAAGGCCGGTTATCGGGCTGTACCTGTCGTCACCCCTGTGAGCGTTACCCACGCATCATTGCACAGGGGCTCGCGGGTACCAGCCGGTACCCGGCCTTCCCTGCGCCCTTCCGGTTTCCGAGGGGCGAGCGAGGAAAGCAAACCCCGGGCGCGATGCGCCGCGGGATCGCGATGTCGCGTGGGCTGTCTGACAGTTGAATCGCGTAAGGTCGCCTCTATCTGCGCTGTCATCGCCCGCCACCGGGTCTCGCCTTCGGCGAGCCCGATGACAGGCTCCAGCGGGCGATCCAGTATTTCAGGGAGCGACGCGATTCAGCCGAGAGTCCGCGGCGTACTGGATGCCCCGCCTTCGCGGGGCATGACGACTGTGACGGGCGCGGGAGCGTCAAACGCGATCGGCAAAGCTACGGCGCCAGATACCTCATCAGTTCCGGATTGTCCTTCACGTCATGCGCGGCGCCCTGCAGCGCGACGCGG
>CAYREH010000090.1:0-20262 GCA_964423245.1 uncultured Bradyrhizobium sp. | reverse complement strand
TCCGGCGTGCTAAGGATGAATCGGCCTGACGTGAGTGATGCATGAGCGCCGAACAGTCGCCTAAAATCGTGATTGTCGACGAAAGCCCGATCCGGGCCGCGATCCTTGAGGAGGGGTTGCGGGAGGCCGGCTTTACCCAGGTCGTCCATATCAGCGAGATGCAGAGCCTTTTGGCGCGCATCTACGCCGTCGACCCCGACATCATCGTGATCGACCTGGAAAACCCCAGCCGCGACGTGCTGGAGGCGATGTTCCAGGTGTCGCGCGCGGTGCGGCGGCCGATCGCGATGTTCGTCGACCAGAGCGATTCCGCCTCGATCCAGGCCTCGGTCGAGGCGGGCGTGTCGGCCTATATCGTCGACGGGCTGAAGAAGGAGCGGATGAAGGCGATCCTCGATCTCTGCGTGTCGCGCTTCAACGCCTTCGCCAAGCTCCAGGAGGAACTGGAGCGCACCAAATCGGCGCTCGAGGACCGCAAGGTGATCGAGCGCGCCAAGGGAATTCTCATGAAGGTCAAGGGCCTCACCGAGGACGAGGCCTATGTGCTGCTGCGGTCCACCGCGATGCGCGAGAAGAAGAAGATCGGCGAGATCGCCCAGTCGATCATCACCGCGTCGGAGATGCTGAAATGACCACGCCCCTGCGCATCGGGTTCATTCCGCTGGTCGACGCCGCTGCCCTGATCGTCGCCGTCGACAAGGGCTTTGCCGCCGCCGAGGGTCTCGACGTGACCCTGGTGCGGGAAGTCTCCTGGTCCAACGTTCGCGACAAGCTCAATATCGGCCTGTTCGATGCCGCGCATCTGCTGGCGCCCGTCGCGATCGCATCCTCGCTCGGCCTCGGCCACGTCAAGGTGCCGATCGCCGCGCCGTTCAATCTCGGCATCAACGGCAACGCCATCACGGTCTCGCCGGCGCTGCATGCCGCGCTGATGGAGGAGATCGCGGGCGACCGCTTCGATCCGATGGCGACCGCGAAGGCCTTGGCCAGGGTGGTGGCGAAGCGCCGCGCGGCCGGCGCCGAGCCGCTGACCTTCGGCATGACCTTTCCGTTCTCGACCCACAATTACCAGCTGCGGTTCTGGATGGCGGCGGCCGGCGTTGATCCGGACGAGGACGTGCGGCTGGTGGTGCTGCCGCCGCCCTACATGGTCGACAGCCTGCGAAGCGGCCATGTCGATGCGTTCTGCGTCGGCGCGCCCTGGAATTCGGTCGCGGTCGATCTCGGCATCGGTCACATCCTGCATTTCGTCTCCGACATCCTGGTCCGCGCCGCCGAGAAGGTGCTGGCGATGCGCCAGGTCTGGGCCGACGCCAATCCGGACGTGGTTGCCGCGCTGGTGCGGGCCGCCGTGAAGGCCGCCGCGTTCATCGAGCAGCCCGAGAACCGCACCGAGGCGGCGCGCATCCTGGCGCAGCCGGAGCGCATCGGCGTCGATGCCGAAGTCATCCAGCGCACCCTCGATGGCCGGCTGAAGATCTCGCCCGACGGCACCTTCCGCGAAAGCGCGCGCTATCTGCTGGTCGGGCGGGAAGGGGCGGGGCGCCCCGATCCGGTCCAGGCGGCCTGGCTCTACGCCCAGATGGTGCGCTGGGGCCAGACTAGGCTGGCGCCCGACGGCGTCCGCACCGCCATGGCCGTGTTCCGGCCGGACCTCTACGACGCCGCCGTGGGCCATCGCCCGCCCGCGGACGCGCCCGCCTCGTTCGATGCCTTCACCGGGCCGACCTTCGACCCTGGCGACATCGAGGCGCACCTGAGGGCCTTCGCCGTCGGCCGCTGGAAGCCGTGAGGCCTGCACCGCTTTTGGGCGCTTGAGTCTGCCGGCTAATTTTTAGGCCGCCTGCCCGAAATTGATGGCCGCCGAGGGATCGGCCCGGTTCCGGTCTCGGGCTAACCGACTGACATCGCACCAATTCCAATTTCGGCGCGGCTGGCACGCAACTTGTATGTTGCACTGCGGCCAGCCTGTCACAGGTGACTGCTGCGCCAAGTCCCACAGCAACGAAGCTGATTGGACCGTCGGGGTGCAGCGCGGCCTTTGGGCCAGCCGAAATCCCTGCGGATCGCTTTCATTCCGTCGATCGCCACGTCAGGTGGCCGCAGGAGCTTCGTCAGACCCCATGAAAATCGAAACGCTCTCAGTCGACTTCACCGACGAGCAGAAGCGCTATCTCGAAGGCTTCACGACCGGCCTTCAGATCAGCCGCGTCGGGCGCGGCCTCGGCGGCGGGGCCAAGGCCCCCGCCGTGCCGACCGGCCCCGATGCCGTGCATATCAAGGCGCAGGACAAGGTCATCGCGTCGGGCAAGAAGCTGTCCGACCAGGAGAAGATCAAGCGCGAGGAGCATCCCTTCGATGCCTATCCGCGGCTGCGCCAGCAGGCCCGCGACGATGCGCGGCCGAGCCCGGCGGACAATTTCCGCTGGCGCTATTTCGGCATCTTCCATGTCGCGCCGGCGCAGGATTCCTACATGTGCCGGCTGCGCATTCCCAACGGCATCATGAAGCATTGGCAGCTCTCCGGCCTTGCCGATCTCTCCGACGAGCTGGGCGGGCCCTACAGCCACGTCACGACCCGCGCCAATCTGCAGCTGCGCGAGATCCCGCCGAAACACGCCGTGATGCTGCTCGAGGGTATCCAGGATCTCGGCCTGAGTTCGCGCGGCTCCGGCGCGGACAACATCCGCAACGTCACGGGCACGCCGACCGCCGGCATCGATCCGCAGGAACTGCTCGACACGCGGCCTTATGCGCGGGAGTGGCACCACCACATCCTCAACGACCGCTCGCTCTACGGCCTGCCGCGCAAGTTCAACGTCGCCTTCGACGGCGCCGGCAGGATCGCCGTGCTGGAGGAGACCAACGACATCGCCTTCACCGCGGTCGAGGTGAAGGACGGGTTTGGTGTCGCGCCGGGCGTCTGGTTCCGCCTCGGCCTCGGCGGCATCACCGGCCACCGGGACTTTGCAAAGTACTCCGGCATCATCGTCAGGCCCGAGGAGGCCACCGCGGTGGCTGACGCCATCGTGCGCGTCTTCATCGACCATGGCGACCGCACCAACCGCAACAAGGCGCGGCTGAAATATGTGCTGGACGCGATGGGCCATGACGGCTTCCTGGGGCTCGTCGAGGAGCGCCTGAAGACCCCGTTCACGCGCGTCCCGGAAGAGGCCTTCATGCCGCGGCCGGCCGCCGATCGCATGGCCCATATCGGCGTGCACAGGCAGAAACAGGACGGGCTGAACTGGATCGGCGTCGCGCTGCCGCTCGGCAAGCTCACCTCCGACCAGATGCGGGGTCTCGCTAGGATCGCCGCCGATCTCGGCGACGGCGACATCCGTCTCACGGTCTGGCAGAACCTGCTTGTTTCGGGCGTGCGCGACGCCAATGTCGACCTCGCGGTCGCCGCCATCAGGCAGATCGGGCTTGCGGTCGACGTCTCGCATCTTCGCGCCGGCCTGATCGCCTGCACCGGCAATGCCGGCTGCCGCTTCGCCGCCGCCGACACCAAGCGCAATGCGGCCGAGATCGCGGACTGGTGCGAGCCGCGCGTCGCCATGGACCGGCCGGTCAATGTCCACATCACCGGCTGTCACCATTCCTGCGCGCAGCACTATATCAGCGACATCGGCCTGATCGGCGCGCGCGTGCCGGTCGGCGAGGAGGACACCGTCGAGGGCTATCACCTCTTCACCGGCGGCGGCTTCGGGCCCGACGCCGAGATCGGGCAGGAGGTCTATCACGACCTCAAGGCGGAGGACGCGCCGAGGACGATCGAGGCGCTGCTCAAGGCCTATCTCGCCCATCGCGCCTCGCCCGATGAATCCTTCCTGTCCTTCGCGCGCCGCCACGACGGCGAGACCTTGCGCAAGCTGGCCGACGCAGAGATCGCCGACGTCAAGGTGTCCGCATGAACCAGATCAGCCCGCCGCCGAAACTCGACATCATTCCGCCGAGCGCGCCGTTCTCGGAGGCGCAGCGCTCCTGGCTCAACGGCTTCTTCGCCGGCCTGTTGTCGCCCGAGGCCGCCGCGCCGCTGTCGGCTGAGCAGGGTGCTTCCCTCATGCCGGCCGGCGACGGCGATGATGGCGAAGCCCCCTGGCACGACCAGACCCTGCCGATCGCCGAGCGCATGAAGCTCGCGGAGGGGCGTCCCCTGCGCCGCAGGATGATGGCGGCGATGGCGCAGCAGGATTGCGGCCAGTGCGGCTACAATTGCCACGATTATTCGGAAGCGATCGCTGACCGCAGCGAGGCGCGGCTCAATCTCTGCGTCCCCGGCGGCAAGGACACCGCGCGGATGCTGAAGGCGCTCTACGAGGAGCTCGACAAGGCCCCCGCGGCGAAAGCTCCCGCGAAGGACGATGCGGCGGCCGCGCCGGCCGTGACCGTCACCATCGCCGAGCCCGGCCGTTCGCGCGACAATCCCGTCACCGCGACCTTTCTGTCGCGGCGCCTGCTCAACAAGGGCAAATCGGAGAAGGAGACCTGGCACGTCGAGTTCGATCTCGGCGAGAGCCGGCTCGACTACGTCGTCGGCGACAGTTTCGGCGTGTTCCCGAAGAACGATCTCGGCCTCGTCGACCAGATCATCGCGCTGCTCGGCGCTTCGCACACGACGGACGTGAACGGGAAGACACTGCGGCAGGTGCTGCTCGAGGACGTCTCGCTGTCGCCGGCGCCGGACTCCCTGTTCGAACTGTTCTCCTTCATCACCGGCGGCGCCGTCCGCGAGAAGGCGCGGGCACTGGCGCAGGGGGAAGATCCCGATGGCGACGCCGCGACGCTCGACGTGATGGCCACCTTGCAGAAATTCTCCGGCAGCCGGCCGCATCCGGAGGCCTTCGTCGAGGCGCTGGAGCCGCTGCAGCCGCGGCTCTATTCGATCTCGTCCTCGCACAATGCCACGCCCGGAAAACTCTCGCTGACGGTGGATTCCGTGCGTTACGTGATCGGCAAGCGCAAGCGGCTCGGCGTCGCCTCGACCTTCCTCGGCGACCGCATCAGGGAGGGCGACAAGCTCAAGGTCTATGTCCAGAAGGCGCACGGCTTCGGCCTGCCGCAGGATGCGAAGACGCCGATCATCATGATCGGCCCGGGCACCGGCATCGCGCCGTTCCGCGCCTTCCTGCTCGACCGCAAGGCGACCGGCGCGCCCGGCCGCAACTGGCTGTTCTTCGGCCACCAGCGCAGCGATTGCGATTTCTTCTACCAGGACGAACTCAACGCGATGAAGACCTCCGGCGTCCTGACGCGGCTGTCGCTCGCCTGGTCGCGTGATGGCGACAAGAAGTTCTACGTGCAGGATCGCATGCGCGAGGTCGGTCGCGAGTTGTGGACCTGGCTCGCGGAAGGCGCGCACATCTACATCTGCGGCGATGCCAAGCGCATGGCCAAGGACGTCGAACGCGCGCTGGTCGACATCGTCGCCCAGTTCGGGGCACGGTCGACGGATGAGGCGGTGAGCTACGTCGCGGAGCTGAAGAAGACGGGGCGGTTTCAGGCGGACGTGTACTAGATCTGCGGCTTCATGAACGCTCCGCGTCTTGGAGATGGCAAAACGGGTTCAGTGGCTCCTGCAGTTGCGCGACGAGGCTTCAGACGACGAAGCATCATCGGCGGCGTTCTCACGATCAATCGAACGCGCAACGAAAGATCGATCGGCGCGTCCCCGCCGAGCGCAATCACGCCATCGCAGCCGGCTTCGCGATGGAGGACGACACCTTCAAGTACTGCTTCCTCAGCCGGGTTCGGCGGCGTGTCGGCGAATACCGGAACGGGCATTGGATCGAGGTAAGCCAGGATCTGCGCTGCAATGCCGGCCCGCTGCAAGCCGGCGTCCGTGACAAGCAGCGGCCGACGTATTCAGCGTGGCGCCAACCCGGTCTGCAGGCTTTTGGTGGCAACGTCATCGAATTTTGTCGTCGTTGGATCGCCAATGGTCGACAAAAACTCGTTCTCTCGCCCGACGAAATTGCTGCGCCGCGAAACTGCTTATTCATCGGACATTTAACATCGGATGATTGCGGCATCAGCAAATCCGGTGTAGGCCTGAACATGCTAGCCAGCCCAAGAGCCGGCGGCCGGGAGTGAATGGATTGTCGAACGCTCAACGCGTCAAATCCACCGAGAAGCGTTTGAAGCCAGGCCGCATCCACGCGGTGCTGACGACGCTCGGCCGCGAGATCGCTCAAGAGATCATCCCGGCCGGCGCGGTGTTGCCACCCGAAAACGAACTCGAAATCCGCTTCGGCGTTGGCCGCGGCGTGGTTCGTGAGGCAATCAAAATGCTGTCAGGGAAGGGGCTTGTCAGCGTGCGGCCGCGCCACGGCACTCACGTGTTGCCTCGGCGCGACTGGAGTCTTCTAGATCGCGATGTGTTGAACTGGCTGGTCGGGGAGGATCAACTCGACCGCGATCTGCTGCTGGCTATTCAGGAAGTACGCTCAATCATTGAGCCAGCCGCGGCTGCGCTCGCGGCGACCCGCGCCACCAGGCAGGACTTGCAGCGGATCAATGCGGCCCTGATGGCGATGGAAGCATCAGACAATCAGACGACCGCAACGGCTGCGGACAAGGCCTTTCATCTTGCTATTCTCGACGCGACGCACAATCCGGTGCTGCAGGGCTTCCGTGGCGCGATCGACACGATCCTGAGCGCGGTGTTTGTCGTCGCCGTCGATAGCGTCGCCGGCTGGTTCGCTGACAACATTCCCAACCACGCCGTTGTTGCTCGGGCCATCGAAGCAGGCGATGCAGAGAAGGCTCGCAAGGCGATGGAGGGCGTTCTTGGCTATACTCACTCCAAATTGTCCAGAAAAAGAGTAGGCGCCGTTCGGCGGGATGCCAAGCCACGCGGCAGCCGTACCGCGAGGCAAAAATGATGCTGCTCAGGCTCTCTTCGGCATTCTGGTTCTGCGCTCCCTTTGTCGTGCTCCTCGTTTTATGGGTCGTTTTCATCCCGTATTTCGACGTCAATCCCAGGCTGTTTCCTCACTTTTCCTCCGTGGTCGAGGCTGGAATTGAGGGCATACAAGATGGCTCGCTCTTCCGGCACATCGGTGCAAGCCTGTTGCGGGTCGCGGTCGGCACTGTTCTCGCACTCCTGATCGCCGTTCCCCTGGGAGTTGCCATGGGCGTGAGCCCGATGATCTCCGGCTTCCTGACGCCACTGTTCAGATTCTTCTCGGTGTTGGCCGGCATCGCGTGGATCCCGATCGCGACGCTGTGGTTCGGCTACGGCTTCGGTGCCATCACCTTCGTGATCTTCAATGCCGTGTTCTTCATCGTGACGTACAACACGCTGCTCGGCGTCTCCACCATTCCCCTGCAGGTGCGCAATGCGGCGGCATCGCTCGGGGCGGGGCGATGGGCCATGTTGACCGAAGTGCTCCTTCCGGGCGCGCTTCCGAACATCGTCACGGGCATTCGCACCGGACTGGGCTTCGCCTGGCGCGGGCTGATCGCCGCGGAGATGATCGCGACCAATGTGGGTCTCGGTTACATGCTGTTCGTGGCGCGCGACTACTACAAAACGGAAGTGATCGTGCTTGGCATGATTGTGATCGGCGTGCTCTGGCTCCTGCTCGACCGGCTGGTTCTGGCCCCGCTCGAGCGCGCCACCATCGAACGCTGGGGCATGGTGCAGCGCGCATGAAGCAGTTTCTTCTGAGGATGTGGAGCCACTGCGTTCGCCTGACGGCGCGTTGGCCGTCGATCGCGTCGATCGCGCCTTTCGTTCCGGTGGTCGCTGCATGGTGGATCGTCACGGAACTCCAGATATTTCCCCGCGTCTTCCTGCCCGGGCCGGCTGATGTCGTTCGTTCATTCAGTTCCTTGGTCTACATGGGCATCCTTCCGGCATACCTGCAGGACAGCATCGTGCGCCTGGCCGTCGGTGCTTTTTGGGGCGTCGCCCTCGGCATTCCCCTGGGGATACTGGTCGGTCTCAATCAGCGTGCGCGTACGGCGCTGTGGCCTCTGCTTCTGTTCTTTCAGGCCATCGGCGATATCGCCTGGCTGCCGATCCTGGTGATCTGGTTCGGCTACGGGCTGACGACCGTCACGGTCGTCATCGTCTACACGGTGATCTTCCCGGTCGTCCTGAACACGGTGCTTGGGGTGCGCTCGATACCCATCACCCTGCACCGGGCGGCCCAGAGCCTGGGTGCCTCGCGCATGCGCATGTTGTGGGAAGTGGTATTGCCCGGAGCGTTGCCCAACATCGTGACCGGCCTGCGCAACGGGCTCGGCTACGGCTGGCGCGCTCTGATTGCAACCGAGATCATCGTCGGCACCAGCGGTATCGGATTTCTCATGTTCGACGCGCGTCGCTCCGGGTCGGTCGTCGAGATCCTGCTCGGGATGATCATCTTGGGAAGTCTCTGGTACATCGTCGACAGCTGGATATTGGCACCGATCGAACGGGCGACGGGACAGCGGTGGGGGCTGGTGACGCGATGAAGGATCTGACCATCCGCAATCTGTCGAAGACGTATTTCGACCCCTATGCCGGCACCAACGTCACTGCAGTGCATGACGTGTCGTTGAAAGTGGAGCAGGGCGAGTTCGTCTGCATCGTCGGTCCCTCGGGCTGCGGGAAGACGACGATCCTGAACATGATTGCGGGCTTCATTCCGCACACGGGCGGTGAGATCCTGGTTGGCGGTCGTCCGATCAAGGGACCGGGTCCCGATCGCGGCGTGGTTTTCCAGTCCTTTGCCCTGTTCCCGTGGCGAACCGTGCTCGAGAACGTCGCCTTCGGTCCGAAGATGCGCGGCGTCGGCAAGGTCGAGCGCGAGAAGATCGCACATGAATTTCTGGCGCTCGCAAAGTTGACCGAGGCGGCCGAGCGCTATCCCAATGAATTGTCCGGCGGCATGCAGCAGCGTGTCGGCGTGGTGCGTGCCCTTGCGAACGAGCCGGACGTGCTGCTGATGGATGAGCCGTTCGCGAGCGTCGACGCCCAGACCCGAATGACGCTTCAGGAAGAACTGACGCGGATCTGGCAGGAAAAGCGGCCGACGGTCATCTTCATCACGCATGATGTCCCGGAAGCGGTGTTTCTCGCCAACCGGGTCGTCGCGCTGTCGAAGGGAAGGGTGCTCGATGACATTCCCGTGGACTTGCCGCGTCCACGATCATGGGACGCGCTGAACGATGATGCGCGATTCAAGGAATTGTCGGGACGCGTTCTTCAACTCGTGCGGTCGGCGTGAGCCATGTTGAAAGATGCCCTTCGATCGCGAAAGGCGCACATCCTCATGGCGGTGGCGGTTGGCTATCTGGCCTGGCAGCTCTGGCTGACCATCGCCGCACCGCGAAAGATCGCGAACTTCGCCGGCAGCTCGGAGAAGGTGAATATCCTCGTGGTGCTGCCGTTCGAACCTGAACGCTTTCACGTTCAGCTGATGCAGACGTACGGCCGGGTATCCGGAACACAAGAAAAATCCGTTGAAGTTCGAGGAGTGAAACGAGCGGACCTGACGACCGTCGCCCGGCCTTACTGGGTGACGCGGATCGAGCCGCTTCAACCAGGGGGATAACCCAAATGCGACGATTAGCGATGCTGCTCTGCGCCTTGTTGCTGCTGCCTTCTCTGGCAATGGCGCAAGCCAAGGATCCCATAAAGCTCAAGGTCGGCATGGTGGCAGCGGTGGACATGCTGGCGCTGCCGATTGCGCTGGAGCGCGGCTTCTTCGAGAAATACGGGCTCGACGTGACCATCGCTCGCCCCTACGCAACCGGCGTCGATGCTCTCAATGCCTTGCAGGCGGGTGAAACCGACATGGTGCAGGCTGGCGTTCCCGCCATCGGCGCAATCCTGCGCAACATGGATCTGGTTTTCTTCGGTAACTTCAGCGGCAACGCCACGAAGCTTGGCTCCGATGCCACGCTGGCCCTCATTGCCAACGGCGACTCCGGCATCGTCAAAGGCGACTTGAAGAGTCTCAAGGGCAAGAAAATAGCAACCTCATTCGGCACCATCAACCATCTCTACATCCTCGGCCTGCTCGAAAAGGCAGGCCTCGCGCCGACCGACGTGACGCTGATCAACACGCCGCCGCCGGAGATGAGCGTGGCGCTGCTTGCCAAGGGTGTGGATGCGTTTGTGTGCTGGGACCCGGCGCCGGTGATTGCCATGAAGGACGTGCCGGGGGCGATCGAGGTCATCCGCGGCGGCGATGTCATCTCCTATCTCGGGTTCAATATCGCGCTGCGGCCCTGGGTGGAGAAGAATGGGGCGACGATCGAGAAATTCCTGGCGGCGGTCTCGGAAGCCGACCAGTGGATGCGCAAGAACCCCAAACAGGCGGCATCCATCGGCACGCGCTGGATTCCCGGGTTGAAGCTCGACGTGGCGGAGACCGCGATGCAGTACAACGTCCAGCAGCTGGACCGCCGCATTTCCGCGCACAATTATCGCGCGCTTTGGAAGGCGCAGGATACGCTGCAGCGGCTCGGCGTAATCAAGTCGGTGTTCGACGTGAACAAGCACATCGAGCCCAAGTTCATCCTCAACGTGATGAACACCTACCCGGACCTGTTTTCCGATCTGCAGCCCATTCCTGCGGATGTGGCAATCCAGCCGGGCTTCGTGTTCAAGCCCTGAAGCTGGGTGTTGCCGCGCGCCCTGAAGAGGTGCGCGGCAGCGGACATCCTGACGACACCTCCGCTTCCGGTCAGGAGCGGACGCCGTGGAAGCCGTGCGGAACGTCCACCGCAGTCAACACAAGAACAGCGTCGTTCTCCGATCGGCCTGACGGTGGTATTGCATAGGCCTCGACAGGGGAGGTCAGACGATGGAGAAGAGCGAGGAACGAGCGCCGCTGGGTGGTTTCTCCCGCCTTGTCCCCGAGTTGGACGTGCTGGACCTGGACGTCAGCAAAGCCTTCTGGTGTGACGTGCTTGGTTTCGGGATCGCTTACGCGCGACCGGAGAGCCGCTTCGTGTTTATCGAGCGCGAGGGGGCGCAAGTGATGTTGAAGCAGCAGAACGGCCGATGGCAGACGGGTGCCCTGGAGCGACCGCTGGGGCGGGGACTCAATTTTCAGATCTTCGTCGGCTCGGTTGAGCCCTTGCTCGAAGCGCTCCGAAGTGCGGCTTGGCCGCTCTTCGCCGATTGCCACGACGCCTGGTATCGCGTCGGAGGCACAGAGCGCGGCAACAGGCAGTTTCTGGTTCAGGCCCCCGACGGCTATCTGCTTCGCTTTGCGCAGGACCTGGGGAGCAGATAGCGGAGCCGCGTTGGACACGCGCCCTTCAGGAGCATCGCGTTGGATGACGACGGCCCTTGCGAAGCTGATCATGCCCTGTCAGCAGAGAAGGGGGATGGATATGGCCGACGCTCGGCCGCCTTAAGTGCTCGATCGCCGACCGAGGTCCGCGAGCAGGCTGGGCAGGCAAGGCATCGTGCAGTCGTCCTAGCCGCCGGGGCCGTCCTTCAAGATGTAGCCCATGAGGTCGTCCACGTTGTGCTCCAGGTCCCGCATGATGTTTTTGACGACGTCTCCGATCGAAATAACGCCCACGACCTTGCCCGCGTGCACCACCGGCAGATGACGAAAGCTGCGCCGAGCCATGAGAGCCATGCAGCCATCGAGTTGATCGTCCGGGTCAATCGTGACCGGATTTGGCGTCATCACCTGGCCCACCGGGGTCTGCCTCGCATCGAGCCCCGGAAGCAACACCTTGATGGCGCAATCGCCCTGGGTGATAATTCCGACCAGCACATCGTCATTGATCACCAGCACCGACCGAACCCGGTTGTCGCGCATTCTCCGCAAGGCTTCGACGACCATCTCGTCGGACCGGACGTGGATCAAGGCGCTGCTTTTCTGAGCCAATGCTGTTCTGACTGTGCTCATCGTGTTCCTCCCATGGGGCGTGCCGCGAACCGCCCGCACTGTTGACGAACCGCGACCATCAAGGATTGCGCCGCGAGAACGAAATGGCGTAGGCGCCGTTGCGGACGTCGATCATCGGATCGTCGGATTGCTCGATTCCCTCGGTCAGTTGACCGGGGAGAAACAGCAGCTTCTTCTGCGCGTCCTCGCTGTTCGTCACGGCCTTGTCGATCGTCAGCACGCCCAGCTCGACCAGCTTGCGATCGTCGGGCCAGGGTTTTGACGGATCTCTGGTCGTATCGCCGACGGCAGCGAGTTGCGCCATGAAGCGGAAGGTGACCGGCCGCTGCTTCAATCGTGCGGGCAGTTCCTCCATCAGGAAATTCGGCGCCTTCTTCGCAGCCTCCGCCTTGTCCAGATGCACAACTCGCTCGGGAATCATCTGGTAACGGACGGCCTGTTTCGTGCCGGCCTTGTTGACGAACACGAATGCATTGATGCCGAAATAGGCTTCGTTGGCGAAACTGTCCGGCGTGGCGACTGTCGCGAAAGCCGCCGGGATGGTCGGGTGGCTCGCCACGAATTGTTGGAATTTTGTTGGCTTGGCTGCGTCTGGCGGGCTCTGCGCGATCGCCACGAGCAGATCACGAAACTCCTCGCTGGTCGAGACGGGGAAGAACTTCAGCGAATTGATCACGATGTCCATGTCGCTGCCGTCCGGCAGGTGAAATTTCACAGCCATGCCATGCGGATTGGCATCGTCGGAGCCATCTGGCAGATTCGGCACCCCTGTCGAGTCGGAGAACCGTACCGTCACCGGGATTTCAGTGCCGCTGAACAGTACCGCCTTGCTCAGGCCGGCAGCTTCTGGGGAACCCTTGAAAGACCCCTCTGCCACGACGCCCTTGGCATGATTGGCGCGAAACCCGGCATGCGCACCGAACACCTTGTTCATCTGGTCGACGATCTGCTGCTCGACCGGCGGGTCCTGCGCGCGGACGACGGCGGGCAAACACAAACCAAGGGCGGCCAGCGCGGCAACCATGCCTCCGACGCTGCCGCGCTGATGACTGCCAAGCATGATCTGTGTCATCGTTTTCCGTACTCCGTAAACACATAGTCCCGTGACTTCACCACGGTGTGGCAGGCGTAGCCGCACTTGGCATCATTGGACTGTGGGGGCTTGTCCGCCTCGGTCCCGGGCGCGAAGGTGCCGCTTGCCGCGTCGTACTTGAAGACAGCCCATCCCCAGCCGCCGCTGTCCGCGAACCTCTTGGAGTCCTTCACCATGAAGTCGACGTCATGCAGCGTGCCCGGCACGACCGTGTCCTGAAAGTACTGGTTCATCTTCGGGGTCCAGTGGATTTTCGCCATCTTGGCCCCGTCCGGGAACGGCTGTCCGTTGTCGGGTATTCCCGCCTTGTAGGCGGCGATCATCTCGGGATTGGCCAGGATGACGGCCACGAGCTTCAGGCCCGGACTTTGACTGGTCGCAACGACCTCCCAGCTTTCGTAGCCCCTGAATTCACCGAAAGCGAGACCTCCCGGTACCGTCAACGCGTACTTGTCCTGCTGCGCGCTCGCGGAGCCGGCGGCAATTGCGAAGCTTGCGGCCAGGATCATTGCAGAGAGTTTGGGCGTCATGTCTGCCTCGCGCCAATGATTGCTGTGGACGTGTAAAGTCGCTTCCCCCGATCGATTGGGAGATCATCTATCGAGATCAGCATCGCCCCGGATTGCGGGGCCAGATCGCAGGACAAAAGGCAAGTTCGGCTGGTCAGACGCGAAGTCGCTCGGCAATGGCCTCGCGAACTCGGCGGTGGCGAGTAGCGCTTCCAGATAATCAGTCAACAGTCGAACTGTATCACTATACCAAGCCGGCGCGGGCGGTTCAAGCCATATGCGTGCGCGATCGTCCGAACGATCGCTCTAGGAAATCACGAAGAGAGCTTCAGGAGCACACGCGGGGAGTCGCGGCGATGCAGGTTTTGAGCGGCAAGCGTTTTCGCGATCGACCTGGGTCAGGCAGTCACTTCGTTGACAGCCGGTTCGCCAGTGTGATTGACCGGCGCCGGCCGGCACGCGTGTGCCGGTAGATGATCGGTGAACCCCCATGGCCCACCCGGCCGACCTCGACAAGCTGAAGCTCCGCATCCAGGCACTGCGGGCCAAGACGATCGCCAATGGCTGCACCGAGGACGAGGCGCTGTCAGCCGCGGCCAAGGTCGCCGAGCTACTGGATCGTCACGATCTGTCGCTGTCCGACGTCGAACTGCGCGCCTCGCCCTGCGAACAGCGGGTGTTCGAGACCCATCGCAAGAAGCGCATTCCGCTGGAGGACTGCATCGGTGCGATCGCGCATTTCTGCGATTGCCGGGTCTGGCGCGAGAAGACCACGACCGGGGAGAACAGCTACGTGTTCTTCGGTCTCGGCGCCGATGTCGAGGTCGCGCATTACCTCGCCGGACTGATCGACGGCGCCGTGCGCGCCGAACTCGGCCGCTTCAAGACCTCGGCCGATTACGCGACGTTCCGTCACCAGGAGCGGCATCTGGCAAACGCCTCCTTCGCGCTCGGCATGGTGGCGTCGATCGCGGACCGGCTGGTGGCGCTCAAGGCCGACCGCGATCAGGTCAACGCCAGCACCGGCCGCGGCCTCGTCGTGCTCAAGACCTCGGTGGTCGATGCCGAATTCGACAAGCTCGACCTGAAGATCCGGACCCAGCGCAGCACCAGCCGGATGGTGTCGATGAGCGCCTATGAAGCCGGCGGCGCCGCCGGCGCCTCGCTGGCGATCAATCCGGGGCTCGGCGGGGCGGGCAAGCGACGCTGACCGCGGCCTTGACGGCGCGGCCCGGGCGGGAGCCGGGCAGGGGCATGTCGTCGCTGCTAAGCTCTCGCAATATCGAAACAAAATGCACCCTTGCGCACGGGCGGCCAATTGTGGCGCGGGTTGCCACAATTACTTTGCATGGGGTTGTTTTTCGACTCTTCTGACGGGGAGCGCCGAACCGGGTTCCGGTTCGCTCGAATGCCGCCGAATAGGATTCTCGCCGTGGGCAGGCCGGGAGAATTTGCGCCTGCGGAGCGGCCACCTCGGAGCAGGCGCATCGCTTTTTCCGCCGGCATCTTGCCGGTCCCCCCGGGTCAACCTTCATAATCTGCACATGGGCCATTGGAGATCGACCATGCGCGCACTCTCGGCGGAAGCCCGCCTGCACGCCACCGCACGGGCGCTGTCGCGGAAGACCGCGGCGAGCGCTCATCACATCGCGCTCTACGGCGCCTTCGCCGTCATCGCGGGAATCGTGTTCGGTACGCTCTCGGTGCACCCGTTCTGATCACGCCCCGCGCTTGAACGGCGCGACCTCGATCCCGGCCTCCTTCAGCGCCTGACGCAGCGTGCGCGCGATCTCGACGGCGCCTTGCGTGTCGCCGTGGATGCACACCGTATCCGTGCGCATCTTGATGACCTTGCCGGTCACCGAGACCACCGCGCCATCCTGCACCATGCGCACCACGCGGTCGGCGATCGCCCTGGCGTCGTGCAGCACCGCACCGGGCTTCTTGCGCGAGACCAGATTGCCGTCGTCCTCATAGGCGCGGTCGGCGAACACCTCGTGCACCATCGGCAGGTTGGCGTCCTCGCCGGCCTTCACCAGTTTCGAATTGGCGAGCACGACGAAGATCAGGCTGGGGTCGACCGCCTTGATGCCGGCGGCGATCGCCTTCGCGGTCATGTCGTCCTCGCAGGCGACGTTGGAGAGCGCGCCATGCGCCTTCACATGCGTGACCTTGTGCCCGGCCGCGGTGGCGATCGCCTGCAGCGCGCCGATCTGGTAGGCGACGAGGTTCTCGATCTCCGAGGCCTTCAGGCCCGCGATCGGATGCCGGCCGAAGCCGTGCAGGTCGCGGTAGCCAGGATGCGCGCCGACCGAGACGCCGCGCGCCTTGGCCAGTTCCACCGTCCGCCGCATGATGTCGGGGTCGCCGGCATGGAAGCCGCAGGCGACGTTGACCGAGCTTGCGAGCTCGATCATCGCGGCATCATTGCCCATCTCCCACGCGCCGAAACCCTCGCCGAGGTCGCAATTGAGATCGATCGTCTTCATGGGGTGCTCCGCTCGTTCTGTCGCTTACGGCTCCGCCGCGACCTGCAAGGTCCACTGCCAGGTCCCGGCATCCACGGCGCTCACCGCATAGCCTGCGACATTGGCATCGCTGAGCGCCTCGATGTTGAGTTCCACCGTATCGAGCGCGCGCAGGCGATCGGGCAGGTTGCGGATCAGTTGCGCGAATTTGCGCGCCTCGTCCTGCGCCTCGGCCATGGTGACGGCCTTGAAGCGGAACGGGGTGCCCGCCGAGGTCTGGGCGAGACGGGCGAGATCGGCGGTGATCACGGTCGCGATCTTGGGATAGCCGCCCGAGGTGCCGCGATCCATCATCAGCACGATCGGTGCGCCGTTGCCGGGCACCTGGATGCTGCCGTTGACGGTGCCGTCGGAGACGATGTTGTGGCCGTGCAGATGCTTGATGGCGGGGCCTTCCAGCCGGTAGCCCATGCGGTCGGAGGTGGCCGAGATCTTCCAGTCGGCGTCGAGGAACAGCGCCTTGTTGGCGTCGTCGAACTCGTCGTCCTGCGGGCCCAGCAGCACGCGGATCGGACCGCTCGCGGGCTTGGGCAATTCGATGCGCAGCTCCGGCGCGCCGCTCGCGGCCGCGACGCTGAATTCGTCACCGGCCTGGAGCGGGCGCGGGTAGGGGCTGCCGAGCCCGGCGCGGGCATTCACGGCAAGGCTGCCGAACACCGGCTCGCCCCTGATGCCGCCTTCGATGGCGAGATAGGTGAACGCGCCGCCGCGGGCGAAGCCCAGCGTCAGCGTCTCGCCGTCCTTCAGCGTCACCGAGCTGTCGATCGCAACCGGGCGGCCGGCGACATCCGCATTGCGCGATGCGCCCGCAATCGCGACGCGGACCGCGCCGTCCTTGGCGGTGAAGCTGGCGCCGAACGGGCCAATCTCGATGGCGGCTGCAAAGGGATCGTTGCCGACCAGCGTGTTCGCGGCGGCCAGCGCCAGCCGGTCCATCGCGCCGCTGACCGTCAGGCCGTAGCGCTGCGCGCCGTAGCGGCCGCCGTCCTGGACCGAGCTCGCGGGCCCGATGCTGCCGATCACCAGCCGGCTCATGCGCTCACCTGCTCGGCGACGATCTCGCCGGCCTCGGCGGCGCGGTCGAGGTCGTCGAACGTCTTGTGGTCGATGGCGAAAAACGTCACGCGATCACCGGGTTCGGTGAGGAAGGTCGGATTGCGGTGGAGCTGATAGGTGCGCACCGGCGTGCGGCCGAGCAGGTGCCAGCCGCTCGGCGCGGCCAGGCATTGGATGCCGGCCTGCACGCCGCCGATCGAAATCGTGCCGGCCGGCGTCAAGAGCCGCGGCGATTGTCGCCGCGACATGTGCAGGAATTTGTCGAGGCCGCTGAGATAGGACCAGCCCGGCGTGAAGCCGATCATCGCGACGCGATAGTCGCCGCCGGTGTGGCGGGCCACGATGTCGTCCGGCGTCGTGTTGAGCGTCCTGGCGACGTCCTCGAGATCGATGCCGTGCTCGCCGCCATAGGCCACCGGAATGCGCCAGCGCCGCGCCTTCGTGGCCGGCGGCAGCGGCCGGCTGGCCAGCGCGAGCAGGTGTTCGCCGAGCGCGTCGAAGCCGATCCTCCCGGGATCGTAATGCACCAGCAGCGAGCGATAGGTCGGAACCTGCTCGGTGATGCCCTCGATCGGATTTGCCGCGAGCGCCTTGTCGAGCGCGAGCACGCGCTCATTGGCGGCGTCGTCGATGGTGCGGCTGAATTCGACCGTGACGGCACTGTCGCCACTGGGCAGAAGGCGGGGCGGGGGAAGCGGCGCGGCCATAGGCTGTCGAGATCGGGCCTTCGATTGTCATCGCGGCCTCGACCATGAGTTCCGCCTGTCCTGCTTCGCGCAATTGCGGGCGCAAGTCCAATAAATTAATGCAGGTCGCCGCGATAAAGCCTTGTTATCGCGTCGCATAACTGCCCTGCGGGTCCGCATCCGAGCGCCCGTCTTCGCCCTTGACGGCAGGCCCGCGCCCCGCAAGATGCGCGCGTTCTCATCCCGCCCACCCGGAGCTCGTCTGTTTTCATGTCGCTGTCCCCCGAAGCCCGCAAGACCCTCGCCGGCATCACCACTGCCACCATCACCACGGTCCTGCTGAAGAAGGGGCTTCGCAATGTCTGGATGCGCGGCGCGCGTCCGCTGCGCCCGGGCCTGCCGCGGCTGGTCGGACCCGCCTTCACGCTGCGCTTCGTGCCGGCGCGCGAGGATCTGGCGACGCCGGAATCCTGGTCCTCGCCGATTTCGACGCGCACCGCGATCGAGGCGATGCCCGAGGGCTGCATCGCCGTCGTCGATGCCATGGGCATCACCGATGCCGGCATCTTCGGCGACATCCTCTGCGCGCGCATGATGAAGCGCGGCGTCACGGCGCTGGTCACCGACGGCGTCGTGCGTGACGTCGAAGGCGTGCTCGGCACCAATCTGCCGGTCTGGTGCGACGGCTATGCCGCGCCGCCGTCGGTTGCCGGCCTCACTTTCGTCGGCTGGGGCGAGCCGATCGGCTGCGGCGGCGTGGCCGTGTTCCCGAACGACATCGTCGTTGCCGACCAGGACGGCTGCGTGCTGATCCCGCAGGCCATGCTCGATCACGTCCTTGCCGAGGGCGTCGAGCAGGAGCGGATGGAAGCCTGGATTGTGAACGAGGTGAACAATGGCGCCGCGCTGCCGGGTCTCTATCCCATGAATGCCGAGACCAAGGCGCGCTACGCCGCCAGCAAGAAGTAACCCGATAACAAGGAAGGCTATCCCATGGAGATCACAGTTGCAGGCACGCGGCCGACCCGCCGCGCGCCCAAGGAGCACTTCACCGGCACCGTGTTGCAGGATCCCGTGATCATGGCGCCCGCGCCGGCACGGCTGAACTGCTCACGCGTCACTTTCGAGCCGGGGGCGCGCACCAACTGGCACCACCATCCGCTCGGGCAGACCCTCTACGTGATCTCGGGCGTCGGCCGGGTCCAGACCAAGGGCGGCCCGATCCGCGAAATCCGCCCCGGTGACACCGTGTGGATTCCGCCGGGCGAGCTGCACTGGCACGGCGCCACGCCTGACAACAGCATGTGCCACATCGCGATGCAGGAAGCGCTCGATGGCGTCTACTCGACCTGGCTCGAGCCGGTGACGGACGCCGAGTACGGCGGCCCGCTGGGTTAGACGGGCTTTCGTGTCCCGGATCTGCGTCGCATCATTGCGTGTCGCGCCGCGTCCGGGGCTCGCGAGACGGCTCACATCCGTTCCGCCGTCCACGTTCCCGTGCACATGGCGCCGCGCCATGTGCCGGAGCCGGAGGTGCCGCTGAGCCGGCCGTAGCCGACCGCGCGCTTGATGCCGGTGCTCAAGGTGACGTTGATGCTGCCGGCCTCCGCGACGCGGCCCGAGGCCGTCACCGCAGCGCTGCTCGAGGCGATCTGACCGTTATTGATGCCGATCGAGACGGTCGCACCGTTGCCGCAGGTCTCGCTCGACGACGAGATGCGGACATTCCATGCCCCGTCGAACGTGCTGGCGCTGGCCGTTGCGGCCGGCAACGCGACGGCGAGGATGGTGACGACGAGAAACTTGCGAAAGCCGTTCATGACAGGCCCCCTCCGGTTGAACATGGGGGCATCCTGTCATGCGGGCGGGGCCGTCGATGTGAGGGCGGTCACGCGTGTGACGGCCTGTGTGAACTGCCTCACCCCGCGGTGAACCTGGCAAAGCAAAGGGGCCCGGATCGCGGGCCCCTTGTTCCATCAGAATGCGAATGTCTGCTCAGTTCACCCGCGTCCAGGTCTGGCCGCCGCAGAACATGCCGCCGAACGCGCAGCCCTGCACGCGCAGGCGGTCGGTGCCTTTCATGGCGATCGTCGAATCGTAGGTCGATCCGGTGTTGGGATCGAGGATGCGGCCGGACCATTTCTGGTCCTTGCCGGGCTTCATGTTGATCAGGACCTGTTCGCCGTTCTGGTTCGACTTGCTGTCGACCGAGTAGCCGCAGAGGTTGTTGCCGCACTGCTCGATGCGGACCTTGCCTTCCTTCTCTTCGGTGAGCCAGATGCCGAGCGGCGAATTGGGATCGCGTGCCGGTGCCGCAGCAGGCGCAGCCGGGGCAACGGCGGCGGACTGCACGGGGGCCGGCGGCGGCGCAGGCGGCACGGCAGCGGCGCTCGGGGCCGCTGCCACAGCGGGAGCCGTCTGCTGCTGGACCGGGGCAGGCGCCGGCGGTGGGGCGGGCGGCGGCACCAGCGTGGTCTCGGCCGGGGCGCTGTTGGCAGTCGCGGTCGGCGGCGGGGCCGG
>CAYREH010000089.1:12392-20660 GCA_964423245.1 uncultured Bradyrhizobium sp. | reverse complement strand
CCACGCCGAGCTTGCGCAGCATCTGCGTCACGGTCAGCACCAGGTCGGTCGCGGTGACGCCTTCCTTCATCGCGCCCTTCAGCTTGAAGCCGACGACGTTGGGCAGCAGCATCGACAGCGGCTGGCCGAGCATGCAGGCTTCCGCCTCGATGCCGCCGACGCCCCAGCCGAGGACGGCGAGACCATTGACCATGGTGGTGTGGGAATCGGTGCCGACCAGCGAATCGGGATAGGCGACCTCGAAGGTGCCGGTCTTCTTGCCGACCGTCATCTTCTCCTTCTTGGTCCAGACCGTCTGGGAGAGATATTCGAGATTGACCTGGTGGCAGATGCCGGTGCCGGGCGGCACGACCGAGAAGTTCGAGAACGCCTTCTGGCCCCACTTCAGGAACTCGTAGCGCTCCTGGTTCTGCTTGTATTCCTCGGCGACGTTCTTGCCGAAGGCCTTGTTGTCGCCGAAGAAGTTCACGATCACCGAGTGGTCGATGACGAGATCGACCGGAACCAGCGGATTGATCTTCTCGGCATCGCCGCCGAGCTTCTGCATCGCGTTGCGCATCGCGGCGAGGTCCACCACCGCAGGCACGCCGGTGAAGTCCTGCATCAGCACGCGCGCCGGGCGGAACGCGATCTCATGCTCCAGCGACTTCTTGCGCAGCCATTTGGAGACCGCGACGATGTCCTCTTTCTTGACCGAGCGACCGTCCTCGTTGCGGAGCAGGTTCTCGAGCAGCACCTTCATCGAATAGGGAAGCTTGGAGATTCCCTTCAGACCATTCTTCTCGGCCGTGGGCAGGCTGTAATAGACGTAGGTCTTGGCGCCGACCTTGAGGGTCTTTTTGCATTTGAAGCTGTCGAGCGAGGTCATGTAGGAAATCCCAATTGTTAGTGATACCCGGCGTAGGGTATTTTAACACCGTCAGCGAAACCGGCTGGATCGCTTGCAGGGGCAGGTTGAGTGTGCTGCATCAAGTAGTTCCGGGCTTATAGAAGCTTTCTAACCGCGCCGCCACAGCCACAGACGTGCCGCAGCAAATCGCGAGCCAAAAATTCCCATGCGCTACCCCAAGTTTTCCTGAGGCCGGCGTGAGCGGGTCCCCACGAGACGAAATCCGGCTGACCGGACGCGGCCTGACCTGCGTGCGGGGCGGCCGCGAGGTATTCGCCGGGCTCGATTTCTCGGCCCGCTCCGGCGAGGCGGTGGCGGTGGTCGGTCGCAACGGATCGGGCAAGACCTCGCTGCTGCGGCTGATCGCGGGGCTGATCGTTCCCGCCGCCGGGGCACTGGCGCTCGATGGCGGCGATGCCGAACTGACGCTGCCGGAGCAGTGCCATTATCTCGGCCATCGCGACGCCCTGAAGCCGGCGCTCAGCGTGGCGGAAAACCTGGCATTCTGGGCCGATTTTCTCGGCGGCGAGCGCACAGACCCCGCCGCCAGCCTCGTGACCGTCGGCCTCGCCCATGCCGTCGATCTGCCCGCCGCCTTCCTGTCCGCCGGCCAGCGCCGCCGGCTGTCGCTGGCCCGCCTGCTGACCGTCCGACGCCCGGTCTGGCTGCTGGACGAGCCGACCAATGCGCTCGACCTGGCCGGCCAGGACATGTTCGCCGGCCTGATGCGGGAGCATCTCGGTCGTGGCGGGCTGATCGTCGCGGCGACCCATGGCCCGCTGGGGGTCGACAGCCGGGAACTGCGGATCGGGGGGATGGCATGAATCCGACCGACCCTCAGCTTTTCGAGCGGCGAGCGACGGCGTCCGTATCCCGAACGCAGCTGGCGCCGCGAGCTCCCTCACCTCTCCCGTTTGCGGGAGAGGTCGGCGCGCAGCGCCGGGTGAGGGCTCTCTCCTCTTGGGGGGTCTCTTCTTGGGGGATCTCGCGAGTGACGACACCCTCTCCCCGACCCTCCCCCGCAAGCGGGGGAGGGAGCGCATCGCCCGCTTCGCGCGACGGGAGCCCCGCATGACCGCCCTCTCCGCCCTGATTCGCCGGGACGTCAGGATCGCGCTGCGCGTCGGCGGCGGAGCGCTGATCGGGGTGCTGTTCTTTCTGACGGTCGTGGTGCTGATGCCCTTCGCGGTGGGACCGGATCTGGCGCTGCTGTCGCGGCTGGGGCCGGCCATCCTGTGGCTGGGCGCACTGCTGGCGAGCCTTTTGACGCTCGACCGGCTGTTCATGGCCGACCACGAGGATGGGTCCCTCGACCTCATCACGATGAGCCGGACGCCGCTGGAACTGGCCTGCGCGGCGAAGGCGCTGGCGCATTGGCTCGCCGCCGGCCTGCCGCTGATCGTCGCAACCCCCGTGCTGGGCCTGCTGCTCAACCTCGACATGGTGGCGACCGGCGCGGTGGCGCTGACGCTGCTGGCGGGCACCCCGGCGCTGACCTTCACCGGCATGATCGGCGCGGCGCTGGCGGTGACGCTGCATCGCGGCGGGCTGCTGATGGCCGTGCTGGTGCTGCCGCTGTCGATTCCCGTATTGATCTTCGGCGTGGCGGCCTCGCAGGCCGCGATCGTCGGGCCCATGACCTTCGGCGCGCCGTTCTCGATCCTGTGCGCGCTGTCGCTGGTCAGCCTCGTGATCGGCCCGTTCGCGGCCGCAGCAAGCCTGCGGCACGGACTGGACTGACCTTGATGCCGATCAACTTTCGCTTCGACCTTTCGTGCTGATTGCCTGCGGGCAGCCTCCCGATTATCAGGATACCATGACGCTGATCGACCTCGCCAACCCGACGCGGTTCCTCGCTCTCACAGCGCGGGTGCTGCCCTGGCTTGCGGCCGCGACCGTCATCCTGCTCGCCATCGGGCTCTATCAATCCGCCATGGCGCCCGATGATTATCAGCAGGGCGCGACCGTGAAGATCATGTTCATCCACGTGCCCAATGCGTGGTTGTCGATGTTCGTCTGGGGCGTGATGAGCATCGCCTCGCTCGGCACGCTGGTGTGGCGGCATCCGCTCGCCGACGTCGCCGCCAAGGCCGCCGCGCCGATCGGCGCCGCCTTCACCTTCCTCGCGCTTCTGACCGGCTCGCTGTGGGGCCGGCCGATGTGGGGAACCTATTGGGAATGGGATGCGCGCCTGACCTCGGTGCTGATCCTGTTCCTGATGTATCTCGGCCTGATGGCGCTGTGGCGCGCGGTCGACGATCCTTCGCGCGCGGCGCGCGCCGCGGCGGTACTGACCCTGGTCGGCGCGATCAATCTGCCGATCATCAAGTTCTCGGTCGACTGGTGGAACACGCTGCACCAGCCGGCCTCGGTGATGCGCATGGGCGGCTCGGCACTCGACAAATCCTTCCTGATTCCGCTGCTGGTGATGGCCGTGGCGTTCACGCTGCTGTTCGTCACGCTGCATCTGGCGGCGATGCGCAACGAGATCCTCCGACGCCGGGTCCGCTCGCTGCAGATGATGCAGGCGAGCCGCGTGGCGTTCGGAAACGAGGCCCGCGTGTCGCCGCACGGCGACGGCGCGTCGCAGGAAGCCGGAGCCGCCTGATGATGTCGCTCGGCCCCTACGCGTCCTTCATCGTGACGTCCTATGCCGCAGCCGCTCTGGTGGTGGCGATCCTGATCGGCTGGATCGTGCTCGATCATCGCAGCCAGACGCAGCGCCTGCGCGAACTCGAGCGCAGCGGCGTCACCCGCCGGTCGGGCCGCAGCGCAACGGACCAGGCATGACCGATCAATCGACACGAGCGGGCCCGCAGCGCCGCACCATCCTGATGGTGCTGCCGCTGATCGCCTTCATCGCCCTGGCGCTCTTGTTCTGGTTCCGGCTCGGCAGCGGCGATATCTCGCGGATTCCGTCAGCGCTGATCGGCCGGCCCGCGCCGCAGACGATCCTGCCGCCGCTGGAGGGATTGCAGGCCGCCAGCGCCCAGGTGCCGGGGCTCGACCCGGCCGCCTTCAAGGGCAGGGTCAGCCTCGTCAATGTCTGGGCGTCCTGGTGCGTGCCCTGTCATGACGAGGCGCCGCTGCTGACTGAACTTGCGAAGGACAAGCGCTTCCAGATCGTCGGCATCAATTACAAGGACGCCGCCGACAACGCGCGCCGCTTCCTCGGCCGCTACGGCAACCCGTTCGGCCGCGTCGGCGTCGACGTCAACGGCCGCGCCTCGATCGAATGGGGCGTCTACGGCGTGCCCGAGACCTTCGTCGTCGGCCGCGACGGCACCATCGTCTACAAGCTGGTCGGCCCGATCACGCCGGACAATCTGCGCTCCGTGCTGCTGCCGCAGATGGAGAAGGCGCTGGCGGCGGGATCTTAGCGCGGTCTCGTGCCCCGGACGCAGCGCAGCACGGAGTGATGCGCTGCGTCCGGGGCCCATGTCGCCATGACGGAACATCTGGAGAGAGCCTGGGTCCCGGCTCGCGCTTCGCGCGTCCGGGACACGAGAGCTACTTCCGCACGTCCCCCGCCTCAGCCTCGCTCGTCTCCAGCGACGCCGGCTCGACGCCGTAGCGCTTGGTCAGCGGCATCTGGGCGATGGCGAAGATCATGATGATGGGGGTGACGCCGAACACCTTGAAGTTCACCCAGAAGTCGGTGCTCTGGGTGCGCCAGACGATCTCGTTCAGCACCGCCAAGCCGGCGAAGAACAGCGCCCCGCGAAGCGTGAGGATGCGCCAGCCCTGCGGGGTCAGGTTGAACATCTGGTCGAACATCACGGCAATGAAAGAGCGACCGAACAACAGCCCGCCGCCGAGGATCGCGGCGACCAGGCCGTAGATGATGGTCGGCTTGATCTTGATGAAGGTCTCGTCGTGCAGCACCAGGGTCAGCGTGCCGAACACCAGCACGACCACGCCGGTCACGATCGCCATGACCGGGATGTGGCGCGTCACCACATAGGAGGCGATCATCGCCGCCACGGTCGCGACCATGAACGCGCCGGTCGCGGCGAATAAATTGAACTTCGCGTTGACGAAAAAGAACACGAGCAGCGGACCGAGTTCGGTCGCGAGCTTGAACAGCGGATGTGGCTGGGTCTTGTCCATTACCTGACCTTTGTTGCTGTCATCCCCCGCGAAGGCGGGGGATCCAGTATTCCGAGCCGCCTGAGATCCATAGCCAGCAGCGTGGCGTACTGGATGCCCCGCCTCCGCGGGGCATGACGAGAGACCTATGACTCGATTCCGGCGATGGCGCGGGCGAAATCGCGCGCGGTGAACGGCGCGAGATCGTCGACGCCCTCGCCGACGCCGATGAAATGCACCGGCAGTTTGAACTTTTCCGCGAGCGCGACCAGGATGCCGCCGCGCGCGGTGCCGTCGAGCTTGGTCATGACGAGGCCGGTGACGCCGGCGGTGCGATGGAAGGCCTCGACCTGCGACAACGCGTTCTGGCCGACGGTGGCATCGAGCACCAGCAGCACCGCATGCGGCGCGCTCGCATCGACCTTGCGGATGACGCGCACGACCTTTTCCAGCTCGTTCATCAGCTCCGACTTGTTCTGCAGCCGGCCGGCGGTGTCGATCAGCAGCACGTCGATGGCCTGCTCCTTCGCCGCGGTGAGCGCATTGAAGGCGAGGCTCGCCGAGTCCGAGCCCTGGGCGCCTGCGACGACGGGCGTCCCGGTCCGCTCGCCCCAGACCTTTAGCTGTTCGATGGCGGCGGCGCGGAACGTGTCGCCGGCGGCCAGCATCACCTTGCGGTTCTCGGAGGCAAATTTCTGCGAGAGCTTGCCGATCGTGGTGGTCTTGCCTGAGCCGTTGACGCCGACCACGAGGATGACGAACGGCTTCTTGCCGGCGTCGATCTCGAGCGGCTTGGCCACCGGCGCGAGCACCTTCTCGACCTCGGTGGCGACGACATTCTTGACCTCGTCGGCGGAGATCGCCTTGTCATAGCGGCCGGTGCCGACCGCATCCGCAATCCGGACCGCCACCGACGTGCCGAGATCGGCGCGCAGCAGCACGTCCTCGATCTCGTCGAGCATGGCGCGGTCGAGCTTGCGCTTGGTGACGAGGTCGGCGACCGCGGTCCCGAGCGAGGAGGAGGTGCGCTTCAGCCCGTCGGACAGGCGGCGCCACCAGCTCTTCTTGGGGGTCTCGGAGGTATCGTTCATGATGAGGGTGTGTTAGCCGTTCCGCCGCTCAAACGAAAGTCTTGACCGAAAGTCTTGCCGTTGCTCGATGTTCCCCAACTGACCGCCGAGGAGATCTTGTCGCGCGTGCTCCATCGCGACGGGCTGATGCTGGTGATCGACAAGCCGGCCGGCCTGCCGGTGCATCGCGGTCCCAAGGGCGGCGCCAACCTGGAGGATTCGTTCGACGCGCTGCGCTTCGGCCTGCCGCGACCGCCGGTGCTGGCCCACCGGCTGGACAAGGACACCTCCGGCTGTCTCGTGCTCGGCCGCCACCGCAAGGCGACGGCCTCGCTCGGCCTCTTGTTCAAGCACGGCAAGATCGGCAAGACCTACTGGACCATCGTGGAGGGCGGTCCCGCCGAGGACGAAGGCACCATCGACATGCCGCTCGGCCGGCTCAATGCCGAACGGGGCTGGTGGCAGAAGCCCGACCCCGAGGGCCAGAAGGCGGTCACCAACTGGAAGGTGATGGGCCGGGGCGACGGTTTCACCTGGCTCGCCATGGAACCCGTGACCGGACGGACCCACCAGCTGCGGGTGCATTCCTCGGCGACCGGATGGCCGATCTTCGGCGACAACATCTACGGCAATGGCCCGCGCTTCGGCGAACCGAAGCTGCATCTGCATTCCCGCGAGATCGTGGTGCCGATTTCCCGCAACAAGGAGCCGGTCCGCGTCGTCGCTCCCGCCCCGCCGCATATGCACGACAAGCTGCGCGCCTGCGGCTGGAACGGGGAATAGGCGCCATTGAGGTCCGCCTCTCCTGCTTGCGGGGGGAGGGAGCGCACCAACATCGTGGCGGCATCCTGCCTCAGCAGGCCGCCCTCCAGCCCGATGGTTTACGAAACCTTCAGCGCTTCGCTCTAATGATCGCAATTGCTTAGAACAAGCTCCCGCCAATCCGCTCAGGACGAGCCCTTTCTTCATGTCCCAGGCCCAGCCATCGATCGTCGACGAGGTCGTAGCCGCGATCCGGAACGGCTCGGCTGAAAAGGGCCTCGAAACCGCCCGGCGGGTCACCGACCTTTTCCTGTATTCGGCCGGCAACTTCGACGACGAGCAGATCGCGCTGTTCGACGACGTGCTGGATCGCCTGATCGGCACCATCGAGCTGCGCGCCGTGGGCGACATGGCCGCGCGGATCGCGCTGGCCGAGATCAGCGCCCAGCTGGCGCCGGTCGCGCAGGCGCCGCCATCGGTGATTCGCCGCCTCGCCAACAACGATGAAATCCGCATCGCCGGCCCGGTGCTGCAGGAATCGGCGCGGCTCGATGATGACGAGCTGGTGAAGATCGCCTCCTCCAAGAGCGAGAAGCATCTGCTCGCCGTCGCCGGCCGCTGGTGGCTGAAGGAGATCGTCACCGACGCCTTGCTGGTGCGCCGCTATCCCAGCGTCAGCCGGCGGCTCGCCGCCAATCCGGGCGCGCGGATGTCGGCGAAGGGATTCGCCGTGATCGTCGGACAGGCCGAAGCGGACCCCGAACTCGCCGTCAGCGTCGGCGTGCGTGTCGACCTGCCGGCCGATCTGCGTCGCTGGTTGCTGCGCTCGGCCACGGAGGCCGTCCGCCAGCGATTGCTGTCGCGCGCGCCGCCGCATCTGTTCGAGGAAATCCAGAGCGCGATCGCCGCCGTCACCTTCGGGGTCGAGCGCGAGATGTCGGGCCCCCGGGATTTCGAAGGCGCCAAGCGCGCCATCGCCAATCTCAAGGCCGCCGGCCAGCTCACCGAAGCGACGCTGCTCAAATTCGCGAGGCAGCGACGCTACGAGGAAGCCGTCGCGGCGCTGGCGGCGCTGTCGGGCGCCACCGTCGAGGTGATCCGGCCGCTGATGCAGAGCGTGCGCGAGGACGGCCTTCTGGTGCCCTGCAAGGCGGCGCAACTCAGCTGGGACACCACCGCCGCGGTGCTCGAAGCCCGTTTCGCCGGCGGCGCGATGAAACCGGCCGACCTGGCACGGGCCCAGGCGAACTATGCACGCATGGGCACGGAGGATTCCAGGCGCACATTGCGGTTCTGGCAGGTGCGGGCGTCGTAGGGACGTGCGTCAAGCCGCGGGACATCTCCGTGACTCGGTGTCCTTCCGGCCCGTGCCCGGGCGGCTTTTGGGGGGGGGCGCGGGGCGCCGCCCGCGGGCGGGCCCGAGGGGCGGGCGCCCGCCGCCCCCGCCCCTGCTCACGA
>CAYREH010000089.1:0-12382 GCA_964423245.1 uncultured Bradyrhizobium sp. | reverse complement strand
GGGTGGGGGGGTGGTGGGGCCGGCCGCCGGGCGGCGGACCATCCCCTTCCCCGGTTGCCGCCCGGCCCGGGGCGGGGAGAACTTTGGGGGATGCAGCGCGTCGCAACGCCCGCGGCCGGACTAGGTGGTCAGCCGCTCGCCGTCGCTGCCTGTCATCATGAGGGACACCACGCTGCCGACCCGCTCGCCCGTGATCGCCACCGGCAGATAATGTTCGGTCCGTCCCTGGCTGTCGCTCTCGATCAGCACATCGCGCCTCGCGCCGATCTCGGCCTGCAGGCGCTGACGCAACGCGGCTTCGCCGGCAGACCGCAACCGCTTCGCGCGTTCCTTGATGACGGGCCCCGCGACCTGCGGCATCCGCGCGGCCGGCGTGCCCGGCCGCGGCGAGTAAGGGAAGACATGCAGGAAGGTCAGGCCGCACTCCTCCACCAGATCGAGCGAGCGGGAGAACATCTCCTCCGTCTCGGTCGGGAAGCCGGCGATGATGTCGGCGCCGAAGACGACATCCGGGCGCAGCCGGCGGACCTCGTCGCAGAAGGCGATCGCATCCTGGCGCGAATGCCGGCGCTTCATGCGCTTGAGGATCAGATCGTCGCCTGATTGCAGGGACAGATGCAGATGCGGCATCAGCCGCGCATCGTCCGCGATGGCCTCGCGCAGATCGCTGTCGGCCTCGATCGAATCGATCGAGGAGATGCGCAGCCGCTTCAATTCCGGCACATGCCGCAAGATCTGCTTCGTGAGGATGCCGAGCCTCGGCGCCCCGGGCAGATCGGCGCCGTAGCTCGTGAGGTCGACGCCGGTCAGCACGATCTCGGCATGACCGCGCGCGACCAGCGCCCGTATCTGCTCGACCACCGCGCCCATCGGCACCGAGCGTGAATTGCCGCGGCCGAACGGGATGATGCAGAAGGTGCAGCGATGGTCGCAGCCGTTCTGCACCTGAACGAACACACGCGGCAGCCCCGCGGCATATCCGTCGATCAGATGCGGCGCCATCTCCTTCACGGCCATGATGTCGCTGACGGCGACCTTCTCGCGGTCGCCGAGATCGAACGCTGCGCGGGTCGCCCGCCAGACCTCGCCGCGCATCTTGTCGTCATTGCCGAGGACGCGGTCCACCTCGTCCATCCCCGCGAACATGCCGCTCTGCGTCTGCGCGGCACAGCCGGTGACGACGATGCGTGCGGTCGGGCGCTCCCGCTTCAATCTGCGGATCGACTGGCGCGCCTGCGCCACCGCCTCGTTGGTGACGGCGCAGCTGTTGATGACGATGGTATCGGACAGGCCGGCGCCTTCCGCTTCCTTGCGGATCACTTCCGCCTCGAAGGCGTTGAGGCGGCAGCCGAAGGTGACGATGTCGACGGCCATCAGCCGGCCGGCGCGAACAGCGCCGGGTCGAAACGGCCCTCATATTCGAAGGTCGCCGTGCCGGTCATCAGCACATGGTCGTCACGCTCGCGCCATTCGATGCCGAGCTTGCCGCCGGGCAGCGTGATCTCGACGATGCGATTGGTGCGCTTCAGCCGGGCCGCCGCCACCGCCGTGGCACATGCCGCCGAGCCGCAGGCCCTGGTCAGCCCCGCGCCGCGCTCCCAGGTGCGGATCGTGATGTGATCGCGGTCGACGATGTGGGCCAGCGTGATGTTGGCGCGCTCGGGAAAGATCGGATGGTTTTCCAGCAGCGGCCCGAAACGTTCGAGATCGTAGGCGTCGACGTCCTCGACCCAGAACACCGCATGCGGATTGCCCATGCTCACCACCGAGGGCGAGTGCAGGATCGGATTGTCGATCGGCCCGATCTGCAGCTCGATATAGCGGGTGTCGCGAAACTCCTCGGCCAGCGGGATGTCCTGCCAGCCGAACTTCGGCGCACCCATATCGACGGTGTAGAGATCCGGCGCGGGGCCCTGCCAGGCATTGAGCAGGCCGGCCGCCGTCTCGAAGGTGGCGCTGGTCTGCCCGGTCTTCTCGAACACGCGCCGCACCACGCAACGCATGCCGTTACCGCAGGCCCCGGCCTCGGAGCCGTCATTGTTGTAGATGCTGATGAAGGCCTCGGTACCGTCGAAGCGCGGCTTCTGCAGCACCATCAGCTGATCGTAGGGCACGCCGCCCTGCGCCGAGGCCACTGCGCGCGCGTCATCGGGCGTGACCTTCGCGGCGGAGTCGCGCAGGTCGACGACGACGATTTCGTTGCCGATGCCGTTCATCTTGGCAAAGGCGTGATTGGCCAGCGCGCTCATGAAAATTCCCGAATTTCGCCTGCCTTATATGGCGATCCTTGGCGCCTTGGCCAGTGATTTGCCGCTGGGCACAACGGCCGCGGGCCGCTGCCGGCCATGACGCATCTGTCATGGGACGAATTCGGCGCTCGCGTGTTAGAACGGCGCAATTCGCCCCGAACCGGAACAGGCGCGGCCGGGCGCAAACCGGATTTTGGGCTTGCAGGTTAAGGCCTTGGACGCTCGAGGCCTTCGGGAGAATGGAATGATGGCGTTTCGACGTTTTGGTCTGGCCGCGCTGATCCCGGCAGTGGTCCTGTCGCTGGGCCTGTCCGCCGCGCTGGCGCAAAGCCCAAGCCCGGCTCCGGCGGCCTCGGCGAGCCCCTCGGCCACGCCCACGCCGGCCGCGAGCGCTTCGCCGGCGCCGGCGGCAACCCCGTCGCCCGCGCCATCTCCAGCGGCCAGCGCCTCGCCCTCGCCGGCTCCGACGGCCCAGCCCCCGGTGACGGCCGCGACTCCGGCCCCGGTGCAGACCGCCGATCCGTTCGGCCTCGAGACCACGCTCGAGCCGAGGAAGGTGGTGATGGTCAAGGGCACCGCCAACTGGGATTCCGCCTTCGACACCCTGGTCGACGCCTTCAAGGCGCTGAACACGCTATTGGACAAGCAGGGCATCAAGCACGCCGGCAATGCGATGATCGTGTACACCTCGACCGACGACACCGGCTTCACCTTCCTCGCCGAGATTCCGGTCGACCAGGATCCGCAGAAGCTGCCCAAGGACATGAGCATCGGCAAGTCACCGGAGGGCAAGGCGCTGAAATTCGTCCATCGCGGCTCCTACGACAACATGGACAACACCTATGAGGCGATCACCAATCACCTCGACGACAAGAAGCTGGAAGCCAAGGACACCTTCATCGAGGAATACCTCACCGATCCCCTGAAGACGGCCGAGGACAAGCTCGTCATCAACGTGTTCGTGCCGCTGAAGTGAGAATGATGATGCACCCTGCCCTCCTTGCCACCATCTTCGCCGCCACGGTGCTGGCAGCCCCTGCGCTTGCCGACGACTTTCCGTCCGCCATTTCGGTCAGCGGCGAGGCCAATGTCTCGGTCGCGCCCGATCTGGCGCAGATCGATGCCGGCGTGGCCAGTGACGCCAAGACGGCAAAGGAAGCCTCCGACGCCAACAATGCGGCGATGGGCAAGGTGCTGCTCGCGCTGAAGGGCGCCGGCATCCCCGAGAAGGACTACCAGACCTCGCGCCTGTCGCTGCAGCCGCAATACGGACAGAACAAATCCACCGGCGCCTCGCCCGTGGTCGGTTTCCGCGCCTCCAACCGCGTCACCGTGAAAATTCGTGACGTGACCAAGGTCGCCGGCATCATCGACACGCTGGTCGGGGCCGGCGCCAACGACATCGGCAACATCTCCTTCGAGGTGACGCAGGCGTCAAAACTGCTCGACGAGGCCCGCGAGCAGGCGGTGGCGGATGCGCGCCGCAAGGCCGAGATCTACGCCAGGGCCGCCGGCGTGACGCTGGGCGCGCCGATCAGCGTGTCCGAGGGCGGCGCCCCGATGCCGCTGTTCAAGGGCCGCATGGCCGCAGCACCCATGGCCGCAGGCGCCGCCGTCGCGCCGGGCGAGGAGACGCTGTCGGTGACGGTGAATGTGAGCTGGGCGATCAAGGCAGGGCAGTAAGAGGTACTCAATTCGCAACAACAACGGTGTCGTCCTGGCGAAAGCCAGGACCCATACGCCGTAGCCGTCGTTGTTTCGCGGGATGCTGATTGCCGATCTTCGTCAAATTTCCGCTGCGGCGTATGGGTCCCGGATCTGCGCTTCGCTTGTCCGGGACGACGGCGGAGAATGACGCCAGCGCTCGGCTAAATCTCCACCACCTGCCCCGGCTTCACTGCCATGAACCGCGCTTGCGGAATCTTCGCGGCATCGAGCGCCTCGACCAGCGCTTTCGCCGGTGCATCGATCGCTTCATCCGTCAGCTGGAACGTGCCGTGATGATGGCCGAGCGCCTGCTCGGCGCCGCAATCGAGCAGCGCCTTCACGGCATCCTCCGGGTTCATGTGCTGATCCTTCATGAACCAGCGCGGCTCGTAGGCGCCGATCGGCAGGATCGCGAGGCGCAGCTTGCCATGCTTTTCGGCGACCCGGCGGAAGTGCCGGCCGTCGCCATAGCCGGAATCGCAGACCACATAGATTTTGCCGGCCGGCGTCTCGAGCACGAAACTCGCCCACAGCGCCTTGTTGCGGTCGAACATCCCGCGCGCGGTCCAGTGCCGCGTCGGCACCAGATGCACGGCAATGCCGCCGCCGAGATCGACCGACTCGTGCCAGTCGAAAGCCTCCGCCCTGATCGACGAAACCGCGCTACGCATCGTCACGTCATTGCCGAGCGGCGTCACCACGCGCGGCGCGAAGGTTTGCGCCAGCCGCGACAGCGTCGACAGATCGAGGTGATCGTAATGACCGTGCGACACCAGCACGGCGTCGATCTTCGGCAACTCTTCGAACGCAATGCCGGGATCGTTGTGCCGCTTTGGGCCGGCAAAGCTGACGGGCGAGACCCGCTCCGACCAGACCGGGTCGATGAGGATGTTGAGACCGCCCGTCTGGATCAGCCAGCTGGCGTGGCCGACGAAGGACAGCCGGACCTTGTCGCCTTCGACCCGCGGCGGCGGGGTGTCGGCATGCGGGCTGGGAGCCCAGTCCGGCCATCTGGCGCGCTGCCGGCCGCGCCCGAACTGCCAACGCAGCACCTCGCCCAGCGGCTTCGGCGGCACGCCGTCCGGATCGAAGAACTGCAGGCCGTCGAAATGGTCGGAGACGGGTCCGTCATAGGTTTTCATGCGGGACATCCAGAGGGAGGGGACGCCGACCAGCGCTCCGGTTCCGGCGAACAGTCCAAGCAGGCGGCGGCGGGTGATCGGCACGGGAGGCTTCAGCGGTCATCTGGGCGGTATGGCTCCACCGGTATATGGGCGGGACGGCAAGAATTGGAACAGGCGGTCAAAAATGCCACGTTTTCAGGCTATTGACCTGCCCGCGGGATGGCCCCGGCCCGACTTTCCTTGACTTTTGCCCCTGAGCGGCGTTTAACCTCGCCACTCTCTCGGAAAGGCTTTCTTTTCGACCCGCCGACCGGCCCCGGAGGCCGGAGGTTAACGCCCGACAGCGCTGTGCGCCCTCGGGCGCAAAGGTGTTTGGAAGATTGCCTGCCGGGAAGGTGGTCATCCCCCGCCTAGTGCGCAATTGCGCACGGGAGCGGGGGATCCAGTATCCCAGAGGCAGTTCGGCCCAAGCCGAGGCGCCGCGGTGTATTGGATGCCCCGGTCAAGCGGGGCATGACAGTGGTGAACGCGGCAACCCTGCGCGCGCAGGACAAGGACAACGGCATTGTTCGACAATCTGTCGGAACGGCTTGGCGGCATTCTCGATCGTCTGACGGGGCGCGGTGCGCTGTCCGAGAAGGATGTCGATGCCGCGATGCGCGAAGTTCGCCGCGCCCTCCTGGAAGCCGACGTCGCGCTGGAGGTGGTGCGCAGCTTCACCGAGCGCGTCCGCGAACAGGCGATCGGCGCCACCGTCGTCAAGTCGGTCACGCCGGGCCAGATGGTCGTCAAGATCGTCCATGACGAGCTGGTCAACACGCTGGGCAGCGAAGGCCAGACCATCGACGTCAATTCCGTGCCGCCGGTGCCGATCATGATGGTCGGCCTGCAGGGCTCGGGCAAGACCACCACCACTGCCAAGCTCGCCCGCCGTCTGGTCCAGCGCGACAAGCGCAAGGTGCTGATGGCCTCGCTCGACGTCTATCGTCCGGCGGCGATGGAGCAGCTGGCCGTGCTCGGCCGTGATCTCGACATTCCGACGCTGCCGATCGTGGCGGGCCAGCAGCCGCCGCAGATTGCAAAACGCGCGCTGGAAGCCGGCAAGCTCGGCGGCTACGACGTCGTGCTGCTCGACACCGCCGGCCGCACCACGCTCGACGAAGAGATGATGGCGGAAGCAGCGGCGATCAAAGCCGTCGCCAACCCGCATGAAGTGCTGCTGGTCGCCGACAGCCTCACCGGCCAGGATGCCGTCAATCTGGCGCGCGCGTTCGACCAGCGCGTCGGCCTCACCGGCATCGTGCTGACCCGCGTCGACGGCGATGGCCGCGGCGGCGCCGCGCTGTCGATGCGCGCGGTCACCGGCAAGCCGATCAAGCTGCTCGGCACCGGCGAAAAGACCGATGCGCTGGAGGATTTCCACCCCGACCGTATCGCCGGTCGCATTCTCGGCATGGGCGACGTGGTGTCGCTGGTCGAACGTGCCGCCGCCAATATCGACGCCGAGAAGGCCGCGCGCACCGCCGAGCGCATGCGCAAGGGTCAGTTCGACCTCAACGACATGCGCGAGCAGCTGTCGCAGATGGCGAACATGGGCGGCATCAGCGGGCTTATGGGCATGATGCCCGGCATCTCCAAGATGAAGAACCAGATCGCGGCGGCCGGCATCGACGACAAGATCCTGAAGCGCCAGGTCGCGATCATCGATTCCATGACGCGCGACGAGCGGCGTCATCCCGACCTGCTCAAGGCCAGCCGCAAGAAACGCATCGCCGCCGGCTCGGGCCAGAGCGTCGAGCAGGTCAACAAGCTGCTCAAGATGCACCGGAACATGGCCGACGTGATGAAGGCCATGGGCTCGGGCAAGCGCGGCCCGCTCGCCGGCATCGCCCAGGCCATGGGCTTCGGCGGCGGCATGAAGATGCCGTCTCCGGAAGAGATGAAGGCGATGCAGGAGAAGATGCAAGGCGCGGGCGGCGGACAGGGTCTGCCGAACCTGCCCAAGGATCTGCCCGCCGGTCTTCGCTCGGGCCTGCCGAATTTGCCGGGGCTTACGGGCCTCAGCGGCAAGCCGACCCTTCCGGGGCTCGGCGGTTTTCCCGGATCGGGGAAGAAGAAGTGACGCCACTCTCACCCGTCATTGCGAGCGAAGCGAAGCAATCCAGAGATGCCTCCACAGAGGCAGTCTGGATTGCTTCGTCGCTTCGCTCCTCGCAATGACGAAACCAACCAACCTTTGATTTAACATCTACTCAGGAGAACTGAATGTCCGTCGTCATCCGCCTCGCCCGCGCAGGCACCAAGAAGCGTCCCGTCTATCACGTCGTCGTCGCCGACTCGCGCTTTCCGCGCGACGGCCGCTTCATCGAGCGTCTCGGCTATTTCAATCCGCTGCTGCCGAAGGACAACGAGACCCGCCTGAAGCTCGACATGGAGAAGGTGAAGGCCTGGCTCGCCAAGGGCGCGCAGCCGTCGGATCGCGTCTCTCGTTTCCTCGATGCCGCCGGCGTCAAGAAGCGCGAAGCGCGCAACAATCCCGAGAAGGCCGTGCCGCGCAAGGAGCGCAAGGCGGCGGCCGAAGCCGCCGCGAAGTAAGGCCCGTCGATGTCGGCGCTGGTCTGCGTCGCGCGGATCGGCGCCGCGCATGGCGTGCGCGGTGCGGTCAAGCTGTGGACCTTCACCGAGGATCCCTTCGCCGTCCGGGACTATGGTCCGTTGCTGACCAAGGACGGCAAGCGCCAGTTCGAAGTCGCACAGGCGCGCGAGGCGAAGGATCATCTGGTCGCGACGTTCAAGGGCGTCACGACCCGCGACGAGGCCGAGCGCCTCAACGGCATCGAACTCTACGTCGCGCGCGACAAGCTGCCCGCGACCGACGAGGACGAATATTACCATACCGACCTGATCGGGCTCGCCGCCGTCACCACGGAGGGCGAGACGCTCGGCCGCGTGCTCGCGATCCATAATTTCGGCGCCGGCGACATCATCGAGATCGCACCGCCCAAGGGCGCGACGATGCTGCTGCCGTTCTCGAATGCGGCGGTGCCGGAGGTCGACATTGCCGGTGGCCGTGTCGTGATCGCGCTGCCGCAGGAGATCGAGGGCGACCGGGACGAGGACGAAGCTTCGTAGAGCGGCAGAGAATCAAAAGTCGAGGGCTTGCCTTTGACATGCGGTTCGTGCACGCTACGGTTGCACCCACCTGGAAGCCCTGATCCCCGGAGATTTCAATGCTGCGTCGCCACGTTCTGGCAGCGATCAGTTTGCTTGTATCCGCAGACGCCTTGAACGCCCAGACACCTCCGAACCCGACGCCAGCCGCCACCGAACAGCCCACAGTTCAGGAAACGATGGAGGAGCCGCAGGTCGGCGATCACTGGACCTACGAGATCCGTGACGAGATCACCGGCGACCTCAAATCAACAATCACCCACACCGTCACGGACGTGTCGGCCACGGAGATCGGCATCCGGCTCGAGATCCTTGGCAAGCCGGGCTATGGTTACCAGACCTATGACCGCTCGTGGGACATGATCAACAACGGCACGTGGCGATCGACGCCAAATGACGGCATGGGAGTCCGCGCCCCGCTCGCCGTCGGCAAAACCTGGCCGATCAAATCGACCGCCTTCAACAGCTCCAACGGCGTCAGTCTGAAGGTCTCGGGAACTTCGAAGGTCACGGGCAAGGAGACTATCACCACGCGCGCCGGAACGTTCGAGGTCTACAAGATCGAATCATCGCTGGAATCGCGAAATGTCAACGATACGACGAAGAAGTACTTCGACGAGCAGCAGACCTGGTACGCGCCTGCGGTCAATCACTGGGTCAAGCGCGTCTCCGTCAGCAAATCGGACGGCCGCGTGCGCAACCGAAACGCGGTCGAATTGGTCGAGTTCGGACGGCGCTAGAGGCCAATCAGTCGCGCGACGGGGGGAATGCGAATGTTTCGGTATGTGGCTGCGATGATCGCCTGCGTAATCGCCGGCAATACGCCTGCATGGTCGGGAGCCGAAACGCCAGCGAACATGGCGGCGCAACCGGTCACCGCGATGGAAGAGCCCTTGCAAGGTGACTTCTGGATCTACGAGGTTCGCGACGAGATCAGTGGCAAGATCAACGCAGTTCGCAAGAACATGGTGACTGAGGTTACTTCCACGGACATCAGCGTCCTCCATACGGTCGAAGGCAGGGAGACCCAGGGCCTCAGCATCTACGACCGCTCATGGAATCTGAAGGAAAATGCCCCCTGGAAATATCAGCCGCATGACGGCTCGGGCATCCGCACGCCGCTGAAGGTCGGCGCCACCTGGAGTTTTTCAGGCGACGATGTGGCCGCGAGCAAGGGCGCGATCTGGAAGCGCAGCGGCAACGCCAAGGTGGTCGGCCAGGAGACCATCACCACCAAGGCAGGCACATTCGAAACCTACAAGATCGAGACCACGATGTCGCGCCGCCCCACCAACGACCCAACTCGCCGAATGGAAGCCACGGGAGTGACCTGGTATGCGCCGGCGATCGATCATTGGGTCAAGCGCACCTTCGTGGCGCGCGGCAACGGCCATTTGCTGACCAACAACGTCATCGAGCTGGTCGCGTACGGCCGCAAGCAATAGCCGGCCCCGCTCAGACCGGGTCTCGACCTCTCGGCCGCAATGCCCTAACCAGCGGCCATGACCGACCCCTCCCCCTGGCGCACGACGGTGCTGACGCTTTTTCCGGAGATGTTTCCGGGGCCGCTTGGCGTGAGCCTGGCCGGCCGGGCGCTGGCCGCGGGGATCTGGCAGCTGGAGGCGCGCGATATCAGGGCCTCTGCGACCGATCGTCACCGCAGCGTCGACGACACGCCGGCCGGCGGCGGGCCGGGCATGGTGTTGCGGGCGGACGTGCTGGCGGCCGCCATCGATGCGGCCGGTTCGGGCGAGGGGCGGCCGCGCCTCTTGATGAGCCCGCGCGGTCGGCCATTGACCCAGGCGCGCGTGATCGAGCTCGCCGGGGGGCCCGGCCCGCTGATCGTCTGCGGGCGGTTCGAGGGGGTAGATCAGCGGGTGATCGACGGGCGGGGCCTGGAGGAGGTCTCGATCGGCGATTACGTGCTGTCGGGGGGCGAAATCGCGGCCCTGGCCCTGATCGACGCCTGTGTCCGGCTGCTACCGGGGGTGATGGGCAAGGAGGCCTCGGGAACCGAGGAGAGCTTTTCCGATGGTCTGCTGGAGTACCCCCAATACACCCGCCCGCAGCTGTTCGAGGGTGTCCCGATTCCGGACACCCTGACATCAGGGGACCACGCCCGGGTCGCGGCCTGGCGGCGGGCGCAGTCCGAGGCCCTGACGGCCGCCCGGCGTCCCGATCTATGGGCCCAAATCCCGCCCAGGCCGGAAAAAAGGCCCGGCCGGCAAAAAACGCCAAAAAACAAGACAGACGGGTGACAAACGGTCCGGCTTGCCTTATAGCAGCGGCCACATCCGCAATGGCTGGATAGACGAATTCACGCAGCCCCCCGTTACCTGGGCTGGGCGCGCCGATGGAGATTTACCCATGAACCTGATCAAGCAGCTCGAGCAGGAACAGTTCGACAAGCTCGCCGCCACCAAGGACATTCCGGAGTTCGGTCCCGGCGACACCGTGATCGTCAACGTGAAGGTGGTCGAAGGCGAGCGCACCCGCGTGCAGGCCTATGAAGGCGTCTGCATCGGCCGTTCCGGCGGTGGCCTCAACGAGAGCTTCACCGTTCGCAAGATCTCCTACGGCGAAGGCGTCGAGCGCGTGTTCCCGGTGATGTCGCCGATGATCGACTCGATCAAGGTCGTGCGCCGCGGCAAGGTGCGTCGCGCCAAGCTCTATTACCTCCGCAACCTGCGCGGCAAGTCGGCCCGCATCGTCGAGAAGACGGAGCACGCCAAGGCCGCCGTCGGCGAGTAAGCTGTCGCCACAAGGCAAGTCTTTCGAAAGCGCGGGGCCTAAACCCCGCGCTTTTTTGTTGGCCCCGCGGGTCGTTACCGGGCTCTCGCGCTTTGACCTCCGCGTGCTATATAGCGTCTAGAATGTTTCCAGCTCCGACCAGCCTCGTCCCCGCCAAGCGCATCGTCATCGACGATCGCTCGCGGCTGCCTGGCCGGTTCTTCGGACGCTTCGCGACCTCGGCAACGTCAGAGCTTACGCCCGCAGCCTGAGAGGCTGCGCTGACGATTTTGTTGCCCCGCGCGTATCGCGCATATCCGCTTCACATCATCCTTCGGAGCTGACGCTCATGTCCAAGCCCACCACGCTGTACGACAAGATCTGGAACGACCATCTGGTGCACGAAGCCGAGGACGGCACCTGCCTGCTTTATATCGACCGCCATCTGGTGCACGAGGTGACCTCGCCGCAGGCGTTCGAAGGCCTGCGCATGACCGGCCGCAAGGTCCGCGCGCCGGAGAAGACGCTCGCCGTCGTCGACCACAACGTGCCGACCACCGATCGCACCAAGCCGAATCCCGACCCCGAGAGCATCGAGCAGATCAAGACGCTGGCCGAGAACGCCAGGGAATTCGGCATCGAATATTACAACGAGTTCGACAAGCGCCAGGGCGTCGTCCACGTCATCGGTCCCGAGCAGGGCTTCACGCTGCCCGGCACCACGATCGTCTGCGGTGACAGCCACACCTCGACGCATGGCGCGTTCGGCGCGCTGGCGCACGGCATCGGCACCAGCGAGGTCGAGCATGTGCTGGCGACGCAGACGCTGATCCAGAAGAAGGCCAAGAACATGCGGGTCACCGTCGACGGCAAACTGCCCGACGGCGTCACCGGCAAGGACATCATCCTGGCCATCATCGGCGAGATCGGCACCGCCGGCGGCACCGGCTTCGTGCTGGAATATGCCGGCGAGGCGATCCGCGCGCTCAGCATGGAAGGCCGCATGACGGTCTGCAACATGTCGATCGAAGGCGGCGCACGCGCCGGCCTCGTCGCGCCCGACGAGAAGGCCTACGACTTCCTGCGCGGCCGGCCGAAGGCGCCAAAGGGCGCGGCCTGGGACGCGGCGATGCGTTACTGGGAGACGCTGCGCTCCGACGACGGCGCACAGTTCGACCACGAGCTGCGTCTCGACGCCGCCAAGCTGCCGCCGATCGTGACCTGGGGCACCAGCCCCGAGGACGTGATCTCGGTGACCGGCGTCGTGCCGGATCCCGACAAGATCGCGGACGAGGCCAAGCGCATCTCCAAGCATCGCGCGCTGAAATACATGGGCCTGACCGCCGGCACCAAGATCACCGACATCAAGGTCGACCGTATCTTCATCGGCTCCTGCACCAA
>CAYREH010000088.1:0-21305 GCA_964423245.1 uncultured Bradyrhizobium sp. | reverse complement strand
TCGAGACCTTCGATCCCTGGCATCTGCCGCTGCTCAACACGCTGATCCTGCTGACGTCCGGCACCACGGTGACCTGGGCGCATCATGCGCTGCTCGAGAACGACCGCCAGGGTCTGAAATACGGCCTGATCCTCACCGTCGTGCTCGGCGCGCTGTTCACCTGCGTGCAGGCCTACGAGTACAGCCATGCGGCGTTCTCCTTCGCCGGCAACGTCTATGGCGCCACCTTCTTCATGGCGACCGGCTTCCACGGCTTCCACGTGCTGGTCGGCACGATCTTCCTGCTGGTCTGCCTGGTCCGCGCCTATGCCGGCCATTTCACGCCGAAGCAGCATCTCGGCTTCGAATTCGCGGCCTGGTACTGGCATTTCGTCGACGTGGTGTGGCTGTTCCTGTTCCTCTGCATCTATGTGTGGGGACGGGGCGCCGAGACCATGGCCCACGCCGCGCACTGAGTTCACGCTGATCGATTGGAAAGGGCGGCCGCAGGGCCGCCCTTTCGCTTTCCGGCCGCATCCCGGCGAACTGTGATAGGGTTCTTCTTCATGAACGACGCCGCCGGCACGCCCGAACCCGAAACCACCGTCCTGCAAAGCGCATTGCGCGGGCTCGCCTGCAAATGCCCGCGCTGCGGCGAGGGCAAGCTCTATGCGGGCTTCCTGACGCTGGCGCCGTCCTGCGACCGCTGCGGCCTCGACTACGCCTTCATCGACACCGGGGACGGTCCGGCGATCTTCATCATCATGCTGGCCGGCGCGATCGTGGTCGGCTGCGCGCTCGTCGTCGAGGTCAAGTACCAGCCGCCGTTCTGGCTGCATGCGGTGCTCTGGCTGCCGCTGATCCTCGCCACCACGCTGCTGCCGCTGCGGGCGATGAAATCGCTCCTGATCGCGCTGCAGTTCCACCACAAGGCGGCGCCGGGCCGGCTGGTCGACCGCGCGAAATGAACGCGACTGCCCGCAAGCCTCGCGTGGCCGGCTTCGCGCTGTTCACGCTGCTGCTGACCGCGGCCTTCGTGGCGCTCGGACTCTGGCAATTGCAGCGCAGGCAGGCCAAGCACGAGCTCATCGCGGCGCTGACCGAACGCCTTGCCACGGCACCGGTCCCGCTGCCGCCGGCGTCGCAATGGGCGGCCCTGACCCCGGCGCGCGATGAATTCCGCCGCGTCAGCTTCGCCGCAACCTACGCGCCCTTGCCCGACGCGATGGTCTATTCGTCGGGATCCGCGGTGCGCAAGGATGCCTCCGGCCCCGGCACCTGGGCGTTCCTGCCGGCCAGGCTGGCGAGCGGCGCGATGGTCGTGATCGACGCCGGCTTCGTCGAGAACACGATGCAGGACCGCGCGGTCGAGGATCGCGCGGTGAACAAGCTCGTCACCGGCATGCCGGTGCAAATGACCGGATATCTGCGCTTTCCGGAACCTGCGGGCTGGCTGACGCCTGCGGAGAACCGCGCCAAGCGGCTGTGGTTCGTGCGCGACCATCGCGCGATCGCAGGCGCGCTCGGCTGGGGCGAGGTGGCGCCGTTCTATGTCGACCTCGAGCAGCCCGTGCCGGATAACGGCATTCCCCGGCCGGGGGCCCTGGACGTGCATTTGAAGGACGATCATCTCCAATACGCGGTCACCTGGTTCACGCTTGCCGGTGCCGTGCTGATCGCCTTTGGCGTCTGGGTCCGTGGTCGGCGTCGCGTCTGACCAGAGTTCCGGTGGGCGGAACCCGGTATCGCCCGGGGTTTATTATTCAGCGCATATTCACGAGTGTGATCCTAAGCCGCTCGCCTTCTCGCGCGGCAAACAGGATTCACAGCGTGACCGATTTTGACCAGATGGGAGTTGTCGTCGATTGGCTCGATGCCTGCCGGCAGGGCGATCTGGCGACGCTGCTCGACCTCTATGCCGACGACGGCCAGGTGGAATGCAACTGCAACGGCACGACCCGCTACCGGGGCCGCAGCGAACTCGCGGCCTATTGGCGGCCGCGCCTCGACACGTTCTCGTCGGCCGGCTTCGGCCTCGAGGAGATCGCGCCGGCGCCCGATGGCATCGATCTCGAATATTCGGTGGCTGGTGCGCTGCGCATCCATGCCTCGTTCCGCTTCAACCCGGAAGGCAAGATTCACCGGACGCTGTGCGAGCCGGCTCCCCAGACCGGGCAGATGAGTTGCGCCTGCTGAGGAGAGCGCGACGCCGGCGCCGGCGTCGCGCGGGTCGACCGCGAGGCGACGTCTCACATCCCTCGATCATTGCATCGGCGCGGCACGCGCTCGCAAGATTCTCGAAAACAAAAGCTGCCCTTCGCATGACGTTGAGTCTCGCCGGCGATTCCGAATGACGGCGTCGTCGATGCCGCAACGGTCTCTCCCAGTTTTCATTTTCTTCCCGCAGATTTTGCGCGAATTTCCTTGGTGTCGTGCATGTCTTTCCTCGCAAGCCTGCACGTCTTTCCCGTGCCCATGCGGATGCGACAATAAGCGCCGCGTGCAGGCTGCAGCTTAGACAGCTTCCAATTTTCCGATCCTCCGCGCACTGAGATGACCATGTTAGGTGAGCCCTCGGGGCTGTCCGGTTGGCAGCATTGGGGTGCATTATGGAATTCGTGTTTGCGTCGAGGTCTTCGGTCCGCGCTGTTTCACTCGGAGCTGCCAGCTTCATCGTTCTCTCACTTGCTCTGTCCTCGTCGCGAACGGCCCAAGCGCAGACCAGCCTGCCTGCGGTGACGGTCGACGCACCTGCCGCATCGAAACCCCGTCCGGCCGTGCGACGCTCGCAATCCTCGTCCGGACGGTCGCAAGCGCGGCAGGCCGCGCAGTCCATGCAGCGCGCGGCGCCCGTACCCTATGTCACGCCGTCCACCGGCACGCTCGGCGTGTTGCCAGCGCCCTATGCCGGCGGCCAGGTCGCGAGCGGCGGCGGCCTTGGCCTGCTCGGCAATCGCGGCGTGATGGATGCGCCGTTCAACCAGACCAGCTACACCGCCGAACTGATCCAGAACCAGCAGGCGCGCACAATCCGCGACGTCCTGATCAACGATCCCTCGGTGCGCGTCATCCAGGCCGCCGGCGGCGGCGCCGATGGTCTCTTCATCCGCGGTTTCTATTACGACAGCGGCGATTATGCGCTGAACGGCCTCTCCGGCATCGCGCCCTATTATTCGACCGGCGCCAATTTCATCGAACGCGTCGAAGTGCTGAAGGGACCGAGCGCGGTGCTCAATGGCATGACGGTCGGCGGCACCGGCGCCTCGAGCGGCGGCGCGGTCGGCGGCAGCGTCAATCTGGTCACCAAGCACGCCGCCGACGTCGACATCACCCAACTGACCGCGACCTATGTGTCGAAATCGCAATTCGGCCAGCAGATCGACGTCAGCCGGCGCTATGGCGAGCACAAGGAGTGGGGCGTCCGCCTCAACAGCACCTACTCCAACGGCAACACGCCGTGGAATCGCCAGACCGACGAGTTCGGGAATGTCGCGCTCGCGCTCGACTATCGCGGCGACACGGTGCGGGCCGCGGTCGACATCGGCTACCAGGCCGACGTGCTCAGTCCGCCGCTGCGGTTCTTCTCGGTCGGTTCGGGCGTAACCGCGATTCCCGCGGCGCCCAAGGCCGGAACGAATTTCCAGGTGCCCTGGGCCTACTACCATCCGACCGACTTCTTCTCGACCGTCAAGGGAGAGGTCGATCTCACTGACTGGATGACCGCCTACGCAGCGTTCGGCTACCACGACAGCAACATCAACTACGCCTATCCGTCGCCGACCATCACCAATTTGAGCGCGCCTCCCAGCACCGCTCAACTGGGCGGACTTACGTCCCGGCCCTTCACTGGCAAGGAGACGTTCGAGACGCTCGCTGGCGAAGCCGGCGTGCGCATGAACGCCGATCTCGGTCCGGTCAATCACGCCGTCAATGTCGGGTATTCAATCACCGACCGGACCTACAGTCAGCGCGCGTTGGTGCCGACCGGCTCCATCTATTGGAACCTCTACACAGAGCCGACCAACATCGCGCAGCCGAATTTCAACACGCTGGCCGCCAACCAGCGCACCAATGTCGACCTCTGGAGCGTCGGTGTCACCGACACGATGTCGATGTGGGACAAGCGGCTTCAGTTCACCGTAGGCGTGAGGCGCCAAACCGCGGGAAGCTCGGTCACGAACTATCTCACGCCGTCCTCCTCGCGCGGCGAGCAGGACACTTCGGTCTGGACTCCCGCCTACGCCATCGTCCTGAAGCCGATCGAGCATATCTCGCTCTATGCGAACTACATCGAGGGCCTGCAGACGCCCGCGGTGGTCGGCGCCGCTTTCCTCAACCGCGGAACCGTATTCCCGCCCGGTCAGACCAAGCAGGCCGAGGCCGGCATCAAGATCGACGCGGGGCGTATTACCACCACGCTGAGCGGGTTCGATATCTCGCAGCCGAGCATCATTTCCGTCGCGGTGCCGGGCGGAACGGAGCAGCGGCTCAACGGCCGCCAGCGCAACCGCGGCATCGAGCTCAACGTGTTCGGCGAGGTCACGCCTGCGATCCGGCTGCTTGGCGGCGTCGCGATGATCCACGGCGTGCAGGAGCAGGCGGCGCTGGCCTCGAACAACGGCAAGGATGCCGTCGGCGTGCCCGGTGTGACCGCCAATATCGGCGCCGAGTGGGATACGCCGTTCGTCCGGGACTTCACGCTCACCGGTCGGGTCGTCTACACCAGTTGGCAATATGTCGACGTCGCCAACACGCTGACGATTCCCGAATGGACCCGGGTCGATCTCGGGGCACGCTACACCTTTACTTCGCCCTGGAACGGCAAGCCGATCGTGGTCCGCGGCAGCATCGAGAACGTCTTCAACAAGGCTTATTGGGCGTCGGCTTATTCCGGCGTCATCACACTGGCGGCACCGCGAACCTATCTGGTGTCGACCACCTTCAACTTCTGACATCGCGGGGATTTGCAGCAGGAGCCATGAAGACCTTCGCCAGAACCGCGCTCGCCATCGTCGGCGGCTATGTCGGGACGTCGGCCATCATCGCCGCGCTCGCCGTCATCGCTGTCGCCGCGGGCGGCATGGAGCGCAGCGAAGCCGCGACGATGGCGTCGATGCTGGGATTTCTGATCTACCTCGTGGTCATCATCTGGTCGTTCGCTGATCCCGCTCTGCTCCGTGTCACGCTTGGCCTCGGTGTCGCCTCGGCGCTGAGCTATGCGCTCGTCGTTCTGGTCGGCCGTATTCCGGGATAGCGCATGCAGGCCGGCTTTCGCGCATCGATGAACTGGCTCCACACATGGTCGGGCGTGCTGCTCGGCTCGCTGCTGTTCGCGATCTTCTGGATGGGAACGCTGGCCGTCTTCGACAAGGAGATCGATCGCTGGATGATGCCGGCCTCGCGCCTCGCGATGCCCGAGCAGTTTTCCTACGAGACCATGCGGCCTGCCTACGGGTCGGCGCTGGCGGCAAAGGCGCCGGCCGTGCTCCTGCTCGTGCCGAACGAGCGCAACCCGGTGATTACTGCGTTGTGGCGCAATGCCGACGGCACTTTCACCCAGCGCCTGTTTGATCCTTCGACGGGCGTCGAACTGCCGGACCAGGGCACGCTCGCCGCGTCGCGGTTCATCTATCCGTTTCACTACAGCCTGAACCTGAAGGTGTTCGGCCTCGGCTACTGGATCGTCGGCCTCTGCGGCATGATGATGATGGCGTTGTGCGTCTCCGGCGTCGTGATCCACCGCAAGATCTTCGCCGACTTCTTCACGTTTCGTCCCGAGCGCAAGATCGGCCGCGCCACGCTCGACCTGCACAATGTCGCCGGCGTGCTCGGCCTGCCGTTTCACGTCGTGATCAGCCTGTCCGGCCTCGTCATCCTGTTCACGATCTATTTTCCCAGCAGCATCTGGGCCGTGTACGGCAAGGATGCGCGCCTGTTTGGCCGCGAGGCCTATGGCTCCTATGCGCGGCCGCCAGCCAGGCAGGCCGCCGAACTGATCTCGTTCGACGCGATCGTCGCCAGCGCGAAAGCGTCGTGGGGGCAGGGTGAACCCAACTATCTCTACGTCTTCAATCCCGGCGATGCCGCCGCCTATGTCCAGGCCAACCGTGCCTCCGACGACGTCGTCAGCAACATCTCCGCCGTCGCCTATGTCGACGGTCGCAGCGGCGAGCTTCTCGCGGCCAGCAAGCCCGAGAAGCCGGCGGCCAGGGTGCAGCGCTTCGTCGCGGGTCTGCATTTCATCCAGTTCAGGCACTGGACGCTGCGATGGCTGTATTTCGGGCTCGGGCTCGCCGGATGCGTGCTGATCGCCACGGGCCTGCTGTTCTGGGTCGAATCGCGGCGCGAGCGACACCGCAAGCTCGGTCGCTCCGGCGCCCGGATCGTGGAGGCGGTCACGATCGCAAGCGTCACCGGCATCCTGATTGCGACATGCTGCTATCTGATTTCAAATCGTGTCCTGCCCCTCGGCGTGACGTTGTTCGGCCTCGATCGCAGCGGCGTCGAGCTTGTCGTCTTCCATCTCGCCTGGCTCTTGACCTTGCTGCATGCCTGGATGACGGGGCGCAGGGCCTGGGCCGCCCAATGCCTTTGCATCGCCGTGCTGGCCGTAGCGGCCGTGCTGCTCAACGCGGCGACGACGGGAGATCACCTGTTCAAGGCCGCGGCGCATCGCCAGTTGTGGCCCGTTGCCGGGATCGACGTCGTGCTGCTGCTGGCCGCTGTTATTGGCGCGCTGGCGGCGCGTCGTTTGGCCGGACGGCAGTCGTTGGCGCAGCTCGCCCGGGAGGCGCGCGCATGACGATCGCGTTCGTCCTGCTCCTGGGCGGGTGGAGCCTGCTTGCCGGCAGCCAGCCGAAGCAATTCAGCCGGGTCGTTCACGGCCGGCATCTGTCGTCGCGCGTCAGGGGGACGATGACAGGCGCGGGTGTGGCTCTTCTGCTGGCCGCCCTGGTGATCCTGGTGCGGTCCGACAGTACGGCCTTTGCGGCGCTGAGCTTTGTGTGCCTCCTCAGCCTCAGCGCCATCATCGTCGTGTTGATCCTGGCCTGGCTGCCCCGATGGCTGCCTGCGCATCGGCCTCAGGCGGATTCCGTCACGGGCAGGCGGCAGCGCACATAGGTACGATCCTCCGCGCGCAGCAGCGACAGCGAGCCGCTGAGCGCGCGCACGCGCTCGTGCATGCCGGTCAGGCCGCGGCCGAAGACGTTGTCGGCCGGAAACCCGCCGCCATCGTCGGAGATTTCGAGGACCAGCATGTTGCTCGCGATCGAGGCCTGGACGTCGGCATTGTCCGCCCCGGCATGTCGCAGCACATTGGTCAGCGCTTCCTGGATCACGCGATAAACGGTCTGCGCCAGCGGGCCGTCGATGGCGGCGAGAGCCGGATCGATCGCCGCCGTCAGGCTGACATGAGGGGCCTGCTTGCGGAAGTTGCGCAGCAGCGTCTGCAGGCTGGCGGGCAGTCCCAGCTGCTCGATGTAGAGCGGCCGCAACTGATCGAGGATCCGGCGGTTGGTCTGCTGCAGCGCCTCGACCGATTGCATCACCTGCTGGGCCGAATGACCGAGACGTCCTTCGGGCGCGGCCTCGACCAGCGCGATCGTGCCGGCGCGGATGCTGAACAGCAGCGGCCCGAGTTCGTCATGCAGCTCGCGGGCGAGGTCACGCCGCTCGGTGTCCTGCAGCGAAACCAGCCGGTGCAACAGGTTGCGATTGTCCTGGCTCAGCTGGGCGAGGGTCGCCGCCAGGGCGTTGGCCTCTTCGCAGCTCTGGCGAATTTCCGGCGGGCCCCCAACCGGGATCGGCGTCGCATAGTCGCCGCGCCGGATCCGGGTCAGGCCTTCGCCGAGATGCTGCAGGGGACCCAGCGCCGACCCCGCGAAGACATAGGCGATCGTGCCGGTGAGCAGCATCAGCATCACAACGACGCCGGTCAGCGCGAGAAAGCCGATCCATTTCTCGAACAGGTCGGCCGAGAGATCGGGCTGGAACACGATTTGCCCCACCGTCTTGTCGTCGATGAGCACCGGCGACGAGGCGTCCATGTCCGGCACGGCGATGAGATCGATGAACCATTGCGGCACGCCGCGCAGATTGCGCGGGCCCTCGCCCGTTGCGGATGCAGGGCTGTCGGCGCCGGGGCGGAATCGAATGTCGGAGGCCACGTCGAGGGACTGGACGAACGCGTCCAGGGTCTGCCGCGGATCGTTCGAGGCCCGCAGCGCATTGTTGAGCGCGGCCGCGATGGTCCGGGTCGAGCGGCGTCCGGGCTCGTTTTCATCGGCGAGCTGGCCGGTCGCAAAGCTGAGGAGCAGCACGCCTCCCATGATCAAAGCGGCGGCGAAACTGACCCCGAGCGGGAGAAACAATTGGGTTCTGAAGGAGAGCCTTTGCCACATTAGGTCTATTCTAACGCGGATCGAGAGGATTATCTCTTTCCATTTGTTCCCGCCGGTCTATGACTAGGTCAACGAGAGAGCGCGCTATGCAAGATCATGCCAAGCCGGCGACCAGGGTTTTGATTGTCGATGACCATCCGGTCGTGCTGTCCGGTTGTCGTACCCTGCTTGCCTCCGACGATACGATCCGTATCGAGGAAGCCAATGACGCCAAGTCCGGGCATCGTGCCTATGTCAGCAGGCGGCCCGACGTGGCCGTGATCGACATCAGCCTGCCGGATGTCTCGGGCTTCGAGCTGATGCGCCGGATCCGCAAGGACGACCCTGATGCCAAGATCATCATGTTCAGCATGAACGACGATCCGGCCTTCGTGGTGCGGGCGGTCGAGCTCGGGGCGCAGGGCTATGTGTCCAAGGGCGACGATCCCCGGATCCTTCTGAAGGCCGTCCGGAAGGTGGTGGCTGGCGATAATTTCATCTCTCCGCAGCTCGCCGAGGCCGTGACGTTCTCGGGCGCCGCCATCAAGGCCAATCCGGCCTCTCAGATGACGCCGCGGGAGCTCGAAATTCTCCGGCTGCTCGGCCGCGGCGACAAGATCGTGGAAGTCGCCCAGGCGCTCGGCATCTCCTACAAGACGGTCGCCAACACCACGTCCCTGCTCAAGCAGAAGCTTGGCGCCAAGAACCACTCCGACCTGATCCGGATCGCCGTCGAAATCGGCATGAACTGACCGCCGTGAAAGGCCGAACCGGCTGCTCCAGGATGCAGCCGGTTCGGTCGACGGATGGCGCCCCGTTCGGCCGGGCAATGGTGGACGACGGCAGCACCTTCCGCGGGTACAATCCGCCGTCACTTCCTTCGTTCCGCCTGCGCCCTGAAGTATCGGGAAAAACAGGCATGTCTGTCCGCCTTGGTGCGGGTTGACACCTGTCGTTTGGAAAAGATGGCGGGAAAAATAGGAACAATTTCGCAGGCGAACCGGTTTTTCCTTGACGATTGCGCGGACGGCGACGAAAGCTGGCGGGACGGATTTTCCGGGGCGTGGCCCCGAAGTGCTCAACCGGTCTGCACATCAACGACAGACCTTCCAAGAGAGGGGCCGCGGGCAACCGCGGCCCTTTTTCGTAGGGCGGGCGCTGCCGCGAAGCGGTTTCCCGATGCCGCAAAACGCTTTATGGTGCCTCACGGCCTCCGGCTTCTAATCAGTAACACAATTAAATCAAAGGCTTGCGGATCGGGCTTCGGCGCGGCGGGCCTTTGGAGGGCAGTTTGACTCGTTATATCTCGACCCGGGGCGAGGCCCCCGAACTCGGCTTTTGCGACGTGATGCTGACCGGGCTCGCCCGGGATGGCGGGCTCTATGTGCCGGCGGTCTGGCCGCAGCTTTCGGCGGAGTCCATCGCCGGCTTCTTCGGTCGCCCCTATTGGGAGGTCGCGGTCGAGGTCATCAGGCCGTTCGCCGCCGGCGAGATATCCGACGCCGATCTCGGCCGCATGGCCAATGAGGCCTACGCCACGTTCCGCCATCCGGCCGTGGTGCCGCTGCGCCAGATGTCGCCGCACCAGTTCGTGCTGGAGCTGTTTCACGGGCCGACGCTGGCGTTCAAGGACGTCGCGATGCAGCTGATCTCGCGGCTGATGGACCATGTGCTGGCGAAGCGCGGCCAGCGTACCACCATCGTGGTCGCCACCTCGGGCGATACCGGCGGCGCCGCCGTCGAGGCCTTTGCCGGGCTCGAGAACGTCGATCTGATCGTGCTGTTCCCGCACAAGCGCATCTCCGAGGTGCAGCAGCGCATGATGACCACGGCGGGGGCGGCGAACGTGCATGCGCTCGCCATCGAAGGCAATTTCGACGACTGCCAGGCGCTCGTGAAGGGGATGTTCAACAATCACCGCTTCCGCGACGCCACCGCGCTCTCCGGTGTCAATTCCATCAACTGGGCGCGCATCGTCGCGCAGGTGGTCTATTATTTCACGTCGGCAGTCGCCGTCGGCGCGCCGGCCAGGGCCGTCGACTTCGTGGTCCCGACCGGCAATTTCGGTGACATCTTCGCCGGCTACGTGGCCAAGCGCATGGGGTTGCCGGTGCGCACGCTGCGCATCGCCGCCAACATCAACGACATCCTCGCCCGCACCCTGAAGACCGGGATCTACGAGGTGCGCGAGGTGCACGCCACCGCCTCGCCCTCGATGGACATCCAGATCTCCTCGAATTTCGAGCGGCTGCTGTTCGAGGCCAACGGGCGCGACGCGGCCGGGGTCCGTGCGCTGATGAACTCCCTGAAGCAGTCCGGCCGTTTCGTGCTGCCCGACGCCGTCCTGGCCGCGATCCGCAGCGAGTTCGATGCGGGGCGGGCCGATGAGACCGAAACCGCGGCGGCGATCCGCGCCGCCTGGCGCGAGGCCGGCGAACTGGTCGATCCGCACACCGCCGTGGCGCTGGCCGTCGCCGATCGCGACATCACCGACACCACCGTGCCTGGAATTGTGCTCTCGACCGCGCATCCGGCGAAATTCCCCGATGCGGTCGAGGCCGCGTGCGGCCAGCGGCCGCATCTGCCGGTCTGGCTCGACGGGTTGATGGCCAAATCCGAACACATGACGGTGATGAAGAACGACCAGGCCGAGGTCGAGCGGTTCGTGCTGTCGGTCAGCCGCGCCGCGAAACAGGGAGTTGCCGGATGAGCGTCGAGATTTCCAAGCTTGCGTCCGGCCTGACCGTCGTCACCGACAAGATGCCCCAGCTGGAGACGGCGGCGCTCGGCGTCTGGGCCGGCGTCGGCGGCCGCGACGAGAAGCCCAACGAGCACGGCATTTCCCATCTGCTCGAGCACATGGCGTTCAAGGGCACGACCACGCGCTCCTCGCGCGAGATCGTCGAGGAGATCGAGGCGGTCGGCGGCGATCTCAACGCCGGGACCTCGACCGAGACTACCTCCTATTATGCGCGCGTTCTCAAGGCCGACGTGCCGCTGGCGCTGGACGTGCTCGCCGACATCCTCGCCAATCCCGCCTTCGAGCCGGAGGAATTGGAGCGCGAGAAGAACGTGATCGTGCAGGAGATCGGCGCGGCGCAGGACACGCCCGACGACGTCGTGTTCGAGCATCTCAACGAGCTCTGCTATCCCGACCAGCCGATGGGCCGCTCGCTGCTCGGCACCGCCAAGACCCTGAGCGGCTTCAACCGCGATTCGCTGCGCAACTATCTGTCGACCCATTACCGCGGCCCCGACATGGTGGTGGCGGCGGCCGGCGCCATCGATCACAAGCAGGTGGTGGCCGAGGTCGAGAAGCGGTTTTCCAGCTTCGAGGCGACGCCGGGGCCGAAGCCGCAGGCCGCCATGTTCGGCAAGGGTGGGGCCAAGGTGGTGCATCGCGAGCTCGAACAGGCGCATCTGACGCTGGCGCTGGAAGGCGTGCCGCAGACGGACCTTTCGCTGTTCTCGCTCCAGGTCTTCACCAACATCCTCGGCGGCGGCATGTCCTCGCGGCTGTTCCAGGAGGTGCGGGAAAAGCGCGGCCTCTGCTATTCGATCTATACGTTCCACGCGCCCTATACCGACACCGGCTTCTTCGGCCTCTACACCGGCACCGATCCAGCGGATGCGCCGGAAATGATGGAGGTCGTGATCGACATCATGAACGATGCGGTGGAGACGCTGACCGAGGCCGAGATCGCCCGCGCCAAGGCGCAGATGAAGGCCGGCCTGCTGATGGCGCTGGAGAGCTGCTCATCCCGTGCCGAACAGCTGGCCCGCCATGTGCTGGCCTATGGACGGCCGCAGACCGCGCAGGAACTGGTCGACCGGATCGACGCCGTCAGCGTCGAATCGACCCGCGACGCCGCCCGGGCCCTGCTGTCGCGCAGCCGGCCGGCAGTTGTCGCGCTGGGCAGCGGCAGGGGTCTGGACAGCGCGGTGTCTTTTGCGGAAGGATTGACGCGGGCGCGCGCCAAGGCGCGGCTGCACTAGGAGCCGCCTTTCGCCCGGGAGCATCACCATGGCCCTCTTTCGCCTCCCGTCCAGTGGCCCCGCTGCCCTCGCGCCGCGGGGCAACGGCCTGTTGCTGCGCGCCCCGCAGATGTCGGACTACATGCAATGGGCGCATCTGCGCGAATCCAGCCGTGATTACCTGGCGCCCTGGGAGCCGATCTGGCCGTCGGACGATCTGACCCGGTCCGGTTTCCGGCGCCGGCTTCGCCGCTATGCGGAGGACATCGCGGCCGATCGCTCCTATCCCTTCCTGATCTTCCGCGAGCTCGACAGCGCCATGGTCGGCGGCATCACGCTGGCCAATGTCCGGCGCGGCATCGTGCAGGCCGGCACCATCGGCTATTGGGTCGGCCAGCCCTATGCTCACCGCGGCTACATGACGGCGGCGCTGCGGGTGCTGCTGCCGACGTTGTTCGGCGAGCTCAACCTGCACCGGGTCGAGGCCGCCTGCATTCCGACCAATGCGCCTTCCATCCGCGTGCTGGAGAAGTGCGGCTTCTCGCGCGAGGGGCTGGCCCGCCGCTACCTCTGCATCAACGGGGTCTGGCAGGACCACCTGCTGTTCGGGCTGCTGCACGAGGATTTCCGCGGCTGAAGCCGGCCGCGCGGTCTGTTTCCCAAGTTTGCCGCCTGTGTCGCCGCCTCTTTTGCTGCCTTGGGTTCGCCGATTTTGGCGATATAACCCGCATGGCCGGCCGGCGACCGGCCGAAGGATGTCATGGAGTACGGGCGTTGATGGTGCAGGAGCTTCAGTCTTCGCGGACGGCATGGGGACGCAGGACGGCGGTCGCCCTCGCGGTGTCGGTTGCGCTGGCCTCGGTCTCGCCGGCGGCGGCCCAATCCCTCGGCGATCGCTTCAAGAGCCTGTTCGGCGGCAAGTCCGACGAGCCGGCCGAGTCCAAGCCTGCGCCCGCGCCGGGCCAGCCGGCGGCCGATGACGACGTCGATTGCCCGCAGGTCACGGTGCGCGCCGGAGCCTCGACCTATGCGGTCGGGGCCAATGGCAAGCAGGCGGCCGGCAACGACGTCCGCTTCCAGGCCACGATCACCAGGATGGCGCGCGAGTGCTTCCGCAGCGGTGGCGATATCACCGCCCGGATCGGCATCCAGGGCCGTGTCATTGCCGGGCCCGCCGGCGCGCCGAATACGGTCGATGTGCCCCTGCGCGTTGCCGTGGTGCAGGGCGGTGTCGGCGAGAAGGTGATCGCGTCCAAGGCCTACCGGACCACGGTCGGCATGAACGAGGGCGGCAGCGTGCCCTTCACCTTCGTCGCGGAGGATCTCGTCTATCCGGCACCCTCGCCCGCCGTCGCCGACACCTATGTCTTCTATGTCGGCTTCGATCCGCAGGCGCTGTCGCCCGAGCCGAAGGCGAAGTCGAAGAAGAAGTAGTTTTCGCGCTCCGGCCGCGCCGCGACCGGGACTCGAGACCTTGGAGCCAACAAAAAAGCCGGCGCTCACCGCGCCGGCTTTTTGATTGGTGAAGGCGATCCGCTCAGTTCAGCTTCTGCCGGACCTCGGTGATGCTCCTGGCGAGAAGGTCGTCGGCGAGCTGGCCCTTGACCGACTGCGACATGATCGTGGAGGCGGCCTGGACGGCAGCTTCCGCGGCCGCGGCGCGGACATCGGCCAGCGCCTGGGCTTCGGCGAGGGCGATCTTGCTTTCCGCGGTCTTGGTCCGGCGGGTGACGAAATCTTCCAGCTTCGCCTTGGCTTCGGCCGCGATGCGTTCGGCTTCGGCGTTGGCGTTGGCGATGATGTCGGCCGCCTCGGCCTCGGCCTTGGCACTGCGCGCCTTGTAGTCGGCCAGCACCTTCGCGGCCTCCTGCTTCAGGCGCTCGGCTTCTTCGAGCTCGGACTTGATGCGGGCGGCACGCTTGTCGAGTGCCGAGATCATGGTCTTGAACACGCCGACATAGCCGAAGATCACCATCAGGATCACGAAGGCGACGGCGACCCAGAACTCCGGTGTGAAGAACATCTCGACTAACCCTTCAAGGACGCATCGACTGCGGCGTTGACCGATGCCGTATCCGGCACGACGCCCGTCAGTTGCTGCACGATGGCGCCGGCCGCATCCGCCGCGATGCCGCGGACGTTGCTCATGGCGGTCGTGCGCGTCGAGGCGATGGTCTTCTCCGCCTCGGCGAGCCTGGCCGCCAGCTGATCTTCCAGAGCCTTGCGTTCGGACTCGGCCTGCGCATTCGCCTTGTCGCGGGATGCGTTGCCGATCGCCTGGGCCCGCGAGCGGGCCGCAGCGAGTTCGTCCTCATAGGCCTTCAGGGCCGCTTCGGACTGGTCCTTCAGCTTCTGCGCCTCGGCGAGATCGCCGTCGATCTTGTTCTGACGCGTCTCGATCACGCCGCCGACACGCGGCAGCGCGAAGCGCGAGACGATCAGATAAAGCGCGACGAAGGCGATCGCCAGCGACACCAGCTGCGAAGCAAAGGTGCTGCTCTCGAACGGCGGGAAACCGCCGTGGTGACCGCCATCGGCCTCCGTATGAGCGCCGGTACCCTTGGCGCCGCCATGACTCTCAGCCATGGAGTTCTCCTGTTGCTGTCAGGCGCGCCGTCCCGGAAGCTGGAACGGCGCGAAAAGGCTTGTTCTCAGAGCGGAACGAACAGCAGCAGCAGCGCGATCAGCAGCGAGAAGATGCCGAGCGCTTCGGTCACGGCGAAGCCGAAGATCAGGTTGCCGAACTGGCCCTGGGCGGCGGCCGGGTTGCGCATGGCTGCGGACAGGTAGTTGGCGAAGATCAAGGCCACGCCGATGCCTGCGCCGCCCATGCCGATGCACGCGATGCCGGCGCCGAGAAATTTCGCTGCTTGCGGATCCATTTTAGACTCCTTCGAAGAAAGACAGGTGTGGGTGGAAAAGCACCCGGATCACTCAGTGTCCAGGGTGAATGGCGTCGTTCAGGTAGATGCAGGTCAGGATCGCAAACACATAGGCTTGCAGAAACGCGACCAGCAGTTCGAGCGCGGTGAGCGCGACGGCGAGCGCCAGCGGCATCACGCCGCCGACCCAGCCGAGCACGCCGAGAGACGCGCCGAGCATGGCAACGAAGCCGGCGAACACCTTCAGCGCGATATGGCCTGCGAGCATGTTCGCGAACAGACGGACGCTGTGCGAGACGGGACGCAGGAAGAACGACAGAACCTCGATGGCCATCACCAGGGGCAGGATGTAGCCCGGGACGCCGGAGGGCACGAAGACCTTCAGGAACTTGAAGCCGTTCTTGTAGAGGCCGTAGATCAGGACCGTGAAGAACACCAGCAGCGCCAGCGCCGCGGTCACGATCAGATGGCTGGTCACGGTGAACGTGTAGGGAACGATGCCCACCAGGTTCGCGACGCAGATGAACATGAACAGGGAGAAGATCAGCGGGAAGAACCGCATGCCGTCCGAACCGGCGGTGCTGCGGATCATGCTGGCGACGAATTCGTAGGAGAGCTCCGCGACCGACTGCATGCGGCCGGGAACGAGCTGCTTGCCGCTCGCGAGCAGGAGCAGCGCAATGATGCCCACCGCCACGAACATGTAGAGAGAGGCGTTGGTGAAGGCGATGGTGTGACCGCCGATCTTGCCGATCGTGAAGAGCGGTTCGACGTTGAACTGGTGAATCGGGTCGATTTTCATCCGCGCGGCATCTCTCGTCTGCCGGACCAGCCCACCCGTCAAGGTCAGCGGTCCGGCCGTGCCGGCAACCGGCACGACAGTGAATCTGGCCAAGCCGGTTAGGAACCACCGCGCCTGTTTGGACCCGCGCCCGCCGTTCTCACCACATTCACGACGCCGGCGGCGAAGCCCAGCAACAGGAACACGATGAACCCGAAAGGCGACGTCGACAGCAAGCGGTCGAAACCCCAGCCTATCCCCGCCCCGACGGCGACCCCGGCGATCAACTCCGAGGATAACCTGAAACCAAGCGCCATCGCCGAGGCTCTGGCCGCTCCGTTTCCATCGTCACCTGCGGGTTGCTCGGCCTTGCTGCGACGGTCACGAAATTCGGACAACCGCTGATCAAGACTTCCGAGCCGATCGGAAAGCGCAGCTTCCTCGGACGATCCCTCGCCATTTCCCCCTTCGCCGCGTTCCGTGCCCTGTGTCATGCAGACCCGAAACGCTGCGGCTGAACGGAAATTGCGCCCGCCACCCTCAAAAGCCGCGCGGACCATACTGATGGCCCATAATCAAGTCAAGCCAAGTCACGATTGCGTCGCCTTCGATTATGTGGCTGATTTTCCTGATGATATTGACGTGCGCGCGAGCGCTGCGCACAGCGTGACGCCGCACCGCAGCAGCTCTTTACGCAGTGCGGCCCGACGGCCCTCATTTCACGATGTTGCCGGGATCAAGGCAGAGGCTGCCGTCGTTGGGCTCTGGCCCGCTTTGTGGCGCGGATTGCCGCGCCATTGTGTAGGATCGCGGGCGGCGGATCGTGGTGGAGAATGCGATGAAACCAGTGACGTCATCCACAACATCATGGCCGGCGATCGCGGTGCTGGCGGTGGTGCTGGCGGCGAGCGGCGGCCTCGTCGCCGCTCAATCCGCCCCTGACGGCGACAACGGCCGCTACAGCATGACGCCGATTCAGGACGGCGTGCTGCGGCTCGATACCCGCACCGGCACGGTCTCGACCTGCAGCAGGAACGGCTCCGGCTGGGCCTGCTACGCGGTGCCGGACGAGCGTGCCGCGCTCGATGCCGAGATCGGCCGGCTCCAGGCCGAAGTCGAGAAGCTCAGGGCGCAATTGGCGGCGGGGCCGACCGTGTCGGGCAAGGTCGACGAGGCCATGCCGAAATCCGACTCGCTGAAAAAGCCCGAGCCGAAAGCCGCCGAGGGCGAGCGCAGGATCGAAATCCCGCTGCCCAGTGACCAGGACGTCGATCGCGTGATGTCGTTCCTCGAAAAGGCCTGGCGGCGGCTGATCGAGATGGCCAACCGCGTGCAGAAGGACGTCTCTGGCAGGATCTGATCGCTCTGCGGCCGCGTCCCGGTCGATGTCGTCCTGGCGAAAGCCAGGACCTATACGCCGCGGCCTCAGTTGTATCATTCAATGAATATGGCCGCCTCGCGCTCCCCACCAGCATGAGGGGGAAATGGGTCCAGGCTCTCGCCTGGACGACGAACGAGGACTGTCGATGACCTCAACCCGATCCGTCACGCGCACGGCGCCGGCCGCGGTCCAGGCCACGATCATCGCGTCGGCCACGCTCTCCGTGCAGACGCCCGGCCGCGGCTTCACCGATCTCACCAGCGAGGCGGTGCGCTTCATCCATGATGTCCATGGCCGCGAGGGTGCGCTGACGCTGTTCATCCGCCACACCTCGGCCTCGCTGACGATCCAGGAGAACGCCGATCCCAGCGTGCTGGCCGATCTGACCACCGCGCTGTCGCATCTCGCGCCTGAAGATGCGGGATGGACGCACGACACCGAGGGGCCGGACGACATGCCCGCCCATGTGAAGACGATGCTGACGGGCACCTCGCTGCAGGTTCCCGTCCTGAACGGGAAGCTCGCGCTCGGCACCTGGCAGGCGATCTACCTCGTCGAGCACCGGCGGCGGCCGCATCGGCGCGAGATCGTGCTGCAATTCGTCGGCAGCGATCAATAAAGCGTTTTCGAGCGAAGTGGCCACCGGTTCGCGTCAAGAAAACGCGTCAGAAAAGAACCGAGCGCGTTTTCGAGCGAAGTGGATGCCGGTTCGCGTCAGGAAAACGCGCCGGACTCCTGCCACAAACAAAACCGGCCGCGGAAGCCGCGGCCGGTTGAGGTCGAATGTGCTGCTGTCGATCAGTTCGCGTTGATGTCGACGTCCTTGGTTTCCGGCAGGAAGAAGAAACCAATGACCACGGTGATCGACGCGAAGATGATCGGATACCAGAGGCCCGCATAGATATCGCCGGTCGAGGCCACGATCGCGAAGGCGGTCGCGGGCAGCAGGCCGCCGAACCAGCCGTTGCCGATGTGATAGGGCAGCGACATCGAGGTGTAGCGGATGCGGGTCGGGAACAGTTCGACCAGCATCGCTGCAATCGGCCCGTAAACCATGGTGACGAAGATCACCAGGACGAACAGCAGCCCGATGACTGCCGCGACCTGCGGTTTGAAGAAGTCGAACGGATGCGACATCTTCACGATCTGGGGATCGCCGGCCTTCGGGTAGCCTGCCGCCTGCACTGCCGCCAGCACCGCCGGATTCGACGTCTTGCTGTCCGTGTAGGGGGTGTCCTTGCCGTTGATCACGACCTTCACCCCCGAGCCAGCTGCGCCGTAGCTGGTGGTGTACTTGACCGACTGCTGCGCGAGATAGGCGCGGGCGGTGTCGCAAGGCGCCGTGAAGACACGGGTTCCGACGGGGTTGAACAGGTCGCCGCAGCCTGCGGGATCGGCAACGACCTCGACCTTCACGGTCTCGATCGCCTTCTCCAGCGCGGGGTTGGCGTTGCTGGTGATCATCTTGAAGATCGGGAAGAACGTCAGCGCCGCGATGAGGCAGCCGGCCAGAATGATCGGCTTGCGGCCGATCTTGTCGGACAGCGCGCCGAACACGACGAAGAAGCCGGTGCCGAGCAGCAACGACCATGCGATCAGGAGGTTGGCGGTGTAGCCGTCGACCTTGAGGATCGATTGCATGAAGAACAGTGCGTAGAACTGGCCGGTGTACCAGACCACGCCCTGACCCATCACGCCGCCGAGCAGCGCAATGAGCACGATCTTGGCGTTGCCCCAGTTGGCGAAGGCTTCGGTCAGCGGAGCCTTCGAACTCTTGCCCTCTTCCTTCATCTTCTGGAACACGGGCGATTCGTTGAGGCGAAGCCGGATCCAGACCGAGATACCGAGCAGCAGCACCGAGACGAGGAATGGAACGCGCCAGCCCCATTTCGCGAAATCTGCCTCGCCCAGCGCTGTGCGGGTGAACAGAATGACCAGCAGCGACAGGAACAGGCCGAGCGTCGCCGTGGTCTGGATGAACGAGGTGTAGAAGCCACGTTTGCCCATCGGGGCATGTTCGGCCACATAGGTCGCCGCACCGCCATATTCGCCGCCGAGCGCGAGGCCCTGCAACAGGCGCAAGCCGATCAGGATGATCGGCGCTGCGATGCCGATCGTGGCGGCGTTGGGCAGAATGCCGACGATGAACGTCGAGAGGCCCATGATCAGGATGGTGACGAGGAAGGTGTATTTGCGGCCGACGATGTCGCCGACGCGGCCGAACACGATGGCGCCGAACGGACGGACGATGAAGCCCGCCGCGAACGCCAGCAGCGCGAAGATGTCGCGCGTGGCCTGGTTGAACATCGGCTGGTTCGTGGCGGGATCGATGACGCCGAAGAACTGCGCACCGATGATGCTGGCCAGCGAGCCGAACAGATAGAAGTCGTACCACTCGAACACGGTCCCGAGCGAAGAGGCGATAATGACGAACCGTTCGTCCTTCGTCATGCCTCCCGCGCGTGTCCCAGACACAGCCATTGTCGACATCAGTCGCTCCCCAAAATGCGTTTCCTTGCGCCCCGGATGTCCGGACAGGCCGGACCCATCCGGGTCTTGACGCCAAGGTAACATCGGCGTGAAACCCGCCCCAATACGACTTTCGGCCTTGCGCACTGGCGCGCACCCCCGTCACCCGGTATCAGGTGCCGCATGGCCTGATGACGTTTCCGGATTAACCCCTTTGCTGCAAAGGGATAATGTGCACTTGCATGCCACGGCCGCTCGGGGAAGAATTGAGCGGCCGCGAACGACAGCAAGAGATCGATGAACGCTCCCTCGACCCATCTCGTCATTGCCGATGATCATCCGCTGTTCCGCGACGCGCTCCGGCAGGCGGTGGCGGGCGTCCTGACCACGGCCAGGATCGACGAGGCCGGAACGTTCGAGGACCTGACGAAGCTGCTGGAGCAGACCTCCGACGTCGACCTGATCCTGCTCGACCTCTCGATGCCCGGCATCTCCGGTTTCTCGGGGCTGATCTATCTGCGCGCGCAATATCCGGCGATTCCGGTCGTCATCGTGTCGGCGTCCGACGACAGCGCCACGATCCGCCGCTCGCTCGATTTCGGCGCCTCCGGCTTCATTCCGAAGCGGTTCGGCGTCGAGACGCTCAAGGACGCCATCCTCAAGGTGATGGAGGGCGACATCTGGGTCCCCGCCGACACCGACATGTCGGCCGCCGCCGACCCCGACATGACGCGGCTGCGCGACCGGCTGGTGACGCTGACGCCGCAGCAGGTCCGGGTGCTGATGATGCTGTCGGAAGGGCTGCTCAACAAGCAGATCGCCTATGAGCTCGGCGTCTCCGAGGCCACCATCAAGGCGCATGTCTCGGCCATCCTGCAGAAGCTCGGCGTCGAAAGCCGGACCCAGGCGGTCATCGCCGCGGCGAAGATCTCCGGTGGGCAGTGGAAGCAGGGCACGCCGACGGGGTAGGCCTCGCTGCGGTTCCGTCGCCCGGATGAGCGTAGCGACATCCGGGGCAGGTGGTCCCGCATATCGCTGCGCTCATGCGGGCTAAACGCTATTCCGACCATTCGTCCGGATACGGCTCGCAATCACAGGGGCACGACCTGTTCGATTTGCGACGTGTTTCATGCCATGGCGGTGTCTGCCTGTGGCCCCAATCTCTTGCGCCACCCGTCGGGCGACACAGCAACGGCTGGGTCAACCGGCTCCCGTCAAAATATTCCACTTTACCGAAATTCGGTTTTGTCGTATGTGTCGCCCATCCCGATCCTGCGAAGAGGGGCGGTCGTACGTCGTCACGAGCCGAGGATCGGGTCTGCGGTGGACGCAGGCAGCGTTGTCGCGGATGCGGAGAGCAGGGCGGGGCAGTGGATTGAGCCGAGCCTCGTGAGCTCCTTCGCAAGCCGCGTCGGACGAACGGCGCTGAACGCGTACGGCAAAACCGTGTGGTCCTG
>CAYREH010000087.1:0-21411 GCA_964423245.1 uncultured Bradyrhizobium sp. | reverse complement strand
CGATCTCGAGCGGCTGCTCATTGGCAATCGCCGCGCGCACCACCTCTTCGACGTCTTTGGCGTCTCTGACCTTGAGCGTATCCACGACTGAGCGGGTATCCAAGTTTAGAGCGGAAAGCAAATTTGTAGAATCGGACGCCGTGCCTCAGGCTGTCGATTGACCGGACGCATCTACCTCCGTCCAGTCTCCATTTCGCACGCGCTGTTGAACTGTCTTCTGGAAGTCCACCTTCCGGGTGTGAATCTGGGCGAGCACTTCTCCTGAGACCGCGTCGACATAAACGACCCAGAACGAGGACGATCCGATCTTACCCTGATTGCCAGCGACCACAATTTCCCAGAGGTGCGGGTGGTCGTTGTGTGATTTGAGAGCCATGGATCCCATGCGCCCCCCGTCAAATCCGTCGGGAATGGGCAAGCCTGCCATGATCGCCATGATACTGGGGCTGTCGAGCCACTTTTCTGGCAAATGCATCGCTCTCGCCATACGGTCTGTCGCGTACGACGGGACCGAATCCGCACTGAACAACAATCGGCCGTCGTTCATGAGGACGGCGTCCACCGTGTCACCGCTTTCACCGTACCGCCACCACACCTTCCAAACGCCGCGACCTTCGGGCACGTCGAAGCCCCAGGTCGTCACCATCATCAGACTCCAGGGCGGCTTGAAGTGCGCCATGAACGGCGTGATGAGGTTGAGGACCTCGCGCGCGGTCGGAGCGGGGTCTGGGAACGAGATCTTCCGATTTGGAGGAAGCTGGAACCTGACTGCCGCGCTGGCCGGCTTGGTGCCGAGCTTGCGACCGTCCCGGTCGAGAAGGTCCTGGGTGTGGTCCTGCGCCAGATCAGGAGAGAGCCACTGGTACGCGGGAAGACCGAGCAACTCGCCGAACCGATCGGCCGGTCGCGTGCGCATCGCCTCCTCGTGATTGAACGGGCGAAGCAACGGTTCGAGTGCATCCGTTGCCACAAAGGGAGCGAGGACAAGCGGATCGAACTGGTCGCGCTCGACGGCCGGCTGTGGGTCCCACCAGCACGCGAACTGGACCAGGGGACGCTCTCTGTCCGCGAGCGCGAAGCTCCAGCCGTGGTCCTCAGCGTAGCAGTAATACAGGACCGGAAGGCCGGTCAGCTTCGAAAGATAATCCGCGAAACGCGCTTCACCGGCACTTCGGTAAGCTGCGAGGCCAACATACGGCACGAATGTCAGCCATCCATTCGCCGGTCCAAAGACGATGCCGGCAGTTTTGGCCTGGCGCAGCAGCTTCTGCGCATCAATGCCTTCGCCGAGGCGAAGATGATAGCTGACACTGAATTCGCTCATCGCGCGCTAGAACCGCGGAATGTCCGGAAACGCAAGCTTGCCGGCATGAACATGCATGCGGCCGAGTTCGGCGCAGCGGTGCAGGGTCGGGAACACCTTGCCGGGATTGAGCAGGCCCTGCGCGTCGAAGGCGCATTTCAGGCGCTGCTGCTGGTTGAGGTCGATCTCGGAGAACATCTCGGGCATGAGGTCGCGCTTCTCGATGCCGACGCCGTGCTCGCCGGTCAGCACGCCGCCGAACTCGACACAGGCGCGCAGGATGTCGGCGCCGAAGGCTTCGGCGCGCTCGATCTCGCCGGGCTTGTTGGCATCGTACAGGATCAGCGGGTGCAGATTGCCGTCGCCGGCATGGAACACGTTGGCGCAGCCGAGCTGGTACTTCTCCGAGAGTTCGCGGATGCGCGCCAGCGCCTTGGGCAGCGCGCCGCGCGGAATGGTGCCGTCCATGCAGAGATAGTCGGGCGAGATGCGGCCGACGGCGGGGAACGCGGCCTTGCGTCCGGCCCAGAACAGATTGCGTTCGGCTTCGGAGGTCGAGATCTGGCAGGTGGTCGAGCCGCAGCCATTGGCAATGGCCTCGACCCGCGTGATCAGTTCGTCGACCTCGATCTTGGGGCCGTCGAGCTCGATGATGAGAAGCGCCTCGACGTCGAGCGGATAGCCGGCATGAACGAAGGCTTCCGCGGCGTGGATCGCCGGCTTGTCCATCATCTCCATGCCGCCAGGGATGATGCCGGCACCGATGATGCGCGCGACGCATTCGCCGGCCGCTTCGACCTGCGCGAAACCGACCATCAGCGCGCGCGCCGTCTCCGGCTTCTGCAGGATGCGAACCGTGATCTCGGTGATGACGCCGAGCAGGCCTTCCGAGCCGGTGATGACGCCCATCAGATCATAGCCGCCGGTCTCGCACCCCTTGCCCCCGATACGCAGGATCTCGCCGCTCATCAGGACAATCTCGCAACCGAGCACGTTGTTGGTGGTCATGCCGTATTTGAGACAGTGCACGCCGCCGGAATTCTCCGCGACATTGCCGCCGATCGAGCAGGCGATCTGCGAGGACGGATCCGGCGCGTAGTAGAAGCCGGCATGCGCGACCGCCTGGCTGATGGCGAGATTGGTGACGCCGGGCTCGGTGACGACGACGCGGTTGTCGAAATCGATCTCGCGGATGCGCTTGAACTTGCCGAGGCCGAGCAGCACCCCGTCCTCCAGCGGCAACGCGCCGCCCGAGAGCGAGGTGCCCGAGCCTCGCGGCACCACCTTGATGCCTTGCGCGGCACAATATTTCAGGACGAGCGAGACCTGCTCGGTGGTCTCGGGCAGCACCACGACCATCGGCGGCTGCCGGTAGGCAGTCAGGCCATCCGATTCGTAGGCGCGCATCTCGGCCGCACTGTCGATGACGCCTTCGCCGGGCACGATCGCGCGCAACGCAGCAATGATCTCGGCGCGGCGCGCGAGCACCGCCTGGTCGCTCGCCGGCATCATGATGGCCATGATCTATCCTTCCGCTTCACGCTGCACACACGCGATTTGTCGCGGCAAATCAACCACGTCCGCGCCGGTTTGGGTAGGCCATCCGAAAGTCGCAGCGACGCCCGGCTGGCGAGTTCGCTCTGGGACAAGTAGGAAATCGTGAAACCTGTCATGGTTTGGTGGCTTGTCCAAGCTGGACAGGCCTGCCACAACCGGCGGGCCGCCGTTTGCCCCTCAGGCATGACCGCCCCCTCGAAACCCACCCCGGGAAGAGACGAAGAGCACAAGATGACAAAATTCACGTTTGGCGCACTGCTGATCCTCACCGTGACCGCCGCCCCTGCCGCGATGGCGCAGGACGTCGCGGCCGGCAAGACGTCGTTCAACAAATGCCTCGCCTGCCACGCGATCGGCGAAGGCGCCAAGAACAAGGTCGGTCCCGAACTGAACGGCCTCGACGGCCGCAAGTCCGGCACCGCGCCCGACTACAATTATTCCGATGCGAACAAGAATTCCGGCATCACCTGGGGCGAGGCGGTGTTCAAGGAATACATCAAGGACCCCAAGGCCAAGATTCCCGGCACCAAGATGGCCTTCGGCGGCATCAAGAACGAGACCGAGATCAACAATCTCTGGGCCTATGTCTCGCAGTTCGACAAGGACGGGAAGATCAAGCAGTAAGGGCGCTATCGTGGCGGCCGCTAATCGGCGGCCGCCTGCGCCGGAACGATCCTCGCGATCATCGCCTCGATTTCCGTCCTGACGAGATCCGGCACCGCGTTCTGCACCATGTGGCCGAGATCGGGCAGCACGATCAGCCTGGCATTCGGCACCGCCGCTGCGAACGGGCGCGCGTGGATGTCGGTCTTCACCGTCGCGTCGGGCTCGCCGGCGATGATCGTCACCGGCACCTTGATCTCGCCATAACGCGGCGCCTGCGCGGCGACCGCCGCCTTCAAAGTCACCAGATCATAGGCGTTGGCCAGGAATTCGCGCGGGCGCAGCAGCAGCGGCGTGGCGGAGTCCCTGACGAAACCGTCCGGCATCGTCTGCGGCAGGAACACGCTGCGCGCGCCCGGCTCGGCGAGGAACCAGCCCAGCGGCAATGTGATCGTGTAGGCGAGCAATGGCCCGACCACCGGCGTTGCGATGATCTCGTTGTAGCGGCCGACACCGCCGCGCCAGGGATAGGCGACCGGCGCCAGCATCACGAGACCGGCGACGCGGCCGGCATGATCGAGCGCGAGGCGCGCCCCCAGCGCGCCGCTCCAGGAATGCACGACGAACACCGCGCGGTCGACACCGAGCGCGCCCAGCGCCTCGTCGATCATCCGCGCCTGGATCTCCGGCGTCGAATCCTCCCGCCGCGCCCGCGTGCTCCAGCCGTGGCCGGGACGGTCGATCAGGATCACGCGATGGTTCCCGGCGAGGAGATCGCCGAGCGGGCGTCGCATCGCCTCGAGATTGGAACTCGCGCCGTGCAGCAGCACGATCGGTGTCCCTTGAGATGGCCCGAGTTCCACGACATGGAGCGTCGCGCCGGCCACTTCGATCATGCGGCCCTCCGGCGGATAGGCGCGCTGCACGGCGACGACGCCGGCCTGCGTCACCAGCGCCAGCAGAACCAGCGCCGTCACGGCTGACAGAATGATCATGCGGGCAGTCCGGGCAATCGAGGTCACGGGGCCAGATACGGGTCGCGGCACGGGCCAGTTTCGCCGCTGGCGAGGCTTGCCCGCCGAGATCGCCGGGCTGTGGATATGTGCATAATTCAGGCCCCAAAGCCCAACGAAAACAAGGAAATTTCCGGGAGGGGCGGTTCTTCATGCGGCCGTCATCGCGGCGTCCTTATATTCGCCACGGTCGGTTCCGCCTTCTAGACGCGGGTGGGCGCCGATCCTCCCTGCAACCTCCGAGGATGCGGGAACGACCGGCAGGATGGTCCGGTTTTGAAGCGGAGGATGTTGCGATGAGTTTCCGATCGAACGACAACGCCATCGACGAGATCGTGGCGAGCTGCAATGGCGACCTGCGCGGCGCGGTGCGGGCGCTGCTGCTGATCAACGAGCATCTCGAGGCGGAACTCGCCAAGGCCTATGCGGCCGCCGCCGATCGCGGCCTCGCCGAACGCGGCACCAGCGCCCTGCATTAATCCGCAGGCTTGTCCGCGCCGTCTTCTTCCTTCTGCTCGTCGGGCGTCAGCGCCGGACAGGCGCGGATGCCCGAACGGGCAATCTTGGCGTCGGCCCTGTTCTTGTAGGGACCATCGCCAAACCAGATATCGCCGTAGATCACGGGATTCTTGGTCACGATGTTGCATTTGCCGGTGGCGCGATTGCCGACCACCCAGAACATGCCGTCGGCGAGGCTCGCCGTCCCCGACGCCAGCAACAGACACCCCGCAAAGATCAGACGTTTCATGACTTTTGCTCCTGCCCTGGAGCTAGGCGCGTGGCGGCGCCGGCAACAGCCCCCGCGACGCAACGCCTCGGATCTTGGTTAACCCGCGCACGCCGCATTGGCTCAACTGTCCATCGATTTGTCAGCTAGATGTCGCGGCCTTCGACCTTCTCGGTCAGCGACTTGACCTGGTCGGGGATCTTCTCGAGATGCGGATTGACCGCGAGCGCCTTGCGGTAGGCGTCCAGCGCACGCTTCTCGTCGCCGACCTCCTGCATGATCATGCCGAGCCCTGCGAGCGCGCCGAAATGCCGGGGTTCCCGGATCAGCACCTCGCGGATGTCGGCAAGCGAGCGGGCATAGTCGTTCTGCATGTAATACAGCGTGGCGCGCCGGTTCCAGGCCTCGACATAGTCGGGGCGCAGCTTGATCACCGCATCCAGCAGCTTGATCGCGACATCGATCTTCTGGGCGTCGACCGCGGCCTTGGCGCGGGACATCAGGAGCGAGGCGGTGTCGCTCGGGGTCTGGATCCAGATCGCCCAGATCCGCGCCTCGACATGCTTGGCACTGGCCTCGTCGGGCGCGGCCTTCAGGGCGCCGAACAGGAAATCGAGGTTCTTGCCGCGATCGACCTTGGGCAGCTTGGCCGGCGGCTCCGGCAGCTTCTTCTGCTTGCCGGGCGGCATCTTCGGATCAGCCTGCGCCAGCACGGGCGCGGCGCCGGCGACCGCCAGCACGAGGGTCAGGCACAGCGTAGGGACGAAGGAGAATCTGACTGCCATGAGGGAAGTCTAGACGCGCGAAGCCGCCCTTGCCAAGCAAAGGCGGCGTCAAACTCGTGTGACATTGCGATGGTGCGGGCTCGCGGCTGTGCCGCGAGGCGGGATCAGCCCTGGCGCGCCTTGAAGCGGCGCTGCACCTTGTTGATCACATAGACCCGGCCCTTGCGGCGGACCAGGCGGTTGGCGCGATGGCGACCGCGGAGCGATTTCAGCGAGTTACGGACCTTCATGGCGGAATCCTGAACGTTCGAAAGGCCGTGTTCGGCACTACCGTTTCGGCACGCGCGAATATGGCAAAATGAGATCTTTCCCGCCGGCGGACCGACCGCCCGGGACGGGGCGGTTCTTAAGGCATGGCGGGCGAGCCTGTCAATGTTAACCGCCCGCGCCGTCCCACACAAAGTACGAAAACAACCCCATGCAAAGTAGAAAAGGGCCGAATCGGTCCCTTCCCGCAGGCCCTGACGCAAGGCGACGCCTTTCAACGCGCGTTGCCACCATGCCTTGCCAAATTCGTTATATCCTATAATCAATTTGACAACACGTCGGGAGGACACCAATGCCGAAACTGAAGCTGCCTGATATCGACAACGTCGTCGCCATCGACATCCATACCCATGCCGAGGAGCCCTGCGGCACCCACCCCGACGACGGCTATGACGACTTCCAGGCGCAGATGGCGGAGTACTTCAAGTCGCCGCACAAGCATCCGCCGACCGTGCCCGAGACCGCGGCCTATTACCGCTCCAAGAACATCGCCGCCGTGATCTTCCCGGTCGACGCCGAGCGCGAGACCGGCTTCCGCCGCTACAAGAACGAGGAGATGCTGGAGATCGCCTCCGAGCATCTCGACGTGCTGATCCCCTTCGTCTCGATCGACCCGCACAAGGGCAAGCTGGGGGCCCGCGAGGCACGCCGGCTGATCGAGGAATACGGCGTGCGCGGCTTCAAATTCCATCCGACCATGCAGGGCTTCTACGCCAACGACCGGCTGGCCTACCCGCTCTATGAAGAGATCAACAATGGCGGCGCGATCGCGCTGTTCCACACCGGACAGACCGGCGTCGGCTCGGGCATGCCGGGCGGCATGGGGATGCGGCTGAAATATTCCAACCCGATGTACATGGACGACGTCGCGGCCGACTTCCCCGACCTCAAGATCATCCTCGCCCACCCCTCCTTCCCCTGGCAGGAGGAGGCGTTGTCGGTCGCGACCCACAAGCCGAACGTCTATATCGACCTCTCGGGCTGGTCGCCGAAATACTTCCCGCCGATCCTGGTGCGCTACATCAACTCGATTCTGCAGGACAAGATGCTGTTCGGCTCGGACTGGCCGGTGATCACGCCGGACCGCTGGCTGGCGGACTTCGCCAAGATCGAGATCCGCGACGAGATCCGGCCGAAGGTCCTGAAGGCCAACGCAAGGAAGCTGCTCGGGATCTAGTGCGGACGCTGAAGGCCGCAACGTGGCGCGACAGCCCGAGGCCGCGCCGGCAAAGCGAAGAGACCGCCTCGCGGCGGTCTCTCGAGATTGAACTCTGAAGATCAGGCGGCCCGCTTGAAGGCCTCGCGCGCCGCCTCGTTGGCGCGATCGAAAGCCTGACGCGTTTCGGTCAAGGCCGTCATCAGCGCGGACCACGAATGGGTCCCCGCCTGTTTCAGCTTCTCCAGCTTCTTCTCCGCCTCGGCGGCATCGGCGGTCATGCGCGTCAAGGCCGCGTCGATGTCCGCGCGATGTGCGGAGGCGAACTTGCCTGCATCGCTGCCGAGCTTGTCGACGGCTTCACGCCACGCCTTCAGCTGTGCCTCGGCCTGAAGCTTGAACGTCGCCTGTTGCTGCTCGACCTGCTTGCCGAAGCTCTCGACGTATTTTCCGGCCTCGGCCTCGAACACGCGCCAGTCGGCTTCCATCTTCGATTTGGCCTGGGTCCAGGCCACCTCGCCGGCGTCCGATTGCTGCTTCAGGGTGCTGCGGAAGTCGTCACGCTGCTTGCCGAGATCCGCGAGGACTTTTGTGGCTTTCTCCCGCAGATCGGACTGCACCTCGGCCGCTTTCGCCTCGAGAGCTGTCACCGTGGCTTCCATTTCGGCAAGACGCTCCCGGGCCCAGTTGGTGAAGAAGTTGATGTTGCTTTGCGTGACCATTGGTTGATGTCCGTGGTTCGAATGGTACCGCCCCGCTTTGCCGGTAACACGCGGCATCCAGCCCACACTTGACATGAGTCAACGCGCCTCGCCGGCTCACGGAAAAGCAGAACGCGACGAGACCGTTCGCATCCTGCAATATCGTTCCGGCGGAGCGCATGAGACGACAGCATGGCGACGCGAGCAGGGCTTCTGCATCTGACGAGGAGATGATGTCTCACGCCAGGCTCGCGCCGGCCGCAGCCGATCCTACCCCGCCACCGCTCAGCCTTCCGAGATCGGCGTCCGCCTCGATCCATCAGCTGTCGGATGATTTTCGCCTAGCCAACGTCGTCATCTTTCTGCCATGCTACAACCATTGAGGGTACGGGCAGGTTTTTAAATGGTTGAGTTCAGCTCAGAATTGCCTGAGCACAGGGCCTCAGTTCGTCCTGGATGCGCCGCCGATCCGGCCGCAGCACCGGTCCGCTCTGCGTCTTCCCGCAAAGCCCTGCTTCGGAACCACGCCAACGAATCCGCGACATCGCGCGTGCGCTGGCGCGAGAAGGCCGCCTTCTTTCACGGCGAAGACGAGCGCTATCTGCGGTTCCTCATCCCGCCCGGAAGCCGCGTCCTCGAAATCGGCTGCGGCATCGGAGACACGCTCGCAGCGCTGGCTCCCTCCCATGGCGTGGGAATCGATATCAGCTCCGAGCTGCTCGACATCGCGCGACGCCGTCATCCTGATCTCGCCTTCGTCGTGGGCGACGCCGAAGACGCCACCACCTTCGCGGCCATCGAGGGCCCGTTCGACTTCATCCTCGTGCTCGACACGATCGGCTCGCTGGATGATTGCCAGAGCTTCATCGCGAACCTTCACCGCTTGTGCACGCGGGAAACGCGTGTGGTCTTCGGATATTTCTCCCATCTCTGGTACCCGATCCTGAAGCTGGCCGAGGCGACGGGACTGCGCATGCCGCATCCCGACCAGAACGTGCTGTCGCCGGCCGACCTGCGCAACCTCGTGTCGCTGGCCGATTTCGATCCCGTCAAATCCGAGCAGCGGGTTCTCCTGCCCGTGTCGCTGTTCGGGATCGGACGTTTCGTCAATCGCTTCATCAGCGTGCTGCCCGGCCTGCGCGCCCTGTCTCTCCGTCACTATCTGGTGGCCCGTTCGATGCGGCGCGCCAACGACGACATCGCCTCGGTGACGGTGGTGATTCCGGCGCGCAACGAGCGCGGCAATATCGAGCCGGCGGTCCGGCGCATCGCCGGATTCTGCCCCGACATCGAGATCATCTTCGTCGAGGGGCACAGCAAGGACGGCACATTCGAGGAGATGGAGCGGGTCAGGCAGGTCTTCATCGGGCAGGACATCAAGACGATGAGGCAGCCCGGAAAGGGAAAGGCCGATGCGGTCTTCGCGGCCTTCGACGCCGCGCGCGGCGACGTCCTGATGATCCTCGACGCCGACCTGACCATGCCGCCCGAGCAGCTCGGCAAGTTCTACGACACCCTGCGGTCGGGCAAGGGCGAGTTCGTCAACGGCTCACGCCTGGTCTATCCGATGGACGAGGGGGCCATGCGCTTCCTCAACCTGATCGCCAACAAGATCTTCTCGTACCTGTTCTCGTGGCTGCTCAACCAACGATACACCGACACGCTCTGCGGAACGAAAGTCCTGCGCCGCAGCGACTACCAACGTCTCAAGGCCGGAAAGGCCTATTTCGGCGACTTCGACCCCTTCGGCGACTTCGATCTGATCTTCGGCGCGTCCAAGCTCAACCTGAAGTCAATCGACCTGCCGATCCGCTACGCCGCGCGCAATTACGGCGAGACGCAGATCTCGCGCTTCAGCCATGGCTGGATGCTGCTCAAGATGGTGGTGTTCGCCTTCTTCAAGATCAAGGCGGTTTGACGATCATGATCGACGTTGCGAGCTTCGCGTGAAGGTCGGTCTGGCTGGATTGTCGCGGTCCGTCTCGGACGCCGGCCCTGCATGGCGGGCCCGGAAAGATCCGCTCGATCGCCTGACGCCGTTCGGATGGCGGGGCGCTCTCGTGTTCCTGTTCGGCGCCTCGCTCATCTCGTTCCTGCTGTGCGGCTATTTCATCGCCTATTGGCGCAATGCCGACATGGATTTCATGGTGGTCTACAGCGCCCTGTCGCTCAACGACGGCGCGAAGCGCGCCTATTTCGATCACCCCGCCTATTGGACCATCCTGTCGGTCGAGTTCTGGCTGCGGCTGCTTCATCAGCTCCGGTTTCTCGACGAATGGACGCTTTCCTCCATTCCGGCGGATGGTCAGCACTTCGACGCCGCGATGACGCATGTCATTCGCGCCGGGCGAATCCTGGCGGCGCTGACCGCGGGGGCATGCAGTCTCGGATTTGCCGTGCTGGCGAAGCGCCTCGTTCGGGACTGGCGCGTTGCCACCTGCGGCGTCTTCGCGTTCGTGATGTCGGGGGGCGTGCAGATGCACCTGCGCATCCTGCGCAGCGAGATGATTGCAGCCTGCTTCTGCGTGATCGCCTTCATGATTCTCGTCGTCGTGGCGCGCCGAGGCTCCGTGCTCCGGCCGGCCGCGCTCGCGGTCGCGGCCCTGCTCTGCATGCTCGGGCTCGAAAACAAGGTCCAGGCCATCCTGCTCATTGCAGCCCTGCCGGCCCTGCTGCTGCCGTTCGGAGGCAGCGCCAGTGCCAGCGCCGCGTTCTGGTCGGGGACGCGTGGCTGGCTCGCGGCCGCGACCGCCGTCGTCATGGCCGCCGGCGCGGCCGCGGCGGCCTGGCCGCTGGTGGCCGCCGGCCTCGATCCGGTCGCCGCAGCGGCGGCCGGACTCCATCCGCTGCTGCTGGGGCGGTTTGGCACCTATCAGGTCGGTCTCCTCGGCTGGATCCTCGCTTGCATGGCGGCGTTCGCCCTGCTGTGGCGGGTGAGCCTGCCTGAAACGATGGCCGCGATGTCTGCGCTCGTCGCCGGCGCGGCGCTCGGGCTGCTGGCGCTCCATCTCCAGTACGACGCGCGAGACGCAGTGATCGTGCTCAATCCGATCGAGAAGATGCTGCAATACGCCCAGGCGCCGGAATCGGGCGGCCGGCTTGACAATCCCGTCGGCGTGCTGCTGACGGGGCTCGTCGGCGTCATCAGGCGTTACACCTTCGTGCTGTTCTCCTCGCCGCGTCCGACCGTGTTCCTGACCTGGCTGATCATTCCGGGGATCGTCCATGTCTGGCGCCGGGGCGCCCACCAGGTCGCCGCGCAGGCCACCCTCCTCCTGCTCGCGGCCATCGCCATCGACGCACTCGGCGTTCGCCGCGGCCTGAAGCTGGAATATTTCGTTTTCACCGACCCGTTGATCATCATCGCGGGGATGCTCCTGCTCGACCAGGCGCGCGACGTCTGGTCCGGCCCCTGGACCTTCACCATCGGCGCCACGCTGATTGCGCTGCACGTCGTCATCAGCCAGGCGGAGCCGGTGAAGATCGCACTCAAGAGCAAGGGACAGGACAGTATCTGCGAGTGGAGTCCTGAATACCTGCCGCGGCTGCCGCTTCCATGGTGCAAGCCCCTCGCCGGGATATCGCCTCTCTCATCGCCCGGTTGAACCGAGGCATCTGCCCCCAGCAGCAGCCAGCACGAACCCGCGCGCGGCCCCGGCTTGCCTCGCCCGCTATCTCGTGGCACCGCTGATGGCCTTCAAGACGATCCGACGCCGGACCATCACGTCGCCGCTGATGATCGCCGCCCGACCGTGAGACCCGAATGAGCCTGCAATCCGTTCGCGCCTTCTTCGCCGAGAAAGCCCCCGACATCACCGTCATCGAATCGTCGATCAGCTCGGCCACCGTCCCGCTGGCCGCCGAAGCCTATGGCGTCGAGCCGGGGCGGATCGCCAAGACGCTGTCCTTGCGCGTCGGCGAACGCGTCATCCTGATCGTCGCCGCCGGCACCTCGCGCATGGACAACAAGAAGGTGAAGGCGCAGTTCGGCGGCAAGCCGAAGATGCTGGGGATCGAGGAAGTCGCAGAGATCACCGGCCACGAGGTCGGGGGCGTCTGCCCGTTCGGCCTGAAATCGCCGCTGCCGGTCTATTGCGACGTCTCGCTGAAGGCCTACGACATCGTCGTTCCCGCCGCGGGTTCGACCCACAGCGCCGTGCGCATCGCGCCCGAACGCATGGCCGAGCTCGTCGGCGCCGAATGGGTCGACGTCTGCGAGGTCAAACCCTGAGGCGGACCGAGCCGACGATCTGTCGTCGGCCAATCTCCTGATCACCAGCCGCTGAAGCGATAGTTGACACCCGCCTTGACGACCTGGACGGTTTGCCTGATGTCCACATCGATCGAGCCGCCGACGCCAAGCAGGGTTTCACGCTTGGTGCCGAGGTCGACATAGTCGTATTCGATTTTGGCGGACCACGGGCCGTGGAACGCGTACTCCGCGCCAACGCCGGCGATCCAACCCGCTCGCGTGTCGGAGGCGGTGGCAGTCGTGAGGGCCGGTGTCGCAGTCCAATAGGTCGAGCGCGCGAAAGCCGCGCCGCCCTTCACGAAAAAGAGCGAGCGGCCGGATACGACGCCGAAGCGCGCCGAGGCGTCGAGTATCGAGTCGATCTTGGAGTTTCCGGTCACGCTCGCGGCCGCAAGGAACGGGATGACGGTCGGCGCGCCGCCCTTCAGGCCGACCCACGAGGCTTCCAGCTCCGCACCGACGAGCCACATGCCCGACTGATAGTTGATGCCGGCCACCCCGCCGAACAGACCGCCGGCATTCGTGTGGCTGCCGAAATTGGCAGGGCAGGAATTGAGAGCCAGGCAATTTCCGGCAACGTTGGTCGCCGACGCAGGCAGGTAGAAATTAGTGTCGGCATAGGCGCCTCCGCCGTGGAGGCCGAGATAGATTCCGGTCCATGCTGGCGTTGCGGCCGAGGCTGGCGGGGCCTTGAGCGATAAATCAGCGGCGTCGACTGGGGAGGCAATTCCAACAGCAAGAGCAATAGCAAGACCAAGGCCAACAACCGATTTCATTTCATTCTCCCAGTGTGCGCGGGAGACAGTTACACCGGCCTTGGAACCCAGCCTGTCGCAGGACAGCCACAGCTGTTCTTGATCTGCAGGACTGAGATGTCACAAACCGCGAAGACTATGTTTTTTGCGCCGCAAAGATCGCGTGGACGTCGACCGGCCGCGAGCCCCGCCCGATCGGCTGCTTTGCCCAGGCGGCTTCGGCTTTGCGTGCACGGACCGAGCCCCCGCCGCCGAACAGGTCGGGGCGGGCGACACCCCGACCCTGGCGACTAATCCTCGTCGTCGTTGCTCGGCAGCGCCGGCGCCACTGCCGGCGGCGCGACGGTGCTCCGGGGCTGCTGGGCCATGCGCCCGCGCGGTGCCGGCTGGGGCGGCATCTGGTTGTTGGACTGGAACACGGCGCGGCAGCCCGACGAAAGCTGCGGCGTGTTCTGCTGCAGGCAGGCCACGATGCGGTTCACATCGGGGATCTGGTCGCTGCACAACCGCCACACATCGGGCGTGCAGGCCATCTGCTGCTCCATGGTGCCGCGATATTCGTCGGCGGATGCCGCGCCCTGCGCGACGAAACCGCCAATCGCAAGCGCGACACCCATGGCCATTCGCTGCGTTCGCATGTCCGGAGTCCTTTCCGTGCCTCATCCAAACCTCTCCAATGAATGAGACGAGACGCGGTTCTGGGCCAACAAAAAAACGTGAAGACCCGCCAGTAACCTGCTCCACCCTGCCGATCGTCTTCACGGCCGCGATCAGGCGGGCGCGTCCTGACAGGCGACGAGACTTCCCGAGGTCTCGAACGCCTTCAGGACATCCGGTCTCGCCATCACCTGCGCATCACCGGCGCCATGGCTTCGCGCGGGCGGCTCGCGATCGGCGGCGGCAGCACGGCCTGCGCGAACAGGCCGGCCCGGCCGTTTACCAGACGTTATCCATGTTTGACCCGCTCCGGAACGCCCCCCTTCACCCTCGGTTAGTCTGGCAGGGAGTCCGACATGGGAAAATTCGCGACGATCGACATCGCACTCGACGAGATGCTGGTGAATCTCGCGGCCATCGTGCTGCGGCTTGCGCATCCCGACGTCACGCGTACGCCGGAGGCGCATCGCGCGCTGGCGCAATCGGTCCGTCAATACGCCGTCTGTGCGGCGCGTTCGACCGATCCGCGCGTCCAGGATTTGAAGGTGCAACTGCAAGACACACTCAGGCCGGCCTTGCGCATTGTCGCCAGCGACGGCGTCAAGGTGTCCTAGTCGCACGGCAAGGTCGGATCCCGCTGGGCAGGCAAAGTCGCAAAGCGCCTTGTCCTGCCAGGTCGCTAGCTGGCTTTGCCACCTTTCTTCGGCCGCCGCTTGCAGGTGCCCGGGAGCTTGGCGGCGAGGAAATCGGCGAGCGCATCGACGCGGGCGGGGCGCGGCCCGCCCGGCGGCGTCACCAGGTGCACCGCGCCCTCGGCCTGTTTCCAGTCCTTCAGGATCACCTCGACGGCGCCGGAGGCGATGGCCTCGCCGACGATGAATTCAGGCAGGTCGGCGATGCCGAGGCCGGCGATCAGCGCCGGCATCACGGCTTCGCCATTGTTGACGCGGAGCTGGCCGCCGGGACGCACGCTGGCCTGCTCGCCGGCCGCGTTGGTGTAGTGCCAGACATTGGGCGTCGAGAGATAGGCGTAGCTGAAGCATTTGTGCGCGGCCAGATGCATCGGATGCGTCGGCCGACCATGCGTCTTGAGATAGGACGGCGCGGCCACCGTGTAGCGCGGCATGGTGAACAGCCGGCGCGCGATCAGCGAAGAGTCCGGCAGCCGCGCGATCCGCACCGCCATGTCGAACCCCTCGCCGATCAGGTCGACCGTCGCATCGCCCAGATGCAGGTCGACCGACACGTCGGGATAGGCCGCGAAGAACTCCGGCAGCAGCGGCGCCACCGCCTTGACGCCGAAGGTCATGGGCACGGCGAGCCGCACCAGACCGCGCGGCGCCACCGATTGCGCCAGCGCCTCGTTCTCCACCGCCTCGCCGTCGGCGAGCAGCCGCGTGGCGCGTTCGGCCAGCTTGTGGCCGGCATCGGTCAGCGCCAGCCGGCGCGAGGTGCGGTTGAACAGCCGGGCGCCGAGCCGCTCCTCCAGCCGGGTCACCGCCTTGGACACCGTGGCCTTGGAGGTTGCGAGCTCACCGGCCGCGGCCGCGAACGACCGCAGCTCCACGACCTTTGCAAACATCGCGAGGGCCTCGAAATCGGGGAGTTTTGCCATGGGACATCCAAGTGCCGTTTTCGGAAACAATGGGTTTCGACAGTTTCTATTTCTATACCACAGGCGAAGGCCTATCCAAGGGTCATCAGGAGTGACGCAGATGATCGAACTCAGACCTTTTGACAGGCTCGGCGGCGCCGACCATGGCTGGCTCAAGGCCAGGCACCATTTCTCCTTCGCCAGCCATTACGACCCGGACAACATGGGCCATGGCGCATTGCGGGTGTGGAACGACGACGAGATCGCACCCAACACCGGCTTTCCCGCCCATCCCCACGCCAACATGGAAATCATCACCTATGTGCGCGAGGGCGCGATCACCCACCAGGACAGCCTCGGCAACAAGGGCCGCACCGCGGCCGGCGACGTACAGGTGATGAGTGCCGGCAGCGGTATCCGGCATTCCGAATACAATCTCGAGCCGGGCACGACGCGGATCTTCCAGATCTGGATCGAGCCCGTGGCACGCGGCGGCCAGCCGACCTGGGGCTCGAAGCCGTTTCCGAAGGCGGACCGGTCCGGCCGGCTCGTCACCATCGCGAGCGGTTTTCCGGCCGACGCCGACGCGCTGCCGATCCGTGCCGATGCGCGCGTGCTCGCCACGACGCTGAAGGCCGGCGAGCGCGCCGAATACGAGCCGCAATCCTCGCGGCACCTCTATCTGGTGCCGGCGAACGGCGCGGTGGCGGTCAATGGCGTGCGGGTGAACGCCCGCGACGGCGCCGCGATCCGCGACGAGGCGCGGCTGACGATCACCGCCCTGGAGGATTCCGAGCTCGTCCTCGTCGACGCCGCTTAGCAACATTTTCCGTCACGCCCGGGACAAGCCCGGGCATGACGGCCCCGACCCACGATCACCATCGATCACAACGGAGACCACAAATGACCAAAGTTCTCGTTCTCTATTATTCCGCCTACGGCCACATCGAAGCGATGGCGAACGCCGTCGCCGAAGGCGCCCGCGAAGCCGGCGCGACGGTCGACATCAAGCGCGTGCCCGAGCTGGTGCCGGACGAAATTGCCAAGGCCTCGCACTACAAGCTCGACCAGGCCGCGCCGGTCGCGAAGATCGACGATCTCGCCAATTACGATGCGATCATCGTCGGCACCGGCACCCGCTTCGGCCGGATGGCCTCGCAGATGGCGAACTTCCTCGACCAGGCCGGCGGGCTCTGGGCCAAGGGCGCGCTGAACGGCAAGGTCGGCGGCGCCTTCACGGCGACCGCGACCCAGCATGGCGGCCAGGAGACGACGCTGTTCTCGATCATCACCAACCTGCTGCATTTCGGCATGGTCGTGGTCGGCATGAACTACGGCTTTGCCGGCCAGATGAAGCTGGACGAGGTCACCGGCGGTGCGCCCTATGGCGCCACCACGATCACCGGTGGCGACGGCAGCCGCCAGCCCAGCGCCAACGAACTCGCCGGCGCGCGCTACCAGGGCCGTCAGATCGCGGAGACCGCGAAGAAGCTGCACGGCTGATCGTTCGGCCGGGCGTGCCTCGTCGGCATGGCTGATACGCAACGGGCGGCATTCTCCTGCGGGAATGCCGCCCCATCTCATTTGTCTCCAATATATTTCACCTGGACGCGACACTGATGGCTTTCGAATTGCTGTTTCTGGCGCAGATGATCCGCAGGCCGGCGCAGGCGCTTGCGCGCCGCTGGTACTGCCGCAGCCTGGTCCGCGCCTCGCGCGGCCGCTTCCACTGCGCCGGCTGCACCAAACCCTAGACGATGCCGAGGATGCGGCAGAAACGGCAAGGCACGGCAAGCCACGGCGGCACCGTGCCGGCGTCAGGGCGTCCTGCCGGCCAGCCGGGCCGCGAGGCCGGCGAGACCAGGGTGGCGTCGCACGGCCTGCGCAGCCCGATCGCGCAGCATGAAGGGCACTCCCCGCCATGACAGGGCGACGCTGGCGTCCGTCAGCGGCGAGCGCTCGGCGCCGAGGCGGCGCTTGTAATCCTGGTTGCCGATGCTGAGATCGAAACGCCGCACGCCCTGCGCGTGCAGCTCCGCCATGGTCCGCTCGATGACGAGCAGCCCGGGCGAAAAATTCCCGAACGCCCTTCCGGTGTGGCTGATGCGCAGCAGATAATAGGTCGTGCCGCATCTGACGCCGAGTGCGGAGGACACGATGCCCTTGTCGCAGACGAGGGCCGAGATCACTGCGTAGCCGTTCGCAACGCCGCGGCGGGCCACGTCGCGATAGAAGCGGGAATGGGTCGCATCGTTGAGGACGAAATGCGAGCCGATCTCCTCCATGCGCCTTTCCTGCTGGACGTCCATGACGTCGAGGATCTCGCCGGCCCGCGCGACATCCGTGGCGATCTCGAACCGGGCATTGCCGAGCCGGGTGAAGACGCGCCAGCATCGGGGCAATTGCAGACGGCGGAGCGAAGCGTAATAGGCGGCATAGTCGTCGCCGGGCAGCACGAGATTGCCGTTCAGGGACGAGGATCCCGGCCGGCCGAGCGCCAGCAATGGGTTCGGCCCACCGCCGACACGGGCCGGCATCTTCTTCATTCGCAGCAGATCGAATCCGTCGGGCGCCTCGCGAAGCGCCGCAACCAGCGCCGATGCGATCGCCTCTCCGCCGGCCGCATCCACCGCCGCGCCGTCGGCGAGGATCGGCGCATTGTTGTCGGAGACGCCGAGATCGGCGAACTCCACCACGCGGATGCCGCGCCTCACATGGCTGATCAGCGGAACCATCGCGATGTCCCGTCCGGTCGCACCATCGGAGATCAATGCGATCAGCGGATCGACGCCGCCGAACGAGCCATACCAGGCACCGAGCCAATGAACGTGCTGGAAGGCGGTGCGACGGCCCGTCCCCAGGCGCGCGGAGGCGCGCGTCCAGTCACGCACGAGATCGACGACGAGTCCCGACGTGCCGGAGACCCGACCATCTGTCTGTTCGAGGCTGAGAGACGCCATTCCGGAAGGCACAGTTGCGAAGCAAGATTGGATAAATGACTTTTCGTCCCAAACGACAAGCAAAGTTACCGCTTATCGTTAAGCTAATTCTGTTTGAGCATGGCAGCTGTTCCTGGACGACAACCGATCACGCGCCGGGCTCCCGCGTCTCGACGCATTGGAAGCGCGCGAGGAAATGCAGGCCCGCGACCGCCATCGCGAACATGAACCAGATCGCGTTCTGCCGCTCCAGCAGAAAGGTTTCAGTGGTTCCGAAATAGAGCCCGAACAGCCAGATCGTCAGAAACAGTTTCGAGAGCGCCCGGCTGGAATTATGGGCCTGCGCGACCTGGAAATTCCGGAGCGGAGCGAGCACGAACACCATGATGACGAGCAGCAGCCCCGGCAGGCCGATCGTGATGGCGAGGTCGAGATAGGAATTGTGGCTGTGCGCCGCGCTCACGGCCCATTCAGAGCCCTTTTCAGTCTCGCGGCCGCGCACATTGTCCCAGAACGCCGCATAGCCGTGGCCGATGATCGGCTTCTCGGCGACAGCTCCGATCGCAAACTCCCAGACCTCGGAGCGGCCGGTGAAGGTCGCATCGATCGGAAGCGCCCGCGTGATCGCCCCGAGCGAGGGACTGAGAACACTGCCGACCGTCAGCAGGTTCATCATGATCAGCGGCACGAAGCAGATGATCCGCTTCAGCCAGAGGCTCCGCGTCACATAGACCAGCGATGCCAGCACATAGATCGTGAGGCAGAGCACCGTCGAGGTCTTCCCGCCGGTGAAGAGCAGGAAAACGCCGGCCAGCACGGCAATCGCGGGTCCCATCACGAACGAGCCGACCGAGCCGAGATAGACGCCGACATAGAACAGGATCGACATCACCGGCGAGGCGACATTCTTGTGTCCGAAGCTGCCGCGCCAGTCGCCGGCGAGCTGCGGCTCGGTGATGTCGAGCGCGCTGTGGATGGAGTATTGCGGGGCGAGAACGACGCCGAGATAGCAAAGCACCAGCAGGATGAGCGCGGCGACGCCGAGACAGAGATTGAAGCTGCGCTGTGTCGGCGGCAGCAACGGCAGCAGCACGGCCAGGGTGGTCACGCTCGCTGCCAGCACGAAGCGCTGGATCGAGAGGTCACGGCTCTCTGAAAAGGCGAGATTGAGCGCCATCCAGCCGAGCAGGCAGAAGTGCAGCGGTGTGGCCAGGCTGCGCAGCGAAGGCGCATCGGTGGAGACGACAAAGAGAACGGCGACCCCGGCCAGCAGCCCGAAGGTGACGTAGTTGAGCGCCATGCGTCCGCTGACCATGACGGCGATGTCGGGATCGCGCAGGTCGGGAAACGGATCGAGCGTCAGCGTTATCAGGAGCAGGGACGCGACCACGATGACGCAGCGCGCAAGCTGGACCACGCTCACGCCGGTCAGCGCGGCCCCGAGTGCGGCACCCCAGGATCGGACCTCGATATGGGTGAAGTCGGCGGCGCTGCGGTTCATGCTGCGATCCGGGCGATCGAAGGCGCAGGGCCGCTCCGGCCCGGGCGCCCCAGAGCTAGCCCATTCCCGTTAAACATTCGTCAACCAACAGGCCGTGCGAGCGCGCGCCGGCCTGCTGTCGCACGATGCTGCAGGCGATCTCGTAGTACTGCAACGCACGCTGCTCGAGCGTGAGATTGTCCAGCACATAGCCGCGTGGATCGAACCTCGCTTCGATGCACCCGGCCCAGAACGCGTCCCAGCCCGCCTCGAAACGGTCGCGGTCTCTGAACTTCAGGCCGCAACGATCATCCCAATAGGGGACGGACGAGACCGGTTCGAACTGGACGCGGTGCGGGTAATAATCAGGATCGCGCCAGGGACCACCGGGGTCCCAGGCGAAGATCGGCACGCCACTGGACAGGGCCTGCTGATAGGCGATGCCCTGGCTCTCGTTCTGGCACAGGAAGATCATCGCGCGAGAACGTGCCAGCGCAGCCTGGAACTCTTCCTCCCTGTAATTGCCGTAACGCAGTTCGATGAAGGAACGGCCGTCGCGCGCGAGACGCTCGCGCACGGGCACCAGGAGATCCGAGACGCGCTGCTCGCGGTCCCAATGGATCTTGTCGTAGATGAGGACGTCGACGGTCTTGGCGGCAGGACCGGCCGGGGCCCACAGATCGGTGTCGATCCCTGTCGGCCAGGCCTCGGTCTCGGGCCAATAGGGCCGATACATCTCGGCATACCATGGTCCCGGAACCAGGAATTTCTTCACCGGCAGGCGCTTGAACAGGTCCGGATCGTCGAGCGGGTGATTATAGGCGGCCACGCCGAGCAGGATCGGATTCTTCCAGGCGAACTTGTCGAGCAGGAAGGTGCGGCCGATGATGCAGGCGAGTTCTTCGGGATGTTGCGCGGCGTAGCGATAGTCGTTCACGCGGTAGCGGATGCCGAGGCGGTCGAGCCCCGCGCAGAGATTGAGGAACACGCGCAGCTGCCCGCTCATGCGCGGCTCGCCGAGCAGCATGCGGCGGGCCATACGCCGCAGATGCCGGTCGCCGGGAAACCAGCGGTCGTCCTTGTCCTCGAAGAAGAGGTTGAGGACCAATTCGTCGGGGTCGTAGTCGAATCTCTTCTCGGGCACTGGCATCCATCCGCGGCAGCCGGCTGCGCATTGTCACACGTGGACAGCCGTCCGAACCTCTCGAAAGCTGGGACAGACTTAACGCCGCCGGCTTAACGCTAACTGACGAAACCGGCCTTGCACGCGGCTTTGCAGCAACGAATTGAAGGCTGTGCGGGTATCCTGCTCGACGCCCGAGGCGGCGATCGCCGATCCGCAGCGCCGTCCGGTTAACAGACCCTCAACGAGGAGCCGCAGCTTGACCACCGCCGACGGCATCCTGACCTCGCCGGCCGCCGCCCCGGCGGGGAGCGCCCGGCGGGGCGCGCGGCGGGGGCCCTGGGGGGGCGCGGGGGTCCGGGGCGATCCCCCCCCGGAGGGGGGCACCTCAACGCCCCCCCCCGCGGCGCCCCCCCAACCTCCCCTCCCGCCACAAACAAAGCCCCCCGCCGGCTCAGCTTCGCCAAGAGCTGCTCCGGCCCTCGTGCAATGCGCCATG
>CAYREH010000086.1:0-21666 GCA_964423245.1 uncultured Bradyrhizobium sp. | reverse complement strand
CCCCTCACCCGGATCGCAAGGGCGATCCGACCTCTCCCCGCAAGCGGGGCGAGGTAAGAAAACAAAACCAGGGAGACGCACCATGGGACTGCTCGACGGCAAGGTTGCGCTGATCACGGGCGCGGGCGGGGGCCTCGGCGAGGCCTATGCGAAGCTGTTCGCGCGGGAAGGGGCCGCGGTGGTGGTCAACGACCTCGGCGGTCCCCGTGACGGCTCCGGCGCCGATACGTCCATGGCGCAGCAGGTGGTCGACGCCATCAAGGCCGAGGGCGGCCGGGCGGTCGCCAACGGGGCCGACATTTCCACCATGGAAGGCGGCCAGTCGGTGTTCGACGACGCCATCCGCCATTTCGGCCGCGCCGACATCCTCGTCAATAATGCCGGCATCCTGCGCGACCAGACGTTCCACAAGGCCAGCGAGTCCGACTGGGACAAGGTGATCAAGGTGCATCTCAAGGGCACCTTTTGTTGCACCATGCCGGTGTTTCGCTGGATGCGGGAAAATGGCGGCGGCGTCATCGTCAACACCTCCTCCACCTCGGGCCTGATCGGCAATTTCGGCCAGTCCAATTACGGCGCCGCCAAGGGCGGCATCTGGGGCCTGTCCAACGTGCTGGCGATCGAGGGCCGGAAATACAACATCCGGATCTGGACGCTGGCCCCGGGCGCCCTGACCCGCATGACCGCAGACCTGCCCCGCTATAAGGAGAACCCCGGGGCGGCCTTGGGGCCGGACGGCATCGCGCCGGCCGTGCTATACATGGTCAGCGATTTGTCGGGCGATCAGACCGGCAAGGTGCTGGGCGTGTCCGGGCCCCGCGGCGTACGCGAAATGCGGATGATGGAAATGGAAGGCTGGAAGCCGCCGCATTCGGGCTGGAACGCCCGGGACATCGTCGAGCATGCCAAGGAGATCTTCTTCTCCGAGGAGCAGATCAAGATGGGGGCGCGGAGGTTCTAGCCTGATGGTTGTCGTTCCGGGGCGCGCGAAGCGTGAACCCGGAACCTCGAGATTTCGGGTTCGATGCGGAGCATCGCCCCGGAATGACGCACAGGAGATATTGGACTTATGAAACTCACCGCCGACGCCAAGGGCACCTTCGCAATCGCGCCGACGCCGTTCCACGAAGACGGCCGGATCGACGAGCGCTCGATCGACCGCCTGACCGATTTCTACGAAGAGGTCGGCTGCGATGGCGTCACGGTGCTCGGCATCCTCGGTGAGGCGCCGAAGCTCGATGCCGCCGAGGCCGAGCAGGTGGCGGTACGCTTCGTCAAGCGCGCCAAGAAGATGCAGGTAATCGTCGGCGTCTCCGCGCCGGGCTTCGCGACGATGCGGTCGCTGGCGCGCGCCTCGATGGATGCCGGCGCGGCCGGCGTCATGATCGCGCCGCCGCCCACCTTGCGCACCGACGATCAGATCGTCGGCTATTTCAAGCAGGCCGCCGAGGCGATCGGGCCTGACGTGCCCTGGGTGCTGCAGGACTATCCGCTGACCTTGCAGGTCGTGTTCACGCCGGCCGTCATCCGCAAGATCGTCATGGACAATCCGAACTGCGTGATGCTCAAGCACGAGGACTGGCCGGGTCTGGAGAAGATTTCGACCCTGCGCGGCTTCCAGAAGGACGGATCGCTCCGGCCGCTCTCGATCCTCTGCGGCAATGGCGGCCTGTTCCTCGATTTCGAGATGGAGCGCGGTGCCGACGGCGCCATGACGGGCTATGCTTTCCCGGAGCTTCTGATTGACGTCGTGAACCTCTCCAAGGCCGGCAAGCGCGACGCGGCCCATGATCTGTTCGACGCGCATCTGCCGCTGATCCGCTACGAGCAGCAGCCCGGCGCGGGCCTCGCCGTGCGCAAATATGTGCTGCAGAAGCGCGGAGTCATTGCGTCCAGCGCCCAGCGCAAGCCCGGGGCGACCATCACGCCGGCGGCGAAGGCCGAAGTCGATTATCTTTTGTCGCGCGTGGCCCGCACCGACAAGCGCGCCCAACTCGGTCCGCAATCCAGCGCCGCAGGTTAACGAATGGCCGAGATCGCCGCATCACGCCCCGCCTCGACGATCCTCCTGTTGCGCGACGGCGCGCAGGAGCTCGAAGTGTTCATGATGGTCCGCCATCATCAGATCGAGTTCAATTCGGGCGCGCTGGTGTTTCCCGGCGGCAGCGTCGATGCCGGCGACCGGGAGATCATCGCACGGTCCGACCTCTATTCGGGCGGCGAGGGTCTGAGCGAATCGGATCGCGGCTTTCGTATCGCCGCGATCCGCGAGACGTTCGAGGAAAGCGGCATCCTGCTGGCGCGCGCGAAGGCAACGGGAACGCCGATCGATGCCAGGCGGGCCGGAGAGCTTGCCGATGCGCATCGCGTGGCGCTCAACGAGCACAAGATCAGCTTTCGCGATATCCTCGCCGACAATGGCCTCGAGCTCGCGCTCGACAAGCTGGTGCCTTACGCGCACTGGATCACGCCGGAAGGCATGCCGAAGCGCTTCGACACCTGGTTCTTTCTCGCGGCGGCACCGCCCGACCAGCTCGGCGCGCATGATGGTCGCGAGTCCACCGATTCGATCTGGGTTTCGCCCCGCGAAGCGGTGCAGGGCGGCGAGAGCGGCCGTTTCAAGCTGCCGTTCCCGACCACGCGCAACCTGATCCGCCTCGCCAAACAGCCGAACGTGACCGCGGCGCTCGATCACGCCCGAAGCCTTTCCATCGTCACGGTGATGCCGGTCATGATCAAGACCGAAACCGGCCGCCAGCTCCACATCCCCCGCGAAGCCGGCTATGACGGCGAGGTGTTCGAGGTCGGCGCCGCCGGCTGATACACTTCGGCGCATACCGAATTATCCGTGGTCCGGATCGCAGTAGTTTCCGTCCATGAAAATGGACGGAATGCGTCACATGGACACTCGGCAGGACGCCAATATCGCGATCGAGCTGGCGCTGCTCGCCGTGCTCGCAACGCTCTGGGGTGGCTCCTACACCTTCATCAAGCTCGGCGTCGCCACGATTCCGCCGATCACCCTGATCGCGGCACGCACGGTGATCGCGGGTCTTTTGCTGCTGGCGGTGATGCGCCTGCGTGGCATCGGCATGCCGACCGATCTTGCGACCTGGCGTCGCTTCGCCTTCCAGGCCGTGCTCAACAGCGTGATCCCCTGGACGCTGATCGCGTGGGGCGAGCGTCATGTCGATGCTGCGCTCGCCACCATCCTCAATTCTGCCGGACCGATCTTCACGTTCCTGATCACGGCCCTCGTCACCCGCCACGAGGCGACGACGCCGCGCAAGCTCGCCGGGGTGGTGGCGGGCATGGCCGGAATATGCCTGATCGTCGGTGTCAACGGATTTCATGAGGCTGGCGGCGGCCTGCTGGCAGAGGCGGCGATCGTCGCTGCCACGATCTGCTATGCCTGTGCCGCGATCTTCGGTCGCGGTTTCAAGGGCCTCGATCCGATGGCGCCGGCGGCGGGCTCGCTGCTGGCTGGTGCGGCGGTGCTGATCCCGGCTTCGGTCGCGATCGAGCAGCCGTGGACGCTCTCGCCCTCGCTCAGTTCCGTGCTGGCCTTGCTCGGACTGTCCGTGGTCTCGACCGCCGCTGCGTTTGCGATCTATTTCCGCCTGATCCAGACCCTCGGCTCCGTCGCCACCACGGCGCAGGCCTACCTGCGTGTTCCGATCGGGGTGGGCATCGGCGTGGTGTTCCTTGGCGAGAGCCTCAGCCGGACCGCCTGGATCGGGCTTGCCTGCGTCGTCCTTGGCGTAGCCGCCATGACGATCCCGGCCCGGCCCGCGGCCAACGCCAAAACGACATGAGCCGGGGGCGACAGAGGCTCTGGACCTGCAATATTAACGATGATCGGCGTGCCGGGGCAGGTTTCCCCGGGACCGGAAGACATCGTATATTGGGGCTTCCGATAGCCCGGTTTTCAAAGCACCAATGTCCGCCGAATTGACGCCGCCCCCCGAGAAGAAGCGCATCTTTTCGCTTTCCATCGGCCAGCTCACCTTCGGCAGCTTCCTGCTGGTGCTGGCGGTGATCATCGTGACCTCGACCGCGAGCGTGATCGCGATCCGGCACATCGACACCACCTTTGCCGAATTGCAGCGGCTGCAGAGCGTCGGGGATCTCGCCGAGGATATCGACCGTCGCATGAACGAATTGCGGCTCGCTGCGCGCGATTTCGTCACCGACCCCGGTGCCGGCGTCCAGTTCAAGCAGGTGGGCGAGGCGGCCTCGACGCTCAGCGACATCCTGAAGAAGACGCGCATCGAGCTCGCGCCCGAGCAGCAGGACATGATTGACGGCGTCACCGAAAGGCTCGCGACCTACCGGAGCGGCCTCGAGCGGATTTCGACGCTGATCGACCGCCGGGCGCAGCTGCTGGCCGCTCTGCCGCCGCTTCGCGACCGGTTCGATGCGGCGGTCGGCGCTACGGCGGACCGCGAGTTGGCCTCGCGTCTGTCGGAGGCGCAGAGCCGCATCGCGCTCGGCCTGCTGGCGCGCAACCCGTCCGCGGCCGAGCAGGCGGCGCAGGGCATGCGGGCGATGGACATTGCCGATGCCGGTCTGAAATCGGCCGTGAATGGTTACGCCGAAGCCATCATCGCCGTGGCGGTTCGGGAACGGCAGATCGCCGATATCGACCGCGAGGTGCTGGGCACCGAAGGCCGGCTGATCGGACGCGTCACCGAACTGCTGCGCGAGGTCAGTGCACGGCGCGGCCATGTGTTGTCGCGCGACTTTGCCCGCACCCTGACCGAAGCGCGCTGGCAGAGTATCGTGCTCGGCTCCGTCGGCGTGCTGATCGGCATCCTGGCCGCCGGCTTCGTGGTGCGCCGGACGGTGCGTCCGCTGGCCCAGATCGCCCGGTCGATCCGCGCGCTGGCCGCGGGTCAGAAAGACACCTCGATCCCGTCGGCCGAGCTCGACAATGAGATCGGCGACATCGCCCGCGCGGCGGAAGTGTTCCGCCGGGCGCTGGAGGAGGCCGACACGGCCCGCGAGGCGGCGGTGCGCGCGCTCACGGAGCAGAAGCTCGCCGAAGAAAGTTACCGGAAACTGTTCGAGGGCTCGGTCGACGGCATCTACGTGACCACGCCGGCCGGCGATCTTCTCAACGCCAATCCGGCCCTCGCACGGATGATGGGCTACGACAGCCCGCAGCAGCTGATCGACAGCATCAATGACATCGCCCACACCATCTACGTCCACTCTGAAGCGCGCGTCGAATATCAACGATTGATGCACCGCGACGGCATGGTTCGCGAGTTCGAGTACCAGGTGCGCCAGCGCAGCGGCAACATCCTCTGGCTCTCCGACAGCGCCACCGGCGTGCGGGACGAGGCCGGCAACATTGTTCGCTACGAGGGCACGCTGCGCGACATCACCGACCAGAAGCGGGCGGAAGACGCCATCGCCGAGGGGCGCCGCCTGCTCCAGCAGGTCATCGACACCGTGCCCGCGGTCATCAACGTCAAGGACCGCGAGCTGCGCTATGTGCTGATGAACCGCTACATGGCCGGCATCTTCGGCATCGAGCCCGGCGATGCGCTCGGGCGCACCACTGCCGATCTGATGTCGCGCTACGGCGCGGCGAAGACCGACGAGAATGACAAGGCGGTGCTGAAACGCCGGCAGGGCCTCGGCTTCTACGAGGAGGAATACCAGGACGCTTCCGGCAACATGCGGCAATGGCTGGTCAACAAGCTGCCGCTGCTCGATGCGGAAGGCGAGATCGAGCGGATCGTCACCGTCGCGCTCGATATCGGCGAGCGCAAACGCGGCGAGCAGGAAATGCGCAAGGCCAAGGAGGCCGCAGAAACCGCGCTGCGCAACCTGCGCGAGACCCAGGCCTCGCTGATCGAAGCCGAGAAGCTGGCCGCGCTCGGGCGCCTCGTGGCCGGCGTTGCGCACGAGGTCAACAATCCCGTCGGCATCAGCCTCACGGTGGCCTCCGCGCTCGAGCGCAAGACCGCACTGTTCTGCGCCGAGGTCGAGCGCGGCGAGCTTCGCCGCTCCACACTCAACGAATTCCTGAACACCAGCCGCGACGCCTCCGCACAGCTCGTGTCCAATCTGAACCGTGCCGCCGAGCTGATCCAGTCGTTCAAGCAGGTCGCGGCCGACCGCAACTATTCGGACCAGCGCAACTTCGATCTGGGGGACCTCACCGAGCAGGTGGTGATGAGCCTGCGGCCGGGCCTGCGCAAACACAATCTGACGCTCAATGTCGAGTGCCAGCCGAACCTGACCATGAACAGCTACCCCGGACCGTACGGCCAGGTGTTGACGAACCTGTTCCTCAATTCGGTCGCGCATGCATTCCCGGACGGCCGGCCGGGGGTTATCGACATTCAGGTGCGCGAGTCCGGCAAGGACAATGTCGAGATCCTGTTCTCGGACAATGGTTGCGGCATGTCGCTGGACGTGCGGCGTCGCGCCTTCGACCCGTTCTTCACGACGCGGCGCGACCAGGGCGGTACCGGGCTCGGGCTGCACATCGTCTACAGCATCGTCACCAACCGCCTTGGAGGGCGGCTCGATCTCGATTCGGAGCCCGGCGGCGGCACGCGAATCCAGATCATCCTGCCGCGGACGGCGCCGCTCGAACAGGCCGCCGAATAGAGGGGGGCTGGATCAATCCACGTCGGCGAGTTTGTGGAGTGTTGCGCCGAAGATGAGGCTGGCCTTGCCGACCAGCGCAGTGCCCGTCATCTCGGCGCGCGTGTCGGTATAGGTGCCGCTGACGCCTATGCCGACCGGCGCGGGCCCGCCGAACAGCGGGTTGTCGTCGCCACGCGGCGTGGTGTGCCGCTGGACCAGCACTTCGCCCTTGAAGGTGTTGTTGTCCTTCACGACGTAGCTTCCGGTGTAATAGAGATAGGCGTCGCCGCCGAGGATCTTGCCCTCGCGGAACAGGATGACGCCACTGCCCTTGCCGATCCGGCCGTCGAGCAGGTTCACGTGAATGGAATAGAGGCCGTTTTTCATCACGTCCCACGTACCGGCGGCCATCGCCCAACGGCCGGGCCAGTCCAGCTTTTATGCCAAAGCATGTCTTGGCGCGCAACGCGGCAGTTTGCCGGGGCTCTCGTTGGCGCTGGTCTGGAGCCGTATTTCTCCCGGCTTGCGCCTTACGCCGTGCGGACTGTCTGATCATGCTGCGCGGCCATGGGAGCGAAGCTGAGTTGGCCCGCGAAATGCATAATCATGATTGCACTGGCCGCGGGGTGCTGGAGCAAGAGCAACGTGACCAACTGGATCGATTCCGGCGGCCATGAGCCGCGTCCGTACAGTGTGCGTCCCACCAATTGCAAAAGTGAAGAACGAACCGATGATCGCGCGGCACGCTGGCGAGGTGTGGCCAGGCTGGCATGCGCGCTCACATTGATCGCCGTCCTGTCCTCCTTCGGGCACGCGCGCGACCGCGGCCAATTCGTCAACACCAATGCCGATCTGAAGGCATGGTTTGATGGTCTGCGCAGTGCCAAGGGGCCGTGCTGCTCCGATGCCGACGGCTCGGCGCTATCGGACTCCGACTGGGAGAGCAGGGGCGGGCACTATCGCGTGCGCGTCCCGCGCTTCGGCTATCTCCTGGATGGCCAGCAGCAGGAGCAGGTCTGGGTCGACGTCCCGGGGGACGCGGTGATCTCCGAACCCAACAGGGTCGGCCGAACGATGGTGTGGCCCATCTACGGCTATATGGGTGTCACCATCCGCTGCTTCATGCCCGGCAGCATGACCTGAGCCGGCCGTTCGTCTCCCTCGCAACCTGACGCGGCCTGCGCCGCATCAGGTATACTTCTTGTCGCGCTCGAGAAGCTCGATCGAGATGCCTTCCGGGCCGCGGATGAAGCAGATGCGCACGCCGGGCCGGATCGTTGTCGGCTCGCGAGTGAAGGTCACGCCCTTGGCCTTGAGCTCTGCGGCGACGGCATCGATGTCCTTCACGCTCAGGCCGAAATGGTCGAGGCCCTGATGGGGATGCGGAGGGGGCGGGTTGACCGGACCGTCGCCGTCGAGCGCGGCAATGAAGATTCGCGCGCCACCCAGATTGACCTCAAGTCGTCCCGGCGCGCGCACGATCTCGCCCCCGAGAATGTCGTGCAGCCAGGCCGCCGTCGCTTCCGGGTCTGGACTACGCAGATGGACATGATCCCAAGTGACGACTGGCATTGTCAAATTCCTTCCGGCGGGAGCTGATCTCGTGACAGCGCATGTTAACCGCCGATGCCGCCGGCTACCACCACCGCTGTCGATTCGTGGGTGTTGGGAACCATAGTCGGTGTCCTCGCTTGAAGTCAGCAGCGAGCCACTCCATCCTGAACCGAAAGCAGCGTCCTCGGTGATGCCATGAGCGCAAGGTTTATCCGGAGCACAGGACTGGCGTTCTTGGCGACGATGGTCATGGGCTGCGGATTCGGGCTGGCGATACCGGCGGCCAGCGCGCAAGCGACAGCTTCCGAACGACAAGCCAGCGGGCCAGCGGGGGCAGGGGCTTCGGCATTGTCCGTGCCGGAAGCCGGAGGCCCGACCATGGCAGAGCTCGAGCGCTTGCGGATTTCGTCGCAGACCTGGCGCCGTGGCGGACTCGGGTCACGTGCGCTGGTGACGTTCACGCTCCGGAACGACAACGACTATGACGTTAAGGATCTGGAGGTCGCGTGCACCTTCCTGCGACGTGACGGCAGTCAACTCACGGAACGCAGCCGAAGGATTTCCGACAGCGTGGGCATCAAGAGTCGCAGGACCTTCGCGCGGGTTTCCATGGGCGTCGTCAATATCAATGCAGAGCAAGCCATGTGCAGGCTGGTTGCAGCCCGGCGCGCCTGACGGCTCCGGAGGCTAAGAGATTAAGGCTTTAGCCACCTTGGGCGAAAAAGCCTGCGTTGCCGTTTGAACCGAGCGGGCCACTTCGGGAACCAATGCAAAGATTGCCGGTTATGCCCGAGGGCCTGCGCGGATCGCGCGGGACGGAGCGCTGCAAATGCCCATCTTTCGTTATTTCGTATTCGTCGGTGGGGCCTTGCTCGCGCTGCTCTTTGCCGCCGATCATCTGCTGCCATCCGAACCTGTCGCACGGACGGTCGCCGCCGTGAGCAATGAGCAGCCCCTGATCCGGATCAGGTCCGATCGGCACCTGCCTGAACGCGTCGTGTTCGACACCAGCCAGCCCACGGTCGCGGCCCAGACGGTCGCCGTCGCCGCGGCGCGGCTGCAAACCACCAGCGTAGGTGACGTCACCGAAGCATCGGCAAACGTGCGAATGCGCGAGTCCCATGCCGAGTTCACGCCGGTCGCGGCCAAGTCCGAGGCCGCCGCCGTCGGGAGGGCAGATTTCAAAGCGAAGTCCGATACCAATCAGGCACAGCCCAAACGCAAGGTCGCCCGGCTGCATCCGCCGCATCAGAACGATCGGGCGGTGATGCGGGTCGCCCAGCAGCCGCATTTCGGCCTGTTTGACACGACCTGGTAACGGCCGACGAGCCAACCTCGCAGGGTCGGATAGGGGCTTTTTATTGGCCGGCCACTCTGCTAATTCGGGCTCAGGCTGAGTGATCGTATCCTGTCGGAGGGCCCGACAGTCGGAGCTTGGTCGGGGCCGCGCCATGCGGCCGCAGCGCTCGTAGCTCAGCTGGATAGAGCATCGGATTTCGATTCCGAGGGTCGGAGGTTCGAATCCTTCCGAGCGCGCCAGTTTCCAGGGTCTATTATTTGCCCTGGATCTTCAGACCGTTCGGGCCGACATTGATCTGGACCCCCTCAGGCTGCTTCTTCTCCTGATAGAGATTGTAGCCGAGTACGCCCGCGGTCACGACCAGAGCGCCGATGATCAGAAACAAGACATTGCGGCTGATAGACATTGATTTCCCCGAAACCGGATTGACGGCGAGAAAAACCCCGCGCGAAGGCACGGGGTTTTGAATAGCAACCGGCCAGACCGGCGCTTCTCGACATCATCAACCACGATATCGGGCAAAAGTTCCCTACGGGCAGCGGGGTGGGTTCGCGATCAGCTCGCGCGGAGACCGACCTGACGGCCCCGTGCCAGCGTCTCCGACGGCGTTTCCTGAAAGGTCGCGCGGTACACGGCTGCGAATTCGCCAAGATGATGAAAGCCCTGCGCCCTGGCGCATGCAGCCACTGTCACGCCATCGCCGCGCAGCAGCCTGGCACGGGTGGCCCAGAGCCGCTTCAGGCGAATGTACTGGTGCAGGCTCATGCCCCGCACCTTCGAAACCGCGCCACTGATGGTGCGAATCGAGACGCCGAACTCGTCGGCGAGGTCGGCGGTGTAGATCGGCGCCGTCGGGTAGGCGTCGACATAGTCGTCGATGCGCTGCACGAGCTGGACACAGCGTCCGCCGTGCAACGGAGAACTTTCTTGCGAGCCGGGCTTGATCCGGAACAGATCGTCGAGCGCCAGCAGCAGGCCTTCCTGGAGATGGCCGGCGACCTCGGAGGTCTCGAACAGCTGTGGCTGCAACGATGCGGTGCGCAGGATGTCGAGCACCAGCTGCCGGGCGTGGAGCAGGGCCGGCCTGCTGGCGGCATAGGCCCGAAGTTTGTCGGCCTGGTCGAACCAACCTCGGTCAGCCAGCGTGGGCGCGAAAATCAGCATCGCGTGAAGATTGCTCTGGGGTTCGACGAAATGGCAGTCGTCATTGCCACGGAGTGCGATGAAGAAGCGCGAATCCAGGTCGACGCCCTTGGAATTGACCCGGAGGTCATCGCTCATCGAGAGCAGCACAACGCCGCCCGGCATCCTGTAGGCGGTATCCAGGATGCGCGCGAAAGAATGCATCACGACGATGCGACAGGCCGGCAGTGAAACGACGGCGCGAGCTGCGGAGAAGTTCGGAACGTCCAAAGGGATACTGCGGGCGTCTTCCATCGTTTCGAGCGGCCGAAACGCGTCGACATCCGCGAACTGGATCAGCTGTAGGGCGGACGAGGGGGCGAGAGCGTCGAACAACATGCGTCTGGCCGGCTCATGGAATGTGACAATCAAATGTGCGTGCGTTAACAATCAATGCCGAAACTTCCCGGGACAGTAAACCGGTTTCGGGACCGTAGTATTGCGGGCGTCATGCCAACTCGGCAACCGATGACGGCGTCAACGGCCGTGGCCGATCGGCTGGCCCGAGGCGAGGTCGATGAAATGGACCCGCGTGCAGGCAGGACAGGCGAAGGATTCGAAGCTTCGTCCCTCGGTCCGTTGCTGCTTCTCCAGATGCGTCTGGACGTTCATGCCGGTCTGAGGGCAGCGGAAGACGATCAAATCGGCCATTGTCGCAGGATGGCGATCCGAGCGTCGCCGACTTTGATGTGGATCAGTTTTGGAGCCACTCCAGTCTGGCCGCCACCGGGCATCGGAGCCGCCCCCGGAAAAGGAAAGGGCCCCGCAAGGGGCCCCGTCTCACCAGCTGCGGTAATAGCGCGGTCCGTAATAGCGGGGTCCATACCCGTAATAACGGGGCGCGTAATAGCGGGGTCCGTAATAGGGACGCGGGCCGTAATAGCCATAATAATTCGGCCGCCACCAGCAGCGTCCCCAGGGATCGCAGACCATGCGGACCTGTTCGACGCCGGATGCCTGCGGCAGGGCAGGTGCAGGCGCAACGGGCATGGCGGACGCCGCCGACGATGCCGCGAGGGCTCCGAACAGGGACGCGACGACGAGGCCAATCTTGAGCTTCATGATGTTTTTCTCCGCTTACGCAGCACAGACTATCGAAGTGCTTCCGGTCAAATTGTGGCAGGCCTGAAATGTAATGCAGATGAACAGGCTGCGCTCGGGAGGACCGCCTTGGACACTAGCCCGGCGCGGCTGCCCTGGCCACGCCTGCGCCTGGCAACAACGCCGTCCGTCTTGATCCTGCGCAATTCGCGCATCCGGCTTCATCCCTAGTCTTCGATCGTGGGTCGCCGTCGCCGAACACGACGACGCGCCGGCTGCTTTGGCCAGCACCCACGAATTGATTGGAGCCGTGCAATGGACAAGATGAGAATCGACAAGGGCGACTGGCTGGTTGTGTGCGACGGACGCAAGGCGCTCATTCTGGAAAACCTCGGTGACGAGATGTTTCCGAACCTCCACACCAGGGAGGTGCACGAACAACCCAATCCATCGACCAGTGCGCAGGGGACCGACGCGCCGGGACGGCTGCATGCCGCGGTCGGCGGCGCCCGCAGTTCGGTCGAGCAGACCGATTGGCACGATGAGGCCGAGCGGGCCTTTCTGCGGGGCATCGCCGGCCGGCTCGACAGCGCCCTCAGTTCGGGCGAGACGGCGGCCTTGACGATGGTGGCCTCACCGCGTGCGCTGGGCATGATCCGCGCCGACTATTCGGACGCGGTGCGCAAGGCGGTTCAGCACGAGATCAGCAAGGATCTCGTCAAACTGCCGGTCCACGAGATCGAGAAGCAATTGCTGCGCTCGGGGGCGGGCCGTTAGGTCCTGCCCCGGTCTGAACACCTGGCCCGGGAGGGGGCGCCTCGCGCCCCCTCAATTGCAGGGATGACGGCGGCGGTCCTGGCCGAGATAGGCGGCGGCGCTCTGGTAGCAGTGGTTGGTCGACGGACCATCATAATAGGCAAACGTCCCGGGCGTGAATCCGGGGCCGTAATTATGGACGTAGCTGATGGGGTAGGGCAGCGGGTTGACGTGGTTGCGGTGATAGCGGTGATGCGACCGCGCCTCGGCCAGGCCAGGGGCCAGGGTGGCGGCCGACAGGGCAGCAACCATTGCAACAAGCTTCAACTTGCTCATCTCGATTCTCCGGAACCCGCGTCTCGTCTTCATGTCCTTATCGCAATTCGGCCGGACAGGCACCCTCGGGGCGATTGAATCGCCGGCTTTCCAGCAGATTCGGGGGTGGGTGTGACCAAATGGCCGGGACATGACCCGCAGACCTGCCCATTTTTGGCCTTTTCGGGATGCTTAACGAATTCCCCACACAAGTATGACCAAACAGAATCTGTCCAGGATCAGGCCGTCTTTGTGGGGGCTCCCAGGAGTCGTTCGAGACCGGTCCTTTCGTTCAAGGTTTTTCCGTCCCGCCGCCATGCGCATCACGCTCCTGAGCCTGCTGTTGCTCTTCCTCGCAGCCACGTCCGTGCGGGCCGAGCTGCACATCACCCGCGACCATGGCGGCTATGTCGAGGAGTACAAGGCCAAGTACAAGCGCATCCGCGAGAGGGGCGAGCGCGTCATCATCGACGGGATCTGTAATTCGGCCTGCACGCTGGTGCTCGGCATCGTGCCGATGAACAAGATCTGCGTCACTCCGCGGGCCAGCCTCGGCTTCCACCAGGCCTATTACGACAAGGCTTTCACCTTCGGGATCAAGGTCACCAGCGCCGAGGGAACGTCGGATCTGATGTCCTACTACCCCGACACTGTGAAGGACTGGATCCGCCGCAATGGCGGGCTCACCACCGACATGAAGAAGATCAAGAACGGCGTCGAGCTCTGGAAGATCGTCGATCCCTGTCCGGAAGAATGGTGACCCGCTGAGCTGACTCGCCGGTCCGTCGCAGCGCAGCAACCGTCGCGCCAAATTCGCATTGCCGCATGGCCCCGTGTCGGGCAATGAGGGCGGCAATGAACCAAGATCAAGAAGCCTTGAAGCCTGACGTCTTGGCCGCACGCGCGGCGCCGGTGCTGTTCGTCCTGCTCTGGAGTACCGGCTTCATCGGCACCAAATACGTCCTCAACAACGCCGATCCCCTGACCTATCTCGCCATCCGCATGGCGGTGGTGGTTGGCCTGATGGCGGTGATCGTGGCGATCGCGCGGCCGAAATGGCCCGACCGGATCGGCCTTGCCCACAGCGCCGTTGCCGGCATTCTCGTTCACGGCTTCTATCTCGGCGGCACCGCGATCGCGATCGCGCATTCGATTCCGGCCGGCCTCTCCGCGCTGATTCCGGGCCTGCAGCCGATCCTGACCTCGACCATCGCCAACCGCTGGCTCGGCGAAAAGGTGACGCCGTTGCAGTGGGGCGGCCTGGTGCTCGGCCTCGGCGGGGTGCTGATGATCCTGCACAACCGTCCGATGACGGGGGAGGCGGGCCTGGGCTGGCTCGCCTCGGTGGTCTCGCTGATCAGCATCACGCTCGGCACGCTGTATCAGCGTCGCTATTGCAACCAGATCGACTGGCGTGCCGGCAACCTCGTCCAATATGTTTCCGTCACCGTGTTCTTCACGATCGGCGCCTTCCTGTTCGAGGATCGCGTGGTGCACTGGACACGGGAATTCGTGCTGGCGCTCGGCTGGCTTGCCGTGGCGCTCTCGATCGGGTCGATCGGCCTTTTGTACTGGCTGATCCGCCATGCCGCCGCGACCTCGGTGGCCAGCCTGTTCTACCTGGTGCCCGCCGTGACCGCGCTGATGGCCTATCTGCTGTTCGGCGAGACGCTGGATGCGCTCGCGATCGCCGGCATGATGATGTGCGCGGCCGCGGTGTTCGTCGTGAACCGCCGCTAGACACGGGCGGCATGTCCGTCGCAACGCATCCCTGACGTGCACGGCGCGTCGTGCTAGAATGACGTCTTTCAGGGGCCTTTTGATCAGGTGATTGCGATGGACAAGGCAAGACGCGCACTGCTCGGCAGATCCTTGAAGCCGGTCCGGATTGCCTGCATCAACTACGCCGAGGGGATGATCAGCGGCCGCATGATGAGCAGGCTCACCGCGGCGCTTCAGACCTGCTACGACAAGCATTTCCTGCCGGTGTGGGGCTATCCGGTCGATCTCTACGTCACGGAGAAGCCGAAGCCCGGCGACTGGCAGCTGGTTTATTTCGACGCAGCCTCCCACAAGAACATGCTCGGCCGTCACGAGCTGACGCATCGGGGCCAGCCGATCTCGAAGATCTTCGTCAAGGCGCTGGGCGACGAACCCGTGAGCGTCGCCGCCTCCCACGAACTGTTCGAGATGGTGATCGATCCCATGGCCAATCTCTGGGCCGACAAGAACCCGAACACGCAATACGCCTATGAGGTCTGCGATGCCGTCGAGGAGGACGTCTTCGTCGTCAACGGCCTTCCGATGTCGAATTTCGTCTATCCGTCCTGGTTCGAGCCGTTCAAGCATCCGCGTGGCACCAGGTTCGATCACAAGGGAACGCTGAAGGAGCCGTTCTCCATGACCGAAGGCGGCTATGTCATCAAGAAGGTCAACGGCAGGAAGGTGATCAAGGCGTATGGCTCAGCCGCGAAGCGGCGGCGCTTCGACAAGGAGGACCGGCGCGGCCACCGCAGTGAATTCCGCGATCCGAATGGCGAGCATCATCCGGAGCGGCGCAAGTCGAAAACATGATCCGTCGCGCTGGCGTGCAGCCTTTGCAAGCTTGACCGCTATCCCTTGCGGATCTTCGCGTAGGCGGCGAGCGCGCGTTCGCGTCCCTTGACGTGGTCGACGATCGGCTGCGGGTAGGTCTTGCCGAGCGTGACGCCGGCGCTGGAGAGTTCGATCGGCGTCGCCTCCCAGGGCTGGTGGATCAGCTTCGCCGGCAGGTCCTTCAGCTCCGGCACCCAGCGCCGGACATAGATGCCGTCGGGGTCGAATTTCTGGCCCTGAAGGACCGGATTGAAAACACGGAAATAGGGCGCCGCGTCCGCGCCGCAGCCCGCGACCCATTGCCAGCTGGCCGGATTGCTGCCGGCATCCGCATCGACCAGCGTGTCCCAGAACCAGCGCTCGCCGTCGCGCCAGTCGATCAAGAGGTGCTTCACCAGCAGCGAGGCGACCACCATCCGCACCCGGTTGTGCATCACGCCGGTGTACCAGAGTTCGCGCATGCCGGCATCGACGATGGGATAGCCGGTCCGGCCGCGCTGCCACGCGGCGAGGGCGTCCGGATCGTGCTTCCAGGGAAACTCGTCGAAGCTCGCCTGCATGTTCACGGTCGCAAGATCGGGGTGATCGTGCAGCAGATGGCGGGAGAACTCGCGCCAGCCGAGTTCGCTGAGGAACTTGTCGACGCCGGAGCCGATCGCGGGTTCCTCTTCCGCGGCGAAACGGGCGGCGTGCCAGACCTGGCGCGGACTGATCTCGCCGAACCGCAGATGCGGCGACAGGCGCGAGGTGCCGTCCAGATCGGGCCGGTCACGCTCGGCGGCATAGCCGCGCACGGCGGATCCGAGGAAGTCGCGCAACCGCGTGCGTGCCGAGGCTTCGCCCGGCTTCCAGCTCTGCCGCAGGCCGCCGGCCCAGTCGGGCTTCACCGGTTCGAGCCTCCAGCTTTCGAGCGCATCGCTGGCGAGCTTCGGCGCGGGCCGCAGTGCCTTCGGGGCGGGAAGCGGCTTGGGCGGATCGCCGAGCGCCTGCACGCGCCGCCAGAACGGCGTGAACACGCGCAAACCGCGGCCCTCCTGGTTGCGGACCGCCGACGGCTCGACCAGGAGATCGCCAGGGAAGCTTTGCGAGCCGATGCCGAGCTTTGCGAGCGCCGCTTCGAGTTGCTTTTCAACGGCCTGATGCGGGGCCTGCGCAACACCGTTCCAGTAGACGGCGCCGGCGCCGCTCTCGCGCACCACATCGGGGATCACCGACGCGGCCGCGCCCTTGCGCAGCACCAGCGACCCGCCCCGCGCGGCGATCTCGGCGCCGAGCGCGCGCAGCGATTGCGCCAGCCACCAGCGCGTCGCGCCACCCGGTGGCCGGCCAGCCGTCTCGTCCAGCACATGGAGACAAATCACCGGCGCGCCGGACTTGGCGGCGGCATGGAGGGCGGGGTGGTCGGAGAGGCGGAGATCATCGCGGAACCATACGATGATCGGCGGCGGGCTTGGCATGATCGCGAAAGGGCCTCACATTGCGGGCGCTCGAGCTACGGCATCCGCGACCATAGTTTCATGGATTTGCCCGCGCGGGCGATGAAACCACCTATGCTCTGCGGCGTAGTTCCTTCGCCTCCAGCAACAGCTCGTCTCCGGCAGAAAGGCCGCCCGTGAACCGCATTGCCATCCTGTATGTCGCAACCCTGCTCGTGCTGACGGGGCTGGACTTCATCTTTCTCGGCTTCGTGGCCAAGGGCTTCTTCGCGGCGCAGGTCGGCGACATGCTTGGTGACATCCGGCCGCTGCCGGCCGTGCTGTTCTATTTGATCTATGTAGTGGGTATTCTGGTGTTCGTGAGCGCCACGCCGTCAGCGAATTGGCAATCGACGCTGCTTTACGGCGCGCTGTTCGGCCTGTTCTGCTACGCGACGTTCGAGCTGACCGCGCTGTCGCTGCTCAAGCACTGGACCTGGCCGGTGGTGCTGCTCGACATCGCCTGGGGCTCGGCCGTCACCGCGGTCTCGGCGACCGCGGGACTTCTGGTGGCCAATCGCCTGACCGGCTGAGCCTTACTTCGGCTGCGGCACGATCCGGATGTAGGGCTTCGGCTCTTTCCAGCCCTGCGGGTAGATCGTCTTGGCCTCGTCGTTGGAGACCGAGCCCGCGATGATGACGTCGTCGCCCTGCGACCAGTCGGCCGGCGTCGCGACGCGATGCTTGGCGGTGAGCTGGAGCGAGTCGATGACGCGCAGGATCTCCTGGAAATTCCGGCCCGTGGTCATGGGATAGACCAGCACCAGCTTGATCTTCTTGTCTGGGCCGATGATGAAGACGTTGCGGACAGTCTGATTGTCGGCGGCGGTGCGGACCAGGGGATCGCCTGAAATTGCGGCCGGCAGCATGCCGTAGAGCTTCGACACGTTGTAGTCGGTATCGGCGATCATCGGAAAGTTCGGCGCCGCGCCTTGCGTCTCCTTGATGTCTTCAGACCATTTTGCGTGACGATCGATCGGATCGACCGAAAGGCCCATCAGCTTGACGCCGCGCTTGTCGAATTCCGGCTTGAGCCGGGCGAGCGCGCCGAGCTCGGTGGTGCAGACCGGTGTGAAGTCCTTGGGGTGCGAGAACAGCAGCGCCCAGCTGTTGCCGATCCACTCGTGGAACTTGATCTTGCCTTCGGTGGTCTCGGCTTCGAAGTCAGGCGCGGTGGCGCCGATCGGAAGTGTCATGGGTCTACCTCATGGCCTTGAATCTACAGGTAAATTTATTTCGTCCCGTGGCCGGACTATAGGCGGTCCGGCGCGGCAAGTGAACCGGCTCAAGTAAAATGTGAATTCCTTCTCCGAAGCGCTGAAAGCCCAGCACTTTTTTGTTACAGACCGCGCCCGCGGCGAAACATCCCAACCCGGTGTCGCCCGGTCTCGCTTGCCCCGAGAAAGCCTTTTATGACCCGCATCACGCCCGCCCGATGCGTTCGGGAACCCGATCGGTCCGTCCAGCGACCAATTGGCAACCATCGAGAAAAGTCGCGATCCCCGTATCGATTCGTTAACCACCCGTTCATGGCCGGCATGGAATTGCTGGTCGCCAATGAAAATCTGGAAGTGAACTATGTCCGCCGCTGCCAAGTCTGTTGAGTTGCCGTCCCTCGAACCGTCCTGCCGCGATACCGCGGCTCATGCGCTCTCCGTCGTGCGCGACGGTGTGATCACGGGCGAAGGCCCGACCACCAAGGGACGGGTGCATTTCTCCCGCTCGCTCGATGCCGATGACACCGCCTGGTGCGCGCGCATCCTGACCGCCACCGCCGTCAACGATCAGCCGGTCAGCCGCGCCGAGGCCGAAGTCCTGTTCGAGATCAACGAGGCGGCGACCGAACGCACCGACGGCGGCCGCTTCGACGATCTGCTCGCCAAGGCCGTCGCGCATTATGCCGCCAGCGCCTCCGGCCTGAAGGTCCCGCCGCGCAGCGTCGCGCTGTCGGCCGAATCCGATATCGAGAGCTGGGCGCCGTCCTACGCCTCCAAGGTCAACAGCGAGATGCTGGAGTGGATCGCCGGCCAGATGCGCGGCAAGCGCCACAACAACCGCCGTCTGATGGCCATGGTGGCGACCTTCCTCGGTGCCACCGCGCTGCCTCTGGCGGGCCAGTTGCCGAACGTGTTCGACATCGGCATGTGATCAAGGCGATCGTCGCGCCTCTTGCGAGGCGCGACTTGCATGCGGCGGGCTATTTGCCCGCCGTTTTTTGTTTGCCCGCATCCGGCTCGAGACCGAGCGTGCGGCCGGGGAAGCCGGCGGCGTCGAAATAGCGCTGGCTGCCGACGCGCTGAAAGTTCAGCACGGTCTGCAGACCGTTCTCCGAGACCTTCGATTTCTCGACCGCCTTGTACGCCTTCGGCACGATCCCGTTGGGGAGCGCCTCCGACATGACGCGGCCGACGAGGCCGCCATTGTGCGCCCCGCGCAGTCCGAGGATCTGGGCGGCCGTCATGCCGACGTCGGCGTTGCTGACCGGCAGTTCGTCGACATAGCCGGCCTTGAAGTCGGGTCCGATGGCCGCCATGAAGTTCATGGTGTCGCCGCGGCTGAAGCTGCCATGCATGCCCTGGCCCTGGCGCAGCACGGTGTCGGCGACCTGCACCGAGCAATTGGTCGGCGCTTCGCCGCAGTCGCTGGCATAGGAGCGGAAGTTGACGACGATGGCCGGCGTCGGCGTCACGGCCTTGCCGCGCAGATTGACGCTCGACAGCGGCAGGGTGCCGGGGAAGCGGCCGAGCGAATCGTCCACGAACAGGCCGGAGACATAGTCCTGTTCGAGCAGCGCCTTGATGGTCTTCGCGGCGAGCTTCTTGTCCTTGTTCGGCAGATAGATCAGATCCGAACCGCCATTGGTGGCGACGATGAGATCGGGCTTCTCCGGATTTGGGCCGAGCACGCCGTTGCCCGCCTTCGGATGCCTGTTGCCCTCGACCTTCGCGTTCTTGTCGTTGGGATCGTAGAGCGGCAGGTCGAGCGCCCTGGCGAGATCGAGCGCCAGGAAGCCCATCGGCAGGAAGTCCTTCGGCGTGTCGTCGTAGCTGACCTTGGCCGAGGGGCTGGTCTTGCTCTCTTTCGAGATGGTCGAGAAGCCGTGGTCGGACTGGACCATGATGTTGGTGGTGGCGGAGAGGCCGAGTTCGTCCAGCGCCTTGCGGAGCCGGGCGAGGTTGTCGTCGGCGTTCCGGATGCCGGCCATCGAGGTCGGTCCGTTGATGCCGGGCAGGATCTGGTTGAGGCTGTCGCCGGTGTTGTGCTGGCTGCCGTCGGGATCGCGCGACCAGAACACCAGGACGAAGGGCTTGCCTCGCGCCTTGAACATCGGCAGCACCACCTTGGCCGCGACGTCGGCGAAATAGGCCTGCTGCGCCACATTGGCGACCGTTGTGCCCGGCGTCTTCGCATCGCCCGCCTTGCCGTTGTCGCCGCGCGGCGGCGGGGCAAGGGGCAGGCCGGCCTTGGTCAGTGCCTCCTTCACCTCGTCGGACAGCGCGACGCCGACCTTGCCGCCGGTGGCGTCGTCGAACACGATCGAATGCAGGCCGGGCTGTCCCGGCTTGTCGGTGTGGTCGAACTGGTATGTCGGTCCATGCTTGCCGAGAGCCGCGGTGCTGAAACCCTTGTCGCGGGCCATCTTCAGGATGGTTGCCTCGTTGAGATAGTCGCCCTTGAAATGCTCGTCGATGTCGCCGAGCACGGCGTCGTTCTCGATGAAGGGGACCACCGTGTCGCCGGCGGGGACGGATGTGTAGTTGGTCCAGATCGTGTTCGAGAACACGCCGGTATCGCCGAGATAATGGCCGGTCGCCATCGCCGAGCCGTTGGCCATGGTGAAGGTCGGAAACAGCGAATGCGGGTTCTTGAAGTTGACGCCCTTGTCGCGAACCTCGGCCATGGCCGGTGTGGTTTCGGGGGAGACCTTGAGCGCGCGCAGGCCGTCCGGAATGAACAGGATCAGATTGTGGGGCGTGGTGTTCTGCGCGGAGGCAAGTCCGGTGGTCAGGACTGTCAGCCCGGCAGACAGCAACACCAGTGAACGGCGCATCGAAATTCTCTCCCAGCGGTGAGGTGGCGTGGCCGCAGCGTGCGACTCATCGTCACGGGTTTAGTTTTGCTATGTGACAGTTTTGTTACAAGAGCTGCCGACGGCGCAAGGGGCGCGGGGAGGGATTGCTGCGGGAAACGGTGTGACGTCGAGGCTGTGTCGCGATCCATGATTCGTGTCCCGGAGGCCTTGCAGCGTCTCGGGCATGAGAGTGGTGATTGAGCGCACCCATGTATCCACATCGTCATTGCGAGCGCAGCGAAGCAATCCAGCGTCTTTCCGCGGTGGGATTCTGGATTGCTTCGCTGCGCTCGCAACGACGATTTGGTTGGCAATTCGGTTCTCCAAATTGCGCTGTCATTCCCCGCGGGCTCGCACGCGTCATCGCACCAGAGCGGTGATACGGTGCACCCATGTATCCTCGTCGTCATTGCGAGCGCAGCGAAGCAATCCAGAGTCTTTCCGCGGAGGGATTCTGGATTGCTTCGTCGCTTCTGCGCAAAATTGCTGCGCAATTTTGTCGCGAGCTCCTCGCAATGACGGCTTTGGCGGGCAGTTCTGTCTCTCCAACACGCACTGTCATTCCCCGCCAGCGGGTCTCGCCTTTGGCGAGCCCGATGACAGGCTCCAGCGGGGAATCCAGTACGCCGCAGCGTCTCGGATGATTCATTAATGTCTCTGGAATACTGGATCGCCCGGTCAAGCCGGGCGATGACGGCGTGGGTGTGGTTGGCTGGCACAGCTTCGCGCTCTCGCGGCTCATCTCGCCCGAGCTTTGCATCGTCTCTTCG
>CAYREH010000085.1:0-21738 GCA_964423245.1 uncultured Bradyrhizobium sp. | reverse complement strand
CCTTCTCCCCTTGTGGGAGAAGGTGGCGCGAAGCGCCGGATGAGGGGTATCTCTCCGCAAGTCTCATCGCGAGAGGTTGGACGCGCGGAGAGATACCCCTCACCCGTCTCGCCGCCACGCGGCGAGCCACCCTCTCCCACAAGGGGAGAGGGGACGACCGTCACGGCCGGGTCGGATCGAACTTCTTGTCCAGACCCTTCCAGCAATCGGCGTAGTCGTCCTGCAGTGTCGACGAATTCGCGGCATGCGCGGTGACCCGCTGCGCGTACCGGGTTTCGAACATGAAGGCCATGGTGCCCGTCAGCTTCACCGGCTTCAGCTCGCCGTTGCTGGCGTGCTCGAACGCATCGCGATCCGGGCCGTGCGGCAGCATGCAATTGTGCAGGCTCATGCCGCCGGGGACGAAGCCCTGCGGCTTGGCATCGTAGACGCCGTAGATCAGGCCCATGAACTCGCTCATGATGTTCATGTGATACCAGGGCGGACGGAAGGTGTTGTCGGCGACCATCCAGCGCTCGGGGAAGATCACGAAGTCGATATTCGCGGTGCCAGCGGTCTCCGAGGGCGAGGTCAGCACCGTGAAGATCGAGGGATCGGGATGGTCGAAGCCGATCGCGCCGACCGGCGAGAACGTCCGCAGATCGTATTTGTAGGGCGCATAATTGCCGTGCCAGGCGACGACGTCGATCGGCGATTGCGGCAGCGTGGTCCTGAACAGCGAGCCGCCCCACTTCACATAGAGTTCGGTCGGCGTGTCCTTGTCCTCGTAATGGGCCACCGGCGTCAGGAAGTCGCGCGCATTTGCGAGGCAATTGGCGCCGATCGGCCCGCGCTCCGGCAGCGTGAACGCGCCGCCGTAGTTCTCGCAGAGATAGCCGCGCGCTGGACCGTTCGGGATCTCGACGCGGAACTTGACGCCGCGCGGGATCACCACGATCTCGCCGGGCTCGGCATCGATTCGGCCGAACTCCGTGACGAGCCGCAGATTGCCCTGCTGCAGCACGAACATCAGCTCGCCGTCGGCATTGTAGAAGTGCTGGTCCACCATGGATTTTGTGATGAGGTAGACATGCGCGGCCATGCCGGCCTGCGTATTCACGTCGCCCGCCGTCGTCATGGTCTGCACGCCCTGCACGAAGGTCACCTCGTCCTTCGGCAGCGGCGTCGGATCCCAGCGCAATTGCGCGATCGGCAAGTCGTATTCATGGCATGGCGCCGAGCGCCACAGACCGGCGTCGATCTTCTCGAACCGGCCGGAGTGTTTCACCGAGGGACGGATGCGATAGAGCCAGGAGCGCTCGTTGCTGCCGCGCGGCGCGGTGAAGGGCGAGCCGGAGAGCTGCTCGGCGTAGAGCCCGTAGGCGCAGCGCTGCGGCGAGTTGCGCCCGATCGGCAGCGCGCCGGGCAGCGCTTCCGTCTCGAAGCTGTTGCCGAAACCGGACATGTAGCCCGGAGTGACCTGCGCGGAACTCCGGATGATCTGGTCGGGCGAGGTGTTGATGTTCATGACTATCCTCCTCCTTGCAGGGCGGCCCACATTTCCTGGTCGCGCTTGTCGGTCCAGATCACGGGATCGTCGATCCCGGACGCCTCGTCATAGGCACGCGAGACGTTGAACGGCAGGCAGTGCTCGTAGATGGCGAAGCTGTGGAATTTCGGATCCATCACCTCGCGCGTCGCCGCCATGGTTTCCTTCAGCGTCCGCCCCTTGGCGACCGAAATCTCGGCCGCGCCATAGAGCGATGTCACGAAGTCACGCGTCATCGCGATGGCTTCGTTTACGGTCGCGGTTCCCTTCAGCGCATCGCCGCGCCCCGGCGCGATCGCCTTCGGATTGAAGTTGCGGATCTCGTTCAGCGTCAGCGGCCATTCGCGCAAATGCGCATCGCCGCAATAGCAGGCCGAGTGGTATTCGATCAGATCGCCGGAGAACATGACTTCGGCATCCGGCACCCAGGCAACGATGTCGCCCGAGGTGTGGCCGGCGCCTAACTGCATCAGCCGCACCTCGCGCTTGCCGAGATAGATCGACATCTCGCCTTCGAAGGTCAGCGTCGGCCAGGTCAGGCCCGGAATGCTGGCGGCGTCCTGGAACAGGCGCGGGAAACGGCCATACTCGGAATCCCAGTCCTGCTGGCCGCGCTCTTGGATCAGGCGATAGGTCTCCTGCGAGGCGACGATGCCCTGCGCGTGATAGGCGGAGGCTCCGAGCACGCGTACCGCATGGTAATGCGACAGCACGACATATTTGATCGGCTTGTCGGTGACGGCGCGGACGCGCTCGATGACCTTGCCCGCCATCGCCGGCGTGGCCTGCGCATCGAACACGAGGCAGCCGTCGTCGCCGACGATGACGGCCGTGTTCGGATCACCCTCGGCGGTGAAGGCATAGAGATCGGTCCCGATCTCGGAGAAGGTGATCTTCTTCTCCGACATGTCGCCGGTGGATGCGAAGTTCTTCGCCATCAATTCTTCCTTTTGCGAGCTTGCTATTGTTGTTGCTGCTGTTGCTGTTGGCCGTCGATCATGCGGCGTTTCGCGAGCGCAATGGCTTCGCACAGCACGTCGATATCACCGATATGATTGGCGAGGATCAGGACGAGCGCGGCGTCGAAATCGGCGCTCTGTTCGTCGGAGAGTCCGCGATGCGCCTCGACGATGGCCCGAAAGGCATCGTCGGGGCGCGGGAAGTTGGAACTGGTGGCGAGCGGCATGCGAGGCCTCAGTTCAAGCCTTGAGCACGCGACAGCGCCGCCGTCACCGCTGCGCGTGTCGGATGGCGGAAGCGTGCCGCCACATAGCCATCCGGCCTCAGCAGATAGGCCGCCTCCGGCGCCGCATCGTAGCGCTGTGAAGCGAGACCCGAAGGATCGGCAAAGCCGCCATCGCCGCCGATGCGGATGTGCTTCACGCCATCAGGCGCTGCGGGCGGCATCCCTCCGAAAGAAACCACGGTGAAGTCCAACCCGCCCGTGCGGAAGGCATCGGTCAGATAGATCTGCTCGCCCGCCTGGGTCGCGACCGGCGCATCCAGCATGGAACGTCCGGGCTGCGGTCCACCAACCCAGCCGTCGGCATCGGGTGAGGACAGGGGCGAGTCGTAACTGCAGGGCACCGAGAGCCGGCCGCCATTGACCATGCGCTTGCCGAATTCGGTCTCCCTGGCGAGCGACAGCACGGCCTTGCGCAGGCGCGCCTCCTGATGCGAATTGGGCGCCATGAAATCGGTCGAGCGGGTCGATTCGCGGATATTCTCGTCCGCTGCCATGCTGCGTTCGACATGGTAGCTCTCGAGCAGGCTTGCCGGCGAATTTCCGCGCAGCACCCGATCGAGTTTCCACGACAGGTTCTCGGCGTCTTCGAGTCCGGAATTCGCGCCGCGCGCGCCGAACGGCGACACCTGATGCGCGGAATCCCCCGCGAAGATCACGCGGCCATGGATGAAGCGCTCCATCCGCCGGCACTGGAACTTGTAGAGCGAGATCCACTCGAACTCGAACTTGTCGTGGCCGAGCATGCGGGCGATCCGCGGCCGCACGTTCTCCGGCTTCTTCTCGACGAGCGGATCGGCGTCGCGACTGAGTTGGAGGTCGATGCGCCAGACATCGTCGGGCTGCCGGTGCAGCAGCGCCGAGCGCCCGGCATGGAACGGCGGATCGAACCAGAACCAGCGCTCGGTCGGGAATTCAGCCGTCATCTTGACGTCGGCGATCAGGAACTGGTCCTCGAACACCTGGCCGGCGAAGTCGGCCCCGACCATCTGCCGCAGGGAGGAACGCGCGCCGTCACAGGCCACGACATATTGCGCATGCAGGCGGTAGGAACCGTCCGGCGTTTCGATCGTGAGGGCAGCGGAATCGTTGCGTTGTTCCAGCGCCGTCACCTTGTTGCGCCAACGCAGGTCGATGGCGGGCAGATCGTTGATGCGATCGACCAGATAGGCTTCGGCGTAATATTGCTGCAGGTTGATGAAGGCCGGCCGCTTGTGGCCATCCTCGGGCAGCAGGTTGAACTGATAGAGCTGGGAGTCGCCGTGGAAGATCCGGCCGACGCTCCAGACCACGCCCTTCTCGACCATGCGGTCGCCGACGCCGAGCCGGTCCCAATATTCCAGCGAACGCTTCGAGAAGCAGATCGCGCGCGAGCCCTCGCCGATGCGGTCGGCGTCGTCGAGGAGAACGACGCGCTGGCCCCGCTGGGCGAGATCAATGGCCAAGGAGAGACCGACGGGACCGGCTCCGACGATCACGACGGGATGCTCGGCCGGGCTCCCGGCGGCACGATCCTGATCGGGATGACGGCGATAACCGAATTGGGTTTTGGCTTGCAGCGTATTGGCCGGCGCCATACACGAACCTCGGCTCTGGTCAGGAGAGGACCGGTCTGCTAGATAGTCTCACTTGCAACCATTTAGGGCCGGAGCCGGCCGGCCGTCAACTGGAATTCGGAGCGCCGTCTTGGCGAGGACATCCACCCCCATCGCGTTGAAGACCCGGCCCGCCGATGCGGCCTCGCCTCGGCTGAAATCGCGGCTCGACCTGTTCCGGTTCCTGCCGTTCCGCCTGAACCGGCTGGCTGCCGAAGTCAGTTCCGCGCTCGCGGTCGAATATCAGGAACGCCACGGCCTCGACATTCCGGCGTGGCGGGTGATCGCCACGCTCGGCTTTCGCAACGATGCGTGCAGCGCGCAGTTCATTTCGCAATGCACGCGCACCCACAAATCCACCATCAGCCGCGCGGTGACGACGTTGTTGAATGACGGCCTGATCGAACGGGTCGAGAACGAAGCCGACCGCCGCGAATTCCGCCTGCAGCTGACCCGCAAGGGCCGCACGCTCTATGAGGAATTGTTCCCGCAATTGCTGCGGCGGGAGGACGAGATTCTCGCCTGCCTCACCGCAGCCGAGCGCAAGCAACTCTCCGCCCTGCTCGGCAAGATCGAGGCAAGCCTCGACCTGATCCAGACCAGCCAGGAAGCCGACGCCAAGCAGGCGTATTGATTTCAGGCGTCATCCAGGGCTCGCGTTCCGGCGCCCCGGAACGCGGCTTCGCGGTCACGTCGCGAACGATCGCGACGGCGGCAGGTGGAGAGCCCAGGCATCCACCTTGTCGCTGGCGCGGGGATAGAGCTCGGTCACCAGCGGGTCATGGCCGGGGATGTAGCGGTCGGGATGGCCGGCGAGGCGTTCGATGGTCTCCCAGCCCTGCGCCATGTCGCCGACATTGAAGACGATCGGGAACGGGCTGCGGCGCTGCAGATTGGCGTAGTAATGCGCGGCGTCGGAAGCGAGCACCACAGGTCCCCGCGCGGTTTCGACCTTGACGACCTGCAGGCCGTCGGAATGGCCTCCGACGCGGTGCACGGTGATGCCGGGCGCGACCTCACCGTCGCCGGAATGGAAGCTGACGCGCTCGCCATACACATGCCGCACCATCTGGGTGACGTGCTCGACCGAAAACGGATGGCGGAGCAGGCCCGTGCACATGCAGCGGCCGGTCGCATAGGCCATCTCGCGCTCCTGGAGGTGGAAACGCGCATGCGGGAAACGGTCGAGATTGCCGGCGTGATCGTAATGCAGATGGGTGACGATGACGTCGCGAATGCTGGACGCGGCGACGCCGAAGCGCTCCAGCGCGTCGACCGGGTTGAGCGTCAGCTTGCGGGAACGCAGACACGCTTCCTCGGCATTGAATCCGGTGTCGACGAGAATGTCGCGCCCGCCGCCGCGGATCAGCCAGACGAAGTAGTCGAGATCCTGCGCCGCGGTATCGTGCGGGTCGGGCGCCAGGAAGTTCATGTTGGGGGTGCGGGGCGACATCGTCGCATAGCGCAACGCGTAGATCTCGTAGGCGTTTCCCATGGTCTTGCTTTTCTTCAATTGGTTCTTGCAGGACGATGCCGCGCACCAAGCCATCGTCCGCCGGAAAGGTCAAATGCCCGGCCGCGCGTGCAGGCGACCGGTAATGTGAGACCAATCACACTGTCGTCGTCGGAAATGGCTTACGACGGGGCTGCCCTCACATAGTGTCTGCAATGCCCGACAAGCGCGCAACAACTCCATCCGCAACAGCAGGTTTATTCCCGTCGCGGCCCCCTCCTCCGTCGCGGTCAATTGTCGCGATAATGCCGAATCTCCAAGCGGTTGACGCACCCCATCCGCGGTTTGATAATGCCCATTGCGTACGTTAAGGTCGCCGCGGCGCAAGCTGGTAACGGCGCCTTTTTGGCTGGACCGCGCTCATTATGAAAATCCGCTTTCTTCTCCTTCTGCCCCTGCTCCTTTCGCTCGTCCCCGCTGCGCCATCGCTGGCGGCCGGCGACCGCTTTGCACTGGTCATCGGCAATGCGAAATACCCGGACGCCGACAGCCCGCTGAAGGAACCGATCAACGACGCCCGCAACGTCGCCGACGAACTCAAGCGCGACGGCTTCTCGGTCGAGATCGGGGAGAACCTGACCGGCGACGGCATGCGCCGTGCCTTCGACAAGCTCTACAGCAAGATCAAGCCCGGCTCGGTGGCTTTGGTGTTCTTCAGCGGTTTCGGCATCCAGTCGGCCCGCCAAAGCTATCTGCTGCCGGTCGATGCGCAGATCTGGACCGAGTCCGACGTTCGCCGCGACGGCTTCAGCATCGAGACGGTGTTGGGCGAGCTCAACAGCCGCGGCGCGGGCGTCAAGATCGCGCTGATCGACGCCTCCAGGCGCAATCCTTTCGAGCGCCGGTTTCGCAGCTTCTCGGCCGGCCTGACCCCGGTGATCGCACCGAACGGCACGCTGGTGATGTACTCTGCGGCGCTGGCCTCGGTCGTGTCGGATGCCGGCGGCGAGCACAGCCTGTTCGTCCAGGAGCTGCTGAAGGAAATCCGCGTCCCCGACCTGATGGCCGAGGAGACGCTGAACCGCACCAAGATGGGCGTGACCCGCGCCTCGCGCGGCGAGCAGGTGCCCTGGATCTCCTCGTCACTGGCCGAGGATTTCTCCTTCATTCCGGGAGCCGCCGGATCGCGGCCGTCGGCGACGACACCGCCTCCGGCACCTCCCGCACCGCCGCCGGTCGTCGCCAACAACCCGCCGCCCGCGCCGCCGTCTCCACCCCCGGCCCCAAAACCGCCCGCCGACAGCGTGGCGGCCCCCGCTCCGCCGGCTCCGCCCCCCGCGCCGAAGCCGCAGGTCGAAGCCGCACTGCCGCCGGCGCCCCCGCCGGTGAAGCCGGCCGATCCCGCACCGGGTGCGGATTCAGGTCCGAGCCAGAGCGCACTGGCCGATGATCCCACCATCAAGAGCCTGACCACGAAGATCGCGGCCAATCCGGATGACGTGAACGCGCTGTACCGCCGCGGTCAGGTCTACGCCAGCAAGGGCGCCTACAACCTCGCCCTGAAGGACTTCGACGACACGCTGAGGATCAACGCCAAGGATGTCGAGGCACTCAACAACCGCTGCTGGACCCGCACGGTCGTGGGCGACCTCCAGGGTGCGCTGAAGGATTGTAACGAGGCGCTGCGGCTGCGGCCAAACTTCGTCGACGCGCTCGACAGCCGCGGGCTGGTGAATCTGAAATCCGGCGCGGTCAAGAACGCGATCGCCGATTTCGACGCCGCGCTGAAGATCAATCCACGCCTGACCTCCTCGCTCTACGGACGGGGAATCGCCAAGCAGCGCAACGGCTCCGCCCAGGAGGGCGCGCTCGACATCGCCAACGCTAAGGCCATGGACCCGAACATCGTTCAGGAATTCGCAAGCTACGGAGTACGTTGATATTTTTTTGCATTCCGGTCTCCCTTGCCTCGAACCCCGGGGGACCCCGCCAAGACTAATTTGACGGATGCCGCAGGCCGCCTTTCAGGCCACTTGCGGAGATTTTGGAACACGCACATCAGCTGCGCAGGAGGGACTGGCAATGAGATTGGCTGTCAAGGGACTTACCGCGATCCTGTCCGTCGTCGCAATCGGCGCCGCCTTGTCGCTGTCGCCGGCCCCCGCCTTCGCGGGAGATGAGCGCAACAGCAAGAACGTCACAGAAGAGGATATCGCCCGGGCACTGGCGCCCGCGCCCAAGAAGCCGCTGACCCGCGGCCTCTCGATCGCTCCGCCGGCCGATCCCGCACCCAGCGCGGCGGAGACCAAGCTGCTGCAGAGCGTGCGCGGCCGCGCGACGCGATCCTTGTCCTCGACCGAACGCGAGGAGATCGCGTCGGTCGCCAAGGACAAGCCGAACATCGATCTCGAAATCACCTTCGAGTACAATTCGGCGAACATCAGCAACAAGTCGCTGCCGTCGGTCGAGGCTCTCGGCCGCGCGCTGAGCCGCCCCGACCTCAAGGGTTCGACCTTCGTGGTGGCGGGCCATACCGACGCCGCCGGCGGCGAGACCTACAACCAGGATCTGTCGGAACGTCGTGCTGACGCGATCAAGCGCTATCTGGTCGAGAAGTACAGCATCCCTGCCACCGATCTCGTCACCGTGGGCTACGGCAAGAGCAAGCTCAAGGATCCGGGCCAGCCGATGGCCGAGGTGAATCGCCGTGTGCAGGTCGTGAACATGGAAAACAAGACCACCGCATCGAAGTAGTCACGACGCATCCCAGTGAAATGTCCGGTCGTGATGTGGTGTAAGTTCCAGCTGCCAGCGCGCGTCCCGCAGCCTTGCGGGACGCTGCTTTGTTTCAGCGAAGCCTTCCCGGCAAACAAGATGCAGATGCCCGCAAGCCAGGCCAGGATGCTCCGGCGATGAAGTTGACCGACTATCTCAAGCCTGCCGGAACCGTTCTGTTCGTCGTCGTGATCGGCGTCGGCTATTACCTGTTCGAGCACCGTCGTCGCCCCGAGGCGAAGGAAACGACGACCGAAGCGCTCGTGATCGTGACGAAGTCGACCAATGCGTGTTTCTCGGATCTCGTCCGGGTCACGGGCTTCTTCGTGCCGCGCCGCGAGGCCGTGGTGATCCCGGACCAGGAAGGCTCGCGGGTCACCGAGCTTCTCGTCACCGAAGGCGCCATGGTCACCGACAATCAGGAGCTGGCGCGCCTCACCGCGCCCCCGCAGATTCCAGGCCAGCCGCAACGGCCGGGCACGCAGGGCCCGGTCACGCTGAGGGCGCCCGCGCCCGGCCTCGTCACCGAGGTCCGCACCATCGTCGGCGCACCGGCCTCGCCGCAGGCCGGCCCGATGTTCCGCATTGCCGTCAACAACGAGATCGAGCTCGACGCCCAGGTCCCCGCCGTGCACATGACCAAACTGAGCACCGGCGCCACCGTGCGCATCAGCCGCGACGATGCGCCCGATTTGATCGGACGGGTCAGGCTGGTGGCGCCGGAGATCGACCGCGCCACCCAGCTCGGCCGGGTTCGCATCAGCGTGACCAACAATCCCTCGCTGAAGGTCGGCGTGTTCGCCCGCGCCTCCATCGACGCCAAGCGCAGCTGCGGCGTCGCGGTGCCCAAGACCGCGATCGACCATCTCACCATTCAGGTCGTCAAGGGCAACACGATCGAGACGCGGAAGGTCCGCGTCGGCCTGTCGTCCGACAGCGCGACGGAAATCCTGGAAGGGCTCGAGGTCGGCGAGATCGTGGTCGCCGACGCCGGCTCTTCGTTGCATGACGGCGACCAGATCAAGACGATGTTCGCCGATGAACTCGATCGCACGCGGGTACGCTGATGGCTCTCAATATCTCGGCATGGTCGATCCGGAACCCGCTGCCGTCGGTCGTCTTCTCGATCATCCTTCTGATCCTCGGCTGGGTGTCCTTCACCAAGCTGGCGGTGACGCGGCTTCCTTCGGCCGACATCCCCGTGATCTCGGTTGCGGTGTCGCAGTTCGGCGCCGCTCCGGCGGAGCTCGAATCCCAGGTCACCAAGACCGTTGAAGACGCGGTCTCCGGCGTCGAGGGCGTCCGGCACATCACCTCCTCGATCACCGACGGCCTCTCGATCACGACCATCCAATTCGCGCTCGAGACCAACACCGATCGCGCGCTGAACGACGTCAAGGACGCCGTGACGCGCGTGCGCTCCAACCTGCCGCAGAACGTCACCGAACCGCTGATCCAGCGCGTCGACGTCATCGGCCTGCCGATCGTCACCTATGCGGCGATTTCGCCCGGCAAGACGCCCGAGCAGCTCTCCTATTTCGTCGACGACGTGGTCAAGCGCGCTCTGCAGGGCGTGCGCGGCGTCGCCCAGGTCGAGCGCATCGGCGGTGTCGAGCGCGAGATCCTGGTGTCGCTGGATCCCGACCGCATGCAGGCGATGGGCCTGACCGCCGTCAATGTCAGCCAGAGCCTGCGCGGCACCAATGTCGACGTCGCCGGCGGCCGCGCCGAGATCGGCAAGAACGACCAGGCGATCCGGACCCTGGCCGGCGCCAAGACGCTGGGCGACCTCGCCGGCACCATGATCCCGCTGTTCGGCGGCGGCGAGGTCCGGCTCGACGATCTCGGCACCGTCACCGACACCATCGCCGACCGCCGCACCTTCGCCCGGTTCAACGGCGAACCGGTGGTGGCGCTCGGCATCAAGCGCTCCAAGGGCGCCAGCGACGTGGTGGTCGCAGCCGCCGTGCAGAAGCGCATCGACGCGCTGAAGGCCTCCTATCCCGACGTCGACCTCAAGCTGATCGACACCTCGGTGGAATACACCAAGGGCAATTACGAGGCGGCGATCTCGACCCTGTTCGAGGGCGCCATTCTCGCCGTCGTCATCGTGCTGCTGTTCCTGCGCGATCTGCGCGCCACCATCATCGCCGCGATCTCGCTGCCGCTGTCCATCTTCCCGGCCTTCTGGGCGATGGACCTGCTCGGCTTCTCGCTCAACCTGGTCAGCTTCCTCGCCATCACGCTGTCGACGGGCATCCTGGTCGACGACGCCATCGTCGAGATCGAGAACATCGTGCGGCACATGAACATGGGCAAATCGCCCTATCGCGCCGCGCTCGAGGCCGCCGACGAGATCGGTCTCGCCGTGATCGCGATCTCGCTGACCATCATCGCGATCTTCGCTCCCGCCAGCTTCATGTCGGGCATCGCCGGGCAGTTCTTCAAGCAATTCGGCATCACCGTCTCGGTGCAGGTGTTCTTCTCGCTATTGGCGGCGCGCTTCGTCACGCCGGTGCTCGCCGCCTACTTCCTCAAGCACCACACCCATGAGGAGCCGCCGCCGGGCCGCGTGCTGCGGAGCTATCACCGCATCGTCGCCTGGTCGGTGAAGCACTATTTCATCACGGTCCTGATCGGCTTCGGCGTCTTCGCCGCCTCGATCTGGAGCATTACGCTGCTGCCGCAGGGCTTCCTGCCGGCACAGGACAGCGCCCGCTCGCTGCTGGCGCTGGAACTGCCGCCCGGTACCCAGCTCGCCTATACCGAGAAGGTCACCGAAGACATCGTCGCGCGGCTGCGCAAGCGGCCCGAGGTGAAGAGCATCTTCGTCGACGGCGGGCGCGTTCCGCCGGGCACCCAGGAAGTCCGGCGCGCAGCACTGATCATCAACTACACACCGAAGAACGACCGGGACATCACCCAGCGCGAGCTCGAATTCTCCATCAGCCAGGAACTGGAGAACGTCCCCGACATCCGCTTCTGGTTCCTCGACGAAAACGGCCTGCGCGCGATCTCGCTGGTGGTGACCGGCGTCGATGCCAACATCGTCAACAACGTCGCCAGCGAACTCGCGACGCAGATGAAGCGCATCCCGACGATCTCGAACGTGATCTCGGAGACATCGCTGGAGCGGCCCGAATTGCGTATCGAGCCGCGCGCAGATCTCGCCGCACGTCTCGGCGTCTCGACCGAAAGCCTGTCGCAGACCATCCGCGTCGCCACCATCGGCGATGTCGGCCCGGCGCTCGCCAAGTTCGACGTCGGCGACCGCCTGGTGCCGATCCGGGTGCAGCTCGAGGACGCCGCGCGCGGCAATCTCAGGACGCTGGAGCAGTTGCGCGTGCCGCTCGGCGAACGCGGCGAGAAGGGCGGCGTGCCGCTGTCGGTGATCGCGGACGTCAAGCTCGACCAGGGTCCGACCAGCATCGGCCGCTACGACCGCGAGCGGCAGGCCACGGTGGCCGCCGACCTGGTCGGCTCGGCCGCACTCGGCGACGCCACCAAGAAGATCTACGACCTGCCGGTGATGAAGAGCCTGCCGAAGGGCGTGAAGGTCTCGCCCTCGGGCGACGCCGAGAGCCTGAACGAACTGTCGGAGGGCTTCGCCACCGCGATCACGGCGGGCCTGATGATGGTCTACGCCGTGCTGGTGCTGCTGTTCGGCACCTTCCTGCAGCCGATCACGATCCTGTTCTCGCTGCCGCTCTCGATCGGCGGCGCCATTGCCGCGCTGCTGGTCACCGGCAAACAGCTGACGACGCCGGTCTGGATCGGCATTCTGATGCTGATGGGCATCGTCACCAAGAACGCGATCATGCTGGTGGAGTTCGCGATCGAAGCCATCCACGCGGGCAAGCCGCGCGACGAGGCCATGATCGACGCGGGCATGAAGCGCGCCCGGCCGATCGTGATGACCACGATCGCGATGGCCGCAGGCATGATGCCGAGCGCGCTCGCAGTCGGCGCCGGCGGCGAATTCCGCTCGCCGATGGCGCTCGCGGTGATCGGCGGCCTGATCTTCTCCACCATCCTGTCGCTGGTGTTCGTGCCGGCGATGTTCATGGTGATGGACGATCTCGGCGCCCTGATCTGGCGCTTCGGCAAGCGGCTGATCGTGCAGAGCGAGGATGCCGAGGCCGACGGTCATCATGTGGCGGCGCCCGCGGGAGTTGCCCCGGCACCGAAGGCCCTGGTTCCGCCCGCCGCGGAGTAGTCGCGAGACGATGGTGCGCGCAGGAACCGACTGCGCCAATCGCGGCCGGCCGGATCGAGCGGCCGGCCATCCGACCGTCGGGCTGAGCCCGATCAGTCGTTCCGTGCGATCGCGGTCAGCTTGGTCATGTTGCGCAGGAGGATGCGGCCGCGCTGGAGATCGAGGATGGCTTCCTTGCGCCAGGCCTGGAGCTGGCGATTGACGCTCTCGCGGGCAGCACCGACGAAGACGCCGAGTTGCTCCTGCGAGATGTGGACCTCCGAGCCGAAATCCGCCGCAAGCGCACAGAGCCTGCGGGCCAGCCGCACCGGCAGCGGCTGCAGCATGGACTCTTCCATGCGTTCGCTCTGCCAGCGAATGCGCTGGCACAGCAGCGCGATGATCTTGATCGCGACCTTGGGCTCACGCTCGAGGAAGCCAAGGAAGTCCTCGCGCCGCAGCACGAACAATTCGCTGGTCTCGCCGGCCGTCGCATCTGCGGTGCGGCTCTGGCCGTCCAGTACCGCGACCTCGCCGAACAGGTCGCCCGGCCCCATGAAGTTCAGCGTCAGCCGGCTGCCGTCGGACGCCCCGGTCTCGATTCGGACCTGCCCGCGGCGGACGCCGAACAGGGCATCGCCGGGGTCGCCCTTCTGGAACAGCACCTCGCCGCTCGCCAGATGCTGGGTGTGGCAGAGATTGGACAGCCGCTGCAGTTCGTCGTTGCCGAGATCGGCAAACATCGCGTTCATTTTCAGGATGACCGCAAATTCGGCCTGCTTGCTCATGTCAATGTCCTTGTGAAGGCCTGTGGCAATCGCCCGGCAAATCGTTTCGAACGACGAATTTCAGCATCGCGTGAACCGCACCGGGGAAGTGTGTCATAAGTCACATAACTTTGCAGCACCCGGCTCTTATTTTTACGCGCTTGGAGCGGCCTCCCGTCAGGGGATAAGCTCGCACGCAGAGGACGGGAGACCGAACGGATCTGGCGCCGCCGATCCGTCGCTGGAAAGTCGACATGAGAGCCGTGAAATTCGCCGGTGCGGCGGTCGCCGCCATCATCATCCTGATCGCAGTCCTGCTCGTGGTCGGGATACCTTCGGGCTTCCTGTCCTCGACGATCGCCGCGCGCGTCGAGAGCGCGACCGGCTACCGGCTGTCGATCGACGGCACCACCAAGCTCAGCGTGTGGCCGACGCTGAACGTCACGATCAACGATCTCACCCTGCAGGATCCCAGGGATCGCAGCGGCATCACGCGCCTGACCGTGGATAGCGTGCAGGCCGACATGTCGCTCTCCAGCGTATGGTCGGGCAAGCCCGCGATCAGCGAACTCATCGTCACCCGTCCCGTGCTCTATCAGCCGCTGCTGCGCGAGCGCCTGCCGAACGCCGGCGGCGGATCGAAGCCGATCGCACTCGACACCGGCGGGGCGACCATCGATCGGGTCAAGGTCCTCGACGGCGAGGTCGCCTTCGCGCGGCTGCGCGATCGCGTCGAGGGTCGCATCGGCGCGATCAATGCCGAAGCCATCGTGGGGCGCGACCGCAAGATCAGCATCAACGGCACCGCGCGTGTCGGCGCCAACCCGACGAGGTTTGACATCAAGGCCGCCCCGCCGCCACCGCCGCTCGAGCGGCAGACCATCCCGGTGGATTTCGTCATCGACATGCCCGACGTGCTGTCGTCGCAGCTCAAGGGCCATGCCGAGACGCGCCTCAACGGCGACGTCGTGATGATCAACGGCGTGAACGGCACGCTCGGCGACGGCGCGTTCAACGGCTGGGCCTCGGTCGATATCGCGAGCAAGCCGCTGGTGAAGGTCGATCTCGACTTCCGGCGGCTCGCCATTCCGCTCGCCAAATCGGCACCGGGCACGCCGGGGCAACCATGGAGCGATGCGCCGATCGACGTCTCCGGCCTCAATTACGTCGATGCGCAGATCCGGGTCTCGGCCAATGAAGCGGTGATCGGCGAGGCGCGGCTGTCGCCGCTGGCGATCGACGCCAAGCTCGCCGGCGGCGTGTTGAAGGCCGGCACCGCCAATCTCGGCGCCTATGGCGGCCAGGTGTCGGGCGAGGTGATCCTCGACGCCACCAGCGGCGCCCCGAGCTTCGCCATGCATTCCGACCTCACCGGCGTGCGCGCGCTGCCGCTGCTGCAGGGCCTCGCCGAATTCGATCGCATCGACGGCAAGCTGCAGGCCAAGCTGGCGCTGCGCAGCGCGGGCGCCAGCCAGCGCGCGCTGATGGCCAACATGCAGGGGACGGCTTTCGTCGTTTTCCAGGATGGCGCGATCCGCGGCATCAACGTCGCGCAGATGATCCGCTCGCTGACCTCGGGCACGCTGTCGGGCTGGCAGGACAGCAAGGAGCTGAGCACCGACCTGTCGCAGCTCTCGGCCTCGTTCCGCATCGACAAGGGCCAGGCGGTCACCACCGATCTCAATCTGATCGGCCCCTTGGTGCGGGTGACGGGCGCCGGCACCATCGCGCTCGACACCAAGATGATGGGCTTCCGCGTCGAGCCGAAGCTGGTGATGACGACGGAAGGCCAGGGCCGCGCCAACGAGCCGGTCGGCTTCGGCATTCCCGTGATGATCCAGGGCACCTGGTCGCAGCCGCGCATCTATCCCGACATGGCCGGCATGCTCGACAATCCCGACGCCGCCTATGCGAAGCTCCGCGAGATGGGCAAGGGCCTGTTCGGGCCCGACGGCGCCGGACTCGGCAACATCCTGGGCAGCCTCGGGATCGGCGGCGCCACACCCGGCACCGGCGGCAACGGCACGCCGCAGACGCCGCAGCCCGGACAGAACGGGCTGCTCGGCGGTCCGCTCGGCGAGGCCATCGGCAATCTGATCCAGCAGGGCCTGTCCAGCGGCGCCGGTCCCGCGAGCGGCACCGCGCCAAGCCGCAGCCGGAGCCTGCCGGCCACGCCATCGACGCCGGCACCGCAGGCCTCGCCGGAGCCAACAGCGCCCGAAGCGCCGGCGACGGCGCAGCAGGACAGCCAGCCCATGAACGACGTGCTGCGGCAGCTCTTCAATCGGTGATTGGCGAACCAAGGCGCTGAACTCCACGCCGGTCCTTATCGCGACGGGCCCTCGCCTTCATCAGCCGATCGGAGGAGGCCGGCGGCTTATCGGGGCATGGACTAAGGGGGCATGGACAACGGCCGCCCGATATTTTGGCACGTTGCGGACCGGGACCGGTAACCAATCCGGCCGCTGGGCCGGTCCGGCACGGCCCTCCCCGTGAAATTGTGCTAGAAGGACCACCGGGCCCGGACGGCCCGCAGCGCCGGCATCGACGCGGTGCGAGAGGATCGGATGGCAGGCGCGAAAGACAAGGCACGGTTTCTCCGGCAGGGCCTGTTCGCCAAATACGTCGTCTCCCTCGTCGGCCTCGTCGTGTTCGTGCTCGCCGTCAACGGTGCGATGGAGACCTGGATCTCCTACCGCGCGACGCGGGCCACGCTGACCGACGGGATGGAGGAGAAGGCGCAGGGCACCGCGCGGCGGATCGAGCAGTCGATCTCCGAACTCGAGCGCCAGATCAGCTGGGTGACGCGCGCCAGCCAGGACACGATCGAGAAGCGCCGCGCCGATTACGCCCAGCTGCTGCACCAGGTCTCCGTCGTCAACCAGCTGTTCCAGCTCAACGGCGACGGCCGCGAGGTGCTGCGCGTCTCGCGGCAGTCGATCACCACCGGCGGCAATGCCGACCTGTCCCGCGACCTGCGCTTCACCGACACGGTCGCGCGCGGCGTCAGCTATGCGCCGGCCTGGTTCGTCGACCGCACGCCGGTGATGTCGATCTCGGTGGCGCATTCCGGCTTCAATGCCGGCGTCACCGTGGCCGAGATCGACCTCAGCTTCCTGTCCAACTTCCTGTCCGACACCCAGGTCGGCAAGGCTACCTTCGCCTATGTCGTCGATCCGCGCGGCCGCGTGCTGGCGACCTCCGCGAAGGGGCCCGAGGTCGGGACCGACCTGTCGAAGCTGCCGCAGGTGGCGGCCGCGATCGTGCCCGGCCGCGCGGCGGAAACGTCGGGAACCGATTTCAGCGGCCATTCGGTGCTGAGCGCCGCGAGCACGGTGCCGAAGCTCGGCTGGAGCGTGATGTTCGAGCAGCCGACCACGCAGGCGCTGATGCCGATCCGCGACCAGCTGGTGCGCATCGCGCTGCTGATCGGGATGGGCCTCCTGGTCGCGATCCTCGCCGGCACGCTGCTGGCCCGCCGCATGATCATTCCGATCACCGCGCTGCGCGACGGCGCCGACAAGCTCGGCGAAGGCGATTTCAGCCACCGCATCGACGTCCACACCTCGGACGAACTGGAAGACCTCGCCGGCCAGTTCAACCGCATGGCCGACCAGTTGCAGGAGACCTATACCGGCCTCGAGGCCAAGGTCGAGGAGCGCACCCGCGACCTCGCGCAGTCGATCAACGAATTGAAGGTGCTGGAAGAGGTCGGCCGCGCGGTGGCCTCTTCGCTGGATCTCAACGCGGTGCTGCCGACCATCGCGGCGCGCGCGATCGAGATCACCCATGCCGATGCGGTGCTGATCTACGGCTATGATGCTCCCGCCGGGCGCTTCGCCCTGATCGAGGCGAACGGCATCGACAAATCCGCCGACGGCGCGCATGTCACCATTACCGACGGTGCCAACGTGCTCAGCGAGGCCGCCGCCAGCGGCGAGCCGATCGCGCTGGCCGATCTCGATGCCGCCGAGGCGCAGCCGCTGCGCGACGCCGCGCTCGCGGCCGGCTTCCATGCGGTGCTGGTGGTGCCGCTGGTCGATCAGCAGGGTCCGCTCGGCGCGCTGGTGGTGCTGCGCCGCGCCAGCGGCGAGTTCGCCGAAAGCGTCACCGGCCTGATGCGCACCTTCGCCAACCAGGCCGTGCTGGCGATGCGCAATGCGCGGCTGTTCACCGAGGTCGACGCCAAGGGCCGCGAGCTCGCCGCCGCGCACGAGACGGTGCGCGCCCAGGCCGACAAGCTGCGCGAACAGACCGAGCAGCTCAAGGACTGGAACCGGTCGCTGGAGCAGCGCGTCGAGACCCAGCTCGGCGAGATCGAGCGGATCCGCAAGCTCGAGCGTTTCCTCGCCCCGCAGGTGGCGCAGCTGATCGCCTCCTCGGACAGTCCCGAGGGCCTGCTCACCAGCCAGCGCCGCGAGGTGACCGTGGTGTTCTGCGACCTGCGCGGCTTCACCGCCTTCACCGAGGCGACCGAGCCGGAAGAGGCGATGAACGTGCTGCGCGAGTACCACGCCGCGCTCGGCACGCTGATCTTCAAGTACGAGGGCACGCTGGACAAATATGCCGGCGACGGCGTGATGATCCTGTTCAACGCGCCGATACAGTTCGAGGACCACACGCAGCGCGCCGTGAAGATGGCGGTGGAGATGCGCGACACGATCGGCCCGCTCACCGAGCGCTGGCGCAACCGCGGGCATAGCCTCGGCTTCGGCATCGGCATCGCGGTCGGCTATGCCACGCTCGGCCAGGTCGGCTTCGAGCAGCGGCTGGAATATGCCGCGATCGGCAGCGTCACCAACCTCGCCTCCCGCCTGTGCGGCGAGGCCAAGCCCAACCAGATCGTGGTCAGCCGCCGCGTCTATGGCATCGTCGAGACCTTCGTCGAGGCACGGCCGCTCGATGATCTCCAGCTCAAGGGGTTCAATCACCCGGTGCTGGCGATGGAGATTCTGGGCTGGCGCGAGGCGGCGGACAATGTGGTGGATGCCGCCGCTGCGCGGCGCACGGCAAAAGCGGACTCGCGCTAGCTGGCATCACGTGCGGCGGGTGAGGGTTCTTTCCTCTTGGGGATTGTCCCGTCGTTGAGAGACCCTCTCCCCAACCCTCTCCCGCACGTGGGCAGGGCTATCGCATAGGGGGCTTTTGGTTGAGGGGCACCTCAGTCGAACAGCGTCATGGCCGGGCTTGTCCCGGCCATCCACGCCTTTCCGCGCAGACCGAAGAACGTGGATGCCCGGGACATGCCCGGGCATGACGACCTCGCTCAAATGCGATTGCGCTGCGCAAGCGGGCGAGGGAGCAAACCGTCGTTGAGGTTTGCGTTGGCGGCTTGAATTGACAAACAGCATCTCGCGATCCCGCGGCGCATGGCGCCCGGGTTGTGCTGGGTTACGATGCCCTTCGAACTGGAAGGGCGCAGGGAAAACCGGGCACCGACTGGCACCCGCAAGACCCCTGTGCAATGTGTGCGTGGTATTCGCTCACAGGGGCGACACAGGTGCGGCCGAATGCCCGGCCTTCCCTGCGCGATGGTTGAAACGGCTTATGTCGCGCTCTCGCCGGTGAGACGATTCCCTGTTGCCACCGTCGCCTTGCGGCTGTCATCGGATGCGCCGTCCGGTTGGACCAGCGCACCGCCACAAGACTTGACGCCGGATGTTCGGGCGCCGCGACCACACGATTTTGCCGTACGCGGCCGGCACCGTCGTTCACGCGCCCGCTGATCGCTCACGGGGACTCCCCGCCCTGCAACAGCATCTGGCGCCAACGCCGCCCACGTCCACCGCCCCTCACCCCACGAACCCTGACGATCGCGATCCGTCCCTTACCATGGGATGAGTTGAGCGGCACTATAGGGTGTTTCGAGCTTCCGGTAAAGCGAATTTTTGATTAGTCGAAATTTCGATTCGTTTGCGGTCCGCACGCGGGATGACAAAACAACCCCATGCAAAGTGGGAACTTCGCGATGGACGAGGGCAGGCCGGTTTCCAGCAGAGATTGGTCATCGGACAAACCCCGCAGGAGGGCTCACTGCTCGGGCCGGCTCCGCTCGCGAGGCATGTTCAAATCCTGCGTCGCCGTCCTGGCATGAAGCAGTCTGGCCGTGCGAAAGAACGCGTCGGTCGCTTCTTCAATATCGGATGTGTCGATGTTGCATTCCGGCAAGTCTGCCAGTTCTGCCAAGCGCTTCGTTGAAATGGGGATCGGCATAGGTCGGCGGCGCAGCCGCCGCGGCTTGATTTCGATGGTCGAAGCTCGATTGGACGCGCGGGTCAGCTTCGTTCGGCATTTTGACACGTCGGGCAAAACACTGGCAAGATGGCATCATCGGTCATGGTGCCGTAGCTCACCCTGCTCCGTCGTCTCCTGGATACTCTGATCATTCTCGGCCGCGCGCCTGGGGGTGGACACGATCTCGAGCTCGGCACCTTCCTCGAGCCCGAGCCGGTCGACCAGTTCCTGCGGCAGCACGACGGCCAGGTCATCATCCCATTTGAAGACTTTCATCGCGAGCTCCTTTCAGGCCACGGCGCTGTCGTTGATGTCGCGGATCGTGCTGACGAGACGAACCACTTTGGCCTCGTCGAACAGACCGTGCGCGAGCTGAGCTCACACAGCAGCGCGGAGAAGTTGTCCTGATAGGGCATTTTCAGTGGGGTCGTTGCGGAACGCCCATTTCACGGCGACCTCGACCGTCTTGCCGGCGAAGAAGGCTACCGCCGTAGGCGACACCACCGCCTGTCTTTCGGACTCGATCCTAGCCTCGTAGACGGTGGGGAATTCGGCGGCGAGGTCGGCGAAATTGGACATCGGCCGCGTCGTCAGACCGCGTCCGCGACAGCGCGAATTTCGAAATGCACGCCAGTCTCTGTCTGCAATGCGCTGATGACACTCAGCAGGTTCTCGGCGCTCGGGTTGCCGTCCGGACCGAACATGCGCATCAGGCTCTTCTCCGGTCGCCCGAGCACCGCGCTCAACCGCTCGAAGCCGATGGTCGCATTGATATAGACGCGCAGGGTGGCGAGGCCGTCACCGGTGTTTCCAGCGAGCAGGGCCTGCACCGCCTCCCGAAACAGAGCCTCGCGAAACGTCGGTTCGCGCTCCGCCCGCTTGTGCACCGTGTCACGAAAGTTTCGGGTCAAAGCCATGGTCGGCACCCTTTGCCGCGCTTGCGCCGCAGGAAGCACGGCATCTTGTGCGGGTCGTGCCTCAGTTTGAATTTAGGCTTCGTTAACCATAAATGGGCGAGATGAGGTTATGCCTGAGCTAGTCAGAATCGAGTGGGTTGATAGCGGCCAGCCGATACCAGGTTGGCAGTGGCTTTCCGAGGTGCAGGCGCGCCGAGCGCACAAGTGCGTTTCGGTCGGCTTCCTTGTGCAAGACGACGAAAAAACAAAAGTTCTCGCGCCGAACTTGGGTGCAAGCAACGGCGACGAGGATTGGGATCAGGCGTCGGGTCTTTTTACGATCCCGACAGTAGCAATAACCAAAATCGAAAAGCTTACTTCCGCCCCGTAGGCTTCTTGTGGTCTGGGCGCTGCGTCAGCGCAGAGGCTGCCAACGTTTTGATTTCCTTGTTCGTCAAGGAGCCGGGCTTCTGTAGGCCCTTCGAAGCAATGCTACCGACGCCTTTGCCGGTCTTCTCGTTTTTACCCATAGTGCCGTTCCTTTCGTGGTTGTGAAGCGAATCAAAGAATCGCTGCACGAGTATATCACTGCTGGATATGGGCGATCAGTTGTCCACGTTTTTTGTAGGGGCCGCGCTTCTTCGGGGCGCCCTCCCGCAAGCTAAGTCAGGATCAGCTTGGAGTCGGCATCGATGGCCGTCGACGTCCAAACGTCGCCGAAGCCAACCGGAGCAGCCTTAGTAGACGGCGTCGCCGTTCTCGCCCTTGGGCCTTTGGGCATCAAAAATTCTCAGCTGTATCGTCAGGGTGGCCGCTGACGCCGCGGCATGAGGTCGTTTGAGCCGAAGCGGCTGTATATGATGTGTAGCAGGCACGTCGCCTGCTTCCATCCTTCGGGACGCCCGCTGCGCGGGCTCCTCAGGATGACGGCGGTGGGGGTGACAACTTGTAAGAGGCTCTTGCAGGTTCGACGGCGGGCCATTCGGGGGGCCTCGATCCGCTCACACTCCCCGCTTCGGCCCCATCTGCTCGAACGCCGCCTTTTGCGCCTC
>CAYREH010000084.1:0-21949 GCA_964423245.1 uncultured Bradyrhizobium sp. | reverse complement strand
AGCGAGAAGGGCGGATTTGGCCTATTTTTATGATCTGAGCGTGCGTCGCTCTCTTTTAGGGAGTGGACGGGGCTGGTTCGGCATGCCCTGTGACGAGGAGGATCTGAGCCTTCAGCATGAAAGTATACCACACCCCACGACGACCTTGCGCTGCCGCCACTACTCAGTCGGTTGACCGGCCTACCACGTAGCACTGCAAAACAGTCCTGAAAGGAGCGGATGGCTGTCCCTGACCTGGTGAACGATCAGCGAACCTGCATGAGTCAAATGGACTCTTTTTGGGTTCCGTAATTGACTCAACCGGCGCGGGAAAGGTGGAATAGCTCTCTTTGCGGAGAGCGTTATGCGTAAATTGATCAGTGCAGCTGCATTTGCTGTTTTTTGGTTTCAGTCGGCGGCAGCTGTAACCCTACACTTGAATTTAATGGACTATCGGCTGGGCACACTCTACGGCCCTTGTTACTGCTCGGGCGAAGGCTTCTTGTCAAAAACCATCGACATTTCGGCTGGCGACACCGTCGACTTTGGGCGCGTTCAGATATTTCCCATACAAGCGTTCACTAGGGTCACCGATCCTGACGCGCAGCCTCCACTCGTTTATGCGACAAGCTATGTTGGCGTGAGCTTCGACGCGTCTCTCGCTCCCTTACCGCCGTTCACCATCACCTATGACGATTGGCCGTGGGGCGATGTTACCCCGCCGACCATAACGGTTGACCTCATCTATACCATTCCCACCGGCGCGAGCTCGATCCAGCTCGGTTGGTTCGGAGACTTTTCTTACTCGCCTCCAACGATAGCAACTGCCGTTCCTGAACCATCGACCTGGGCGATGCTGTTGCTGGGCTTCTTTTCCATCTGCTACGCTGCCAGGGGTGCATTCACCCGCGCTAGTTTCCGAACCTCGCCACCCTCGTTTCCGGCTGGGCGTTCTTGTTGACGTCGCGCACCGCTTGCCAGACTACGTTGCCGGTCTCGTCCGTCTCGCCGCTGTTGACGCTCTTGAAGGGAGTGGACGGGGCGCCAGATGGCGTCGATTGACGCCCAATTCGTCACTCGACGCCAAACATTGAACTTCTGACGCCTTGACGGATGTCCAATCGGCCGTTCTGATGGACTTTTATCATTGTATTTCCGCAGGAAGACTTTGAAACGGTCCAGGCCCCCATCCCTCGGTCTTTATTCTGATGTGGACGCTCCGGGCGAAACCGGTCAACCTGTTGTTGGCCAAAAGCGCATCGAATGGGTGGACGCTGCAAAGGGTTTCGGCATCATCCTCGTTGTTCTGGGCCACGAACTGCGGGGGTTAACGTTTGTTGGAATCATCAACAATACCGGAGTTCCCCAGCAGATCGATCGCTGGATCTATTCGTTTCACATGCCGCTCTTTTTCTTTTTGGCTGGGCTTTTTGTCCCCAAAGCCCTTGATAGCTGGAGCCAGGTAGGAACTTTCCTCCAAGGAAAGTTGGCTACGGTCGTTTATCCGTACTTCGTTTGGTCGATCCTGACGATCGTCTTGAAGTCTAGCCTCGGCTCGATCCCCAACAAACCAAGAGAGCTTTCTGATATTCTCCAGATAGTCTACGCTCCTGTGGAGCAGTATTGGTTTCTATACGCTCTGTTCCTGATCTTCGTCGCCTTTGCCCTCGCAAAGAGACTGGGCCTTTCGACCACAGCGATCGCCTGCTTGTCGGCCATCGTCGGGCTGTTGCCGATATCCACGCACTGGCCGATCCTTACCATCGCGATCTTTGCGTCACTCTACTTTGCTATCGGGGCCTTCATGGCCGGAATTTTAGCTGAGCACGACCGTCTTTTTAGATCCGCAGCCGTCCTCATAGTCTCGCTTGCTACGTCACTCTTCCTATTCAGCACAGATTGTCAGCCGCTCCCCGCCTTAGTCGGCATCTGCTTCTCGATCGCACTGGTTCAGATGCTCCCGCAAGAGCTCAGCCGTCCCCTTGCATATTTGGGGCGTTACGCGCTGGAAATCTATCTGGCGCACAGCATCGTTTCTGCCGCTGTTCGGATTCTGCTGCTTCGCACCGGCATCAATACTCCGTCAATTCATCTAGCGGCGGGTCTCGCCTTTGGCATTTTTGCACCTTGGGCACTCGGCTATGTCGCTCGCAGGCACGCGCCGTTTGTGTTCACATTGAAAGCAAGCGGTTGAGCCGTGTCCTCCAGAACAGTTTTGTTCACGCCGAAAAGCCTGTCATCTTTGACGATGTCATCGAGGCCTAAGATACGATAAGGAACAAGAGAAACCTTTACGCGCGCGGCCTCTGGTCAACCCACGACGGTGGTCGCGTCTTCGTGGCAAAGGAGAACGACGACGTCGACCGCTTCAACGAAGCTGACAAGCGCGAAGTCGACGCGAACGAGTTAAGATGTGACACCGAGCGCACCGCACGTCTGCTGGCCAGAACCGAAGAGGCCGTAGAATGGAACGACCCTCCCCCCATTTCACATCGCAAACGGCGCCTGATCTGGTGACCACTGAAGCAATCGACGGGCACCTAAACACGGTAGAGCCCGTTGGAGCACTAAACTTCCACTTGTCAAGGACTAGGCGAGCCGGGGCAACGTGGGGTAGCATTTTCGGATATTTGTTGGAGTTTACCGATGAAAAACCCGTTTCAGCGTTTCGATCGAGAGAAACTTAGAAAGCAATTCATCAACGCCAAGCCAGTCCCGTGGATCAAAATCGATGACTTTCTACCAGAAGCCGAAGCCCGTGCCGTGGCCGCAGGATACCCGGATTTCGGAACGGCCGCAGAGATAGGCCGCTCATTCACATCGGTGAACGAACGCAAGAAAGTCCAGATCACAGACAGTTCGAAATTCTCGCCAGCGGTCACGTCGATTCATGAAGCGTTGGCTTCGCCGGAATTTTTAGCGGATCTCGCCTACATCACCAACATTCCAAACGTGCTTGCCGACGAAAAACTCGTTGGCGGCGGCATCCACATGACTGGCCCTGGCGGACGTCTCGACGTGCATGTCGACTTCAACTTTATCGAAGATCGTCAGCTTCATCGTCGACTGAATCTCCTGCTCTATTTGAACGACCCGTGGAAGAAAGAATGGGGCGGTCAGTTCCAACTATACGACGCCGACGTAAAGCGCTGCGAGGAGACTTTCGACCCTATCTTCAATCGCTGCGTGATATTTGAAACGAACGAAGTGAGTTACCACGGGGTGATACCTGTAGCCCCTGAGGCTCCTGGGCCACGGCGATCATTCGCAACTTACTATTACACTAAAGAAGCGCCAGCCCATTGGGCGGGCATTGCACACAGCACGATTTTCAAAGCTCGTCCCGAAGAGAAGGTAAAAGGCATGGTTTTGATGCCGGCCGAGAGCGCAAAGAGAAAACTGTCAAAAACAGTGAGGCTGGCTAAAGACGGGATCAAAAGCATTTTGGGTCGATAGCTAAGACCGCTTTGGTCCGCCAGGTTCTTTCTCGGACGCATTCACGGGCCGCCGCATCGGTCATACTGCCGAGATAGATGTTCGGCTCACCCAAGTGCCGTGGCCGGACTTCGCACCCGAGATCACGTTCGCCGTGCGAGCGAGGGGTATCGCTTGGATTAAGTTGAAGTTATTCGCAACCTGAAAGCTGCTGCCGACAAGCGCAATCTTCGGGCTATTGACAACAGAAGTCGCGGGCGCGCCCGCTCACTCCCCCAAGGATAGCAATAGGATTCCTACGCCGCGACGACGCGCGGAGGCTCCATCCCGTCCGAGGGCTGCACGGGCCGCGTCAGCATCGTCACCTCGCTGAAGCCGACGGCCCTGAGCTGGTCGCACATCAGCGTGCGGGCCTCCGGCTCCATCGACATGTCAGGCACCACGACGGCGCGGGCGCCTGATGTCAGCAGTTCGGCCGGCAGATCGGCGGCGCTGCCGGCGTCGAGCAGCACGTGGTCGTAGGCGCGCAGCAGCGCATCGATGGCGAGCGCCACACGCGGCGACTGCAGCAGGCTGCGATCGAAGCCGGGACGGCCGGCCATCACCAGATGTAGCCGCGAGAGCTTGTCGCGGGTGATGATCTGCGCGAACGAAGCCTCGCCCTGCATCAGTTCGGCAAGACCCGGCGCATTGGGATCGACCGACACGGCGGCAATGGTCGGCGAGGACGCAGCCAGATCGACCACCACGACCCGGGCATCACGGGCCAGATGCCGCGCGAGCGTCAGCGCGGACAGCGTGACGGCCTCGCTTGACGCGGTCCCCAGCACGGTGACCTTCTTCGCCGCCGGCCCTGCACGACGCAGGCGCTCGGCCAGTTGTTCGATCTCGGCAAAGGCGCTGACCTCGGCTTGCGGCAGTTCGGGTTGCAGCGGAGCCTGCGCGGCGACCGGTGCGGCCGCGGGCGGCGCGACGGGCATCGCGGCCGGCTTCGTGACCGGATCGGCGGCCGGCGACGGCCCCGGCGTCACGATCGGCTCCTGGCGCAGGATCGCCGGCGTCAGCACGGCGGCGGCGCGCGGCGCGGTCTGGCGGAGCAGCTCGCCGGTGACGACGAGACCGGACGACAAAAGCAGCGTCGCCAGCGTCGCGATCAGCACGATCGGCAGCTTCTTCGGATAGGCCGGCGTGTTCGACACGATGGCGCGCGAGATGATGCGGCCGTCGGTCGGCGCGGTATCGATGGTCTCGCGGGTGTTGGCCTCGCGATATTTCGCAAGGTAGCTCTCGAGCAGGTCGCGCTGCGCCTTGGCCTCGCGCTCCAGCGCACGGAGCTGGACGTCCTGGCCGTTGGTCGAGGTCGCCTGCTTCTTGAGCTGATCGAGGCTGGCGGTCAGACTGTCGACGCGGCCGCTGGCGATGCGGGCATCGTTTTCCAGCGTGCGCGAGATCTTGCTGGCTTCGTCGCGGATCTGGTTGTCGAGATCGCCGAGCTGGGCCTTCAGCTCCTTGATGCGCGGATGGTTGCCGAGCAGGGTCGAGGATTGCTCGGCCAGCTGCGCGCGCAGCGTCACGCGCTGCTCCGACAGCCGCCGCATCAGTTCGGAGTTCACGACTTCGGAGGCCTCGATCGGCTTTCCACTCTGGAGCATTTCGCGGATCAGACGCGCCTTGGATTCGGCATCCGCCTTCATCGAACGGGCATTGTTGAGCTGGGTGTTGACCTCGCCCATCTGCTGGTTCGACAGCGTGGTGTTGTTGGTCCCGACGAACAGGCTCGACTTGGATCGGAAATCCTCGACCTTGGCTTCAGCCTCCGAGACCTTCTTGCGCAGGCTCTCGATCTCGCCCGCCAGCCACTGGCTGGCGTTGCGGGCCTGGTCCTGCCGCGCGTTCTGCTGCAGCACCAGATAGCCGTCGGCGATCGAATTGGCGACCCGTGCCGCGAGTTCGGGGTCGGCCGACTGGAATTCGACCACGATCACGCGTGACTTGTCGACGGCATAGGCCTGCAGCCGGTCGTAATAGGCGTCGAGCACGCGCTCTTCCGGCGTCATCGAGAACGGATCTCGACCGATGCCGATCAGCGCCGCCAGCGACTTCAAGGGCGAGACGCCCTGCAGCACCGGATCGAATTCGGGCCGCTCCGCCAGCTTGTTCTTCTTGATGATCTCGCGCGCCAGATCACGCGACAGCACGAGCTGCACCTGGCTGGTCACCGCCTCGGGATCGAGCGCCTGCCGCTCCTCGGTCCGATCGCTGTTGGGGCGCAGGAAGACATTCTCGCGGCCGTCGACCAGGATGCGCGCCTCCGACTTGTAGCGCGGCGTTACCATATTTACGGCGGCAACCGACGCGACGAGCGCAAGCAGCGTCGGGACGATGATCCATGTCCGCTTGCGCGCAAGCGCGCCACCGAGCGCATGCAGATCGATGTCGCCGGATTCGACGGCCGGTTGCGGAGCGACGGCGCGTGCGGGCTTCGCATCAAATGCCGCCTCGACCTTCGGCGTCGGCTCGACCGCTGGCTCTGCCTCGGACTTCGCCTTGGGATCATGCCTGGGATCGGGCCGGGGCACCGCCCGCTCGACCACGGCCTTATCCTTGCCGGCACGCCAGAACGCTAAACGCATCGAACACTCCCGCAGGGCAACGCAACCGCCGTCCTCAACCGCGGCGATTACACTCCATTAAGGTTGCCGCTGGGTTAACCGCGCCGGTGGAGCGCTCGCCCAGGCGCGCCATCATCGTTTGTTAACCACGGAGCGGCTTAATCCGTCTCGATATTTCCTGGAATTGTTCGGCATTTGCCGTCGAGCGCTGGTTCTGATCATGCCCTCCTCCGTCGACCGGCCGCTCCGCATCCTGCACGCCGTGCGCGCGCCCGTCGGCGGAATCTTCCGCCACATCCTCGACGTCGCCAATGGCCAGGTCGATCGCGGCCATCACGTCGGGATCCTCGCCGATAGTCTGACCGGCGGCGAGCGCGCCGACAAGGCGCTGGCCGAGCTTGCGCCGCGGCTGACGCTCGGGGTGCACCGGCTCGCGATCCGCCGCGAGCCGTCGCCGGACGACGTGCTGGTCTGGTACCGGATGCAGCGACTGATCGCACAGCTCAAGCCCGACGTGATGCACGGCCACGGCGCCAAGGCCGGCGCCTTCATCCGGATGCGGCGACGCTCCGACGACGCGATCCGCATCTACACCCCGCATGGCGGCTCGCTGCACTACCCGCTCAACACCTTGAAGGGCGAGTTCTATGCGCGGCTCGAGCGCGCCCTGATGGGGGCGACGGACCTGTTCCTGTTCGAGAGCGAATTTGCGCGCGACACCTATCAGCGCATCGTCGGCACGCCGAAGGGCGTGGTGCGCTGCGTTTTCAACGGCGTGACGCCCGAGGAGTTCGAGCCGGTCGCGACCGCCGACGATGCCACCGACCTCGCCTATGTCGGCGAGTTCAGGCACATCAAGGGCGCCGATCTGCTGGTCGATGCCGTGGCGCGGCTGCACGAGGGCGGCCGCAAGGTCACGCTGACGCTCGGTGGCGACGGCGAGGAAACGGCCGCGCTGAAGGCGCAGGTCGAACGGCTCGGCCTGTCGAACGCGATCCGCTTCATCGGTCACGTCAAGGCGCGCTACGGCTTCTCCAAGGGACGCCTGCTGGTCGTGCCGTCGCGCGGCGATTCCATGCCCTATGTCGTGATCGAGGCCGGCGCAGCCGGCATTCCCATGATCGCTTCAAGGATCGGCGGCATTCCCGAGATTTTCGGCGCCGAGAACCCGGCCCTGTTCGCGCCGAGCAATCCGGAGGCGATGGCGGCCGCGATCGCGGCGGCGATGGACGATCCGCAGACGACTGCGCAACGCGCAACGACGCTCCGCACGCGCATCTCGGCACACTTCTCCCAGGAAGCGATGGTGGATGGCGTTCTCGCGGGCTACCGCGACGCGTTTGCAGATCATTAACCATCCTTAAGGCCGCTTTAGAGATTCTTCCGATTTGTCCGCTACTGCATGCTCCGGGGGATGGACGCCCGGGGGCATCGCCGAGGCCCGCGGGTCATGGAATGGACGTGGAAGGCCGTGGAACAGCTCAACGCACGCTCGATGCTCGATGCCGCGACCAGTGCCGCGGCAAGACCTGCTGACCAGCCCTTCGTCGAACGTCGCCGCCGGCTCTCGCCGGCCGCCCTCGACGTCGTCAACCAGAAGGTCGCCCGCGCCTATTCGCCGATCGTGATCGCCGGCATCGTGCGCACGCTGGACTTCGTGGTGCTGAGCCTCGTCGGCATCGCCGTCTATGCCGGCTACGTCGTGCCGATCGCCGGTTTCAGCTGGGTCTATCCCGCGGAGATCGTCGCCGTGGCGATCGCCGCCGTGATCTGCTTCCAGGCCGCCGACATCTACCAGGTGCAGATGTTCCGCGGATCGTTGCGCCAGATGACGCGGATGGTCTCGTCCTGGTCGTTCGTGTTCCTGCTGTTCATCGGCATATCCTTCTTCGCCAAGTTCGGCAGCGAGGTCTCGCGGCTCTGGCTGGCCGGCTTCTACGCGATCGGCCTCGTCGCACTCGTCGCGGAGCGACTGGTACTTCGGAGCCTCGTGCGTCGCTGGGCCCGTCAGGGCAGGCTCGACCGCCGTACCATCATCGTCGGCTCCGATCGCAACGGCGAGGAACTGGTCGAGGCGCTGAACGCGCAGGAGGATTCCGACATCCACGTGCTCGGCGTGTTCGACGACCGCAACGACAGCCGCGCCCTCGACACCTGCGCCGGTGCCCGCAAGCTCGGCAAGGTCGACGACATCGTCGAATTCGCGCGCCGCACCCGGGTCGACCTCGTGCTGTTCGCGCTGCCGATCTCGGCCGAGACGCGCATTCTGGAGATGCTGAAGAAGCTCTGGGTGCTGCCGGTGGACATCCGCCTGTCCGCCCACACCAACAAGCTCCGCTTCCGTCCCCGCTCCTATTCCTATCTCGGCGAGGTGCCGACGCTCGACGTGTTCGAGGCGCCGATCACCGATTGGGACCTCGTGATGAAATGGCTGTTCGACCGCGTGGTCGGCAGCCTCGCGCTGCTCGCGGCGCTGCCGGTGATGGCGCTGGTCGCGCTGGCGGTGAAGCTCGACAGTCCGGGCCCGGTGCTGTTCCGCCAGAAGCGCTTCGGCTTCAACAACGAGCGAATCGACGTCTACAAGTTCCGCTCGATGTACCATCATCAGGCCGACCCCACCGCATCGAAGGTGGTGACCAAAAACGATCCGCGCGTCACCCGCGTCGGCCGCTTCATCCGCAAGACCAGCCTCGACGAATTGCCGCAGCTGTTCAACGTCGTGTTCGCGGGCAACCTGTCGCTCGTCGGCCCGCGGCCGCACGCGGTTCAGGGCAAGCTGCAGAGCCGGCTGTTCGACGAGGCCGTCGACGGCTATTTCGCCCGTCACCGCGTCAAGCCCGGCATCACCGGCTGGGCCCAGGTCAATGGCTGGCGCGGCGAGATCGACAATCAGGAAAAGATCCAGAAGCGCGTCGAGTTCGATCTCTATTACATCGAGAACTGGTCGGTGCTGTTCGACCTCGTCATTCTGCTGAAGACGCCGATCTCGCTGCTGACCAAGAACGAGAACGCGTATTGATCCGGGTTTCTCCGTCATGCTCCGGCTCGGCCGGACGGTGACGGTCTTGTGTGGCGGAGCAGGTGCGTAAGCGTAGCGTGAGCGTGTGATGGCGTATGCGGCGACAGCCGGTGGAGTGACTGCAGCCGGACCGGCCGCGCCAAAAGGGCTGGCGGCGCCTCGCGTGCTGGCGCTGCAACGCGCGCTGGTGTGGCTGGTCGGGGCCTCCGGCGCGATCGTCTTCATCGAGCCGAGCCCCTATGAGATCGTGACGCTGCTCGCCACCGTCGCCTTCTTCGCCACCGGCCTTCGGCTGAAGCTCGCCCTGATGCCGCTGGTGCTGATGCTGGTCTTGCTCAACACCGGCTACACGATCAGCGCGATCCCGCTGCTGGACCAGTCCACGGTCGCGACCTGGATCGCGACGTCCTGGTACATGGCCGTCACCGTGATGTTCTTCGCCATGGTGATCTCGGAGGACACGGCGGCCCGGCTCGACATGCTGCGCCGCGGCCTCGTGGCCGGCGCGATGATCGCCTCGCTCGCGGCGATCGCGGGCTATCTCCACCTCGTGCCTGGAGGCAACGACCTGCTGACGCTCTACGGACGGGCGCGCGGCACCTTCAAGGATCCCAACGTGCTCGGCGCGTTCCTGATCCTGCCGGCACTGTTCTCGCTGCAGAGCGTGGTCTCGGACAAGCTCGGCAGGTCGCTGCGAAACGTCGTCGCCTTCTGCGTCATGGCGCTGGCGATCCTGCTCGCCTTCTCGCGCGCCGCCTGGGGCGGCCTGGTGCTGACATCGGCCTTCATGCTGGCGCTGATGGTGCTGACCAGCCGCACCAATTCGCAGCGCTCACGCATCATCGTGATGGCGCTGGTCGCCGCGGTGCTGGCGCTGGCGCTGGTCGCGGTGCTGCTGTCGATCGATTCCATCGCCGAGATGTTCAGGCAGCGCGCCAGCTTCGACCAGAGCTACGACGAGGGCCGCTTCGGCCGGTTCGGCCGGCACATCCTCGGCGCGGAGATGGCACTCGACCTGCCCTTCGGCATCGGCCCCCTCCAGTTCCACCGCTTCTTCCCGGAAGACACCCACAATTCCTACCTGAACGCCTTCATGTCCGGCGGCTGGCTCTCCGGCGTGTGCTATCCCGCGCTGGTCTTCACCACCGTCATCATGGGCTTCAGGCACATTTTCGTCCGCGTGCCCTGGCAGCGCGCCTATCTCGCGATCTTCTCGGCGTTCATCGGCACCGTCGGCGAAAGCTTCGTGATCGACACCGACCACTGGCGCCACTTCTGGATGATGCTCGGCGCGATGTGGGGCATGTTCGTCGCCGCGCAGATGTACAGGGTCAGGACCGGCGACGAGGCTTCCGACTAGCTCTCCACCGTGAACGTCAGCCCCGCGTGATCGACCAGCCGCTTGATCAGCCTGTGCTGCATCGCTGCCCCCGGCGTCCAGATGCCGCCCTTCACCTCCGCCGCATCGCGCAGCAGGCAGACGGCGCATTCGGAGATCATCTTCGAGGTTGAACCGTAGCCGGGATCGCGGTCGCCGGTGACGCCGGCGCGGACCATGCGGCCGTCGGGCGCGATCGCGACATAGAGCAGGTTGAACAGGCCCTTCTCGCGCTGTTCCTTCGACGGGCCCTCGCCCGGCTTGGGTGCGTTCGGTCCGGTCTTCTCGGCGTTCGCCGCCATCACGCGCTTGGCGTTGGCCTCGCCCTTCTCGCCCGGGCCGGTCAGGACCATCTCGTCGTAGACGAAATCCTTGCCGTAGGGGAAGCCCATCAGCATGTTGGAGCGATGGACGTTGCGGGTGTTGATCAGCGCCATCATGAACGGCGCCGCCCAGGATTGCAGGTCCTCCTCGACGATCGGCTTGTTGCCTTTCGGCTGCTTCGGTCCGGTGAAGCCGGGCGTCAGCGCGAAATGATCGTTGAGGATGGCGACGAGGCTGAGGTCCTTGGCGACCGCATCGAAGGTCGCCTTGGCGCTCAGCGCGGTACCGCCCGACAGCGTGCCGCGCATGTCGCGGACGCGGCCCTTGACGCGCGCGACCGGCGCGCCGAACACGCGCTTGGCCTCCTCCTGGACGAAGAAGGTCCCGAGTTCGAACGGCACGGAATCGTAGCCGCAGGAGAACATGATGCGTGCGCCGCTCGCCTTCGCCGCGGCCTCGTATTTGTCGATCATCTGCCGCATCCACACCGGCTCGCCGCAGAGATCGAAATAATCGGTACCGGCGGCGACGCAGGCCGCCAGCAGCGGCTCGCCATAGAACTGGTACGGCCCGACCGTCGTGATCACCGACCTGGTCTGCGCCACCATCGCCTTCAGCGAGGCCTCGTCGGAGGCATCGGCCACGATCAGCGGCGTCTCCGCCGGCGCGCCGATCTCCTCGCGCACGGCCTTCAGCTTGTCGAGGCTGCGGCCGGCCATCGCCCACTTCAGGGACGCATCGCCCTTGTAGTGCGTCGCCAGATATTCGGCGACGAGCTGGCCGGTGAAACCGGTCGCGCCATAGACGACGATGTCGAGTTTTGCTGAGCTCATGATCGGCCTTTATGTCTTCGCGTAACTCACGCCCATGCCGGCACGGACGTCGCTCTGAATCCCGTAAGGAGGGATCGGATAGCGCAGGCCGTTCTTCGCCAGCGCCTTCATCCCCTCGATCGCCTTGGCAAGATGCGACGGCTTCAGGGCCATCAGCATCTCCTCGTCCGGCACGCCGCCATAGCGCCGTTCGGCATAGCATGGCAAGGACAGGCTGGGCTCGCCCGTTTTCAGCGTCCGCCCCCAGGAATCGGCGCAGGCGGTTTCGCCGACCACGCCCCATTCGAACTTCCTGTAGCCGGTATATTGCAGCCCATTGATCAGGATGATCATCTGCCCCGGCGTCGCATAGACGAGGCAGATGTCCGGCGGGTCGAGCCGACCGCTCGCGAGCGGGCTGACCGCCAGCGCCTCATACTGGCCGAACGGCACCACATCGAGCGCCTCCTGGCGCTTGCGGGCGTCCTCAGGCGTGCCGTGCCACACGCCGACATAGTTCTTGCCCGACAGCCATGTGTCGTCCTGCGGCGCCAGCCCGATCACGGCGCGGCATTGCGCGCCGACCAGATCGTTCGCGGTGATGCCGACGGTCCAGCCAAGCCGCGCCGCCATGCTGACGATCTGGTCGGTGGTGTGGATGGCGTTCGGCCGCCGGATCTTCGGGATCGCCTCCATGTCGGCGGCCCGCGCGAACAGCTTCATGCCGATGACCGTCGTCTTCAGACGCAACAGGCTGTTGAGATCGGCGACGAGGCCGGCAAGGTCTGGTCTGTCTGCGCTGTGCTGTTGCATGGAATCCTCCGGTGCGGCGATCGCGCGCCTGTTGTCGTCGGGCAGCTCTGTGACTGCCGGCGGACTCTAGTCTTTCGCGGGCCCCGGAAGCAACTCGCCGGTCCGGCCCATCAGGCGGTAGGCCACGAGCCCGATCCATTCGCGCATGGCGATTTCGGTCCTGCCGAGCCCTTCGGCGGCCATGTTGGTGAAGGACCACAGATCCTCGCGCCCGCCCATGCGCCAGTCGACCGGATAGGCCTCGACCTCGAACCCCGCCTTGCGGAAGATGCCCATCGAACGCGGCATGTGGAAGGCCGAGGTGACGAGCAGCCAGCGCTCCCCATGTTTCGGCTGCACCAGTTCCTTCGTGAACACCGCGTTCTCGAAGGTGTTGCGGGAATTGCGCTCCACGATCAGCCGCGTCCTGGGAATGCCGAGATTTTCGAGGATGGGCACGGAGTAATCGGCCTCCCTGGCGTCATTGGCCACGAGGTTCGCGCTGCCGCCGGTGAAGACGATGCGCGCGTTCGGATAGCGGCGCGCGAGTTCGGCCGGCGCCAGCATGCGGTCGGCGGCGTTCCGCACGACCGGCGTGTTGTGCGCCTTCGACAGATCGGTGTCGACGGAGCCGCCGAGCACGATGATGCCGTCGGGCGCGCCGCGCGAGGCGTCCCAGGCCGGAAAACGCGACTCCAGCGGATAGAGCAGCAGGTTGCCGAGCGGCGAGAACGCCGCGAGCGCCAGCACCAGCAGCGTGACGGCGGCGAGCTTGCGGCCGAGCGCCGCAAAGCGCGTCGCCATCAGCACCAGCGAGATGATGCCGAGTTCGACCAGGAGATTGATCGGCAGAAGCGCCGTTCCGATCGTCTTGGAGAGCACGAAGAGCAGGGGAAGCCTCGCTGGAATGGATGTGTCCGGCACCGCCGGACTTGACCGGCCCTGCCATCTCACCAAAGCTTCTTGGAAGAGGATCGATCGCCCGGTCAAGCCCGGCGACACAGCAAAGGCAGCGCGCCCATGACCCATCACCACCTGGATTCCAGCCCGGCCACCTGCCATTGGGGATTCTTCGAAGCCGCGCTCAAGCCGGTGCTGACGATCGACAGCGGCGACGAGGTGACGATCGATACCATCAGCGGCGGCCCGGACATGCTGCCCGACCGCAGCCGGTTTCACGTTCCGCCGGAAATGGACGAGGTCCACGCCAAGAACGAGCGCATGCTGCCGGGCCACATCCTCACCGGCCCCGTCGCCGTGAAGGGCGCCGAGCCCGGTGACGTGCTCGCGGTCGAGATTCTCGACGTGCAGCTGCGGCAGGACTGGGGCTGGAACATGATCAAGCCGCTGTCGGGCACCCTGCCCGACGACTTCCACGAGACGCGCATTGTCAACATCCCGCTCGACCGCGCGCGGATGGTCGGACGGATGCCCTGGGGCCTCGACCTGCCGCTGAAGCCGTTCTTCGGCGTGATGGGCGTGGCGCCGCCGCCGGCCTGGGGCCGCATCTCCTCGCTGATCCCGCGCGCGATGGGCGGCAATCTCGACAACAAGGAGCTCGGCGCCGGCGCGACGCTGTATCTGCCGGTGTTCGTGCCGGGCGCGCTGTTCTCCTGCGGCGACGGCCATGGCGTGCAGGGCGACGGCGAGGTCTGCGTCACCGCGATCGAGACCGCGCTGCAGGGCCGCTTTCGCCTGACGCTGCGCAAGGATCTCACCTTCGACTATCCCCGTGCCGAAACGGCGACGCACTACATGACGATGGCGATGGACCCCGACCTCGACCAGTGCGCGGTGCGGGCGCTGCGCGACATGATCGCGCTGCTCGGCGAGTTGCGAGGCCTGTCGCGCGAGGACGCCTACATGCTCTGCAGCCTCGCCGCCGACCTCAGGGTCACGCAGACCGTCAACGGCGCCAAGGGCATCCATTGCATGATCGAAAAGGCGATCGTGCACGGCTGAGCCCCGGCTCGTCCTGCCTGTCTGTGCGACCGACGCGGCCCCGCTCCTCGGGGTCGCGCACCGTCGCGCGAATTTTTCATAATTTTTTCAATGGGATAATTGCGCCATCCCGGGCGGATTTGACTTCGCCCCCCAAAACTAAATAGAGTCTTAATCGTTACTTTTCTGTACCCGTGTATGAGGCTAGCGTTCAGGCCATGGCCACCGAAAAAGCCGAGACTGACCGCATTCCCGTCACCCTGGCGCTCTCGACCATCACTTACCTGGAAAAACTGGTGAGACAGGGCACCCACGGCACCAGCGTTCCCGGCGTCGCACGGACTTTGATCGAGGAAGGCATCCGTCTCGCCATCAAGGACGGGCTTCTGTCGATTCGCGACAACGGACGAACGTGAGCACGTGACCGACGTGAGGCGGACGGATCTCGCGATGCGGATGGCCGACATCTGCAACCTGGGACGTCACACATGCCTGCTCTCTCACCCACCTGGACCGACGAACGCATCGACCTTCTGAAACGGCACTTCGAGGCCGGCCTGTCCTGCCGCGAGATCGCGGCCGACATCGGCGTCAGCCGCAACGCCGTGATCGGCAAACTCTCCCGCCTCAACCTGACGCGCGGCCGCACCGTCGACGACCGCCAGGTCTGCGACAAGGGGCACGCGGCCCCCCGCGCCCGCAAGGCCGTACCGCGCCTGCAATACGAAATGCTCGCCACGATCTATGGCGAGACCGATGCGGCGGCGACATCGGGACCGATCGACGCCGGCAATCGCTGTTCGCTGCTGGAGCTGTCCGACAATCGCTGCCGCTGGCCGATCTCGACGCCGGGCGCGGAGGATTTCTGCTTCTGCGGCAACACCGCGCCGGAGGGCCAGCCCTATTGCAGCGGCCACAGCCGGCTCGCCTACAAGCCGAGCCCGCGCCCTCGCCTGGCGCGCGGCTATTGAGAGACCGCAACGCCATGCCCCAACAGAAAAACCTCCGGCAGGGCACTACCGGAGGTTTCTGGAGGCTTAGCGTGAAGCTAAGAGCCGCTTGTTGCGAAATCGGCTGCAAGCTAGATAGCTGATCAACTCAGGTAAGTAAATAAGTCTGACGCCTCCGAATCGCATGGCTCGTCTTCATCGCCTGCAGGCGTGAACAGGCCAGCATAGACCCGCAAAAAGCCCCGGCGGAGTCCCGCCGGGGCTTCTCTCTCATGCAGGAACGAAAGGCTTACCAGTTGCGCTGGGCGCGCAGCAGCAGGCTGTAGGTGTCCTGGTCCTTCAGCTCATACGTCGCCGCCGGCTTGGCGACGCCGGTGAGCGCCCCGGTGGTCAGCGTTCCCGAATACTTCTGGTCGAGATGGCTGTAGGTGAAGTCGGCCGAGAAGGTCAGGTTCTTCACCGGCGTCCAGCGGGTGATCACGCCGATCTGCCCGATGTTGAAGTCCGGGTTGCAGGTGCCGGTCAGGGTGGCGAACGCGGCGCTGCCGCAGATCAGGCCCTTGGCCGTGCCGCTGTAATTGACCGCAGCCCACGCACCATACAGCGCGGAGTTCCAGGTCGGGCTCCAATTGTGGGTGTAGGCGCCGCGGAAGCCGTAGGTCTTGGTCAGCTCGAGCTGGCCGCCCGGGGCAAACACCGCATCGGACACACCGGCAAAGCCGATGCTCTGATAGGCGGCGTTCGAGCTGCCGAACATCGAGTAGCTGGTCGCCGCCAGCTCCTGGAAGTTGTAGCGGCTCGCACCGTCGGTATAGACGCCCGAGATGTTGATCACGTCGCCGGCGCCGGTCGGGATGTTCTTGATCGACAGAGCGAGCTGGACGGCCCAGCCCCATTTGTCTTCGGGATGACCGGTGGCTTCGGTGGCACCGTAATAGCCGACATGGTTGTCGTGCGCGGCAACCGAGGCCTGGAACAGGCCCCAGGCCTGGTCGACACGGATCGCTCCGACCAGATCGGGCGAGCGGCTGCCGGCGAGGTCGTTCGAGCCGTAGGCGCCGCCGAGCACGCCGGTGGTCGACATGCCCGCGACATTCCACAAATTGGTCTGGAAGATCTGCGTCTGATCCTGCGCCGAGAACGTCGCCGTCACGCCCTGGCCGAAATCGGCCGTGTAGGTGATCTGCGGAACGCCGTTGGTGGTGCCGCTGCCGCCGACCAGCTGGTCGAAATTGTTGCCGGGATAGTTGATCCAGGGCGCGTCGAACTGCGACACCGCCTTGCCGAGCGTGAAGCCGGCGAACTGGATGAAGGCGTAGTAGACGCCGAGCGAGCCACCCGAGATGTTGCCGTCGGTGCCGTTGACGTTGCCGCCGCTCGAACCGGTGAGGCCGGTGCCGGCCGCGTTGAGGCCGATCGTGCCGCTGTACTGGGTCGCGCCGGTGCCCGAACCGGTGCCGCCATAGTTGCCGGTGGTCCAGGTGAACACCGCATCGAAATAGGTGCGGACCACGCCGTATTCGGTGGCGGTGCGCGTGTCGATGTTGAGATCTTCACGGGCGCGCATCGAATAATAGTTGGTCAGGCGGTTGTTGGCCGCGAACACGCCGTTGTACTGCGCACTGTAATTGCCGCCGGCATTGAGCGCGACTTCGGCACGCAGATAGCCGCCGAGCTTGATGCAGGTGTCGCTGCCGGGGATGTAGTAGAAGCCCGCACCGTAGAGCGTGCAGATCTTCACGTATTCGACCGCCTTCGCCTTGACCGGAAGATCGGCCGCCTGGGCTCCACCGACGGCGATCAGACCCGCCGCAGTGCCGAGCAAAAGGCTCTTCACCACTCTCATTTGAAACCTCCAAATTTCGCGGGAACGGACCGTCGCGGTCCCCCAGATCCCCGCTTCTCCAAGGCCGCCCGGCCGATTCGCGCTGTCGGACGCATCCGTCGTCGGACGCGTGGGATCTGAGCGAACCACCTGAACGGGACGATCGAGAACCCCCCACCGTCGCCGGCGAATATGCCTGTTCCATTCTGCTAATTAAAATACTTTATTAGATCAGCTTACTGATTGCGACAAACCTGTGCCTCCCGCGCCACACTTTGGGCGCCAGATTGCTGATCGAATCATCTTTCTAATTTTCGTGACAAAATAACCCTGCCCTGCACTTGCGTCGGAGCAGAGTTGCGTGGAGGATGGGCCTTCGCGACATCAGCCGGAAGAATTGACGCTCACGGGAGTAACGCTGTGTCCACGACGAGGAAAGAAGGAGCGCGCCTCCGCTCCACCGGGAATCTCGATATCATCAGGCGTTTCACCTGGGAGATCTCGTCGATCAACATGTACCTGGAGGAGCTCCGTCAGTTCTGGGCGCGGACGCTCGGGATCAGCGGACCGCAATGGCTGATCCTGATGGCCATTTCCGACCTCGACAAGGACGACGGCGTCCCCGTCAACGTGGTCTCCAAGCTGCTGCATGTCGATCCCTCCTTCGTCACCACCCAGTCCAAGCTGCTGGAGAAGAAGGGCCTGCTCCGGCGCCGTCCCTCGCCGACCGACGCCCGCGTGGTCCGCCTGTCGCTGGTGGACAAGACCCAGAAGCACATCGCCAGCCTGAACGAGCAGTACAAGACGATTCGCGAATTCGTGTTTCAGGAGTTCGACGAGGACGAGCTCAGCGAATTCACGACCAAGCTCGCCACGCTGAAGAACCGGCTGGAAAAGGCCTGCGTCAGGCTCTCTCTCGACTTCTGACGCCCGTCCCCGCCGCGACGTTGGGAGACGGAGGTCAGATGGCCTGAGCGGCGGCGCCGAGCCGGGACTCCAGCCAGTCGAAGATGTATTCGTTGGCGAGGCTCGGATTGTCCGCATGGGACTGGGCCGCGCCGGTTTCCGCGGCGGAAAACACCTTCAGCACGATATCGGAGCTGCCGGGCCGCGACTTCTCCACGATCTGGCGGGCGCGATCGGCCTTGAGCCAGCCGTCCTCCCCGAGCGTGATCAGGACCGGGCAATCGGCGCTGGACGCCATCAGCGGCGCATGCGGGACCGGAACGATGCCGAGTTCGCTCCTGGCAAAGCGGCTGGCGAAGAACGAGCGCTCCTGCAGATCCCACAGCCCGCCGTCGCAAACCGCAGCGGCGAGCCGCGGCTCCTGCAGCACCGCGCGCGCCACGAACGAGGACGCCCAGCCGTCCGCCACGATCGCGACGCGATCGAAGTCGACGTCGGCGCGCGTCTCCAGATAATCCATCACGCTGCCGATCGCGCTCTCCAGGTCGCGGCGCTGCAGCAGCTGATCGGCGAAATCGTCGCGCCGGTCGCCGAGCAGGTCGAGCGCCAGCATCGACAGCCCGCGCTCGCGCGCATGCGGCGCGAGCTTGAACAGGAATTCCTCCTTGCGATGCCCGGGCTCGCCGACGCAGATCACGGTTGGCGCGGGTCCGCCGGACGGCGGCGCGGGCAGGAAGTAGCCCTGCAGCGCATGGCCCTCGATCCACGGGATCGTCACGGCCTCGCCGGCGGGCGTGCGGGCCGCGAGGGAGCGGCGCGCGCAGTCCTGCATTGCCAGCACCGTGATCCAGCGCCGGTCATCGGCCGGATCGAGCGGCATTCCGGCGGCGCCGTAATAGTTCATCGCGCGCAGCCAGTTGCGTTGCGCGCTGGCGCGATGGCCTGCGGCGAAGGCGGCTTCGGCACGCTGCCGGTTGATCTCCGCCAGCTTCTTCCATTCGCGGTGCCAGGAGGTCTCGTCGCCGCTCTTCAGCTGACGGGCGATCATCAGGCACTCGGCGATGGTGGCCCCGCCCTCCTGGGCGGCGGTCAACAGGCGGGTGAATTCCGCGGAGACATCCTCCCGCTCCGGGCACGGGATCCAGTCATCGGAAAGGCAGGCGGGTATCATCGGAAGCTACGCCATGGGTTGTGCGAGCTTGATTGGGTAAACGATTTCAGTTCAACAACCAAGCTGACGCACAGCTGAACGCCGCCTCTTCGAGATCAACATCGCTTGAACGCAACGCATCACGCATGCGTGACGTGCGAAGGCCCGATACAGGCGGATCACGCCTTCGGGAGCGCTGCAGATGGGACGGTCGAACATCTTGCGATGACGACCGTCATGCCTATTTAGTGTCGCCTGGTTGGCTCAGCCGAGCCGCCAGCCGACCTCCTGCGTGAAGCTTTCGTAGAAGGCGCGGTCATAGGCCTGTTCCGGCGTCGCCCGGACGCGCTCGTCCAGACGATGGGCATCCTCGCCGACCAGAATGCGCCACCGCTCGGCCTTTACCCCGTCGAGAATGATCTTCGCCGCCTGGGCCGCCGTGGTCGGCGCGTCCTCGAGGAAGCTGCGGGCGCGTTCGGCGAATACCGCCTGGATGTCCTCGTCCGACATCTTCTCGGCATCCGGCACGCCGGCCGCCACCATGCGCTTGCGGGTCAGCGCCACCTCGTCGGCATTGAGCCGCTCGGAGCCGTCGGAGCTCTGCACCTTGCGCGAGTTGGAGACGATGGAGGTGCCGATGTGGCCGGGCATCACCACCGAACATTTGACGTGCGGCGCGTGGAGGCGGAGATCGTTGATCAGAGCTTCGGTAAATCCCTTCACCGCGAACTTGGCCGAGCTATAGGCCGTGTGCGCGTTGTTCATGCCGATCGAGGCCCAGAAGCCGTTGACGCTGGCGGTGTTGACGATGTGGGCCTCATCGGCCGCGACCAGCATCGGCAGGAAAGTGCGCACGCCGAGATAGACCCCGCCCCAGCAGATGTTGAAGGTGCGCTCCCACTGCTCGCGCGTGTTGGTGAACAGACTGCCGCCGCCGCCGATCCCGGCATTGTTGAACAACAGATGGATGCGGTCGGTCTTCTGCTGCTCGGCGAGTTCGTCGCGGAAGCGCTTGAGGTGATCCTCGATCGAGACGTCGGCGACATGCGTCGTCACGCGCAGACCCTGCGGCAGCTTCTCGACCTCGCACAGCCGTTTGGTTTCGGCCATGGCCGCTTCCGAGACGTCGCACATCGCGACATTGCAGCCTTCGGCCACCAGCTGCCGCGCCAGTTCGCGCCCCATGCCCGTGCCGCCGCCGGTGATGACCGCGATCTTTCCTGCAAAATCCTTCATGGGACTTCGGCCCCTCCCCTTGTCGGTCTGTTTCTTCGTCGCCGCGCCGCCTGATCCGGCCGCGCCCAAACTGTAGCAGCGCCACATCCGCAGGACAAAGCGGATCGGCGCTGCCATGGTCGTCCTTGCAATTTCGGCGGGCGGATTATTCCGCGGCCTCGACATGCGCGCCGGTCAAGGCGCCGAGGGCCGCCAGCGCCTTGCGTGTGGCCGCCTGCTGCGCGGGAGAGGCCTCCGGCATCGGCGCACGCGGATACGTCCTCGGCAGGCCCTGCAGCGTCTGGGCGTAGCGCGTGCAGGCCGGCAGATTGTCGGCGATGATCGCGTTCCACAGCGTCAGCAGCTTCTTGTGCAGGTCGAGCGCACGCGGATGATCGTTCGCCTTCACCGCATCCCACAATGCCACCGAGGCATGCGGCGCCGCGGTCAGGATCGCCGCGATCGAGCCGCATGCGCCGAGCGTGTAGGACGGATACATCAGGGCATCGACCGCGCTGTAGATCAGCTTGTCGGGCGCCATCATCATCAGGTCGGCGAACAGCTTGAGATCGCCGGCGCTCTGCTTGACGCCGACGACCAGCGGCACCTCCGTCATGATCCGCGTCAGGAGCGCCGGCGACAGATACGACCAGGGTACGACGTTGTAGATGATGATCGGCATGCCGGTCTCGTCCGCCATGGCGCGGAAATGCGCCACCATCGCCTCGTCGTCCGGCTTGAACAGATAGTGCACCGGCGTCACCTGGAGTGCGGCGACGTTCATGTCGCGCACCAGCCGGCCGCGGCGGATCGCATCGCGCGTGGAATCCACGATGATGCCGGCGATCACGGGAATGCGCCCCTTCACCGCCTCGACGGTCGCGGCCATCAGGTCGCGATATTCCTCGTGGTCGAGCGTGTGACCCTCGCCGGTCGAGCCGCCGGCCGCGACGCCATGGGCGCCGGCGCCGATCAGCCAGTCGACCTGGGGGGCCACCAGTTTGAAATCGATTTCCCCGTCCTTGCGGAACGGCGTCGTCATCGGCGGAATCACGCCGGTCGGTCGTGTCGTCATGGGATGCCCTCGCGTTTCCATCGCTGCCGTCGCGGTGCCGCTCTTCCGGCGGGCATCCGCGCGAAGCTGAGCCTATCGGCTGGAGCGGCCCTGTGAAGGGCCCATTGCCGCGGTGCTGCCCTCACAATCGGTCATCGCTGCCCCCGTAATTGCCCGGCCCCCGAATCGAAGACCATTTTTACGGTCCGAATCGTCCAATGGGACCGGACGGTGCTGCCGGATTCCGCCCGCCGGGCCGATGGCTCTGGCACTCCGCTTGCATCGTCCACATGGTCAACAACTGCCAATGAGGTGACAGGAATGTTCGTGACCGTCGTCGCCGTGCTCTGCCGGCTTGGAACAGCTGCCTCCGGCAGTTGCGTCGAGGAAATCGTGACCGACAGCAACATGACGCCCGAGATTTCGATGATGCAATGCGCGGTCGGCGCCCAGGCCCCGCTCGCGAAATGGATGGGCGAGCACCCGATCTACCACGCCAACTGGCGCCTCGAGCGCTACAAATGCGTGCCCGGCCATTACGAGATCAAGGGCCACGC
>CAYREH010000083.1:0-22135 GCA_964423245.1 uncultured Bradyrhizobium sp. | reverse complement strand
CGGCGCGGTGGCGTCGATCACGCCGCCGCGCGGATGCGGGATGACGATGCGGCGGGCGAGCAGATGCAGCCGGTTCTGCAGGCCGCCCGGCAGCTGCCAGTTCTCGATGTTGAAATATTTGGGATCGCCGACGATGGGATGGCCGATATGGGCCATGTGGGCGCGCAGCTGGTGGGTGCGCCCCGTCACCGGCTTCAGCGACACCCAGGTCAGCTTGTTGCCGGCGGTCTCGACCACCGCGTAGTACGTGACCGCGTGGCTCGCGCCCTCGTCGCCATGCTGGGCGATGCGCATGATGGTGTCGTCCTCGCTCTCCTCCTTGGCGAGGAAGGTCGAGATGCGGCCCTGCTTCGGCTTGGGCAGACCGGGCACCAGCGCCCAATAGACCTTGCGCGCCGAGCGCGAGCGGAACGCGCCGGTCAGATGCGAGGCGGCAAAGCGCGTCTTGGCGACAAGCAGGCAGCCCGAGGTCTCGCGATCGATGCGGTGCACGAGCCGCGGCTTCTGGCCCTTGGCGTCGCGCATCACTTCCAGCATCTGGTCGATATGCCGCGTCATGCCCGAGCCGCCCTGCACGGCAAGGCCGGCGGGCTTGTTCAGCACGAGGACGTCGTCGTCCTCGTAGATCGTCATCTCCTTGAGCGCCTTGAGCGTCTTCTGCGCAGCTTCCGACAGCTCGCCCGCGACCTTCGGCGCGTCGATCTTGAGCGGCGGAATGCGGACGCTCTGCCCCTCCTCCAGCCTGTCCTTGCTGTCGACGCGCTTGCCGTCGACGCGCAGCTCGCCTTTGCGGACGACGCGCTGGATGTGCGAGAACGACAGTCCCGGGAAACGCGCCTCGAGGAAACGATCGACGCGCATGTTGTTCTCATCGGCCGTCACCTTGACGGTCTGCACCTTGGTCGGCAACAGGGCCTCGACGGGCTTTTCTGGCGCCGGCCTTTCCGGCGGAGCGGCCTTGGCCACGCGCCGCTCGGGTCGGTCGGAGGCAAATCGGGGAGGTTTCGCACCGGGCTTGCCGCCCGGCCGCGGTCCGGCCTTCTTCGCGCCGCGCGCCTGATGCGGACGCGCGTCCTCCCGCTCGTCGCGGGAGCGGGGCTTCGGGTTCATTCTCTTGATGCGGCGGCTCATACGTGACTGCCTAGCCCAAAAGCGCCCATGCGTCACGACGAAATGGCGATCTTGGCCTCAGCCGCCCCGCTCCTTGCGCAGCTTGGCCCAGTAATCCAGCCGCTTCCGGATCTCGCGCTCGAAGCCGCGTTCGGGCGGGTCGTAGAAGGTCTGGCGGCCCAGGCTTTCCGGAAAATAGTCCTGGCCGGAAAAGGCGTCCGGCGTGTCGTGGTCATATTCGTAGGCCGCGCCGTAGCCTTCCGACTTCATCAGCTTGGTCGGCGAATTGAGGATGTGTTTTGGCGGCAGCAGCGAGCCGGCGTGTTTCGCCGTCTGCATCGCGGCCTTGAAGGCGGTGTAGACCGCGTTCGATTTCGGCGCCGTGGCGAGATAGACCACCGCCTGCGCGATCGCGAGTTCGCCCTCGGGATGGCCGAGGAAGTCGAAGGCGTCCTTGGCGGCATTGGCGATGACGAGCCCTTGCGGGTCGGCAAGCCCGATGTCCTCCACCGCCATGCGCACGACGCGGCGGGCCAGAAACAGCGGGTCCTCGCCGGCATCGAGCATGCGGCAGAGATAATACAGCGCGGCGTCGGGATCGGAGCCGCGCACCGATTTATGCAGCGCCGAGATCAGGTTGTAATGGCCGTCGGCCGACTTGTCGTAGATCGGCGCACGGCGCTGCAGGATGTCCTGCAACTGAGCCGCATTGAAGATCTCGTCTGCCCGCGCCGAACGCCAGACCTCTTCGGCGAGCGTCAGCGACGCACGGCCATCGCCGTCGGCCATGCGCACCAGCACGGCGCGCGCCTCGTCATCGAGCGGCAGCTTCCTGCCCTCCACCGCCTCGGCATGGGCGAACAGCTTCTCGATGGCGGCCGCATCGAGCGAACGGAACACCAGCACGCGGGCGCGCGACAGGAGCGCCGCGTTGAGCTCGAAGGATGGATTTTCGGTGGTGGCTCCGACCATCACCACCGTGCCGTCTTCCATCACGGGCAGAAACGAATCCTGCTGGGCGCGGTTGAAGCGATGCACCTCGTCGACGAACAGGAGCGTGCCCTTGCCCATCTCGCGACGGGCGCGCGCCGCATCGAACGCCTTCTTCAGGTCGGCGACCCCGGAGAACACGGCGGAAATCTGCTCGAAATGCAGGTCGGTCGCATAGGCCAGGAGGCGCGCCACCGTGGTCTTGCCGGTGCCGGGAGGCCCCCAGAACACCAGCGAACCCAGCGTGCGCGTTTCCAGCATGCGCGTCAGCGCACCGTCGGGACCGAGGATGTGATCCTGGCCCACGACTTCGGAGAGCGCGCGGGGGCGCAACCGGTCCGGCAGCGGATGCGGCGCCTCGTGCTCGAGCCCCGCCGCGGCGAAGAGATTGGGCGTCGGCTGTGGCCGTTTCGAGCTCATCCGCCCAGCGTGACGTTGATCTGCTGGCCGCCGCGCACCAGCGTGATGCGCCAGATGCGCTGGCGCTCGCTGGTGGCACGCTCGAGATCGCCGGTCCTGCTGATCTTCTGATTGTTGACGGCGAGGATGATGTCGCCCTTCTGGAAGCCGACATTGGCGGCCGCGCTGTCGCCGCCGAGATCGGTGATGACGACGCCCTCGGTATCGGCGTCCAGACGCAATTCGTCCGCCAGCGCGGGCGTGATGGTCGAGACCTTGGCGCCCTGGAACGGCGAGCGTGCGGTAACGACGAGTTCGTTGCGGCCGGTGTCGGGCGCGGTCTCCAGCGCGATCGTCAGCTTGAGCGGCTTGCTTCCGCGCTGCACGTCGATCTGCGCGGTGCCGCCGAGCGGACGCGTGGCAAAGCGATAGTCGAAGGCGTTGGGATCATCGACGGTCTGGCCGTCGATGCCGGTGATGAGGTCGGACGATTTCAGGCCGGCCTTCGCGGCAGGGCCGTTCGGCACGACGCTGGCGACCAGCGCGCCGGTCGGCGAACGCAGGCCGAGGCTCTCGGCGATGTCGGGCGTCACGGCCTGCAGTTTCGCGCCGAGCCACGGACGCTTCACCGCCTTGCCGCCGCTCTTGGCGGAGGCGACGACGACGCGGACCATGTTGGCGGGAATCGCGAAGCCGATGCCCTGCGAGCCGCCGGAGCGGGAATAGATCGCGGTGTTGATGCCGGCCAGCCGGCCATTCATGTCGACCAGCGCGCCGCCGGAATTACCGGGATTGATCGCGGCATCGGTCTGGATGAAGAACTGGTAGTCGGTGATGCCGACCTGGGTTCGCGCCAGCGCCGAGATGATGCCGTGGGTCACGGTCTGGCCGACGCCGAAGGGATTGCCGATCGCCATCACGACGTCGCCGACCATCAGCTCGTCCGAATTGGTGAATTCAAGGGCGGGGAATTTTTCCTTGGTGTCCTTCAGCCGAAGCACGGCGAGATCGGTGCGCGGATCCTTCAGCACGATCTCGGCCTCGAACTCGCGCTTGTCGGACAGCGAGACCTTGACCTGGTCGGCGCCCTCGATGACGTGGACGTTGGTGACGACGAGGCCGGAGGCATCGACGATCACGCCGGAGCCGAGCGAGCGCTGCACCTGATCGGGCTGCTGGCCGGGCACGCCGAAGAAGCGGCGGAAGATCGGATCGTCGAGCAGCGGATTGCGGTTCTGCACGACCTTGGCCGCATAGACGTTCACGACCGCGGGCTGCACCCGCTGCACGATCGGCGCATAGGACAGCCGCAACTCGGCCTGCGATGACGGGACGCGGCGGTCCTGGGCGCCAGCAGCATCAGGACGACCCAGCAGGGCCAGGCAAATCGTCGTCAGAACGGCGGCGCGGATCGGTCGAAACATTCCTACCTCTTTAAAAAGACGCAGGAATATAGGCGCGTTCGCAGGCCAATAGAAGACCGGTTCCCGGCATTATTCGCCATCCGCGGGAGGCGATCCGCCGCCCGTCATGGCGGCCCCCGCGGGTTCCGTACCGCTCCGGATTGGCATGACGAATCTCATCCTCCAAGCTCACGTCGGCCTGATTCGGTTGCGGCGAATCTGCATCATCAGGAACCCTGCTCGTGTTTCGCTAGCGTCACGCCACGAGCCTACGCTTTCAACCAGAGCGGGATGCATGCAGTCCCACCACAGGAGCGACGACATGACACGAAAGCTTATCCCGGCCGCAGCACTCGGTCTTGCCGCCGCGCTGGCAACGTCTCAGGCCCGGGCCCAATCATCCAGCAGCGAACAGGAGATCGCGCTGCTGAAGGCGCAGTTGAAGCTGCTCGAGCAGAAGCTCGATCGCCTCCAGAGCCAGACAGCCGCGAACACGGCCGCCACCGCGAGGGCGAAAACCGAAGCCAAGACTGAAGCCAAGGCCGAAGCGCGAGCGGAGGCAAAGGCGGTGGTGGCCAACGCCAACGCCGCCATCCCGCTCAAGGGCCCGGCGCCGGCCTCCGGCGTGGTCGTGACCATGCCGAACAACCGGCCCACGATCTGCACGGCCGATCAGGCCAATTGCGTCGCCATCACCAGCCGCCTGCACTGGGACGTCGGCGGCTACGACTATCGCCCCAACACGGCCGCCACCGTGCCGCAGAAGCTCGACAGCGGCCAGAATGTCCGCCGCGCCCGTATCGGCGTGACCGGCAAGTTCTTCAACGACTGGAACTTCGCGCTGGTCTACGATTTCGGCGGATCCTCGGACGGCTTTGGCGGCGCAGCGCCCGGCTCTCTGCCGGGCGGCGGCGTTTCCGGCGTCGAGAACGCCTATCTCAGCTATACCGGCCTGAAGCCGTTCGGCGGACGCATGGCGATCGAAGCCGGCATCATGGACGTGCCCTACACGATGGACGAAGCCACCAGTTCCAACGATGTCATGTTCATGGAGCGCTCCTCGGCCGGCGTCGTCGCGACCAACATCGCGGCCGGCGACTTCCGTTCCGCGGCGGGCGCGCGCTGGTTCAACGACCAGCTGTGGATCGGCGGCTATGTGACGGGCCCTTCGACCGGGGCGATCCATTCCGCCTCCAGCGCGGCACCGGCCGGCACGTCCGAGCAATATGGCGCGGTGGCGCGTATCGCCGGCAACCCGATCAGCGGCAAGGACTACTCGGTGCATATCGGCGCCGATGCGCAGTGGCTGATCCAGCCGCCGCGCAATCTGATCGCCAATACGCAGACGCTGACGCTCAGCGATCGCCCGGAATTGCGGCTCGATCCGACCACGCTGATCTCGACCGGCGCGATCGCCAACGTCTCGGGCGCGCAGGTCTACAGCATCGAAGCCGCAGCGACCTACGGTCCCTTCATCGTCCAGGGCGAGTACTTCTGGTACAATGTCGATCGCACCGCCAACACCAGTGTGCCGCTGGTGGGCGCGCCCAGCCTGAAGTTCCAGGGCGGCTATGCGCAGGCCGGCTACGTGCTGACCGGCGAAGGCCGCAGCTACAATGCAGCGACCGCGGCCTATAACGGCGTCAAGCCGGCGCATCCGTTCTCGCTCGAGGGCGGCGGCTGGGGCGCCTGGGAAATCGCCGGCCGCGTCAGCCAGATCGACCTGAACAACCAGCTCGCCACCGCCAACGGCATCGCCGGCGGGCGCCAGACCGTCTACACGCTGGCGCTGAACTGGTACGTCAACGGCAATGTCCGCTTCATGCTGGACTATCTGCACGGCAACGTGGCGAGGCAGGCCTCGCCGGTCTCGACAGCGGATGTCGGCTCGAAATTCGACGCGGTGGCGATGCGCACCCAGTTCGCGTTCTGACCTCTCGGTCGTCCCGGGCGCGTGAATGTGCGAGCCCGGGACCGCGAACAACAGGAAAGAGTTTGGCGAAGATCGGAGCCAGCAGCTCGCGCTATCAATGCTGCCTGGGGTTATGGGTCCCTGCCTGCGCCGGGACGACATTGAGAGTGATGCGCCCCCCCCTGGACACATCACGCCGCGCGCTTCGGCTTCTTCACCACCACGGGCGGCGGCGCACAGGACAGGCTCTGTTGGTGGCTCTCGCCCCAGGCCTTGAGGATATCGATCACCGGCCGCAGGCTCTCGCCGAGTTCGGAGAGGCAATACTCCACGCGCGGCGGCACTTCGGCATAGACCTTGCGGATGACGAGCCTGTCTTCCTCCAGCGCCCGCAGCTGCTTGGTCAGCATGCGCTGGGTGATGCCGGGCATCAGCCGGCGCAGCTCCCCGAAGCGCCGGGTGCCGCCCTGCAGATGGTAGAGGATCACGCCCTTCCACTTGCCGTCGATCAGGTCCAGCGTCGCCTCGACCGCGCAGCCGGGACGATGGGCAAGATTGCGCCGTTTCATGCGTGTTTTTCCAATAGTATCCAAACAGGGACTATATCCCCGAATTTACAGTACTTGCCAAATTGGCGCCAGCGGGACAGTTAAGCGGCAGGTTGTTGCTGCATGCGATGGAGACAAGACCATGAAGGCCGTCGGCTACAAGAAATCGCTTCCGATCGAGGATGCGGAATCGCTGATCGATTTCGAGACCGCAAGACCCGAACCGAAGGCGCGCGACATTCGCGTGGCCGTAAAGGCGATCTCGGCCAATCCGGTCGATTACAAGGTGCGCAAGCGCGCCGCCCCGCCCGCGGGCGAGACGAAGATCCTCGGCTATGACGCAGCCGGCGTGGTCGATGCCGTCGGCCCCGAGGTCACGCTGTTCAAGCCGGGCGATGAAGTGTTCTACGCAGGCTCGATCCTGCGCCAGGGCACCAACGCCGAATTCCACCTGGTCGACGAGCGCATCGTCGGCAACAAGCCGAAGAGTCTGTCCTTCGCGCAGGCCGCCGCACTCCCCCTCACCTCCATCACCGCCTGGGAATTGCTGTTCGACCGGCTCGGCGCGGTGCCGGGCAAGAGCGTCGATCCGCGCACGCTGCTGATCACGGGCGGCGCCGGCGGCGTCGGCTCCATCCTGATCCAGCTCGCCCGACGCCTCACCGGGCTCACGGTGCTCGCGACCGCGACGCGGCCGGAGTCGCAAGCGTGGTGCCGCGATCTCGGCGCGCATGCGGTGATCGACCACGGCCAGCCGATGAAGGAGCAGATCGAGAAATTGAAGCTGCCGCCGGTGGCGCTGGTGGCGAGCCTCACCTTCACCGACCAGCACTACAAGACGATCGCCGATCTCATGGCGCCGCAGGGCAGGTTCGGCCTGATCGACGATCCCGCCGAGTTCAGCATGAGCACGTTCAAGGGCAAGGCGATCTCGGTGCACTGGGAATCGATGTTCACGCGCTCCTCGTTCCAGACGCCCGACATGATCGCGCAGCATCATCTGCTGAACGACGTCGCCGATCTCATCGACAAGGGCGTGCTGCGCACCACGCTGGACCAGACCTTCGGCACCATCAACGCGGCCAATCTCAAGCGCGCCCACGCGCTGCTGGAGAGCGGCAAGTCGCGTGGCAAGATCGTGCTGGAGGGTTGGTAGAAGCTTCGTGCCTTGGTTGCGCTGCGCAGGGTGGGTTTGCCGAAGGCGCAATCCACCCACTCCAGCAGGCCGCGACGGAGATGGTGGGTTGCGCTGCGCTAACCCACCCTACGCCTTCGACGTCTTCTGCATGTTCTTCTCCTCCGCGCGCTCGATGAAGCCCTTGGCGAGCGCGTGATAGATGCCCTCCTCGCAGACGACGCGCGAGACGAGATGCGCGATCAGGGCGGCCGCCATCAACGGCACGACCATGCCGTGATTGTCGGTCATCTCGGTGACGATCACGAAGGCGGTGATCGGCGCCTGCACCACGCCGGCGAAATAGGAGACCATGCCGAGCAGCATGATCGCGCCGAGCGGCGCCTCGTGGAAGAAGGCGGCGACGTTGCAGCCGATGCCGGCGCCGACCGCGAGCGAAGGCGCGAAGATGCCGCCGGGAATGCCGCTGATCGCGGCGAAGGTCGTCGCCATCAGCTTGAGGACGCCGAAATCCTGCGGCAGCGGCGTGCCCTGCTCGAGCGCCGTCTTCACCTGCTGATAGCCGGTGCCGTAGACGGTATCGCCCGAGGCCAGGCCGCAGAGGGCGACGGCGAGACCGCAGGCGAAGGCGAACCAGAGCGGATGGTCCTTGATCGCGCGTCCGATGGGATGCTTGAATCCGCGCGCCGTGGCGATGACGATGCGGCTGAACAGGCCTCCCGCGAGCCCCCCGATCACGCCGCAGACCGGCACGGCCAGCCAGTCGGTGCCGCGCGCCAGCGACATCGCGCTGCTGCCGAAATAGGCGTAGTTGCCGGCCAGCGCCAATGACGTCAGGCCGGCCGCGATCACGGCGGCGATGATCAGGCTGGACGTGCGGGTCTCGAAGGCACGGCTCATCTCCTCGATGCCGAACACGATGCCGGCCAGCGGCGTGTTGAACGCAGCCGCAACGCCGGCGGCCGCTCCGGCCAGGATCAGTCCGGGCTGGCGGCGCGGCGAGACGCGGCCGAGCGCGAACATGATGGACGCGCCGACCTGGACGGTGGGCCCTTCCCGACCGACGGAGCCGCCGCAGAGCAGGCCGAACAAAGTGAGGATCACCTTGCCGACCGCGATCCGCATCGACACCAGGCTTTCGCGCGCAGCCTGGTCGGTCAGGTGCCGGGCGGCGATCGCCTGCGGGATGCCGCTGCCTTGCGCATTCGGGAACAGGCGAATGGTCAGATAGGCCGACAGCATGAAGCCGAGCGGCGTGATCACCAGCACGATGTAGCGGGACTTGGCCAGCAGGAACGCGAAGGCCTGCTGGGCGAGATCGGCGGCCTGCGCCAGAGCCACGGCCGCCGCACCGACCGCAATGCCGCCGAGCAGGAAGATCGCCCGCCGGCGCCAGCGTGCGTAGGTCAGGCGGACGCGCCGCTTGTCGCGAGTCGAGAAGGTCCAGAGCATGACGGCTCTGTTTTAGCCGATTGCTCCCCGAACCCAAAGCCGGACGCGCGCCGCCCGGCCGGGTTCAGCTCCCGCAGCTAGGCGATGGTGTTGACGATGCCGCCCTCCGCCCGCAACGCCGCGCCGTTGGTGGCGGAGGCCTCCTTCGAGGCGACATAGACCACCATGTTGGCGATCTCGTCGACGCTGGCGAAGCGCTGGATCAGCGAACTCGGGCGGTGCTGCTTGACGAAATTGGCGGCGGCCTCGTCCACCGACTGGCCGTTCTGCTTGGCCAGATCCTTCACGAAGGTCTCGACGCCCTCCGACATGGTCGGGCCCGGCAGCACGGAATTGACGGTGACGCCGCTGCCGCGGGTGAGTTGCGCAAGGCCGCGCGCGACGGAGAGCTGGGCCGTCTTGCTCATGCCGTAATGGATCATCTCGACGGGAATGTTGAGTCCGGACTCCGAAGAGATGAAGACGATGCGGCCCCAGTTGCGCTTCAGCATGCCCTTCAGATAGGCGCGCGACAGCCGCACGCCGCTCATCACATTGACCTCGAAGAAGCGCGTCCAGTCCTCGTCCGGAATCTCGAAAAAGTCCTTCGGCTCGAAGATGCCGGCATTGTTGATGAGGATGTCGACCTCGGGCAGAGCCGCGACGAGCGCCTTGCAGCCCGCGGCGGTTGAGACGTCGGCGGCGATGCCACGGACCTTTCCGCCCGCGCCCTCCAGCTTGCGCATGGCGGCATCGACCTTGTCCTGGCTGCGCCCGTTGATGACGACGTCGGCGCCGGAACCGGCAAGGCCCCTGGCGATGGCGTGGCCAATGCCGGCGGTCGAGCCGGTCACCAGGGCAATCTTGCCCGACAAGTCGATCTTCATGCGATATCTCCATGGATGATGACGGAGATATCGGGCGCGCTGCGCGGAGTGCAATCGCAGGTCACCGAGGCGTGAGCCCAAAACAAAAACGGCGCCCGAAGGCGCCGCTTTCTCAAAGTCCATGCCGTCCGGCTTACGCCGCCTCGGCTTCCTTCTCCTGCACCGGGCCGGAGTCCTGGCCCTTGGCATCGACGTCGCGATCGACGAACTCGATCACGGCCATCGCGGCGTTGTCGCCGTAGCGGAAGCCGGCCTTGATGATGCGGGTGTAGCCGCCCTGGCGGTCCTTGTAGCGGGGCGCCAGCACGTCGAACAGCTTCTTGACCTGATCCTTGTCGCGCATCTCGGAGATGGCCTGGCGGCGCATGGCGAGGCCGCCCTTCTTGCCGAGGGTGACGAGCTTCTCGACGATCGGACGGAGCTCCTTCGCCTTCGGCAGCGTGGTGACGATCTGCTCGTGCTTGATCAGCGCGGCGCACATGTTGGCGAACATCGCGCGACGATGCTCGGCGGTGCGGTTGAGCTTGCGATGAACCTTGCCGTGACGCATGTGTCTAGTCCTTACATAAATACTGCCGCGACGGTTCGTCGGACATGTTGCTCAGGTGGGCTGCCTGCGTTCGCCCAATAAAAATCGCGGCCGGATGGCTCCGGCCACGATGGTGGAAAGTCTCAGTAGTGATCCTCGAAGCGCTTGGCCAGCTCGTCGATGTTCTCGGGCGGCCAGCCCGGCACTTCCATGCCGAGATGCAGACCCATCTGGGCCAGCACTTCCTTGATCTCGTTCAGCGACTTGCGGCCGAAGTTCGGGGTGCGGAGCATTTCGGCTTCCGACTTCTGCACGAGGTCGCCGATGTAGACGATGTTGTCGTTCTTCAGGCAGTTGGCCGAACGCACCGACAGTTCGAGCTCGTCCACCTTCTTGAGGAAGGCCGGGTTGAAGGCGAGGTCCGGGATGATCTCCTGGGCGACTTCCTTGCGCGGCTCTTCGAAATTGACGAACACGTTGAGCTGATCCTGCAGGATGCGGGCGGCGTAGGCCACCGAATCATCCGGCGTGATCGCGCCGTTGGTCTCGATCGTCATGGTCAGCTTGTCGTAGTCGAGGATCTGGCCCTCGCGGGTGTTCTCGACCTTGTAGGAGACCTTACGGACCGGCGAGTACAGGCTGTCGACCGGGATCAGGCCGATCGGCGCGTCCTCGGGACGGTTGCGCTCGGCGGGCACGTAGCCCTTGCCGGTCGAGACCGTGAACTCCATGCGGATCTCGGCGCCCTCGTCGAGCGTGCAGATCTGCAGGTCGGGATTGAGCACGACGACGTCGCCGACGGTCTGGATGTCGCCGGCGGTGACGACGCCCGGGCCGGACTTCTTCACGACCATGCGCTTGGGGCCTTCGCCCTGCATCTTGATCGAGATGTCCTTGATGTTCAGCACGATGTCGGTGACGTCCTCACGCACGCCCGCGATCGAGGAGAACTCGTGCAGGACGCCGTCGATGTGCACCGACTGCACCGCCGCGCCCTGAAGCGAGGAGAGCAGGATGCGGCGCAGCGCGTTGCCGAGCGTCTGGCCGAAGCCGCGCTCGAGCGGCTCGGCGACGATGGTCGCGAAACGCGTGGGATCGCTGCCAGGCGTGACCTGGAGCTTGTTCGGTCGAATCAGTTCTTGCCAATTTTTCTGGATCGTCACTGTTTCACCCATACAGGCCAGTCGAACTGCCGTTGCAGACACTGGCGTTGGAGAAAGGCCGCGGATCAGTCCGGCGGCTTCTTGCAAAGAACGCTGCAGGCGCCGATGCGCCTGCAGCGGAAAATCAGACGCGCCGACGCTTGCGGGGACGGCAGCCGTTGTGCGGGATCGTGGTCACGTCGCGGATCGAGGTGACGGTGAAGCCCGCCGCCTGGAGCGCGCGGAGCGCCGATTCGCGGCCCGAGCCGGGACCGGCGACTTCGACTTCCAGCGTGCGCATGCCGTGTTCCTGCGCCTTCTTCGACACGTCCTCGGCGGCAACCTGCGCGGCATACGGGGTCGACTTGCGCGAGCCCTTGAAGCCCATCGTGCCGGCGGAGGACCAGGCGATGGTGTTGCCCTGCGCGTCGGTGATGGTGATGGTCGTGTTGTTGAACGACGAGTTCACGTGCGCGACGCCGGAGGCGATGTTCTTGCGCTCACGACGACGAACGCGGGTGGCTTCCTTGCCCATGAATGACCTTTCCTGGAGATCTCAAACGCCGCCGTAATGCCAGCGGCTACACCTGTGGAACGAAAGGCGTGCGGCGAAAGGGATGCCCCTGCCCGCCGCACGCCGTGACTTGATTCGAAAACTTACTTCTTCTTGCCGGCGATGGCCTTGGCCGGACCCTTGCGCGTACGCGCATTGGTGTGGGTACGCTGGCCGCGCACCGGCAGACCGCGACGATGACGCAGACCGCGATAGCAGCCGAGGTCCATCAGACGCTTGATGTTGATGCCGACTTCACGACGCAGATCGCCCTCGACGAGATAGTCGCGGTCGATGACTTCGCGGATCTGGAGCACTTCGGCGTCGCTGAGCTGATTGACGCGACGATCGGCGGGGATCTTCACCTTTTCGAGGATCTCGCCCGCGATCTTCTGGCCGATACCATGGATGTACTGAAGCGCGATCAGCACGCGCTTGTTGGTGGGAATGTTCACGCCGGCAATACGGGCCACGGCCTTCTCTCCTGTTGCCGATCCTCGTCAGGACCGGTCTTTAAGTGCTTGCGTTCTCGGGCAGGTGTTCACAAACGCGAACACGACGCCCACCCCCGGTCTTCCTGGGGCCCGGCATCGTCTGAAACTATCCGACTTGGATGCGGGGCTTATTAGGGGATTCCAGGGTCTTCAGTCAACCGTTGCTAGCGTTTGGCTCGCCTTTTCGTGACCTTTTTTGCAGACTTTCCGGCTTTTGCAGCCTTTCCGGCCCCTTTCTTGACGGCCTTTTTGGCAGTCTTCCGGGCCGTCTTCCTGGCTGGTTTACGGGCGGTCTTTTTCGGCGCCTTGCCGGGTTTGCTCTTGGTGGCCTTCTTGGCAGCCTTCACGGCCTTCTTCGCCGTTTTGGTCGCCTTTTTGGCCGATTTCACCGACTTTTTGGCCGGCGCCCTCGCAGACCTGCTCGTCCTGGCCACCTTGCCGCCCCGCTTTGCCGGGGACGCCTTGGCGGCACTGCGGGCCTCCGGGCCAGCCTCGACCGCGCCGAGGGCCAGCAGCTGGCGGTGAATCGCCCGGGTCACCTCGTCGATCGCCATCATGCCATCAATGGTCGAAAGCTTGCGGCGCTCGGAATAGTAGTGAATCAGGGGTTCCGTCTGGCTGCGGTAGCTGGCCAGCCGCTTGGTCAGGACCTCCGGCGTATCGTCGGCCCGGACCTCCTCCCCCCGCTCCCGCATCTGGGCGGCACGGGTCTCGACCCGGCTGAGCAGCGCGCTCTCGTTGACGCGCAGCTCGATCACGGCGTCGAGCGCAAGCCGCTTCTGCTTGAGCAGTTCATCCAGCGCTTCGGCCTGCGGCACGGTGCGCGGGAAGCCGTCCAGGATGAAGCCGTTCTGCGCATCCGCCTGTTCGATCCGGTCGGAGATGATGCCCACCACGACCTCGTCAGGCACCAGGCCGCCGCTGGCCATGATCTCCTTGGCCTTCAGCCCCACGGGCGTGCCCGCGGCAACCGCGGCGCGCAGCATGTCGCCGGTCGACAGCTGGACGATGCCATAGCGCTTCACCAGCAGCTGCGCCTGGGTCCCCTTGCCCGACCCCGGCGGTCCAAGAAGTATGATTCTCATCGGCGTACGCCCCCCGGATTGGTGAGCGACCGGTCGCGCACCTGTGTTTGAATTTCGAGACCAGTGCAAACCATAATCAGCGCCGCCCCGCTACCCCATCATAGGGGAGCAATCGCCCGGACGCCAAGAAGGGCTTTGAAATCAGCCATCGCTTCACAGCGAGAGAAGCTCTGCCGATGTGACAGACCGGTCTGTCCCGTCGATCGCTGAAGCTGCACGACGGCGGATGCAGCGAATCGCAGCTCTCGGGACGCGGACGCCCCGAGACGAAGCCCTGCCGTCAGCGGCGGCGGCCCCGCAGCTTCGACTTGCGGATCAGGCCCTCGTACTGATGCGCCAGCAGATAGCCCTGCACCTGCGCCACGGTATCCATGGTCACGCTCACCACGATCAGCAGCGACGTGCCGCCGAAGTAGAACGGAACCGAAGCATAGGAGATCAGGATCTCCGGGATCAGACAGACGATGGCCAGATAGATGGCGCCGAGCACGGTGATGCGCGACAGCACGTAGTCGATGTATTCGGCGGTGCGCTCGCCCGGGCGGATGCCGGGGATGAAGCCGCCATGCTTCTTCAGATTGTCCGCGGTCTCGGTCGGGTTGAAGACGATCGCAGTGTAGAAGAAGGCGAAGAACAGGATCAGCGCGAGGTAGAGCACCAGGAACAGCGGACGGCCGTGGCCGAGCTGGGTGTTGATCCACTGGAACCACTCAGGCCCGCTGCCCGCATTGAAGTTCGCAACCGTCGTCGGCAGCAGCAGCAGCGAGGACGCGAAGATCGGCGGAATCACGCCCGAGGTGTTGAGCTTGAGCGGCAGATGCGAGGACTGGCCCTCGAACATCTTGTTGCCGACCTGCCGCTTCGGATACTGGATCAGCAGGCGCCGCTGGGCGCGTTCCATGAACACGATGAAGGCGATCACGGCGACAGCCATGATGATGACGACCAGGATCAGGCCGGTCGACATCGCGCCCTGGCGGCCGAGTTCGAGCATGTTGGCGAGCGCGGCGGGAAGCTCGGCGACGATGCCGGCGAGGATGATCAGCGAGATACCGTTGCCGATGCCGCGCGAGGTGATCTGCTCGCCCAGCCACATCAGGAACATGGTGCCGCCGGTCAGCGTGATCGCCGTGGACAGGCGGAAGAACATGCCGGGGTCGGCGACGACGTTGCCGGCACCTTCGAGGCCCACGGCGATGCCGTAGGACTGGAACGCGGCCAGGATGACGGTGAGATAGCGGGTGTACTGGTTGAGCGTCTTACGGCCGGCTTCGCCTTCCTTCTTCAGCGCCTCGAGCTGCGGCGAGACGGTGGTGAGGAGCTGGATGATGATCGAGGCCGAGATGTACGGCATGATGTTCAGCGCGAAGATCGCCATGCGGTGGATGCCGCCGCCGGCGAACATGTTGAACATGCCGAGGATGCCGCCCGCCTGGGAGCGGAACACCTGCTCCCAGATGTTGGGATCGATGCCCGGCAGCGGGATGTAGGTCCCGAGCCGATAAACGAGCAGCGCACCCAGTGTGAACCAGATGCGCTTCTTCAGTTCGTCGGCTTTGGCAAACGCGCCGAAATTGAGGTTGGCTGCCAGTTGTTCCGCTGCAGAGACCATCTTGGACTTTCTCCCGCCGCCTGTTGCGCCGTCATGCCCGCGGCCGGGCTGATCTAGCGGACGCCGGACATTATCTGGCGCTCGGCTTCGATAAGTCCATCGTCCCGCATGCGTAAAGGCCCGCGATGGCGGGCCAATGACGCAGTTGTTACGCCGCCTCGCCTTCTTCCTTGGCAGGGGCGAGGATCTTCACCGAACCACCGGCCTTTTCGACCGCTTCGATCGCCGACTTGGTGGCGCCGTGGACCTCGATGTTGAGCTTGGACTTCAACTCGCCGCGGCCGAGCAGCCGCAGGCCGCCCTTGGCCCGGCGCAGCACGCCGCCCTTCACCAGGGCCTCGACGTTCACGACGCTGCCGGCGTCGATCTTCTTGGCGTCGACGGCTTCCTGGAGCCGGTCGAGATTGATCTCGGCGAACTCGATACGGAAGATGTTGTTGAAGCCGCGCTTGGGCAGACGGCGATGCATCGGCATCTGGCCGCCTTCGAACCCCTTGATGCGGACGCCCGAACGCGCGGTCTGGCCCTTGCCGCCGCGGCCGGACTGCTTGCCCTTGCCGGAACCGATGCCGCGGCCGACGCGCATGCGCTTCTTGCGCGAGCCGGCGTTGTCGGCGATATCGCTGAGCTTCATCGCCCTTCTCCTTGTGTCTTGCGCACGATCTTCACCGAACAGCGATTGCCGCCATCCGGGACCGCGCGCCGCTTCTTACTTCTCGTCGACGATGCGAACGAGATGGTGAACCTTCTCGATCATGCCGCGCACCGCCGGGGTGTCCGGCAGTTCGCTGGTGCGGCCGATCTTGTTGAGCTTCAGTCCGATCAGCGTCGAGCGCTGCGAGTGATGGCGGCGGATCGCGCTGCCAGTCTGCTCGAGCTTAATCGTCTTAGCGGCGTCCTTGGCCATGGGAGTCTACTCCGAAAAGCTTCCGTTAGTCGGCAGCCGCCTCGGCATCGCCACCGATACGGCGCGACTGCAGAGTGGACACCTTGATGTTGCGGCGGGCTGCGACCGAACGCGGCGAATCCTGGTGCTTGAGCGCATCGAAGGTCGCGCGCACCATGTTGTAGGGATTCGACGAGCCGATCGACTTCGCCACCACGTCCTGAACGCCGAGCGTCTCGAACACGGCGCGCATCGGGCCGCCGGCGATGATGCCGGTACCGGCCGGAGCCGCGCGCAGATAGACACGGCCCGCACCATGACGGCCGGCGATGTCGTGATGCAGCGTACGGCCCTCGCGCAGCGAGACGCGGGTCAGGTTGCGCTTGGCGGATTCGGTCGCCTTGCGGATCGCCTCGGGGACTTCGCGCGCCTTGCCGTGACCGAAGCCGGCGCGGCCCTTCTGGTCGCCGATCACGACCAGCGCGGCGAAGCCGAAGCGCTTGCCGCCCTTGACCACCTTGGCCACGCGGTTGATGTGAACGAGCTTGTCGACGAACTCGCTGTCGCGCTCCTCGCGCTCCCTGCGCTCACGTCCGCCGCCGCGTTGATCGCGTCCACCACGCTGTTCGCGTTCTGCCATTTTTCCAATCCTTCAGAGGCTTACGCCTCAATCCTCAAATTCGGTTAGAAGCTCAGCCCACTCTCACGCGCTGCGTCGGCAAGAGCCTTGACGCGGCCGTGATAGAGATAGCTGCCACGATCGAACACGACTTCCTTGACGCCCTTCTCGGCAGCGCGCTCGGCCAGCAGCTTGCCGACCGCCTTCGCCGCATCGATATCGGCGCCGGTCTTGCCGCTGTCGCGCATCGCCTTCTCGAGCGAGGAGGCCGAGGCGAGCGTCTCGCCCTTCAGGTCGTCGATGACCTGGGCGTAGATGTGCTTCGACGAACGGAACACGGACAGGCGCGGACGGCCATTGGCGGACCGGCGCAGCTTCAGCCGCACACTCCGCTTGCGCCGGGCATTCGTAACCTTGGCTTTCGACATGACCGGCTCCGTTACTTCTTCTTGCCTTCCTTGCGGAAGATGAATTCGCCCACATACTTCACGCCCTTGCCCTTGTAGGGCTCCGGCGGACGATATGAGCGAATCTCGGCGGCGACCTGGCCGACGCGCTGGACGTCGCTGCCGGCCACCGTGATCTCGGTCGGCTTCGGCACGGTGATCGTGATGCCTTCCGGGATCGGGTAGATCACGTCGTGGCTATAGCCGAGCGCGAGCTGCAGGTTCTTGCCCTGCATCGCGGCGCGGTAGCCGACGCCGGTGATCTCGAGCTTCTTCTCGAAGCCCTTGGTGACGCCCTCGACGAGGTTCGCGACCTGGGCGCGCGCAGTGCCGTAGAGCGCGCGGGCGCGATTGGTCTCGGCGCGAGGAGCGACCTTGATCTGGCCGTTCTCGAGCTTCACCTCGACGTCGTCGTGGACGATGAACTGAAGCTGGCCCTTCGGCCCCTTCATCTTGACGGTCTGACCGTCGACGGTCGCGGTCACACCCGACGGAACCGCTACCGGCCTTTTGCCAACTCGTGACATGGATCGAAAATCCTTCTCAGAACACCGTGAAGAGGACTTCACCGCCCACATTCGCGTCGCGCGCGCTGTGGTCGGCCATGATCCCCTTCGGCGTCGACAACACCGAAATGCCGAGCCCGTTGTTGACCCGCGGCAGGTTCTTCACCGAGGCGTAGACGCGACGCCCGGGCTTGGAAACACGTTCGATCTCGCGGATGACGGGCTCGCCGTCGAAATACTTCAGCTCGATCTCGATCTCGCTGCGGCCCGAGGCGTGCTCGAGCGTGGCGTAGCCGCGGATGTAGCCTTCGGTCTTGAGGACTTCGAGCACGTTCTCGCGCATCTTGGAGCCCGGCGTGGAGACCTTGCTCTTCGAGCGCATCTGCGCGTTGCGGATGCGGGTGATCAGATCGCTGATTGGATCGTGCGTAGACATCTAAACGACCCTCCTTACCAGCTCGACTTGACGAGGCCCGGGACCATGCCCTTGGAGCCAAGCTCGCGCAGCGCGATACGGGACAGCTTGTTCTTGCGATAGTTCGAGCGCGGACGGCCCGACAGTTCGCAACGCAGGCGGATGCGGGTCGCCGACGAATTGCGCGGCATCTCGGCCAGCTTCAGGGTCGCGGCGAAGCGCTCCTCCATCGGCAGTGTCTTGTCGGCGATGATCGCCTTCAACCGGGCGCGCTTCGGAGCGGCGTTCTTCGTCATCCGCTTGCGCCGGTTGTTCTTCTCGATTGAACTCTTCTTTGCCATGCTTGGCTCCTGGGTATCCGCGTTTGAGAGGCTTTAGCTCAGCGTCTCACTGCCGGAACGGGAAATTGAAAGCGGTCAACAAGGCCCTCGCCTCTTCGTCGGTCTTGGCCGTGGTGCAGACGGTGATGTCCATGCCGCGGGCTTCCGTGACCTTGTCGAAGTCGATCTCGGGGAAAATGATGTGCTCCTTGATGCCGAGCGAATAGTTGCCGCGGCCGTCGAAGCTCTTCGGGTTCAGGCCGCGGAAGTCGCGGACGCGCGGCAGCGCGACCGTCACCAGGCGATCGATGAACTCGTACATGCGGGCCTTGCGCAGCGTGACCTTGCAGCCGATCGGCTGGTTCTCGCGCAGCTTGAAGGTCGCGATCGCGATACGCGAATAGGTCACGATCGCCTTCTGGCCGGCGATCTGGGTCAGCTCGGCGGCGGCGGTCTCGGCCTTCTTGCGGTCGTTGACGGAATCGCCCACGCCCATGTTCAGCACGACCTTGTCGAGGCGCGGCACCTGCATGACGTTCTCGTAACCGAACTTCTCGGTCAGCGCCGTGCGGATCTTCGCGTCGTATTCCGCGCGCAGGCGCGGCGTGTAAGCGGCCTCAGCCATCGATCTCAGCTCCCGAGCTCTTGGCGATGCGGACCTTCTTGCCGTCCGCCAGAATCTTGAATCCGACGCGGGTCGGCTTCCCATCCTTGCCGACGAACGCGATGTTGGACAGTTGGATCGGCGCCTCTTTCGAGATGATGCCGCCCTCCTGGGCCTGCGTCTGCTTCTGGTGACGCTTGACCATGTTGATGCCACGCACCAGCGCCGTGCCGGCGTCGGGACGCACCTCGAAAACTTCGCCGGTACGACCCTTGTCGCGGCCGGTCAGCACGATGACCTTGTCGCCCTTGCGGATCTTCGCAGCCATCACAGCACCTCCGGCGCGAGCGAGATGATCTTCATGTGGTTCTTGGCGCGCAGCTCGCGCGGCACGGGCCCGAAGATACGGGTGCCGACCGGCTCGGACTGGTTGTTGATCAGCACCGCGGCGTTGCGGTCGAAGCGGATGACCGAACCGTCGGCGCGGCGGATGTCCTTGCGGACGCGCACCACGACGGCCTTCATCACGTCGCCCTTCTTCACCTTGCCACGCGGAATGGCTTCCTTGATCGACACGACGATGATGTCGCCGATCGTGGCGTAGCGGCGCTTGGAGCCTCCGAGCACCTTGATACACATGACACGGCGTGCGCCTGAATTATCGGCCACGTCGAGGTTGGTCTGCATCTGAATCATTGATGCACCTCGTCCTCTTCTCTTTGCACCAGCCTAGCCGGCGCTCAACATTTTCCTGAAGTCAGTCGGCCTGGGCCGGCAGATCAGGCGCTTTTCTTGTGCTCGCCCCGGATCACGACCCAGCGCTTCAACTTCGAAATCGGCTTCGATTCCTCGATCCACACCACGTCGCCCGGCTTGAACTGGTTGCTCTCGTCGTGCGCGTGATAGTTCTTCGAACGGCGGATCGTCTTCTTGTAGATCGGGTGCGTGAAACGGCGATCGACGCGCACCACGATGGTCTTGGCCTGCTTGTCGCTGACGACCACGCCCTGCAAAGTACGTTTCGGCATCTTCGTAAGCCTCTTACTTCTTCTTGGCGCGCGTCTGCGCGGCGACGGTCTTGATCCGGGCGATGTCACGGCGGGCCTCGCGCAGGCGCGAGGTGTTCTCGAGCTGCCCGGTGGCGCGCTGGAAGCGCAGGTTGAAGCGCTCCTTCTTCAGGTTCAGGATGGCGTCATCCTGCTGATCGGGGCTCATCGCGCGGATATCTTCGATCTTCATCTGGGCCATGGCCATTACTCCGCAATGCGCTCGACGAAGCGCGTCTTGATCGGCAGCTTGGCGGCCGCCAGGGTCAGCGCCTCACGCGCCGTCTGGACGTTGACGCCGTCGATCTCGAACAGCACCCGGCCCGGCTTGACGCGGGCCACCCACAGCTCCGGCGAACCCTTGCCGGAGCCCATGCGGACTTCAGCGGGCTTCTTCGACACCGGAAGATCCGGGAACACGCGGATCCAGACGCGGCCGGCACGCTTCATGTGGCGGGTCAGCGCGCGACGGGCGGCCTCGATCTGGCGCGCGGTGACGCGCTCCGGCTCGGTCGCCTTCAGGCCAAACTGGCCGAAGGCCAACGTCGCGCCCGAAGACGCGACGCCGTGGATGCGGCCCTTATGCGCCTTCCGGAACTTCGTTTTCTTAGGTTGCATCATGGCTTTAAGCCCTCAAATTCCTGTGCTGGCTCAGGCCGCAGCCGTATCGCGGCGCTGACGGCCACCGCGATCACCACTGCCACCCGTCTCGCCTTCGGCCATTCTCTTGTCCTGGGCCATCGGATCGTGCTCGAGGATCTCGCCCTTGAAGATCCAGACCTTGACGCCGCAGGTGCCAAAGGTCGTGAACGCGGTCGCAACGCCGTAGTCGATGTCGGCGCGCAGCGTGTGCAGCGGCACGCGCCCTTCGCGGTACCATTCCATGCGCGCGATTTCGGCACCGCCCAGACGGCCCGAGCAGTTGATGCGGATGCCCTCGGCACCCAGACGCATCGCCGACTGCACGGCGCGCTTCATGGCGCGGCGGAACGCGACGCGGCGCTCGAGCTGCTGCGCGATCGACTCGGCCACCAGCGTCGCATCGAGCTCCGGCTTGCGGATTTCGACGATGTTGATGACGACGTCGGACGAGGTGATGTCCGCGACCTTCTTGCGAAGCTTGTCGATGTCGGCGCCCTTCTTGCCGATCACCACGCCCGGACGGGCCGAGTGGATGGTGACCCGGCACTTCTTGTGCGGACGCTCGATCACGATACGGGCGACGGCCGCCTGCTTGAGCTCCTTGTGCAGGATCTCGCGGATCTTGACGTCCTCGTGAAGCAGCTTGCCGTATTCCTGCTTGCCGGCGAACCAGCGGGAATCCCAGGTCCGGTTGATGCCGAGACGCAGACCGATCGGATTGATCTTTTGACCCATCGTGTGCTCCTGCGCCCTTAAGCCGCTGCTTCGGCTTCGACCTGACGAACAATGATCGTCAGCTGCGAAAATGGTTTGTAGACACGGCCCGAACGGCCGCGGCCGCGCGCCGCGAAGCGCTTCATGACGAGACCATTGCCGACGAAGGCCTGCGCGACGACGAGATCGTCAACGTCGAGGTCGTGGTTGTTCTCGGCGTTGGCAATAGCCGATTCCAGGCACTTCTTCACGTCGACCGCGATCCGCTTGCGCGAAAACTGCAGGTCTGCGAGCGCGGCAGAGGCCTTCCGGCCGCGAATGAGCTGGGCGACCAGGTTGAGCTTCTGCGGGCTCACCCGCAGCATCCGGGCGACCGCCTTGGCCTCGTTCTCGGCGAGGCTCCGTTCGCGCTTAGGTTTGCTCATCGTTTAATCCTCAAGCCTTCTTGGCTTTCTTGTCACCGGAGTGGCCATGGAAGGTCCTGGTCGGCGAAAACTCGCCGAACTTGTGACCGACCATTTCCTCGTTGACCGCCACCGGCACGTGCTTCTGACCGTTGTAGACGCCGAAGGTCAGACCGACGAACTGAGGCAGGATCGTCGAGCGACGGCTCCAGATCTTGATGACGTCGTGACGGCCGGACGCACGGGCCGCATCTGCCTTCTTGAGCAGCGAACCCTCGACGAACGGGCCTTTCCAGACTGAAC
>CAYREH010000082.1:0-22393 GCA_964423245.1 uncultured Bradyrhizobium sp. | reverse complement strand
GAATGCGGCGGTGTGCCTGCTGTTGTCCTTACGAGCGCAGCGAAGCAATCCAGACCGCCTCCGCGGAACGATTCTGGATTCCTTCGCTGCGCTCGCAATGACCGTGAAAAACAGGCCGCGGCGGACTCGATGCCCCGCCGGAGCCTGTCATCGGGCTCGCCAAAGGCGAGACCCGATGGCGGGGCATGACACCGTCTCCAGCTCTACCGCATCATCATCCGCGCAATGGCCTCGCCGATCACCACCGTGGTGAAATGCGTGTTGGCGCGGCAATCCGACGGCATGATCGAGGCATCGGCGACGCGCAGACCGCTGATGCCCTTCACGCTGCCGTCGGGATTGACCACGCCGTCGGCGTCGCCCGCGCCGCTCATCCGGCAAGTGCCGGCGGCGTGCTGGATGTCGCCGGTCTCCCGCCGCAGCACGGCATCGAGCTCGTGATCCGGCAGGCTGGCCGCCTGCGGCAGGCTCAGGTCGGTGTCGGCGAGCCGGATCCAGTCGGCGATTCCTGCAAGCGCCGGCTGCGACGTGATCACGGCCAGGCGCCGCACCGCATCCATCATGCGCAGCATGTCGCGCGGATCGTCCAGCATGTTCTCCTCGACGACGGGATCGATGCCCGGATCGGTCGAGGCGAGCTTGAGCGAGCCGCGCGAGAAGGCATTGAACAGCCCTGCCCCGATCGCGCCGGGCACGCCGATGCCGCGGTGGTTGAAGGCGATCAGGATCATGTCGCGCTTGCCGCCATTGGCGAGACCGGACGAATAGGTCACGCAGCAATTGGTGTGGCGGGTATCGGGATCGGTGGGCCTCAGGTCTTCGCGGAGCTGGATCGTGGTCCGAAACAGCGGATGGTCGAAGAAGTGCCGGCCGACCGGCAGGTCGCGTTCGACCGCGATGCCCATCGCCTTCAGTTCCTCCGCCGGGCCGACGCCCGAGCGCAGCAGGATCGCCGGACTGTGGATGGCGCCCGCGCATAACACGATCTGACGCGCACTGATCTCGCGGACGCCCTGGCCTTCGAAATGGACCCGCAGGCCCGTCGCCCGCCCGTCACTGATCAGGACGCGATCGACCAGCGCATGGCCGCGGATTTCGAGATTGGCGCGGCCGCGCGCCGGCTCAAGATAGCCTTCATTGGTGGTGATACGGCGGAAGTTGCGGCTGTTGATGGGATAGCAGGCCACGCCCTCCCCATCGGGACCGTTGACGTCGGCGCACCAGGGATAGCCGCTGGCAAGGGCCGCATCGCGCAAGGCCCGGTCGATCGGTCCCCAGGTCTCGGGCGGCGCGCGATAGACCGGCAGCGGCCCGCCGAGACCGTGGCCCGGCGCATCGCCGAACTCCAGATCGTCCTCGATCACCGAGAACAGCGGCATGATCTCCTTCGCCGACCAGCCGGTGCAGCCATGGGCCGCCCATTCGTCGAACGCGTCGGCGACGCCGCGGATCGCGATCTGGCCGTTCATCATCGAGGAGCCACCGAGCCCCTTGCCGCGCCAGTAGAAGCGCGGCTCCTGTCCGGCCACCCGGCGCGTCAGGAGATCGGGCCACTGCCATTTCTCCTGATATTCGCGCTTGTGGATGATCGGGATCGGGTTCGGCGTCCGCACCTCCCAGGGCGCCTCGTCGGCGCGCCAGTCACGTCCGGCCTCGAGCAGCAGGATGCGCCGTGCGGGATCCTCGGACAGCCGTGCCGCAACCGCGGCGCCGGCCGAGCCGCCACCGACAACAATGACATCATACATGGCGCTACTTCTCGACGTTCCAGAAAACCGGGATGGCGGACGGTATCAGACCCTTCAGGGTGGCGCGATAGGCGGCCGGCTGCGCGAACTGGCCCCAGGGGATGCCGGGCGCCTGATCGTACATCACGGTCTGGATCTCGGCGGCGATCCTCTTGCGGTCCGCTTCCGCCGGCGCCTTGGCAAAGGCCTCCAGCAGCGGCGTGATGCGCGCATCGCACTGCCAGCCGGTGAAATCGACGCAGTTGAAGGCGACCATGACGTTGGTCAGCGGCGAGCCGAGATCGAAGCCGCCGGCGTGAACGCCATAGACGCTCCAGCCCTCCTTCTTCGCGCGGCGGGCCAGCACGCTCGCCCAGTCCATCACCTGGAGATCGACGTTGAAGCCGGCCGCCTTCAGCCGCTCGGCCAGCACCTGCGCGGAGACGCGTGGCGCTTCGAGATCGTTGGCCTGCATCACGACGACGGGCTCGCCCGCATATTTGGTTGCCTTCAGCGCGGCCTTCGCCGCCTCGATGGACGGACTGGCCGCAGCCTCGGTGCCGGCCTTGCTCTCATAGGTGGTGCCGCAGGTGAAGAACGTCGCGCAGGGCGTCGCATATTTGGCATCGAGGCCGAGCGCATCCAGCACTTCGCGCTGGTCGACCAGCTTCCACAGCACGCGCCGGATCGCGGGATCGTCGAACGGCTTCGATGCCGCGTTGAGGCGATAGGCACCCGCGAACATGTTGCCGCCGGTGAAATTCACCAGCTTCACGCGCGAATTCTTCTCCAGCTGCGGCAACAGGTCGAACGGCGCATATTGCATGAAATCGATTTCACCCGCCTGCAGCGCCGAGGCCGCGGTCGAACCGTCGGGAATGACGCGGATCTCCAGCGTGTCGACGTTGACGCGCTTGCCGCCCGCGAGAAAATCCGCAGGCTCCGGGCGCGGCACATAGTCGGCGAACTTCTTCAGGATCATGCGATCGCCGGTGCGGTGATCGGCCTTGCTGTAGACGAACGGGCCGGAGCCGACGATCTCGGTGATGCGCTGGTCGCCCGGCGTCTTCGCGATGCGCTCGGGCATCATGAAGGCAACGGGGCTGACGGGATTGGCGAGCGCGTCGATGACGAGGCCGGACGGCTCCTTCAGCGTCAGGGCGAAGGTCTTGGTGTCGGAGGGCTCCAGCGACGCCGTGATCGCGAAGATGCGACGACCGAGCGCGCTGCGGGTCCCCCAGCGGCGCAGCGAGGCCACGCAATCGGCCGCCGTCACGGGCTGGCCGTCATGCCATTTCAGGCCGTCGCGCAGCGTGAACGTGTAGGTCAGGCCATCGGGCGAGACCTTCCAGTCCTGCACCATCTGCGGCTTGACGTCACCCTTGGAGTCCTTGGCGAACAGCGTGTCGAACACCATGTAGCCGAAGGTGCGCGAAATATAGGCGGTGGAGAAATGCGGATCGAGCGTGACGATCTCCGCCTCCAGCACGGCAACGAGATTGCCCGCGGCATGCGCGGGCGCCGCGACAATTGCTAAGCCGAGCAGCGCCGGAATGAACGACTTGAGTTTGAACATTGGTTTCTTCTTGCCTTGGCGAAAACGGTTACGGTCGCCAGCAAAAAGCAATGTTCGTGCCCATACGGCACAATCACGTATGCGCTCACGGCTATCAGCCACGCGTTTGCGGGAGGCGGATGGAAGCGCGCCGCTACCTCTCGTCATGGCGAGCGTAGCGAAACAATCCAAAGTCTTTCCGCAGCGGCAGTCTGGCTTGCTTCACTGCGTTCGCAATGATGGTGGGAGACAGGCGTACGCTACGCTCTCTCTTGCCCCGGACGCAGCGCAGCGTCACTTCGCAGCGTCACTTCGACTGTGCGCTGCAGAGCCGGGGCCGATCTCGCCGCGTGCTCTTGCAGTGCTGGGTCCCGGCTCTGCGCAGCAACGTTATGCGTTGCAGGGCGTCCGGGACACGAGCGTCTCTTACCCGATCGACTTGCCAAACTTGTTCGACTTCGGGAAGCCCTTCGGCGGCAGCCGGCCGGCGTCGGCGCGGGTGCCCTGCCACTCGGCAAGTTCCTTCATGGTCGCCGAGAACTCCCGCCCCGCGGAATCCTTCCAGGTCAGGCCCGCCTTGGCGTCGAACACGGCGATGTCGGACAGACCGCCATCCTTGTATTTCTGCAGGCGCACGCCGCGGCCGCGCGCCATCTCCGGGACCTGGTCGAGCGGGAACACCAGCATCTTGCGGTTGTCGCCGATGACGGCGACGGTATCGCCGAGCACTTCGGTAATCGCGCGCGCCTCGTTCGGCATGTCGACGTTGAGGACCTGCTTGCCCTTCTTGGTGGTGCCGACGCAATCGTCCTCGTTGACGACGAAGCCCTGCCCCTCGGAGCTCGCGACCAGGAATTTGCGCCCGCCCTTGTGGACGAACAGGGCGACCGGCGCCGCCTCCTGCTCCATGTCGATGAACAGGCGGATCGGCTCGCCATGACCGCGGCCGCCCGGGAGTTTCGCGACGTCGAGCGAGTAGAACTTGCCGTTGGTGGCGAACAGCAGGAGCTTCGAGGTTGTCTCCGCGAAGAACGCGAAGCCGAGCCTGTCGTCCTGCTTGAAGGCAAGGCCCGAGAGATCCTCGACATGGCCCTTCATGGTGCGGATCCAGCCCTTGTCGGACACGACGACCGTCACCGGTTCGCGCTCGACGAAGGCCTCCTCGATCGCGGCGAGATCGTGCTCGGGCGCGTCGGCGAAGGTGGTGCGGCGCTTGCCGAGCGGAGTCTTCGGTCCGAACATGTCGCGGACCTTGCCGACCTGCTCGGCGACCTTCTTCCACTGCTCGGGCTCGGAGGCCAGCAGGGCCTCGATGCCCTTCAGCTCCTTGCGCAGGTCCTTGTCCTCGGTGCGGATCTCCATTTCCTCGAGCTTGCGCAGGTTGCGCAGCCGCATGTTGAGGATGGACTCGGCCTGCAGTTCCGTGAGCTTGAACGCCTTGATCAGCGCCGGTTTCGGCTCGTCCTCGGTGCGGATGATCCGGATCACCTCGTCGATGTTGAGATAGGCGATCAGCAGGCCGCCGAGAATTTCGAGCCGATGCTCGATCTCGCCCTTGCGATGCTTGGTGCGGCGGATCAGCACGTCGCGCAGATGGTCGAGCCATTCGCGCAGGGCCTCCGCAAGGCCGACCACCTTGGGAACGCGGCCCTTGATCAGCACGTTCAGGTTCAGCGGGATCTTGTTCTCGAGCTCGGTCAGCCGGAACAGCGATTCCATCATCAGCGCGGGATCGACGTTCTTCGACTTCGGCTCGATCACGATCCGGACGTCTTCGGCCGATTCGTCCCTGATGTCGCCGACAAGCGGCAATTTCTTCTGGTCGAGCAGTTCGGCGATCTTCTCGATCAGGCGCGACTTCTGCACCAGGAAGGGAATCTCGGTGACGACGACGACCCAGGTGCCGCGCGCGCCCTCCTCCTGCTCCCACCGCGCGCGAACGCGGAACGAGCCCCGGCCGGTCGTATAGGCTTCGGCAATCGCCTGCTTGGAATCGACGCAGATGCCGCCGGTCGGGAAATCGGGGCCCTTGACCCACTTCATCAGCGCCCGGGATTTCGCGTCGGGCTTCTCGATCAGGTGCAGCGCGGCGTCGCAGAGTTCGGCGGCGTTGTGCGGCGGGATCGAGGTCGCCATGCCGACCGCGATGCCCTGCGCGCCGTTGGCGAGCAGGTTCGGGAAGCCGCCGGGCAGAACCACCGGCTCCTTGGACTGTCCGTCATAGTTGGGGCGGAATTCGACCCCGTCCTCGTCGATGCCATCGAGCAGAAGCCGCGCGACATCGGTCATGCGCGCTTCGGTGTAGCGGTAGGCGGCCGGGTTATCGCCGTCGATGTTGCCGAAATTGCCCTGGCCGTCGACCAGCGGATAGCGCGAGGAGAAATCCTGCGCGAGGCGCACCATGGCGTCGTAGATCGCCTGGTCGCCATGCGGATGGAACGAGCCCATCACGTCGCCGACGATCTTGGCGGATTTCTTGAAAGCCGTGCCGGGATCGAGCCGCAGCAGCCGCATACCGTAGAGGATGCGCCGGTGCACGGGCTTGAGGCCATCGCGCGCATCGGGCAGCGCGCGGTGCATGATGGTGGAGAGCGCATACGCAAGATAGCGCTCTTCCAGCGCCTCGCGCAGCGGCACGTCGTGAATTTCGGCCGGGTCTTCCGGTGGAACGATTCGTTTTCCCATGCCGCCCGGTTAAACCTTGCGGGGGAATCGGGCAAGCCGCGAATCAGCCTCAAGGGCCGGCTGGCGCGGCGGAGGGCCCGCAATATCTCGGGAAAACCGCCGAAGCAGCGATTACGGTGCCGGCAGCGAGGCCTTCGCCTGCTGCCGAATCAAGGCATTGATGAAGCCGGCCCTGGCATCGGAATGGCCCTGCCCGCGCGGCTCCAGCACGTGGCGCAGCAGAAACAGCCCGGTCAGCCGGAAGCCGTCATGCAGGTCCTGCTCGGTGAGATCGCTCGCCGCTTCGCCATGGCGCAGGAATGGCGGCAAACGCAGCAGCCGGTCGCGCCAGGGCTCACCCGCACCGCGCGACACCGCCCCACCGGATTTGGGCGAGACGTAGATCAGGTCCGTGGTCTCGCCGGTCACCGCGCAATGCTCCAGCGCCAGTCCGAAGCCGAGTTCGGCGAGCATGGCGAGTTCGAAATGGATGACGTGCACGGCCGCGCTGCCGATGTCGTCGAAATCATCCAGCGCATGCGCGAGCAGCGAGTGGATGTCCTCGTGCGGATCGCGCTCGGGCAACAACCGCGCGATCGCGGCCAGATGCGTGACGCCGTAGACCCCGTGCGAGGATCCCAGCAGCGTCGCGGCGCGCAGCTTCAGGCCCTCGACCGCATAGGTGCCGAGATGCTCGTCGAGCCGCGCACGCCACACCACGCTGACGCTGTTTCCGGGCTGGAGCAACGGCCGCATCCGCGAGCCGGCGCCGCCCCGCACCAGGCCGAGATGCCGGCCGTGCTGCCGCGTCAGAAGTTCGACGATGGCGCTACTCTCGCCATGCCGCCGCACCCCCAGCACGATGCCTTCGTCGGTCCATTCCATGATGGAAAGTCTAGCGCATTTCGGGACATCGCAGGGTGGGCAAAGCGAAGCGTGCCCACCAGATTTGATCGACCGAACCGGGTCTGTTGCGGTGGGCCCGGCGCGCGAAGCCGCGCCCTTGCCCTCCCTACGGCGCCACGTCTCAAACGCTCACGCGTTGAACCAGCCTTGCGCGTCGCCGGTGAAGGAGAAATACAGGCCGATCGTCGTCAGCGCGCAGGAGACGATCTCGATCGCGCTGTCGAGTTCCATCCCCTTCTCGCCGATGATCTGGCCGAGCGAGATCACCGACAGCGCCAGGGCGGCGCCCAGCACCCAGCGTGGCCAGTTCTTGCGCTTCTGGGCGGCGAGCCAGACGAAATAGACCAGCAGCAGGATCATTCCGCCGGCGAGCAGCGTCGATGTCGTGATCGTCTGCTCGGTCATCTCGGCATTGGGCGTGCGGTCCTGCACCGCGACGGACAAGGCATCCAGCATCAGCGATGCATAGAGCAGCGCTTCGAAGCGCCGGACGTTCGCGGGTACGCTCATCGGATACCGATCTGTTCTTGCTTGTTATTCCCTGGGGAATTCCAGGCCCATCTCGCGATAGCGATCGGGATCGTCGCCCCAGTTCTCGCGCACCTTGACGAACAGGAACAGATGCACGGGCACGCCGAGGATCTCGGCGAGCTCCTTGCGCGAATCCGCGCCGATCGACTTGATCGTGGCCCCGCCCGCGCCGAGCACGATCTTGCGCTGGCTTTCGCGCTCGACGAAAATCGTCTGCTCGATGCGCACCGACTTGTCCTTGCGCTCCTCCCACTTGTCGGTTTCGACCGTGGACTGGTAGGGCAATTCCTGGTGCAGCTTGCGATAGATCTTCTCGCGCGTGATCTCGGCCGCCAGTTGCCGCATCGGCGCGTCCGACATCTGGTCCTCGGGATAGAGGAACGGACCCGGCGGCACCATCTCGGCCAGCGTCGTCCGGAGATCGTCGACTCCGTCGCCGGAAATCGCGGCGATCATGAAGGTCCGCACGAACGTCATGCGCTCGTTGGCGGCCTGCGCCAGCGCCAGCAGCTTCTCGCGCTGGACGAGGTCCACCTTGTTGATGACCAGGATCTTGTCGTGATTGACGCTGGCGGCCTTGGCGAGGATCGCCTCGGCCTCCTCGTCGATCCCCGTCTTGGCATCGAGCAGCACGCAGACGAGATCGGCGTCATGCGCCCCGCTCCAGGCGGTGGAGACCATGGCGCGGTCGAGCCGACGCTTCGGCGAGAAGATACCGGGCGTGTCGACCAGGATGATCTGCGCGTTGTTCTCGATGACGATGCCGCGGATCAGCGCGCGCGTCGTCTGCACCTTGCGGGAGACGATCGTGACCTTGGCCCCGACCAGCGCATTGACCAGCGTCGACTTGCCGACATTCGGCGCGCCGATCAGCGCCACGAAGCCGCAACGCGTCGCAGCAGCTGCCTCGCCCGTTGCTTCAACCATCATTGCTGCCGCCGACACCTTCGCGCGCGATCATCACCGACGCCGCCACCTTCTCCGCCGCGCGCTTGCTGCCGCCGATGCCCTCGGCCGGCGCCAGCCCGGGCAGGTCGACGGCGACGCGGAATTGCGGGTCGTGATGCGGACCGGTCCGCTCGACCTCGCGGTAGACCGGGGTCGGCAGGCCCTTGCCCTGCGCCCATTCCTGCAGCACGGTCTTGGGATCGCGCAGCGGACGGCGCGGCTTGTGCATCCGCTCGGTCCAGTTGCGCTTGACGAATTCGGAGGCGGCCGCATGACCGCCGTCGAGATAGATGGCGCCGATCACGGCCTCGCAGATGTCGCCGAGGATGGACTTGCGCAGCCGCGCATCGGCGCTGGAGCCGACCGAGCCGAGCTTGATGTCGTCGAGCAGGCCGAGCGATTTGGCGACGTCCGCGCAGCTCTCCTTGCGAACCAGTTCGGCAAGACGCTTGGATAGTTCGCCCTCGTCGGCATTCGGGAAGGCGTGGAACAGCATGTCGGAGACGACGAGGCCGAGCACGTGGTCGCCGAGGAATTCCAGCCGCTGATAGCTGTCGCCGCGCTTGCGTCCGGATTTCAGGGCCGAGACATGCGTGATGGCCTGCATCAACAGGTTCGGGTCCTTGAAGACATACCCGATGCGCGCCTCGAGCGCCGCATTGGCATCAGCCGCCTTGGCCTTCTTGCTGCCCCTGGTGCGCTTCTTCTTCGCGGGCGTCTCGGCTGCCGGGATTTTGGTCGCAGCTGCGCCGTCGGGCCCCTCTTGTGCCCCGCTCGGCTGGGTCGCGATGTCCTTGGCTTCGTCTTTCATCGAACGATTTTGAAGAACCGATTCCAGCGTACCGCCCACGGCCAGCGCCAGAACATCCAGGCATGCTCGCCTTCGGCGATGGAAAAGAAGATCATCTGGGCGCGGCCGATCAGGTTTTCCTGCGGCACGTAGCCGACCTGTCCCAGGAAACGGCTGTCGGTGGAATTGTCGCGGTTGTCGCCCATCATGAAGAAATGGCCCGGCGGCACGGTGTAGATGTTGGTGTTGTCCATGTAGCCGTTGTCGGCACAGTCGAGCGTCTCGTAGGAGACACCGTTCGGCAGCGTCTCCTTCCAGCGCTTCACCCGGGAGATGCCGCCGCCTTCCGAACCGCAGGGATCCTCGCCGACGAATTCGCTCATGCGCTGGCGCTCGACCGGCGTGTCGTTGATGTAGAGCAGGCCGTCGCGCATCTGGATGCGGTCGCCGGGAAGTCCGATGACGCGCTTGATGTAGTCGGTGGAGTCGTCCTTGGGCAGGCGGAACACGACGATGTCGCCACGGTTGGGGTCCGAGCCCCAGATGCGTCCCGAGAACAAGGGCGGCGAGAACGGGATCGAATAGTGGCTGTACCCGTAGGAATATTTCGACACGAACAGGTAGTCGCCGACCAGCAGCGTCGCCTTCATCGAACCGGACGGGATGTTGAAGGGCTGGAACAGAAAGGTGCGGATCACCAACGCGATCAGAAGGGCGTGGATCACGACCCGGATCGTCTCGCCGACGCCGCTCTCAGTTTTCGTTCCAGACGTCACGCTCATTGCTCTCTCAATTCCGGCCGGCGGTCACAGAGCGCCCTCCTGCCGCGAACAGCCCATCGCGTCGCGGCTCACGGAGATTGTCCTGATTCTGATCATGAGGGCCAATTCCGGCGTAAAGCCGAATTCACCCAGCGTGATTTGCGTGGGCGGACTTTTAGACGGTTGTCCCTGTCCACGCAATCAAGGATCGCATCAAAACCCCGCAAGCAACTGATATTGAAAAAGAATTATCAAAAATCAGGTGCGCCGATCAGGGTTTGGCGAGCGGAACGGCCGAAATGACGATGAAGGCCTGGGCCAGCGGCCAGTCGTCGGTGATCGACAGGTCGATCCGGGCCTCGAAGCCCTCGGGGGTCAGGGCCTGCAGCCGGGCCAGCGCCCCCCCGGTCAGTTGCATGGTCGGCCGGCCTCCCGGCAGGTTGACCACACCCATGTCGCGCCACCAAACGCCGCGCCGGATCCCGGTGCCGAGGGCCTTGGAGCAGGCTTCCTTGGCCGCGAAACGCTTGGCGTAGGTCGCGACCACCATCTTCTCATTCTTGGCGCGCCGCTCCGCCTTGGCCCGCTCGGCCTCGGTGAAGATGCGATCGAGAAATCGTTCACCATGACGCTCGATCACCTTGGCGATCCGGGTGATGTCGATCAGGTCGGAGCCGATGCCGATGATCATGCCCGGCTCCGGCCGCGGTCCATCGCCGCGCGCATGGTGCGGACGGTGTCGGCCAGACCCACGAACAGCGCCTCGCCCATCATGTAATGGCCGATGTTGAGCTCCATGATCTCCGGCAGCGCCGCAATGGTCTCGGCCGTCGCATAGTCGAGACCATGCCCGGCATGGACCTCGAGACCGGCCGCCTTCGCCAGCCTGGCCCCGGCGACGATCCGCTGCCATTCGGTCGCGGCTTTCCCGGCATGCCCGTCGGCGACGGCGTCGCACCAGGCGCCGGTATGGATCTCGATCACCGGCGCGCGCAGCCGCGCCGCCATCTCGATCTGCGCGGGATCGGCGGCGATGAACAGCGAGACGCGGATGCCCGCATCGTTCAATCGCGCGATATAGGGCGCGAGCGCATTGTGCTGGCCGACCACGTCGAGCCCGCCCTCCGTCGTCACCTCCTGGCGCCGCTCGGGCACGAGACACACGGCGTGCGGCAAGGTGGCGAGGGAAATACGCAGCATCTCCTCGGTCGCGGCCATCTCGAAATTCAGAGGTTTCGAGATCTCCGCCTTCAGCCTTGCCATGTCCTCGTCGCGGATGTGGCGGCGGTCCTCGCGCAAATGAGCGGTGATGCCGTCGGCGCCGGCCTCGATCGCCAGCAGCGCGGCGCGCACGGGATCGGGATAGCGGCCGCCCCGCGCGTTGCGCAGGGTGGCGACATGATCGACGTTGACGCCGAGGCGGAGCGGAGCAGCGGGCATGTCAGGAACTCACGAAAAGGATGTTTCCCCACTTGTCATGCGCGAGCCCGCCCCGCAAGCCCGCGAGCGAAAGACCTATCCATTGACGCGCTCGACGCGGGCGACGACCGCCTTGGCGCGCAGCTGGGCCAGGATCGCGCTCAGATGCTTGAGGTCGTAGACCTCGAGATCGATCGTCGTCTCCGTGAAGTCCGGCGAACGGCGCTGCATGCTGATATTGTCGATATTGCCGTCGTGCTCGGCGATGACGGTCGCGATCTGCGCCAGCGCGCCGGGCTCGTTGACGTTCTCTACCCTGATGCGGGCCGGGAAACGCTGCGGTGGCGCGTCCTCGATGTCCCAGCGGACGTCGAGCCAGCGCTCCGGCTCTTCCTCGAAATCCTTCAGGGCGGGCGCCTGGATCGGATAGATCGTGATGCCCTCGCCCGGCGTGACGATGCCGACGATGCGATCGCCGGGCACCGCGCCGCCATTCGGGGCGAACTTGATCGGAAGGTCGGAATTGATGCCGCGGATCGGGATCGCGACGGGGCTGCGCGGCGTTTCCGGAGATTTCTCCTTGAGCTTGGCGGCCAGCCCCTTCTTCACGCCGTAGCGCGCGATGCGCTCCTCCTTGTAGTCGGGGTACATCGCCCGCGCGACGTGGGAGGCCTTGATCTCGCCCCGGCCCACCGCCGCCATCACGTCCTCGATCGATGTCCGCGCCAGGCGTGGCAACGCCCCCTTGAGCTTGTCGTCGGCATATTCGATCTTGGCGCGCTCGAACAATCGCTCGACGATGCGCCGCCCGAGGCCGACATACTGATCGCGCACGGCGGTGCGCGTGGCACGACGGATCGCGGCGCGCGCCTTGCCGGTGACCGCAAGCGTCTCCCAGGCCGATGGCGGCGCCGATTGCGCATCCGAGGTCAGGACCTCGACCTCGTCGCCGTTCTGCAGCTCCGACGACAACGGCGCGAACTTGCCGTTGATCTTGCAGCCGACGGCGCTGTTGCCGACGTCGGTGTGCACGGCATAGGCGAAATCGATCACATTGGCATGGCGCGGGAGCGCGATCAGCTTGCCCTTCGGCGTGAAGCAGAACACCTGGTCGTGGAACAGTTCGAGCTTGGTATGCTCGAGGAATTCCTCGGGATTTGCGCTTTCGGAGAGAATGCCGATGGTGTGGCGCAGCCAGGCGAAGGCGGTCGACTCGCGCTTGAGCAGTTCGGTCGGGGAGCCGACGCCCTCCTTGTAGAAGACGTGTGCGGCGATGCCGCGCTCGGCAATCTGGTCCATGGCCTCGGTGCGGATCTGAAGCTCGACGCGCTGGTTGCCAGGACCGATCACGGTGGTGTGGATCGAACGGTAGTCGTTCTGCTTGGGCGTCGAGATGTAGTCCTTGAACCGTCCGGGCACGACCGGCCAGGTGGTGTGGACGATACCGAGCGCGCGATAGCAGGCCTCGACGTCGTTGACGACGACGCGGAAGCCGAAAATGTCGGACAGTTGTTCGAAGCCGACCGACTTGCGCTCCATCTTGGTCCAGATCGAGAATGGCTTCTTGCGACGGCCATAGACCCGCGCGCCGAGGCCGCGGTGGCGCAGATTGTTGGAGAGCTGGTCCTCGATCTCCCCGATCAGGTTGCGGTTGCGTTCGGCGAGCGCATCGAGCCGCTGCATCACCACCGAATAGGCCTCGGGATCGAGGGTGCGGAAGGACAGGTCCTCCAGCTCCTCGCGCATCTCCTGCATGCCCATGCGCCCCGCCAGCGGAGCGTAGATGTCCAGCGTCTCCTCGGCGATGCGCCGGCGTGATTCCGTCGGCACGAAATCCAGCGTGCGCATGTTGTGCAGACGGTCGGCGAGCTTGACCAGCAACACACGGACATCATCGGCAATGGCCAGCAACAATTTGCGCAGGTTCTCGGCCTGCTTGGCCTCGCGCGACACCAGTTCGAGCCGCTTGAGCTTGGTCAGGCCCTCGACCAGCGCGCCGATTTCCGGCCCGAAGATCTGGTCGATTTCGGCCCGCGTCGCCTCGGTGTCCTCGATCGTATCGTGCAGCAGCGCGGCGACGATGGTGGCATCGTCGAGCTTGAGGTCGGTGAGGATCGCCGCGACCTCGAGCGGATGCGAGAAATACGGATCGCCCGAGGCCCTGGTCTGCGAGCCATGCGCCTTCATGGCGTAGACATAGGCCCGATTCAGCAGGTCTTCGTTGGTGTTGGGATTGTAGGACCTGACTCGCTCGACGAGGTCATATTGACGCATCATGCGCGCGCGCGGCTTCGCCGGGCGCGCCACCGGCGCAGTCGGGGCCACGGCGACCGATTCGGTCGCGGCCTGCATCTGCGTTGGTCTCCGGCGTCGTTGAACCATACCGTCCTGCCTTCAAACGGGCCGCGGAAGACCCGTTGTATACACCCTGCGCCCGCCAGCGTGCGTATCCCGTGGGCCACCCGACGGAAACGCGCGAACCGGCCCCGCTATGGTAACCACGAAAACGCCAACAAAAGCAAAGGCCCGAACACATGTTCGGGCCTTCAATCAGATCACAAGACGTCGATAGAGAGCGGTCGGACGATTTACTCGTCCTCCTCGGGCTGCTCCTCCGGCGGAGCAAGGCCTTCGAGACCCTTCAGGAGCTCTTCCTCGGTCATCCGTTCGACCGCCACTTCGGTGTCGTCGGCATCGACGCTGGCCCCGGCGGAACCGATCAACGGCACGGTGTCCGGCTCGGGCTCGTCGACCTCGACGAACTTCTGCAGCGAATGCACCAGCTCCTCGCGGAGGTCTTCCGGAGAGATGGTCGTCTCGGCAATTTCACGCAAAGACACAACTGGGTTCTTGTCGTTATCGCGGTCAACCGTTAGTTGTGAACCGGACGAAATCATGCGGGCGCGGTGGGCGGCCAGCAGCACGAGGTCAAACCGGTTGTCGACCTTGTCGATACAATCTTCTACGGTGACGCGAGCCATGAACTGTTCGCTCCGTTGTGGGTGGGACGAAATATGTGGATGATTGGGGCTAGTTATAGGGGACGGGGCCCTTTCGCAAGGTCAATTTGTGATTTGGCCTCGCCAAACCGCTCTGCTAACCCCACATTGCGGCCCGGGCGGGTGGTTTCCCGGGGTGCCATCCAAGGTGGCGCCGGGGTATGAAAGGCCGCCATAACTATACCTTGATTGCCCGCTTCTCCGGATTTGCGGTTTCGACGGGTCTAGGCGGCATTTCGAGATGCGCGGATGGCTGCCGCCGCGCCAACAATAAACGATCAATCACGAACTCTACGCGAGCAAACTGAATGTCACCTTCACCGACCAACAAGATCGCGCTCTTCATCGATGGGGCCAATCTCTACGCCACGGCGAAAACTCTCGGCTTCGACATCGATTACAAGCGCCTGCTGAAGGAGTTTCAGAGCCGCGGGACGCTGTTGCGGGCGTTCTACTACACGGCGATCATCGAGGATCAGGAATACTCCTCCATCCGGCCGCTGATCGACTGGCTGGACTATAACGGCTACACGGTCGTCACCAAGGCGACCAAGGAGTTCATCGACGCCTCCGGCCGCCGCAAGGTCAAGGGCAACATGGACATCGAGCTCGCGGTCGATGCCATGGAGCTCGCCGAGCACATCGACCAGATGATTCTGTTTTCGGGGGACGGCGACTTCCGCTCGCTGGTCGAGGCCGTGCAGCGCCGCGGCGTGCGCGTCACCGTGATCTCCACCATCGCCAGCCAGCCGCCGATGATCGCGGACGAACTGCGGCGCCAGGCCGACGTCTTCACCGACCTCGTCGAGCTCCAGTCCAAGCTCGGCCGCGATCCGTCCGAGCGTCCGGCTCCGCGTGACCGCGGCGACCGCGAGCGTCATCACGCGCCGCAATTCCTGCAGCGCGCAACGACGGTGGCGCCGAGGGGCGATGACGACTTCGAAGAGTGAGGCGGCCCGTCCGGGCCGTTCGCCTTCGACCGTCGTCCCCGACCGGGACTGTCCGCTCTGTCCGCGCCTCGTCGCCTTTCGTCAGGCGAACCGGGCGCGCGAGCCGCTCTGGCACAACGCGCCCGTCGCGCCCTTCGGGGATGTCAAGGCGCGCCTGCTGATCGTCGGTCTCGCCCCGGGCATGCAGGGCGCCAACCGCACCGGCAGGCCGTTCACCGGCGACTATGCCGGTGACCTGCTCTACGCGACGCTGCTCGAATATGGATTCGCCAGGGGCACCTATCAGGCTCGTCCCGACGACGGGCTGAAGCTGGTGGACTGCCGGATCGCCAATGCCGTGCATTGCGTGCCGCCGCAGAACAAGCCGCTGCCCGCGGAAATCAAGACCTGCCGGCAGTTTCTCACCGCGAACCTCGCGGCCATGCCGAACCTGCGCGCCATCGTGGCGCTCGGGCGCATTGCGCACGACAGCGTGCTGAAGCCGCTCAACCTTAAGGCCTCAGAGGCGCCCTTCGGCCATGGTGCGGTCCATCAGGCAGGCCGCTTCAGGCTCTACGACAGCTACCACTGCTCCCGCTACAACACGAACACCGGCGTGCTGACGCCGGACATGTTCAGGTCGGTGTTCGCGAAGGTGAAGGCAGGGCTGGACTAGGAAGCCTCGATCGGAAGCCCCCGACTAGGATTTGGCCGCAGTCCTGGCGGGATGGGCCTTCAGCCAGTCCAGGACATCGCCGGCGTTCCGGTCAGGCGGAAACACCGGATAGAACACATGCGTGATCCGGGCATCGTCGATGATCAGTGCGAGGCGCTTGATCAACGTAAGGCCCGCGACCTCCATGGTCGGCAGGTTGAGCGCACGCGTCAGCGCCAGTTTCTCGTCCGAAAGCACGGGGAAAGGCAGGTGCAGCCGCGAGGCCATCTCGGTCTGGTAGGCGTTGCTCTGGGTCGAAAGCCCGAACACATGGGCGGCGCCCGCCGCCTTCAACTCGGCGAACAGATCGCGGAACGCGCAGGTCTGCGGCGTGCAACCGCGCGCGCCGGGGATCATGTCCCAATCGTCGACCAGCGATATCTTGCCGGGCTCGCCCGTGCGCGGATAGGCGAAGACGACCGTGCGACCGCCGAGCCCCGCCAGCATCACCGACGTATCGTCGGTCGCCAGCAGGCTGACCGGGGGCAGCGTCAGGCCTTTCAGATGGGCGGCGGCGCCATCGTCGACTGGCGCGGGAATCTGGCTCCAATCGACCTCGAGCAGATTCTTCTGATTCATCGCCCTACCCTCTGGCCCGCATCAGCCGGCCCTTCTCCCGGCTCCAGTCGCGCTTTTTCTCGCTGTCACGTTTGTCATGCAGCTTCTTGCCCTTTGCAACCGCAAGCTGCAGCTTCGCCCGCCCTCTCTCATTGAAATATAGTTTGAGCGGGATCAGCGTCATACCCTCCCGATCGACGGCGCCCATCAGCTTGTTGATCTGCCGGCGGTGAAGCAGGAGCTTACGCGGCCGTTTCGGCTCGTGGTTGAAGCGGTTGCCTTGCAGATATTCGGGAATGGTGGCGTTGATCAGCCAGATCTCGCCGTTCTTGGAATCGGCGTAGGATTCCGCGATCGTACTCTTGCCGTTGCGGATCGACTTCACCTCGGTACCGGTGAGCGCGATGCCCGCCTCGATCGTGTCCTCGATCGCATAGTTGAAGCGGGCTTTGCGATTCTCCGCCATGACCTTGATCGGACGTTCGTTCTTGTCGGCCATGGTGGACAAACCTGATCGATATGCGCGCGTAATCTAACAGTTCGGATGAAGCGCGCGCGTCACTTCTTGAGGAGATCGCGGATCTCGGTCAGCAGTACGACCTCGTCCGACGGCTTCGGCGGCTCCACGGGCTTGGCCTCTTCCTTCCGCTTCAGCGTGTTCATGGCGCGGATCACCAGGAACAGCACGAATGCGACGATGATGAAGTTGATCGTCACCGTGAGGAAGCTGCCGTAAGCGAGGACGGCACCTTGCTTTTTCGCATCCGCGAGGTTGGCGGCTGTGACCGCTTTCGACAGCGGGACGAAGTAGTTCGAGAAGTCGAGACCGCCGGTCGCAGCACCGATGAGCGGCATGATGACGTCACCGACCAGCGACGTGACAATGCCACCGAACGCCGCGCCGATGATGACGCCGACCGCGAGGTCGACGACGTTGCCCTTCATGGCGAAATCGCGGAACTCCTTGAGCATCCGCCTGCCCTTTTCATCGACTGCGCTCATGACAGGCTCCCAGGAAGCGAGTGCATCAATTGATCAGGCCGGCGTGCACCATGGCGCTGCGCACGGCGACGCGCGTCGGCTCGGTGACCGGCACCATCGGCAGCCGCAGCGTCTCGTCCAGCTTGCCGAGCAGCGACATCGCGTACTTGATCGGGGCCGGGTTGCTCTCGATGAAGAGGTTGTTGTGCAGCGGCATCAGCTTGTCATGCAGCTTCAGCGCGGTGGCATGGTCGCCCTTCTGCCAGGCGGCATGAAACTCCGCGCACAGGCGCGGCGCGACGTTCGAGGTCACCGAGATGCAGCCATGGCCGCCATGGGCCATATAGCCGATGATGGTGGCGTCCTCGCCGGAGAGCTGGTTGAAGTCCTCGCCCATCGCGGCGCGCTGCTGTGACACGCGAACCATGCTGGCCGTCGCGTCCTTGACGCCGGCGATGTTCTTCAACTCCCACAGCCGCTTCATGGTGTCGACCGACATGTCGATCACCGAGCGGGGCGGGATGTTGTAGATGATGATCGGGATGCCGATCGCATCGTTGATCGCCTTGAAGTGCTGATAGAGCCCTTCCTGGGTCGGCTTGTTGTAATAGGGCGTCACCACCAGCACCGCATCGGCTCCCGCCTTCTCCGCGTGCTGGGCGAGCTCGATCGCTTCCTTGGTGGAGTTGGAGCCGGCACCGGCGATCACGGGCACACGTCCCTTGGCCTCGGCGATGCACCATTCGACGACCTTCTTGTGCTCGTCATGGCTCAGCGTCGGGCTCTCGCCGGTGGTGCCGACCGGCACCAATCCGTTGGTGCCCTCGGAAATCTGCCAGTTGACCAGCGAGCGGAACGCCGCCTCGTTCAGCCCACCGTTCTTGAACGGCGTAACCAAGGCGGTGAACGATCCCCGGAATTTCGTCTTGGCGGCCATGGACTTCCTCCGTACGCGTGCGAGCTTTTCAAGCAAGCCCCATACATATCGGGTCTGTCCCTGAGGTCAAAGGGCCGCAGCTGCGCACGGTGCGGATTAGGCCGCGATTTTGCCGCGGTGCTGGTGCAAAGCTGCCAAAGGTAAGCGGCTGTTGGTATTTTGTCCGCATATTCAATCAAATACAGCTAGGTCTTAAGCCACTTGACTGATTCGGGGCGACGAAACGCCGTGACCTCCCTTGCCCGTGCCGCCTTGCGGTCCTCCGGCCTGCTCGTCTGCCTGATGGCGGGACTGTCGATCGGCTGTGCCGCCCTGGCCAAATCCGGCGACACGCCAGAACCCGGAACGAAGGAAGCCGCGAAACCGGCATCCAAGGACGCCAAAAAGGATCCCAAGACAAACGCTGCGAAGGGCGCCGCCAAGGACGCGTCCAAGGACTCGGCGAAGGGAACCGGCAAGGATGCCGCCAAGCCCACTCCCGCGAATGCAGCCAAGAAGCCCGCCGCAGCTGGCGGCAAGGACGCGGCGAAAGACAAGCCCAAGCCTGCAACCGCGGCTGCCGCGCCGAAATCGAAACCGGCGGCGGCTACTGCGGCGCCCCACAGCGCCCCTGCCTCCGCGGCGACGGCCACGATCAAGCCGACCGCCCCGGTTGCCGCCAAGCCGGTCGCCGCTCCCGTCCTCGCGCCGGCAACCCGTCAGCACGCCACCCCGCGCAAGCCGGTGACGCCGGCCGCGGTCGCGGCCACGTCCTCGACGTCGCAGGCCGACAAGGACACGCTGGAGAACGTCATCGAGCTGGTGCGCAAGCGCAAGGCGGGCGAGGCCACCGAGACGGCTGCGGCGATCTCCGATCCGGTCGCGCGCAAGCTGGCGGAGTGGATCATCCTGCGCAGCGAGGACAATGGGGCCACCGTCGAGCGCTATCGCGCATTCCTCGCCGCCAATCCGAGCTGGCCGTCACAGACCTTCCTGCGCCGTCGCCTGGAGGCGGCGATGTGGGACGACAGGCGCGACGATTCCGTCGCCTGGGCCTGGTTCGAGAACGAATCGCCGATGTCCGCCAAGGGGCGTTTCACGCTGGCGAAGGCGATGCTGGCGCGCGGCGACCGCGCCAATGCCGAGCGGCTGGTCCGCGAGGCCTGGCGCAGCGACCCGATGTCGGAAGACACGGAGAACAACGCGCTCGACCAGTTCGGCGCTCTGCTCACGCCCGGCGATCAGAAGGCGCGGATGGACTCCCTGCTCTACGGCAGCGAGCACGAGGCGGCGCTGCGCGCTGCAAAGCGCCTCGGCGCCGGCTATGTCGCACTGGCCAAGGCACGCATCGCCTCCGCCAAGAAGGCGCCCAATGCCCGCGCGCTGCTCGACGCGGTGCCGCGCGAGCTGCACGGCGATCCCGGCTTCATCTTCAGCAGGATCCAGTTGCTGCGCCGCGAGGAGAAGTTCGCGGAAGCCGCCCAGCTGATGCTGTCGGCACCAAAGGATCCCAACCGGATCTACAATCTCGACGAATGGTGGATCGAGCGGCGCCTGCTCGCCCGCAAGATGATCGACACCGAGGAATTCCGCAGCGCCTATCTGATCGCCCGCGACGCCGCCCTGCCCTCGCGCGACATCTACAAAACCGAACAGGAATTCACCGCCGGCTGGATCGCGCTGCGCTTCCTCAACGATCCCGCGACCGCCGCCCAGCATTTTGCGCGGATCGGCGTCGGCAGCGTCAATCCGACCGCGCTGGCCCGCGCCGGCTACTGGCAGGGTCGCGCCGCCGAAGCGATGGGCCGCCAGCAGGAGGCGCGCAACGCCTACGCCCGCGCCGCCGAGCAATCGACCAGCTATTACGGCCAGCTCGCGCGCGCCAAGCTCGGCCTGCCGCAGATCGAACTCGCCAGCCAACCGCGCGGCCGCGGCGCCGAGCGGCTGGAGATCGTGCGCGCGGCGCAACTGCTCTACGAACTCGACGAACGCGAGATGGCGGTGCCGATGCTCGCCGACATGGGCGAGAACGGCGATCCCGAAGCCCTGACCGGTCTCGGCGAACTGACCCAGCGCTACGGCGACGCCCGCGGCATGCTGCTGGTCGGCAAGGCCGCGCTCAACCGCGGCCTGCCGTTCGATTTCTACGCCTATCCCGTCAACGGCATTCCGCAATTCACCCCGATCGGCCCCGAGGTCGAGCGCAGCATCGTCTACGCGATCGCGCGTCAGGAAAGCGCCTTCAATCCGTCCGTGGTCTCTCCCGCGCAGGCCTATGGCCTGATGCAGGTGACGCCAGACGCCGCGCGCTACGTCTGCAAGCGGCACGGCGCCACTTACGATTTGTCGCGGCTGAAGAATGATTCGGTCTACAACGCCATGCTCGGAGCCGCCGAGCTCGGCGGGCTGCTCGAGGATTACCGCGGCTCCTACATCATGACCTTCGCGGCCTACAATGCCGGCCGCGGCAGCGTGAAGAAGTGGGTCGAGCGCTATGGCGACCCGCGAGATCCCAAGGTCGACGCGGTCGATTGGGTCGAACTGATCCCGTTCTCCGAAACCCGCAACTACGTGCAGCGGATCATGGAGAACCTGCAGGTCTACCGTGCCCGCTTCGGCGGCGGGACGCGGCTGCAGATCGAGGCTGATCTGCGCCGTGGCAGCGCCGTGGAATAGATCGAGGCGCCTCGCTTGAACGGCCCCAGTGCGTGTCGGCGGCAAGGAATGCCCCGGCCCACCGCGATGGTCGTGGACAGCCGAGGCGACGGCATGACCTGGCGAAGTCCGTGCAGGGCCGCACAGAGAACCGAGCCGCAACGGCGTTGCCCAATCCAGAGAGCTCGACTTGCTTGAGTTTCGATGAGCCAGCTCGGCGGATGCGCCACAGCTGGCGGCTCCGGCCTGGTGCACACGGACGCGAATCTGTCGCGCGACCGAAGGCACATGGGCGGTCGATCATTCCTGTCGAAGCCGAGCCCCCAGCTGCATCTCGGCAACACACCAGCGGCGCCGCGACCGCGGCCCAGTTCAGCCGAAGCCAACGTCCTCGCCAAAAAGAAAGAACCCCGGGGGGTTCCCGCCCGGGGTCTCTGTCAGGTCGTGAGACCGAACTTACCAGTTACGCTGAGCGCGGAGGAGCATGGTGACCGAGTTCTGGTCACGCAGGTCGTAGGTCGCGATCGGCTTGGCGTTCGGGCCGTTGATCGCCGTGGTGGTCACAACGCCAGAGTACTTCTGGTCGAGGTTGGTCCACGTGAGGTCAGCCGAGAACGTCAGGTTCTTGACGGGGGTCCAGCGGGTGATGATACCCACCTGACCGATGGCGAAGTCGGGGTTGCAGGACGTAACGCCGGCAACAGCCGTGATCACGCCAGCCGGACCGCAAAGGAAGGTCTTCGCGGCACCGCCGAACTGAGCCTGGGCGTACGCACCGTAGATCGCGGTGTTCCAGTACGGGTTCCAGTTGTGGGTGTAAGCACCGCGGAAGCCCCAGGTCTTGACGGTCTCCTGCTGGCCACCGGTGGTGTAGGTGGTGTCCGGAGCAAACGCCGTACCGACGCTGCCGTAGGCACCGTTGCTCGAAGCTCCGTACATCACGAAGCTGCTGCCCGCGAGGTTCTGGAAGTTGTAGCGGGTGGCACCATCGGTGTAGACGCCCGAAATGTTGATCACGTCACCCGCACCAGTCGGGATGTTCTTGATCGACAGAGCGAGCTGAACAGCCCAACCCCACTTGTCGTCGGGGTGGCCAGTCGGCTCGGTGGCGCCGTAGTAAGCAACGTGGTTGTCATGCGCGGCAACCGACGCCTGGAAGAGACCCCAGGCCTGATCGACGCGAACCATACCAACGAGGTTCGGCGAACGCGAACCGCCGATGCCGTTGGAGCCGTAGGAAGCACCAGTCACAGCACCGAGGCCAGTCGCACCCGACAGGTTGACGTTGCCGGCCTGGTAGTATGCCGTCGCGTCTTCAGCCGAGAAGGCCGCCGTCACG
>CAYREH010000081.1:0-22668 GCA_964423245.1 uncultured Bradyrhizobium sp. | reverse complement strand
CTCGCCCCGATCGCGGCCGCGCACAAATGCGGCTGCGCCATCGCGGTCGGCGTTGACGGGCTGGCGCTCGACGAGGACGACGACATCCTGCGCGAGATGCGGCTGGTGCAGATGGCCCATGGCGGCCTCGGCTTCGACGCCACCTGGACGCCGGCCGAGATGTTTGCGCTCGCGATCCGCAGCGGCCGCAGCGCCACCGGCGCTCCCGGCTCAGGCGAGCTCTCGGCGGGCCATCCGGCGGACTTCGTCGTGATCGACCTCGACCGCCTCGACCGCGATCAGATCATGCCGGTCGATCCCATGGCCTTGCTGTTTGCGCGGGGCAACGCGTCGCTGGTCAGGGACGTCGTGGTGGCCGGCAAGACCATCGTGCGGGATGGTATCTGTTCAGGTGTCGATCTTCCGGCCATCGAACGGGACTTGCGGGCGATGTATCGCGCCAATGCCGGCAGGCTGAGCGATTTTCAGCGGGCCTGGCAGCCGCTGTCGGAGCGGGTGTCCGGCTGGTTCGCACGGCAGCTCAGCTGCCAGTGAAGCGTCAGGCGCGCAACACACCGTCACGATCCCCGGCTGGCGATGGAAGCGGGTTTGGGATATTGGCTCTTCGCTGATGTCGCGCCACAAGCCACGAATCTCCGAGGAGCCTCCGATGCGTCTATTCTCCGTTTTGCTCGCCGCGACTTGTCTGGTCGGCGCAGCGTCAGCCGAGGACCTGTCCGGCACGCTCCAGAAGATCAAGGAAACGCGGAAGATCACGGTGGGCTACCAGGAAGCGTCGGTGCCCTTCAGCTATCTCGACGGCAACCAGAAGCCGGTCGGCTTCGCCATGGACATCTGCCTGAAGATCGTCGACGCGGTGAAGACCCAGCTCGGCATGCCCGACCTCACCGTGGACACGCTCGCCGTGACCTCGTCGAACCGCATCCCGCTGATGGTCAACGGCACGCTGGATCTGCATTGCTCCGCGACGACCAACAATGCCGACCGGCAGAAGCAGGTCGCCTTCACTAACACGCATTTTCTCAGCGCCACGCGCTTCGCGGCCAAGAAGGCCTCGAACATCAAGACGATCGACGAGCTCAAGGGCAAGGCGGTGACGGCGGTGGCAGGTTCGGTCAACCTGACACAGCTCGCCAAGGTGAACACCGAGCGCAATCTCGGCCTCAACATCATGCCGGCCAAGGACCAGGCCGAGGCCTTCCTGCTGCTCGAGACCGACCGTGCCCAGGCCTTTGCGCTCGACGACGTCCAGCTCGCGGTCGCGATCGCCCGCTCCAAGGAGCCGCAGCTGTTCATGATCAGCGACGAGACGTTCTCCAAGCCGGAGCCCTACGGCATCATGCTGCGACGGGACGATGCCCCTTTCAAGGCGCTTGCCGATCGCGCCACCGCCGAACTCTATGCCAGCCCCGAGATCGAGGTGCTCTACAAAAAGTGGCTGCAATCCCCCACGCCGCCGAACGGTCTGAACTACAATGTTCCGATGTCGCCGGCGCTGCGCAACGCCTTCAGGAAGCCCAGCTCGAGCGCCGATCCGGACGTCTATGCGGTGAACTGAGGGGCGGATTGCCATCGGGCGCCGCGGCGACCCCGCCAGGCGTTCGCGCTTTCGTGATCGGGGCGGCGTCCGGGATGGTTGCGAGCTAATAGTTCGCATCCTATCTAATTCGCATGACGACATCGCAGGCCCACATCCATGCCGAGATCGGCCGTCTGATCGCGCGTCTCGCCCGGATCTGGCGGCGCGAGTCCGATCAGGCGCTGTCCGATCACGGCCTGTCCGATGCGACCGCCATTCCGCTGCTCGTGCTGTCGCGCCAGGGCGACCATGTCCGCCAGGGCGTGCTCGCCGACGAACTCGGCATCGAGGGCCCGTCGCTGGTCCGGCTGATCGATCTGCTCCAGGTCGAAGGGCTGGTGGAGCGCCGGGAAGACCCGACCGATCGCCGCGCCAAGACGTTGCACCTCACAAAAGCCGGCAAGGCCAAGGTCGAGGAGACCAACCGCGTATTGCGCCGGGTGCGGGCGAGCCTGCTCAAGGACATCGACGCGGCCGATCTTTCGATCACCTTCGAGACGCTCCGGCGGATCGAGCAGCGTGCCCTTCGCCTGCATGAGGCCGGGGAATCTCCGAAGGCCGGTCCGGAGGCGACATAGCATGCGCGCCGACCAGCCCTTCCTGACTCGCCACGCCGACCTCATCTTCGCGCTGAAGACGTTCGCCGCATCGATCCTGGCGCTCGTCGTCGCGCTGGCGATGGACCTGCCGCGGCCCTATTGGGCGATGGCGACGGTCTACATCACCTCGCAGCCGCTGGCCGGCGCGACCAGTTCGAAAGCCTTCTTCCGCGTGATGGGCACACTGGCCGGCGCGATCATGACGGTGGTGCTGGTTCCGAACCTCGTCGATGCGCCAGAACTGTTGTGCCTCGCGATCGCGCTGTGGGTCGGGGTCTGCCTCTATGTGTCGTTGCTCGACGGCACGCCCCGCAGCTACGTCTTCATGCTGGCCGGCTATACCGTCGCGCTGATCGGCTTCCCTTCGGTATCCGATCCTGGCGCCATCTTCGACACCGCGGTGGCGCGGGTGGAAGAGATTTCGCTCGGCATCATTTGCGCCAGCCTGGTCTCGACCATCGTGTTTCCGCGCAGCGTCGCGCCTGCGGTGGCGGGCCGTGTCGATGATTGGCTGTCGGATGCCCGGCAGCTCTGCCAGGCCGTGCTGTTGCGCCTGGGCACCAGCGAGAACCACCGCGCCCGGCGGCTCAGACTCGCCACCGACGTCGTCGAGATCGACACGCTCTCCACTCATCTGGCCTATGACCGGCTGACCGATCGCAACGCCGTGACGGGTCTCGCCGAGATACGTCTGCGCATGCTGATGCTGCTTCCCGTCATCGCCTCGCTGGAGGACCGCCTCGCCGCGCTGGGGGAGACGATGCTGGGCCGGCAGCCCGAATTGAAGCGGCTGCTGGAGGACCTTGCGGCCTGGATCGTCGATGATGCCGACGCGCGAGAGCCGGTGGAACGTATCCGCGCCATGATCGCGCAGCGTCAGGAGCAGCCGGATGGCGGAGCCTCCTGGGACCGCATCATCACGACCAGCCTGCTGTCGCGTCTGCGCGAACTCGTGGATCTCTCGCGGGATTGTCGCGTCCTCACCGCGGCGATCGCGGACGGCCGGCCCATCGCGGATGTCGATCTCGCCTTTCATTCGGAGGCCGGAGCCGCGCCCGTGCGCCACCGCGACCGGGGACTGGCGCTGTGGTCCGCCGCCGGGGCGGCTTCCGCCATCCTGATCTGCTGCGCCTTTTGGATCGGGACGGGCTGGCCGGACGGTGCGTCGGCGCCGATGATGGCGGCGGTTGCCTGTTCCTTTTTCGCGGCACAGGACGAGCCGGCCCGCTTCATCCGCAGCTTCGGGCTGTGGTCGCTGGTCGCCATCGTCGTCGTCGCGGTCTATCTGTTCGCCCTGGTCCCGGCGATCTCGCATCTCGAGATGCTGATCGTTGCCCTGGCGCCGGCCTTTCTCGTCTATGGCTTCCTGATCGCGCGTCCGGCCACGGCGGGCACCGGCATGGCGCTCGCCGCCAACACGGCGACGCTGCTGGCGCTGCAATCGACCTACAGCGCCGACTTCGCGTCCTACGCCAACTCCGCCGTCGCGTTCTTCGTGGGCGTCGTCATCGCCGAACTGGTGACGCGGATCGCCCGCGGGGTGGGGGCCGAGTGGATCGCCAATCGGCTGGTGCTTTCGAACTGGACCACGCTGGCCGTTGCTGCCGAACGCCGCGGCAAGCGCGACCGGGCCGAATTCGCCGGCCTGATGCTGCACCGGCTCGGGCTGCTGGTGCAGCGGATCGCATGGCTCTCCGAGAGCGACCGCCGCGACACGCAGAGTCTCGTCCAGCTCCGCATCGGCCTCAACATCATCGACCTGCGACGCGCCCGCTATGGCCTCGACCCTGCGACGATCGCCGCCATCGACGAGATGCTGGACCAGCTGGCCGCGGCTTGCCGCAATCACGGCACCAACGGCATGCCGGCCGAACTGTTGCGCCATGTGGATCTGGCGCTGGCGCAGGCGGTCACGGATCCCCACGAGACCGCGCGCGAGGACGCCCTCGTCGGCCTCGTCGGCATTCGCCGCGGGCTGTTCCCCGACGCGCCGGCCTACCTTCCGCGTTCAGGCGAGAGTTTTGCGGCATGAGATATGTGGTCGACATCTACGGCGTGCTGGTGCCGTCGCTGCTGCTCTGGATCATCGCGGCTTACTTGCTCAGTGCTCTGCTGCGCCGGTTCATGCAGCGCTTCAATCTCTACCGCCTGGTCTGGCACCGCGCGCTGTTCGATTTCGCAATCTTCGTCTGCCTTCTGGGTGGCGTCGTCTATCTCTCGGAGTATCTCACATGAAGGGGAATTTTGCCGGGCTCGGCCGCCTCGCACTCACCGCCCTCGCTGTCCTCGCCGCGCTGGCCGTCGGCCGCGAGCTTTGGGTCTATTACATGGAGCAGCCCTGGACCCGCGATGGCCGTGTCCGTGCCGACGTGGTTCAGGTCGCGCCCGACGTCTCCGGCTTCGTGACCGAAGTGAAGGTGAAGGACAATCAGAAGGTCCGGCGCGGTGACGTGCTGTTTCGGATCGACCGGCAGCGGTTCGCGCTGGCCTTGCGGCAGGCCGATGCGTCAGTGGCCGGCCATCAGGCGACGCTCGACCAGGCCAATGCCGACTTGAAGCGCTACAGCGCGCTCACCACCGACGCGGTGTCTCAGCAGAAGCAGGAGCAGGTGCTGGCCACCCAGCTCCAGGCCAAGGCCGCCTTCGACCAGGCCGTCGCCGACCGTGCCGTGGCCCAGCTCAACCTCGACCGCAGCGAGGTGAGGGCGTCCGTCAACGGCGTGATCACCAACATGGACCTGCGACCGGGCGCCTATGTCACCGCCGGCAAGGGCGTGATGGCGCTGGTCGATACCGATACGCTGCATGTCGAAGGCTATTTCGAGGAGACGAAGCTGGCCCGTATCCGTGTCGGCGACAGGGTCAAGGTCCGCCTGATGGGCGAGAAGGCCACGCTGACCGGCCATGTCGACAGTATCGCCGCCGGCATCGAGGATCGCGACCGCACCGATGGCGCCAGCCTGCTCGCCAACGTCAACCCGACCTTCAGCTGGGTACGACTCGCCCAGCGCGTGCCGGTGCGCATCGCGCTCGATCCGGTGCCCGAGGGGACGGCGCTGGTTGCCGGACGTTCGGCGACGGTGGAGGTGCTGGATTAGTCGTATGATTTTAACTGCAGATTGCTGCTTTGTTTCCGAGGCGCATGCTTGCGTGCCGCAAATAGCTGATTTGCTTCGTACTCCCAGAATTCATGGTTGTCAGAGCAACCAATATTCTCTAGAGCGACTGATTAATTGCGGTTTATCGCGATGACTTGGGTTTTAATGGCTTGGGATTTAATGGAATGAAGCGTGCTTTTCTTGCGGTGCCTTTGATCGTGTCTTTCAGTTTCGCGCCGAGCGCTGCCGACGCGGCCGCCATCCTCAACAGCGACCTCCTGACCCAGTTCAACGCGATCGTCGGCGACTTCAAGACGACCTCCGAGACCGAGGGGGCCGTCATCATTGGGGGCAAGCTGTCGGGCAACAGCGCGACCCTGGATGCTCACAGCATCCATCCCGGTGGCACCGCGAGCGGTTTTGCCGACGTCAACGTCTACGGGACCACGAGCGGTGGTCCGTACAATGTGAACAACCTGCAGATCCGCGTTGGGACGCCTCAGGGCAGCGCGGTTTTCTCCGGCGGCACCACGACCTATAACGCGACCTTTCCGGCGACCTATGACAGCATTTCCGGTCAGCTCAAGACGCTGTCGACGGATCTCGCCAAGCTGAGCAGCACGGCCGGGTCGAGCCTCACGAATTCGGTGTTCATCGCGGCCCCCGTCGGAGGCGTCGCGGTCCTCGACATCACCGGAGCGCAGCTTTCGAGCCTGAACAACCCTTCGTTTCAGCTCAACGGCGCTCAGCTCTTCATCATCAATGTCGATGCGTCGACTTATACGGCAGGCAACGGCATCAATTTCAACAATTCCAACATCGGATCGAAGATCCTCTGGAATTTCTACGACGCGACCAGCCTGTCTTTCAACGTCCAGTTCGGCGGTACCATTCTGGCGCCGAACGCCAGCGTGACCAACGGCTCGCCGATCGACGGAACGTTGTTCGCATCGTCCTATTCCGGCAATGGCGAGCTGCACTACGTCCCGCTGTCCGATGCCAGCTATCTCGACACCGTCGGTGCCGTGCCGGAGCCGTCCACCTGGGCGATGCTCATCGTCGGGTTCGCGGCGGTCGGAGCACTCGCTTATCGGCGTCGGCAAGGGCTGTCGTCCGCGGCCTGACGCGGACGCCACCGAGGCGGGAAGCTCACGCGTTCGAGTATTTCTTCAGCTCGAACCGCGCGATCTGGTTGCGATGCACCTCGTCAGGGCCATCCGCCAGCCGAAGCAGGCGCGCGGTCGCATAGGCCTGGGTCAGGCCGAAATCGTTCGAGGTGCCGCCGCCGCCATGGGCCTGGATCGCCCAGTCGATGATCTGGCAGGCCATGTTGGGCACGGCGACCTTGATCATCGCGATCTCGGCCTTTGCGACCTTGTTGCCGACGGTGTCCATCGCGTAGGCGGCATTGAGCGTCAGCAGCCTTGCCTGCTCGATCATGATGCGGGCTTCCGCGATGCGCTCCTGCGTCACGGTCTGTTCGGAGACCGGCTTGCCGAAGGCGACCCGGCTGCGCACGCGGCGGCACATCTTTTCCAGCGTGCGTTCGGCGAGGCCGATGAGCCGCATGCAATGATGGATGCGGCCCGGACCGAGCCGGCCCTGCGCGATCTCGAAGCCGCGGCCCTCGCCGAGCAACATGTTCTCCTTCGGCACGCGCACATTGGTGAACACGACCTCCGAGGCGCGGTCGGGCACGCCGTAGAAGCCGAACACGGGCAAGGGACGCTTGACCTCGATGCCCGGCGTGTCCATCGGCACCAGGATCATGGATTGCTGCTTGTGGCGGTCGGCATTGTCCGGGTCGGTCTTGCCCATGAAAATGCAGATCTTGCAGCGCGGGTCGGTCGCATTCGTCGTGTACCATTTGCGGCCGTTGATCAAATAGTGATCGCCGTCGCGCACGATCGAGCTTTCGATATTGGTGGCATCTGACGATGCCACCGCCGGCTCGGTCATCGCGAAACAGGAGCGGATCTCGCCGGCGAGCAGCGGTTTCAGCCAGCGCTCCTTGTCCTTTTCGGTGCCGTAGCGTTCCAGCACCTCCATGTTGCCGGTGTCGGGGGCCGAGCAGTTGAACACTTCCGGCGCCAGATGCGAGCGGCCCATGACTTCGCAGAGCGGCGCATATTCGAGATTGGTGAGTCCGGCGCCGTGGCCGGAGTCGGGCAGGAAGAGATTCCAGAGCCCCTCCGCGCGCGCCAGCGGCTTCAACTCCTCGACGACCGGAAACACCTTCCATGGCCCGAGTTCTTCCGCCTCGCGATAGAACCGCTCCTCGTTGGGATAGATGTGCCGATCCATGAAGCTCTCGAGCCGGCGCTTCAATTCGAGGACTTTGGGCGACATCGGATAGAGCATTGCGGGTCTCCTGCAGGAATGAGCGATTGAATCCGGCCACGACAGGCGAGTGCATGTCCAGTGCCGCTTCATCGTATCTTGGCGACCGCGTCTTGCGTCCATCATCTGACCGGACGGCGTGAACGCACGTTGGTGGCGCTGGCGCAATAAGCGGCAATCGGGGCGCGTACCAGAAACAAAAGGCAACTGTGACAATAGCGGGACTGGCAATACTCGCAGGCGTGCCTAAGATCGGCCTCAATTAAAAAAGGGGGCAAAGGAAATGGCAATGCAAGCGAACTCTGGGTCCGCGCCCCAGCGTTGCGCGGATTCTCGGTTCGCCAGGCGATAGACGCAGGGCGTATTTCTTAAGTCGCGCTCTGTTTTCAGAAACCGCGAAGCTGGCTCCATCGACCGATCTACCCGGTCGGCCGGAGCGCGTATCCGTCCAGGCACGGGCTGCAACCTGAACCAGAAGCTGCATCTGAAAAGACAACTTTAGATAGGATAAATAATAAATGACAATTCAAGGAAGAATACACAAAATAGCTGGCGGCGCAAACGTCAACGTTACGCTTGCAGTGATCTGTCGCTTTGGGCTGGCGATCGCATTATCCGCGGTGGACGCCTTGATCGCGCCTCCCGTGCTTGCTGGTGGGATGCCTCCCGCGCCCGTCGTTTCATGGACCGGTTTCTATGCTGGCGTCCATGGCGGCTGGGGGTGGGGGAGGTCGGAGTTTCGCGATCCCCTCAACAATCCCTCCAACAATCCGTCTTTTGCCTACTACAACGGGCCGCTCGCCGGCGGGCAGCTTGGTTACAATTGGCAGCAGGGCAACTTCGTCATCGGTGCCGAGATCGACGGCTCGTGGTCCTTCGTGAAGGGCAACACCAGCACCTCGCCGCTCATCACGTCGAGCACCAGCAACGGGGTCGGCTATACCGGGCTTGCGACCGCAACGGGCCGCATCGGTTATGCGTCGGGCCAATGGCTCGCCTACGCGAAGGGCGGCGCGGCCTATGCCCGCATGGAGCTCTCGTCGAGGTTCACGCCCGACGTCACCAATTACGACAGGAATTTGTACGGGGGTGTGGGCGGTGTGGGCCTGGAAGTGGCCTTCCTGCGCAATGTCTCGGCGAAGGTCGAATACAACGCGATCTTTCTGCCGACCGAGACGCTCCAGTGGGTGAGCCCGAACTCGACGTCCGAGATCAAGCACTTCGTCCAGATGGTGAAGGCCGGCATCAACGTGCGCTTAAACCTCGACGATGGCCCGCTGCGATAAATCCCCGAGCTCAATTGAAACACCATTCAGCAGAAATCTGGAGAACGTCATGTCGATCATTTTCAACAGCCGCCGCGCCGCCCCAGTGGTCGCTGCCGCCGCCACCATCGGTCTTGCTGCCATGATCGCAGCCCCGAGCCAAGCTGCCCCGGTCGAGTATGTCAGGGTCTGTTCATTGTACGGTGCCGGCTTCTTCTACATTCCGGGCACCGACACCTGTAGCAACGCCAACCAGATCCAGACCAACCAGTTCGACATCGCGCGAGCGCAGACCCGCGCTTCGACCGGCACCGCGATGGCCACATCGCTCGTCGCGCCGTGGCTTCCGACCGGTACCAACTACGCGGTCTCGACCCACTGGGCGACCTATGACGGCCAGCATGCTGCGGGCTTCTCGGGCCTGATGCGGGTCTCCGGCAACTTCGTGTTCTCCGGCGGCTTCTCGCTCGGCCTGGACAAGGGAAGCCTCACGTCCCTCACCAACCGGACGCAGACCGAATTCGGCACGGCGACCCCGGCGCAATCGTGGAGCGACGTCCGCGGTCTCGGCCGCGCGGGCTTCATGTACGCCTGGTGAAGCGCCCGACATTCGTTCCGAACATTCATTCTGACATTTTGAAAGATCATCCCATGCCCATCTCCATTATCCGAAAGGCGCGCCGCGTCCTCGCCTGTGCTGCCGCGGTCATGCCGCTTCTCGCTGGCATGTCGCTCACTGCCACGTCCGCGAAGGCCGCCGACATGACCGTGAAGGCTCCGGTCGTTGCTCCGGTTCCGCGCTGGAACGGCTTCTACATTGGAGCTCACGGCGGCTACGGCTTCGGTAGCAGCCGTCTGGTCGACCCGAGCTTCGCCTTCGCCCAGGACCGCTTCACGATGGACACCAAGGGCGCGCTCGCAGGTGCGCAGGTCGGCGGCAATTGGCAGTTCGACAACATCGTTGTCGGTGCCGAGCTCGATCTCTCCTGGGCGTCGATCAAGGGCAATCGCCCGGTCGATCCCGCGAATCCCATCCTGTCCGGCCTTTCGGTTTCGTACCAGGCATTGGCGACGGGCACCGGTCGCATTGGCTACGCGTTTGACAACGCGCTGGTCTACGCCAAGGGCGGCGTGGCATGGGCCAACATTGCCTATCAGGCCCTCGTCGGCACGATTGCTCCACTCGACGTGAATCATCAGCGAACGGGCCTGACCGGCGGCGTCGGCCTTGAATACGCGCTGACGAGAAATCTCTCGGCGCGTCTCGAGTACGACTATCTGTATTTCGGGCCGGCCTCGATCGCGCTGACCACGCGGATCAGCCCCCAGAACGTCGACCATGAGCTGCATCTCGTGAAGCTCGGCGTGAACTACCGCTTCAACGGCGATGCCATCGTTGCTCGTTACTGAGCCGCGCCAACATCATCGATTGGAGACAACCATGTGGAAGCTCATCACCGCGGCACGATGCGTCCTCGGACGAAGCTTGCGCGCGATGCTCGCGACTGCTGCCCTGGTTCTGGCGTTGCCGACGCCGGGCCATGCCGTGGTCGAGTACGAAAGGGTCTGCTCGATTTACGGAGCCGGCTTCTTCTACATACCCGGCACCGAGACTTGCGTGAACGCTCAACAGACCGTGCAGAGCCAGTTCGACATCGCCCGACAGGTCACGCGTGCGGCGACGGGAACGGCCATGGCCGCTTCGCTCGTCAATCCGTTTCTGCCTGACGGAACCAACTACGCGATCTCGACCCATTGGGCCGTCTTCGACGGGCAGCATGCCGCCGGGGCCGTCGGCATGATCAGGATCCAGGGAAACCTGTCCCTGACCATGGGCATCGCGTTCGGTCTGGATCGCGGCAGCCTGACATCCACGTCCGCCCGGACCGCGACGGAGTTCGGTGTCGCGCTCCCGGCGCAGTCGTGGAGCGACATTCGAGCGCTTGGACGGGTCGGCCTTCAGTATTCCTGGTAGGCCGGCGCGGAACGAGAAGGAGTGCATAGTGCCATCCGGCCGATGTGTTCACCATCCGGATGGCACGGATGTGTCAGGGCGACGCCCGGCACCTAGCCGATCTCGAGATGGTCCGGCGCCGGCAGCGGCGGGAAGGGCGTTGTCGGCAGCGTCTGATACCAGAAGGCGACCGAAGCGATGTCGTCCTGCAGCGGCAGGTACTTCGCCTCCTTGACGCCGGGCAGCCAGCCGAGCGCCTGGATGGTCACGCGCAGGTCCGAGCGGAAGCGGATGGGATCGGGGATGTGCCAGCGATACATGCCGAAGCGCTGTTGCGATTTGTAGACGCCGTCGGGCCGGATCACCTGGGGCAGGCCGGCATAGGGCGTGGTGAATTCCTGGTAGCGCGACTGCTGTGCCGGACCCTGGCCGGAATGGGCGACATAGGGATCGAAATTGTAGGCGCCGCAGAAATAGTCCTCGGTGCCGGTGCCGCAGATCGTCGGGAATTGGCCGTCGCCGTCGATGAAGAACTTGATCTCGCCTTCGCCCCACCAGCCATTGTTGTTGACGCCCCAGGCCATGTAGGTCCCGACATAGTGGCCGGCGCCGCGCAGGCCATCCAGGATGGTGTAGACCTGTCTGGAGGGCAGCGGATTGGTGCGGCGGAACTGCGCATGGAAATAGGCGCAGTCCTCGGGCACGTCGGTCAGCGCGTAGTTGATCTGGTAATAGACCGTGATCTGCTCTTCGCTGCGGTTCTCCAGCGTGACCTGCGCGCGCTTGCGAAATGGCATGTCCCAATAGCAGTTGAAGGCACGGCCTGGATTGACGCAGACCGCGAGCGAGGAGACCTGCGCGAACTCCTCCCAGCCGCAGGCGAAGAAATCGCCCGCGGGACATTCCACGCTTGGCAGTTCCTGGTCGTCCCAGTAGAAGCGCAGGATCGCATGACGGAGCCGTCCCCGGGCCAGCGTCATCCAGATCTGCTGGATGGCTCCCTGACCCGAGATATCGGCGAGGCTGCAGGTGGCGCCGGGCTCGATCAGCACATAGGGCGAGACCTTCCAGCCCTGGCCGAGATCGCGCGCCTGCCGGGCTGCGGGTCCATCGACGGACATGCCACCCTTGCCCTTTTCACCCGTCGGATTCTCCGGGCTGATCGAGCGCGTCTGCGCGTTCGACAGTCGCGACAGATTGCCGAGATGCACGCCCAGTCCGGAAAACGCCATGGTGTCCTCGATCGCGTGAACGGGTCTCCGATATAGCGTTCCCGAATTGACCAAAAGGTGAAGACGACGCTGACAAATTCCGACGATCTACGCCACGCGGTAATCCTTGAACCGTTCGCGCAGGTTCGATTTCAGCACCTTTCCGGTGCCGGTCATCGGGAATTCGTCGAGGAATTCGACCGCATCGGGCATCCACCAGCTCGCGATCTTCGGGCGCATATGCTCCAGCAGCGTCTTGGCATCGACGCTCGCGCCCTTCTTGCGGACGACGAGGAGCAGGGGACGCTCCTGCCATTTCTCATGCGCGATCGCGACCACCGCAGCCTGCAGCACGTCGGGATGCGACAATGCGACGTCCTCGAGCTGGATCGAGGAGATCCATTCGCCGCCGGACTTGATGACGTCCTTCGAGCGGTCGGTGAGCGTGACGTGGCCCTGGGCGTCGATCACCGCCATGTCGCCGGTGATCAGCCAGCCGTCGCGGTCGAGCCCTTCGTCGAGCTTCATGTAGCCCGACGCCACCCAGGGCCCGCGGGCGCGCAGATGGCCGACGGTCTTGCCGTCGCGCGGCAGCTCGTTGCCGGCGTCGTCGACGATGCGCAGCGCGGTGCCGAAGCAGGCCCGGCCCGAGACCTGGCGCCGGTCGAACTTCTCCTTGTCGCCAAGATGCTCCGAGCCCGGACGCAGGCCGGGCATCGAGCAGCCCAGTGCCTCGGTCATGCCCCAGGCCTGGATGTAGTCGACATTGTAGTCGCGCTTGAGCTTTTCGACCATGGCACGCGGCGGGGCGGAGCCCGACGACAGCGTGGCGCGCAGCGTGGAAAACGTGTTGCCGGTCCGCCCGAGCCAGTCGAGCAGGATCAGCCAGAAGCTCGGCACCCCCGCCGACAGCGTCACCTTCTCCCCTTCGAGCAGTTCGTAGAGCTTGTCGGGCTCGTAATTGCGGCCGGGCAGGACCAGTTTCGAGCCGGTGTAGGGCGCGGAGAACGGCATGTTCCAGCCATTGCCGTGGAACAGCGGGGCCATCGGCATCATCACCTCGCGCACGCCTTCGACATGTCCCGGCAGGAAATCGAAATTGCAGCAGGTCATGGTCTGCAGGATCGCGGCGCGGTGCGAATAGATCACGCCCTTGGGATTGCCCGTGGTGCCCGAGGTGTAGCAGATGGTCGACGCCGACTTCTCGTCGAACTCCGGCCAGGCGAAGCCGGCCTCGTCCTCCTTCGCCAGCAGGTCCTCATAGCAGTACACATTGGCAAGTTTGGTCTCGGGCATCCGCTCGCGCGAGGACATCACGACGAAGGCCTCGACCGTCTTCAACTGCGGCGCGATCGCCTCGACGATCGGCAGCGTGGCGCGGTCGATGAACAGCAGGCGGTCTTCGGCGTGGTTGATGATGTAGACGAGTTGTTCGGGAAAAAGCCTGGGATTGACGGTGTGCAGCACATAGCCCATGCCCGGCGCGGCATAGAACATCTCGAAATGGCGGTGCGTGTTCCAGGCCAAGGTGCCGACGCGGTCCCCTTTCGTCATGCCGAGCCGCTTCAGCGCCAGCGCCATGCGCTTGATGCGCGGATGGGCGTCGGCATAGGTGTAGCGGTGGATATCGCCCTCGATCTCGCGCGCGACGATCTCCGCTTCGCCGTGATAGTCGGCCGCGTATTGAATCAGGCTGCTGAGCAGCAGCGGCATGTCCATCATCAATCCCTGCATGGTGTCCTCCGGATCGCCCCGTCGTTGCGTGGCGTAGGCTTGTGATTTGCGCGCAAATTAGCGGAAGGTGCGGAAAGCTTCACGCAAAAAACGGACGACCCGATTGCGTGCGCCACTTTTTCGAGGCTAACGTCGGGAAAGAACTGTCCATAGAAGCAGCGACCGTGGAGGACATCGATGTCAGCGGAAAGACACAAGACCGGTGCGGCCGGCGACGCTACGGTCGACATTTCCGCACTCCGTGCGCGCTACCGCGACGAGCGCGACCGGCGCCTGCGTGCCGAAGGCAAGGCGCAATATGTCGAGGTGACAGGCGATTTCAGCCGCTACCTCGACGATCCCTGGGCCGATCCCGGATTTCACCGCGAGCCCGTCAGTGAACAGACCGAAGTGCTCATCGTCGGCGGCGGCTTCGGCGGCCTGCTCTGTGGCGCGCGCTTGCGCGAGGCCGGCATCGCGGATTTTCGCATCGTGGAGAAGGCCGGCGATTTCGGCGGCACCTGGTACTGGAATCGCTATCCCGGCGCGGCCTGCGATACCGAGAGTTACATCTATCTGCCGTTGCTCGAAGAGACCGGCTACATGCCGGTGCGCAAATATGCGCGTGCGCCGGAGATCTACGAACACTCCCGCCGGATCGGCCGCCATTTCGGTCTCTACGAGCGCGCGCTGTTTCAGACCGTCATCTCCCGCATGACCTGGCAGGAGGAGGAGGCGCGCTGGCTGGTCGAAACCGACCGCGGCGATCGCATCCGCGCGCGCTTCGTCATCCTGGCGGGCGGGCCGCTGAGCCGGCCGAAGCTGCCGGGCATTCCCGGCATCGAGACCTTCAAGGGCCACAGTTTCCACACCAGCCGCTGGGACTACGCTTACACGGGTGGTTCGGCCGACGGCGATCTCACGGGCCTCGCCGACAAGCGCGTCGGCATCATCGGCACGGGTGCGACCGCCGTGCAATGCGTGCCGCATCTCGGCCGGTCGGCCAAGGAGCTCTATGTCTTCCAGCGTACGCCGTCCGCGATCGGCGTGCGCGATGACCGGCCGACCGATCCGTCCTGGGCGAACAGCCTCGGGTCCGGCTGGCAACGCGAGCGCATGGACAATTTCACCGCGGTGATCTCGGGCGAGCCGTTCGAGCGTGATCTGGTGCAGGACGGCTGGACCGGGCTGCTTGGCGAGATATTGCTGGCGCCGCGGCGGCAGCCCCAGCCGGTGACGTCCATGGAGGAGGCGCTCAAGGTCATCGAGCAGGCCGACTACCGCAAGATGGAGGAGATCCGCGCCCGCGTCGATGCGGTGGTCAAGGACGAGGCCACTGCGGCCGCGCTCAAGCCCTGGTACAAGGCATTCTGCAAACGGCCGTGCTTCCACGACGAATATCTCGACACCTTCAATCGTCCCAACGTGCATCTGGTCGATACCAGGGGGCAGGGCGTCGAGCGCATCACCGAACATGGTGTCATCGCCGGCGGCAAGGAATATGAGCTCGACTGTCTGATCTACGCCAGCGGCTTCGAGGTCGGCACCGACTATGCCCGCCGCATGGGCTTCGAGGTCCATGGCCGCAACGGCATGACTCTGTCCGATCGCTGGCGCGACGGCGTCAAGACGATGCACGGCTTCTACAGCCGCGGCTTTCCGAACTGCTTTCTGATCGTGACGGTGCAGGCCGGCCAGAGCGCCAACTTCCCGCACATCATCGACGAGCAGTCGCGCCACATCGCCTATGTGATCGGCGAGGCGCAGCGGCGCAAGGCGCGGACGCTGGAGCCGACGCTGGCCGCCGAAAGCGCCTGGGTGGAGGAGGTCGTCAAGGCCGCGCTCGGCCGTCAGACCTATCTCGCGGAATGCACGCCGGGCTACTACAACAATGAAGGCGTGTTCGATCCCGTCGCGGCCCGCAACAGCCAGTACTGGCGCGGACCGATCGCCTTCCTGCGACTGCTGGAGCGCTGGCGCAAGGACGGCAATCTCGAAGGCCTCGAACTCGATTGCGCGCCGGCCTCGGCCTGAGGTGGCCTCGGCCGGCGTCGCGTTACTGCTGCGGCTTCGGTTGCTGCTCGGGCCGTCCGCCATTGTCGGAGCCCTGACCTGTGGTCGTGCCGGTCGGCGCGGCGCGGGTGTCGGGTGCCGGGTTGGCCGGCTGATACGGCTTGGGCGTCTCGGGGTTGGCGCGCTCGGTGGCGAGATTGTTGTTGGCGGACGCGGTGTAGGAACCGAGATCGCGGCCCGGGGCGGTATGGTAGCCAGTCACCAGCAGTCCCATCGCGACCATCGCAAGAACGAACAGGCCGACGAGTTCGATGCCGGCGCCCGAGGGTTCGCCATGCCGCGACCGGCCGTCGCCTTCCAGCGCCAAAGCGGCGATCTCGCGATTATGCCGCGATCTCAGAAAGCTGAGGAACAAGCCGGCCGCCACGAAAATGCCGGCCGCCAGCGTAAAGAACATCAGCCAACTGATGGGTGCATCGCCTGTCATGAAAAGCTCCTTCTGTTGCACCTGCCGTCGTCCTCAAATCGCGGTGAGGGGAAGTGTTCCAATTGGCCACCGTCCGAAGGGGCTTGAGGCTGCGGCGCCGACGTAGGATCATGGCTGAATTGATTTCAGGGAGCAGGAATGATCCGGGCGAATATCGCAGTGACTTTCATCCTCGGCGCGGCCACGGTTTTCGTCGCGGCATCGGCAGCCGATGCCGCGCAATGCGGCAGCTCGCCGGCCGGTTTCGAGGCCTGGAAGCGGGAGTTCAGCGCCGAGGCCCAGGGCAAAGGCATCGGGCCGACGGCGCTGTCGGCCCTGATGCAGGCCAATTACGCCAGCGCCACCATTGCCGCCGACCGCAGCCAGCGCAGCTTTTCGCTCACGCTCGACCAGTTCCTCGCCAAGCGCGGCGCCAGCACCATCGTCGCCAAGGGGCGGCAGCTGAAGCAGTCGCAGGCGGCCCTGTTCGCCTCGATCCAGCAGCGCTATGGCGTGCCGCCGGGCCCGCTGATCGCGATCTGGGGCATGGAGACCGGCTTCGGCAGCCAGCGCGGCAACCAGAACATGCTCTCCTCGATCGCGACACTGGCCTATGACTGTCGCCGTCCTGAATTCTTCACAGACCAGTTGTATGCTGCGCTGAAGCTGATCGACCGCGGCACGTTGTCGGGGGCGACGCGCGGCTCGATGCATGGCGAGGTCGGTCAGACCCAGTTCATGCCCAAGAACATCCTGGCCTATGGCACCGGCAATCTCGAAGTTGCCGCCAACGCGCTCAACTCGACGGCGAACTTTCTGAAGGCCCATGGTTGGAAGGCGGGAGCGGACTATCAGCCGGGTGAGCCGAATTTCGTCGCGATCGAGGCCTGGAATGCCGCCGGAGTCTATCAGAAGGCGATTGCGCTGATGGGCCGGCAGATCGACGAGGGCGGCGCGGCGGCTTCGCGCTAGGATGGGCGCCGCCGTCGCCGCGGTTGTTTCTCGCCGTCAGGACCTGACGGCACGAGGTTTGCTTTGATCGGGTTCGGGGCTGGCATGAGGAGACTCAAGATGGCGACCCAGATCGTGATGGATCAGACCGGCGACACGCGTCACGAGTTCGATCCAGCCAATGCCGAAGCGCTGGCTCGTGCCGAGCGGCGCTTTCGGGAACTGACCGGAGCAGGATTTACCGCAGCGTTGCGGACCGGGCCCGGCGAGGTCATCAGGATCAGATCGTTCGACCCGACCGCTCAGGAAACGCTGTTCTATCCTCGCCTGGTCGGCGGCTGATCTGAACTGCACATGTTCGCGGCATTTCGGCTGGGCGCGCCGGCGCGGGCGCGGCTGCATGCCTTGCGCGAGTTGTACCGGCGCTGTTTCGGCGAGAATTCGCCTGACGCGCGCGGTCGCCGTCTGCTCTGCGAATGGCTCTCGCCGGCGCAGCGCGCTAAATTCGAGGCGCACCGCTATTTCGATGTGATCGGCTGCGATAGCGGCAAGACCTATCGCATCCATTACGGCACGGCGGCCAACGTCCACGAGATCGATGGCAATGGTCGCGCGGCGATGGGCTGGTGCTTTGTTCCGGCGGGCTATCTGGTGCCGGGCGACGTCATGCTCGCACAGAAGATTTCGCTCGAGACCGACGAGAAGGCCGCGCTGGCGCTCGCCAACCGCTTTCCGCCGGCCGTGCATTCGGAGCACTTCTACCGGCGGCCGTTCTAGCCACCGGCCCTGTCAGAGTTGGGCGGTACGGTAGGCATCCACCGCATGGGCGCCGAAGACGCAGACGCTGCACAACACCAGGGCGGCCGAGATGATCTCGATCATCGCTCGTCCGTCTGCGGTTGCACGATGACGAGGTGGCGGCAGCAGGAATAGTCGTAGATGAGTTCGAGGAGGAATTGCATGGCAGACGTCCCTGTCTGGTTCTGGCTGAGTTAACCGCCGCCGTGTTTCCGGCGTGTTTCGTCGCAGAGGGAAACGGGTTTCGCGGGGAACCTCTACTTGCGTTGTGCGCTGCAGCGCGGGCCATGTCGCTCGCCCGGACAGCCCCGGGAAGCGCTTCTGGCCGTCATTGGCCCTCGTTAGACCGCCGAAAGCCTTGCCGGCCGCAGCCGGAGGTGGTCATCTTCCTCCGGGGAACGCGCCGGAGGCTGCCATGAAACGCTTCTTTCTCGCTGTCGTATTGCTGGTCAGCGGCATGAGCATCGGCCCGGCCTCCGCGCAACAGTCCAAGGTCGGCGACTGGACCATCGAGAAGCGCACGCAGGACACCCACTGCAATGCGAGCCGCGGCTACAAGGACAAGGACGACGAGAACCGCGACTACGTCATCGTCATCACCTATTCCGAGAAGGCGATCGTGATCGTGATGATCTATGACGGCTGGGAATGGGACAAGACCGGCGACATTCTCCGCGCCGACTTCGGCACCGATGACGCCGAGATCATGAAGAAGGCGAAGTGGGAGGTCATGGACAAGACCACCGTACGCGGCATTTTCGAGTACGATCAATCCATCATGGATCGGCTGTCCAAGGCCCGGCGCCTCACGCTCGACTTCCAGGACGATGACGAGGACAGCATCGAAATGCAGACGCCGCGCGCGGGCGAGGCGCTCGCCGCGCTGAAGTTCTGCGAAGAGAACCGGAAGTAAATCTCCGACGTCGGCCCACGAGCGACGACAAATCCGCCAGGCGCGTGTGATCTGGCGCACAGGTGCCACTCCGCTGTTCGCCTGAATCCCAGTCTTTGGTCAAAACGTCCAAGCCGCCTCATGCGGTTGACGTTACCCACGGACCATGTTCGACATTCCAGCATCTCCGTCGACGCAGTCAACCGACAGGCGCACGACCTGCAACCCGCTCGAAAGGGCGGCTGCTCTCCGTCGTCCGGGATGTTACCCGATCATACGGCCCCGGCGATGACCGTTCCCTACGCGGATCGTTTCTCGTCGCTGCTCGGCGAGATCTATGACGCGGCGATGCATCCGGCGCAGCGCGGCGTCGTGCTGGAGCATGTGACGCATTTCGTCGGCGGGTGTGCGGCCCTCATCGCCTCACGCGATGCTGCGGGCCGATCGATCGAAATCCACCAGACCTTCGGAATCGAGGCCGATCTCCGTCAACTCTATCGCGACCGCCTTGTCGAGCAGGATCCGCTGCTGGAGCATCACGACACAGTCGAAAGGGGGCAGGCGATCTCTGTTGACGACATCATGCCCGTTGCGCGGTTTCATCTCTCGAGCTTCTATCGCGACTGGGTCGCGCCGCAGGGAGCGATCGACCTGGCGAGCGTCGCGCTGGAATGCTCGCAGACGCGGATCACGGTTCTGCACGTGCTGCGTCACCGCTCCCGCGGCGTCGTCGACGAGACGATGAAGGAGCGTCTGCGGGTCTTCGCCCCTCACATCGGCCGCGCCCTGACCATGGGGCGGCAGATCAGGGCGCGCTCGCACGGCGTGAACGACCTTGCAATTGTGCTCGATCGTCTCAGCATGGCGGTCTGTCTGCTCGATGCGGACGGCCGGGTCGTCCATGCCAATGCTGCGGGTTATCGGCTGTTTGCAGATGCAGATCTCGTCGCCCTGGTCGGCGACCGGATCGTGCCGCGTAACACCCAGGCTGACCGGATATTCCGCAACCTGCTCGACATTGCTGCGCAGGGCGCAACGACTGCGGACGACCGAAGCCGGATCGAACTCGCGACCACGTCGGACGGACAGCACTATCTGTTGAGGCTCGTTGCATTGAAGCGCGAGTGTCAGCGGTCGCGCGACATGGCCGCCAGCGCGCTGCTGATCCACAAGGTCTCCATGCCGTCAGCACTGGTGCCCGAGGCGATCGCCGCTGCATTCAGGCTGACACCGTCGGAATTGCGCGTGCTGATGGCCATCGTCGAGGCCGGTGGCGTGCCCGATATTTCCGCAAAGCTCGGGATTGCCGAGACCACGGTCAAGACCCATCTCGGCCGCCTGTTCGAGAAGATGGGCGCCGGACGGCAGGCCGATCTCGTCAGGATCGCCGCGGGATTCGCCGCCCCGTTTGTCGAAAGATCCGGCAACGGTGGCGACGGCGTGTGATCGGGTTCACACCGTAAGGCGCCGGCGCATGTAATCTCGATGCGTTCGGATGAGCGGTGAGGGCAGGTCCTCCGAACGCAGGACGCGGGTCGATGGAGACTTTCGTATAGGGCCCGCTGGAAACGAAGCGGGCGGCATGCGCGATCGGTATCGGGCGCGCCCTGGCACCAAACGCGAGTGCGGAGGGACAACCGCGCGTGCCGAGGCTGCCCGGGAATTGGAGAGATGCAGTGAGCGGCAAGGATGAGTTGTCCATCATCGAGTTTTCGGCTCATGACGTTCCGGAAGGCGAACGCATTCAGCTGTTGCGCGAGTTCTATTGCCGGGGCGTGCTGAAGTCGGAGGTCGAGCCGACGCAGGGAAATCCTGTCGCGGCAAGTCTGACCTCCCACGCATTGCCGGACGCCCAACTGGTGATTGGCGGGCTCCTCGGAGCGCGCATCATCCGCACGAGGCAATTGGTCGCCGACGGAGATGACAGTCTCGGCCTGATGGTCAACCGTTCCGGTGTCGTCGGTGTGTCGGCACGGGGACGGGAGCTGCGGCTGCATCCCGGCGATGCCGTCCTGACCAGCGCGGAGGACGTCACGACGTTCGAGAGATACTCGCTCGGCTATTGCCTTTCGCTGCGGGTGCCGCGGCGATTGCTCGCGCCGATGATCGTGGATATCGACGATGTCGTGATGCGGCTCCTGCCGGCCCATGCCACGGGGCTGAGATTGTTCGTCGATTACGCGACCGCGCTGGTGCGCGAGCGCGCCCTCGCGACACCGGCCTTGCAGCGGGTCGGCGTCGCGCATCTGCACGATCTGGTGGCGCGGGTGCTCGGTGCGACGGCTGAGGTCGATGAACTGGCCGGACGACGGGGTGTCAGGGCCGCGCGCCTGCGCAAGATGAAATCCTTCATCGTCAACAATTGCGGGCAGCAGGATCTGTCGGTCGCCTCGGTGGCCGAGCAGTTCGGCGTGACCACGCGCTACCTCCAGCGCCTGTTCGAGGCGGACGGCAAGACGTTTTCATCGTTCGTGACGGAGCAGCGGCTCAAGCGCGCCCATCGCATGTTGCGCGAGCCGGATTTCGCCGGCCGGCCGGTGAGCTCGATTGCCTATGACGTCGGCTTCGGCGATCTCTCCTACTTCAACCGCTGCTTCCGCCGTGCCTACGGCGCGACGCCGAGCGGTGTCAGGAGCGGCGAAGCGTGACCGCCGACGGCTAGGTTCTCCAGCGTCCCGACGTCATCCAGCAGGACATCGACATGGTCCACGATCGCAGAGCCGCGCGTCTTGTGCGGTGGGTTCACCGGGGCTTGGTCCTCGGAGGCGTGCTTCTTGCGATGCCGGCGCTTGCCCTTGTGCCTGACGAGATCAGGGTGCCCGGCGAGATCCCCGGCATCGCCCTGCACGCCGAGGGCGCGCAGATCTACGAGTGCCAGGTCGGCGATACGAGGCAGCTGAACTGGCAGCCGCGTGAGCCGGCCGCGACCCTGATGGACGGCGACAAGTCCGTCGGTCGGCACTATGCGGCGCTGCATTGGGAAGCGGTCGATGCCGGCACGCTGATCTGGGAGCACAACGACGGCAGCGTCGTCAAAGCCAGGATCGTCACCCGGGTCGCGGGCCGCGGCGCCGACGATTTGCCGTGGCTGAAATTCAAGGTTTCGGCGCAGACGGGTAACGGCCTGTTCTACGGCGTCACGCACGTGCAGCGGGTCAACACGCAAGGTGGGCTGATCTCGGGTCCATGCGATCAGGCGGGCGCCTATCGCAGCGTACCCTATTCGGCCGACTACGTGTTCTGGCGCGCGGAGTTGGAGAGGTCCGTCGCTTCCTCGAGCGGCGGCGAGAGTTGGAGTTTGCAATGCGCCGTTTCTTCTTCGATCTGCTGGTCGGCAATGTCGTGATGATCGACCCCGGCGGCATGGTGTTCGAATACACCGAGGCCTCGATCTCCGCGGCGGATCAGATGGCAAGCCACCTGTTCCTCTGGCGCGATGATCTGCGCGACCGCGATGCCTGGATCCGCGTCCGCGATGCCGGTGGACGCGAAGTCTATCGCGCGCCGGTGTTGGCCGAGAGCGCGGAGAGGGTCGGCTGGGACGAGCGCTGAGCGCCCGCGCTGTCGCAATCCTGCATCAGTTCCGAAGCAACGCCGGTGGCAGCGAACCCCTGGCGGAGGGGCCGCGCCGGAGGGGGGCGTACTCCCCTCGCCGGGTGGCGGGGGCGGGGTGCGGGCGGCGAGATGGGCGAGCATGGCGTCGCAGGCGCCGCGGAGGGCGGCGGAGTCGCGCAGGTCCAGGCGGGCAGCGCCGGCCTCGGTCTTGTGGGGGAGGTCCGGGCTCTGGGC
>CAYREH010000080.1:6326-22878 GCA_964423245.1 uncultured Bradyrhizobium sp. | reverse complement strand
CCCCTGCGCGCCGCGCACCAGCTTGCCCGGGCGGCGTCCGGTGGCTTCGCCCTGCCGCCGCGTCACCACGCCCGACACGATCGTGGCCTCGTAGCCGTCGACATCCTGCAGCAGCCGCCGCCCGCCGACCGGCAGGTCGTAATGCACCTTGGGCGGATGCAGATGCAGCCGGTCGTAGTCGATCACGTTGAGGTCGGCCTTGTAGCCAGGCGCGATCAGGCCGCGATCCGTCAATCCGACCGACAGCGCGGTCTTGCGTGACTGCGCAGCGACCACGAACGGGATCGACAGCTTCTCGCCCCGCGTGCGGTCGCGCGTCCAGTGCGTCAGCAGATAGGTCGGAAAGCTGGCGTCGCAGATGATGCCGCAATGCGCGCCGCCGTCGGACAAGCCGGGCACCGATTGCGGATCGGTCAGCATCTCGCGTGTCGCGTCGAGATTGCCGTCGGCGTAATTGAGGAACGGCACGTAGAGCATGCCGCGGCCCTCGTCGGACAGCATCGCATCATAGGCGAGCTCCTCGGGCTGCCGGCCTTGCTTGCGGGCCTGCGGACCCAGCGCGTTCTCGGGCGGCTGTTCGTAGTCGGGGGGATCGCCGAGCAGGAACATCTTGTCGTAATTGGGCCGGAAGAACAGCGGATCGTCGGTCGCGGTCGGCGTCTCCGACAGGATCGCCTTGCGCACCTCCGGCTGATGCAGGCGCACCAGCCGCTCCGTGAGAGGCAGATGCGCGATCGCCTTGTAGCTCGGATGGGTCTGGAACGGATTGCGCGACAGTTCGAGGCCGAGCAACAGGCCGACGGGGCGGGCCGCGATCTGCGCTGTCACGGACAGGCCACGCCGGGCCGCCGCATTGATCTCGTCCAGCGTCTGGCGCCAGCGCTGCGGCGCGCGGTCGTTCTGCGTGATCGAGAACGAGATCGGGCACTTCGTCGCGTCCGCCACCCGCAGCATCATCGGCAGGTCTTCGTGGATGGTGGAGAGATCGAGCACGAATTGCAGCACGCTGCGGCCTTCACGCTGCATCGCGCCGGCGATCGCGGTGAGTTCATCCTCGCCCGCCTTCAGGGTCGGCGTGAAGTCGCCGGTGGAGGTGCGATGATTGAGTGTGCGCGAAGTGGAGAAGCCGAGGGCGCCGGCCCGCACCGCTTCGCCGGCCAGCTTCGCCATCGCGGCATTGTCGTCCGCCGTCGAGGGATCGCGCCGCGCACCGCGTTCGCCCATCACATAGACACGCAGTGCGGCATGCGGCAGCTGCGCGCCGATATCGATGTCGAAGTCACGTTTCGCAAGCCAGTTCATGTAGTCCGGGAAACTTTCCCAGGCCCAGGGAATGCCGGCGCTCAGCACCGGCTCGGGAATGTCCTCGACGCCTTCCATCAGCTGGATCAGGCGGGTGTGGTCGGCGGGCTTGCACGGCGCGAAGCCGACGCCGCAATTGCCCATGACCGCCGTGGTGACGCCGTTCTGCGACGACGGCGTGATGTCCTGGCTCCAGGTGACCTGCCCGTCGTAATGGGTGTGGACGTCGACGAAGCCCGGCGTCACCAGCTTGCCGCGCGCATCGATCTCGTCACGGCCTTTGCCCGTGACCTTGCCGACCTCGCTGATCCGACCGCCTGTAATGGCGACATCGGCCTCGAACAGTACGCCGCCGCGCCCATCCGCAACGGTGCCGCCACGGATCACGAGATCAGGATTGCTCATGGTGTTTCGTCCCGTTCTGGTTTGTTGTTGAACGCATCTCTCTCATCCGTCGTCCCGGCGAAGGCCGGGACCCATAACCACAGGATTGCGTTTGGCGAAGATTGGCAATGACCCGCTCGCGTCACAACTGCCATCGTGCGTATGGGTCCCGGCCTTCGCCGGGACGACGATTGAGTTTGTCGTTACGACTTGCCCGGCGCGCGCCGCTCCGTGAACGGCGACAGCACCACCGTGGCCACCATGAAGATCACGGACGCGCCGAACACCCAATGCGGAGCATTCTGGTCCATGATCCAGCCGAACAGCAGCGGGCTGGCGATGCCGCCGAGATTGAAACCGGTGGAGACGATGCCGAAGGCGCGACCGGCCGCGCCGGGAGGCGCCGCGTTGCGCACCAGCATGTCGCGCGACGGCGCGATGACGCCGGAGAGGAAACCGGCCATCATCATGGCGGCGGTCAGGGTCCAGCCGGGCAGCGTCACCAGGGCGATCATCAGTACGATCGCGGCATTGGCGGCAAAGCAGGCGGCGGCGACATAGCCGTGACGTTCGGTGTGATCGGCGAGGAAGCCGCCCGCGAGCACGCCCGCGGCGCTGGCGCCGAGGAAGGCGGTCAGGGCCAGATTGGCGGCGGAATAGGACGCGCCGTAACCGCTCATCAGCGCAACCACGCCGAAATTGTTGATGCCGGCGACCGACAGGCTGAGCAGCGTGAACAGCGCCGTGAGCATGATCAGCGCCGGCGTGATCACTGCCTGCTTCGGCGCGTTCGCGTTGCCCGGTTTCGTCTTGTGCGCGCCGGCATCGGGAATGTTCATCACGATCAAGAGCAGCGCCACGGCGATTCCGATCGCGCCGGAGGCGATCAACGCACCCGTGCCGCCGGAGACGGCAACGAGTGCGGCCACGATCGCCGGGGCCACCGCGCCGCCGAGATAGCCGGCGAAGGTGTGGATCGAGAAGGCGCGGCCCATCCGCGCCTCGTCCATGTGCTCGGCCAGGATGGCGTAATCGGCGGGATGATAGACGCTGTTGGCGAGGCCCAGCAGCACGGCGGATGCGATCAACGAGGCGTAGCTGAGATGCAGGCCGAGCAGGATCAGCGCGAAGCCGCCCAGCGTGAGCCCGATCAGCAGGATCTTTCGCGCGCCGAGATGATCGACGAGATAGCCGGTCGGTGCCTGCGTCAGCCCCGATACCACGGCGAACACGGTGAGAGCGAATCCGAGCTCGATATAGCCGACGCCGAGCTGGCTCTTCAGGAACGGGAACAGCATCGGCAGGACCAGCAGATGAAAATGGCTGACCCAATGCGCGATCGAAATCCCGGTCAGCGTGCGCAGCGCGCTGTCCGCCTTGCCTTGCTGCGGTGCGGCGAGAACGTCGACCATGGCAGATCCGTTTCACTCCCTGATGGCGCGCAAACTATCGGGGAGAGCGGTTATTTGTCCATGAATGCCGGCGCATGGCAGGTAGCGCGGGGGTCAATGCGGAGCAGGGACAGCCCCCCACGTCGTCCTGGCGAAAGCCAGGACCCATACCGCGTGATCTCTCGATTGTGCTCGGTCGCTGTCCCGAATGCCGATCCTCCGCCAAACGCCTCCCTGGGGTCATGAGTCCCGGCGTTCGCCGGGACAACGACGGAGTTTGGTGCGCGAGCGTGCGCCCCGGGCGCGCGCTGCGGGCCTCCTCACAACGGCTCGTCGTCAGTACCTTCGCGATCGCGTTTGGGCGTGGCGAAGTCGCCGTCTTCGTCATCGTCATCGACGTCACGCGGTGCCGGGGGCGTCTTTGGCTTCTCGTAGGTCGGCTTCGGCTTGTCGAAGGGCTTGCCGGTCTTGGTCATGATCTGTCCCGGATGAGGATGTGTCATCGGAACCTAGCCGGAAAATGCGAGCGGGTCCTGACCTGGCGCAAGTTCCGCACCGGCGTCAGTGCATGACCGGTCCGCCGGCCTTCTTCCAGGAATCGATGCCGCCGGCGATGTGGGCGGTGTTGGACAGCCCTGCCTCCTTGGCGGCGGCCACGGCCATGGCCGAGCGCTCGCCGAAGGCGCAGAAGAACACGATGCGGCGGCCGGTGGCGGCGGCGACCTCGCGCAGCATGCCGCCGGGCGTGAGGCTATCCTCGATGCCGGGATAGGGCGTGTGCAGCGCGCCCTCGATCATGCCGTGCTTGGCGCGTTCATTGGCTTCGCGAAGGTCGACCAGCAGGATGTCGGGCCGGCCGAGGCTGCGAATCGCCTCGACCGCGCTCAGCGCGCGGCCCTCTTTCTCCAGCTCCTCCTGGTGCAGGCCGACGCGCATATTGGCGGGCACGGCGACGTCCATCATCTTCGGATTGGGCAGCTTCAAATTGCTCATCAGCTCGACATATTCGTCGACCGAACGCACCTGGAGCCGCGGATTGTAGCGCTTCTCCTCGCCGATCGTGGAGACGGTGTCGCCCTTGTAGTCGTGTGCCGGAAACACCATCGTCTCCTCCGGCAGCTTGAGCAGGCGATTGAAGATCGACTCGTATTGCGCGCGCGCCGAACCGTTCTGGAAATCGGTACGGCCGGTGCCGCGGATCAGCAGCGTGTCGCCGGTGAAGACGCGGTCGCCCATCAGATAGGAATAGGAATCGTCGGTGTGGCCGGGCGTGTACATCACGTCGAGCGAGAGACCCTCGATCGTGACCTTGTCGCCGTCGGCGACCCGCATCGCCACCACGTCGGCCTTGGTCTGGTCGCCCATCACGGTCATGCAATGGGTGCGGTCGCGCAATTCGCCGAGGCCGGTGACGTGGTCGGCATGCAGATGCGTGTCGACCGCCTTGACCAGCTTGAGGTCGAGTTCGCGCAGCAATTGGCAATAGCGGTCGACCTTCTCCAGCACCGGATCGAGGATCAACGCCTCGCCGCCGGGACGGCTGGCGAGGAGATAGCTGTAGGTGCCCGAAACGCTGTCGAAGAGCTGGCGAAAGATCATGGCGCGGCCTGGTGAAACTGATTCCAGTTTTATACTACGCCATGGCCTCAAAAGAGAAGCAAGCTACTGTTGATTGAGGCATTTGGGGAATATTATTTTGCAGTGCGGTCGTCGGCCTCGCGACGCCTGCCGTCAGCCCTGCCCCGCGACGCCCGGATTGCCCTCGACGCCGCTCAGGGTGACACCGGAGCCGAGCCGCTCCGGCAGCATCCGTCCCGAGCGCAGATATTTGGCCACCAATTCCCACACCGGCGCACCCTGCCGCTCGTTGACCGACGCCCAGCCGGCGACCTTGTAGCGGCGGCTGGCGCTCACGGTCTTGCCGCCGGCGAGCCTCAGATCCGATATGCGGCTGCCGATCGTCGCGTTGGGGGCGCAGCTGTAGCTGAGGCCGCCCGCGCGCACCATGTCGCCGCCCTGCTGATAATAGGGATCGGCGTTGAAGAGATTGTCGCAGACGTCTTCCAGCAGGGCCTTGATCTCCGCGCCGGTCATCTCCTGCACATAGGTCTCGGGATAGGTGATCGCCGTTTCAGCCAGCACGTCTTCCATCGTGAAAGGCTGGCCGGACAGTGCGGTGATGCCCCAGCGGAAACCGGGCGACAATGCGATCTCGGCATCGAGCTCCGTGCGCAGCGCGGTGCAGATCAATTCGTCGACGGGACCCGAGAAATTGCCGCGACGATAGAGCAGGCGGTCCGGCGTTGCGATCTTCTCCGACCAGTCCGTCACATGCGCTGCGCGCAGCCGGCCGATCAGTTCCGCCATGGCAGGATCGGGCTTGAGCAGTTCCGAATAGACCGGCAGCAGCCGATATTTGACGTCGCTGACCTTGCCCTTGTCGAGGGCGAGATCGAGCACGCCGAGGAATTTGCCGTTGGAGCCGGCATTGGTGACGTGCGTGATGCCGCCGGCATTTTTCACGGCAATCGGCTGCGGCACCGCATCATGGGTGTGACCGCCGAGAATGACGTCGATGCCGGTGACGCGGCTCGCCAGCTTGAGGTCGACATCCATGCCGTTGTGCGACAGCAGGATGACGGCATCGACCTTGTCGGTGCCGCGCAGGACATCGACATGCTTCTGCAGCTCTTCCTCGCGAATGCCGAAGCTCCAGTCCGGCGTGAAGCGCCTGGGATGGGCGATCGGCACGTAGGGGAAAGCCTGGCCGACGATGGCGACGCGATGGCTGCCGAGCTCCTTGATAACGGACGGCCTGAACACGCGCCCGCTCGCTCTGTCGAAGGCGAGTGCGTCGTTGAACGCGGCCTCTTCGGTCAGGAATACGTTCTGCGCCAGGAAGTCGCCCTTGAAGCGCTCGAGATTGTCACGCAGCACCTGTTCGCCATAGGTGAATTCCCAATGCCCGGTCATCGCCTCGATGCCGAGCAGATTGGCGACCTCGACCATGTCGCGGCCCTGCATGACGTTGGCAAGGCCGGTGCCCTGCCAGAGATCGCCGCCGTCGAGCAGCACGGAACGTCCCTCGCCGACATCTCCGCGCAACCGGTCGATCAGCGTCTTCAGATGCGCAAAGCCGCCGAGCTTGCCGAAACGGCCGGCCGATTTCTCGAACTCGAGGCAGGTGAAGGCATAGGCGTCGGCGCTGTCGGGCCGGATGCCGAACCGCTCGAGAAAGGCGTTCGCGACCAGATGCGGCGGCCGTCCCGCCATCTCGCCGACGCCGATATTGACGCTGGGCTCGCGGAAAAAGACCGGATTGAGCTGCGCATGCGTGTCGGTGATGTGCAGGATCCGCGCATTGCCGAAGCGCTCGATGTCGTACAGGCTCGCCGTGTCGGCTCCGCGCGCAAGGCGCGGCATGGCCAGCGATGCCGCGGCGAGGCCTGCAGTCGTCAGGAAATCACGGCGGCGGATCGCCATCTCAAAATTCTCCGCGCCGATCCTCGGCCATTCGACGGTTCACCTGCGGGCCAGTCTAGCGGATTTCCATCGCCTTCCAGGCCTCTTTTTCGCTCAATGCCTGGACAATCGAGGCTTTCGCGAGCGCCTCGGCCTCCCTGGCCGCGGACAGGGCGCGATCGAAATCGCCGGTGTCGCCCGCCGCCTTCGCAGCCGCCAGCGTCGCGACGGTCGTGGTCCATTGGTTGCGCAGGCTTGCGGCCTCCTTCGTGGCGGCTTCGGCAGCCGCATAGGCTGCCTTGTACTGGGTTTCATCGGCCGCGCGCGCGGCCGGCGCGAGGCTGAACGCAAGCAGCATGACGAGTGGAAGTGACCACTTCATGGCCGCGCTCCCGGACCCGCGATCGGCAGGCCGTTGGCGACATAGGACAGGAAATACTCGACGTCGCGGTACTCGTCCGATTGCGGCTCCAGCGGAACCGCCCGGGTCTGGCTGTTGCAGGTGACGAAGCGGCGGCTGATCGTGCCCATGCCGCTCCATTCGGAGCGGTAGATCGGCATCGCGTTGAGGATGCCAAGCGCCGGCGCCAGCACCTCGGCGCGGAGGCGCTCGCCCGGGCTCTGCACATGGCAGCTGGCGCAGGAGAAATTAAGCTGGCCGCGCCGCGTGTAGAAATAGCGCTTGCCGTTCTCGAACGCCGCGAGCGCACGCGGATCGTCGGGAATCCTGATGTCCATCGGCTGGCCGCGCGAGGTGAACGCCATGTAGGCGGTCAATGAGGCCATCTCGTCCTTGACGTAGGAATAGGGCGTCTCGCCATTGGCCTCGCGGCAGCGGTTCAATGCGAGCTCCAGCGTGACAACCTTGCCTTCTTTGTCGTCGAAATAGGGGTAATTCTGGCGAATGCCGATGCCGCCGTTCGGGAAACAGTCGGCGTAGGTCTTGCCGTTCCTGAACGGGGTCGCAAACATCTCCCTGCCGGCGTCGAGCGCGAATTCGTAGGGCGGGAATTCCTCTTTCTCCTGCCACTGCCGCTTCATGTCCTCGTTCATCGAATACGGGCCGTTGACGAAGTCCTCGTGCTTCACGTTCGGAAACTTCTGGAAGAAGAAATTCCGGAACGCCCTGGCGTCGACGGCGGGATCGGCCTTGTCGGCCGCGACCACACGCGGAACCGTCAGCGCGAGCGCGGCCAGCGCTGCGCAGGCTGGAGCGAGCAGCAGGACGACGCGCATCCTCATCAGGCGATCTTCGCCGTGGTCGTGTCCGAGGCGCCTTTGTTGTCGGTCCAGGAGATCCTGATCTCGTCGCCCTTGGCGGCGCCCCTGAAGCTGAACTTGACGTAGGGGTCCTTGGAAACCGCGGTGCCCCAGTCGGCGGCGAAGACGACCCTGCCGTTGCATTCGAACGTCAGCCGCTTGATGAAATGGGCGGGGATCACCTCGCCCTTGGCGTCCTTGACGAAGCCGGTGTCCATCGGATGCTGGATCAGCACCTGCACCTCGGTGATGTCGCCGCTGGACGTTGCGCGGACGCGAATGCTGGATGCCATCGGATCGATCCTCCTAGCCGCCGCAGCCGCCGACGGTGACCTTGACGTCCTTGCTCGCGCTGTAGAGCCTGCCGTCGGCCTCGACGATCGCGGTTAGCCGGGTGGTCTTGGCCATCTTCAGGCGGTTCGCGACGCTCGGCAGCGTGCCTTCCGGAATTCGATAGGACGCCGCCAGCGCATTCGGGTTCTCCGCCACGAAGAAGGAGATCGAGCTGACCTTGTCGAGCGTCGTCGTCACCGACACCGGCACCACGCCGCCATTCTCGGCGATCTCGGGCGCGTCGAGCTTGATCTTGTCGGAGGGCTCGGCGGTCCGTCCGTACAGCGCTTTGATCGCATCGGCTTCGTTCTTCTGCCTGAACGCCTCTTCCGGATAGGAATCGTTCGCCGCCGCGAAGGCGGGCGCAAAGGCAAGGTGACCGAACCCGAGCAGCGCGACGGACGCGGTGCCTTGCAGGATCAGTCGCCGCGTCGGATGCGGGCCGTTGGTCGTTGTCATCACAAGGTCTCCCTCGGCCGACGTTACAGGGTCTGCAGGAAATCGACGATTGCGTCGATCTCCTGCTCGGTCAAAATCCGGTTCCGGCCGAACGGCGGCATCATGGTCTGCGGATTGCGTTTGGTCTCGTCGAACAGGATCGCGACCAGTTCGTTGCGATCGGGATATCTGGCCCTGATGTCCTTCAGCTCCGGGCCGATCGAACCGGGCAGATCACCGCCCTTGATGGCGTGGCAGGTCAGGCAATTGCCCTTGCCACGGTCGAAGGCGAGCTTCTGGCCATCGGCCACCCCGGACTGCGCGCGCGCCGGCTGCATGGCGGCGCCGGCAAGCAGGAGAAACGTCAGCGCGGCTGCCAAAGCGGCGTTGCGGGGAAGGGCGGTCAAGGCATCGTCCCGAACGTTGCGATCCGTGAAGATATAATGCCGAGAGGCACGCACGGCAGGCCCTGACAATCAAGACTATGCAGGGCGATAAATGGAGTTAATATCTTGCGCATTGCAACCGAAGAGACATGTGTTCGTAAGTTTTGTCGGGACTAGTGCATTCTCCGGGGCGTTTGGCCCTGGCTTTCGTTTTGTCGGCTGTTCATTTCCGGGGACGTCAATTGGCTGAATATGTCGTCGAATTTGGCAGGGACGGCGGCCGGGTCGAGTCGGATGGCCGGCTGGACGCGCCTGCGTTTCATCGCAATCACGAGCCGCTCTGGGCGGCGCTGGAAAGATATCTCGCCGATCGCGCCGGCGACATCATCGAGGTCGGCAGTGGAACCGGCCAGCACGTGGTCCATTTCGCCCGAAACACGCCCGATCTCGTCTGGTGGCCGAGCGACCTGAACCAGCGGCACATCAGGAGCATCGAGGCCTGGCGCGCGCATTCCGGCCTTCCGAATGTCCGGCCGCCGCTGCGGATCGATCTCTCCGATCCCGACTGGTGCCCGGAGATGCGGAACGGGCAGGGCCCGGCCAGCCTCGGGGCGGTGTTCTGCGCCAATGTCATCCACATTGCCCCCTGGGCCGTGGCGGAGGGGCTGTTCGCGGGCTGCGGCCGCTATCTGCCGGCCGGCGGCATGTTGTTCCTCTATGGCCCCTTCAAGCGCGACGGCAAGCACATCGCGCTCAGCAACGCCGTGTTCGACACCTCCTTGCGCGAAGGCAATCCCGACTGGGGCGTGCGCGACATCGGCGATCTCGAAGCGCTCGGCAGAGCGGCCGGCCTGGCCCTCGCCGATACCATCGAGATGCCCGCGAACAATCTCACGCTGGTCTTCGCGCGCTCTTGAAGGCGCGGAATCGGAGTTGAAGCGGTCGTCAGGACGGTCTGCCTCAGCCCGGCCGCTTGCGTCGCAGGCATGCCCTGCGCCCGTTTGCGGCGGTTGTTCGTCCTGCCGCCCGCCGCCATAGTGCCGGCGAATCAACGAGCTTCCTGCCGATGACCGATGTGACTTCGACCCGTGAGATCGCCGACGAGGCACGCGTGCGCGCCAATGTGGTGCGCCTTGCCGCGGCGCAGGCGCTGACCGGCGCCAATTCGGCGGTGATCTTCGCAACCGGTTCGATCGTCGGCGCCACGCTCGCTCCCGACATGTCGCTCGCGACGGTGCCGCTGTCGATGTATGTCGTGGGCCTCGCCTCCGGCACGCTGCCGACCGGCGCGATCTCGCGCCGCTTCGGCCGCCGCGCCGCCTTCGTCATCGGCACCGGTCTCGGCACGCTTACCGGCCTCACCGGCGCGCTCGCGATCCTGCACGGCTCGTTCGCGCTGTTCTGTCTTGCGACCTTTCTCGGCGGCCTCTACGGCGCGGTGGCGCAATCCTATCGCTTCGCCGCCGCCGACGGCGCCAGCGTGGCCTATCGGGCCAGGGCCGTGTCCTGGGTGATGGCCGGCGGCGTGTTCGCCGGCGTGCTCGGTCCGCAGCTCGTGCAATGGACCATGGACGTCTGGCAGCCGCATCTGTTCGCCTTCAGCTTCCTGGTCCAGGCCGCGGTCGCGCTGGTCGCGATGGGCATCGTCGCCGGGGTCGACATGCCGAGGCCCGCAGCGGCCGACCTGCACGGCGGCCGGCCGCTGCGCGAGATCGTCAGCCAGCCGCGTTTCATCGCGGCAGCGCTCTGCGGCGTCATCTCCTATCCCATGATGAACCTGGTGATGACCTCGGCGCCGCTCGCCATGAAGCTCTGCGGCCTGTCGGTCAGCGATTCCAATTTCGGCATTCAATGGCACATCGTCGCCATGTACGGGCCGAGCTTCTTCACCGGTGCGCTGATTGCCCGCTTCGGTGCGCCGAGGATCGTCGCCGCGGGCCTCTTGCTGGAGGCGGCCGCCGCCGGCATCGGCCTCACCGGCATCACGGCGATGCATTTCTGGGCCACGCTGATCGTGCTCGGGGTCGGCTGGAACTTCGCGTTCATCGGCGCCTCCGCGCTGGTGCTGGAGACGCACCGTCCGCAGGAACGCAACAAGGTGCAGGCCTTCAACGATTTCCTGGTGTTCGGCATGATGGCGATCGGCTCGTTCTCCTCCGGCCAGCTGCTGGCGAATTACGGCTGGTCCGCTGTGAACATGGTGGTGTTCCCGCCCGTCGCGCTCGGCCTTGCCGTGCTTGCACTGGCCTCCTGGGCCCGCCGCCGCAAGGCGCGGTTGGAGGCGGCACTCGGCGAGTTTCCGGACGCGATCTAGCTTGGCGGCAGCTGGCAGCAACGTCGATGCTTCGATCCCGCTCGAAGTGATTTTCCGATCAGATTTAATAGACCTCGTCATGGCCTGGCGTGTCCCGGCCATCCGCGTCTTCGGCGCGTGGATTGGAGAATTTGGCGGCCCGGGACACGCCCGGGCATGACGGAGCGGACCAGGCGGTAAGCAAGAATGCTCGACAATCCCCGGCATCCCGCGATCGACGAATCCTCCTTCCGCTACGAAGGCTGGCGCATCGTCGCGGTGTGCTTCCTGCTGGCGACCTTCGGCTGGGGACTCGGTTTCTACGGGCAGAGCGTCTATGTCGCCGAGCTGCAGCGCGCGCGGGGCTGGCCGACCTCGCTGATCTCCGCGGGCACGACGTTCTTCTATCTGTTCGGCGCGCTGCTCGTGGTGTTCGTCGGCGAGGCCGTCCGCAAATACGGCCCGCGCCTGTGCCTGGTCGCGGGCACGCTGGCAATGGCCGCCGCAGCGGTTGCGATCGGCGCGGTGCGCGAGCCCTGGCAGCTCTATCTTGCGGACGCCGTGCTGGCCTTCGGCTGGGCCGGCACGAGCCTCGCCATGATCACCAACACGATCAGCCTGTGGTTCGACCGCAAGCGCGGCATGGCGATCAGCCTGGCGTTGAACGGCGCCAGCTTCGGCGGCATCGTCGGCGTACCGCTGCTGGTCGCCATGATCGGCCAGGCCGGCTTTGCCACCGCGATGATTGTCACGGCCGGCGCCATGCTGGTCGTGCTCCTGCCGGTCATCCTGATCGTCGTCGGCCGCCCGCCCGAGCTTCATCACCAGCGCGGGCCGGCACAGGCGAAACCGCAATCATCTGCGGCGATACGCAAACAGGCGTTGCGGGACGTCGGCTTTCTCACGGTGACGACGGCCTTCGCCCTGGTGCTGTTTGCCCAGGTCGGCTTCATCGTTCACTTGATCTCGTTCCTCGATCCCGTGATCGGCCGCGAGCGCGCCGCCGTGGCGGTTGCGGTACTCACCGCGATGGCGGTGGTCGGCCGCGTGTTGTTCTCGATGGTGATCGACCGGCTGAACCAGCGCCTTGCCGCGGCGCTGTCGTTCCTCAGCCAGGCGGCGGCGCTCGCCGTCGTCATCAACCTGCACAGCGATGTTGCGCTGGTCGCGGCCTGCGCCGTGTTCGGCTTCTCGGTCGGCAACCTCATCACGCTGCCGTCGCTGATCGTGCAGCAGGAATTCGACAGCGCGGCGTTCGGCGTGCTGATCAGCCTCAACACCGCGATCAACCAGGTGACCTACGCATTCGGCCCGGGTGTCGTCGGCCTGCTGCGCGATGTCTCCGGCGGCTACGCGCTGCCATTCTATCTCTGCATCGCGCTGGAGGTGACGGCGGCGGCCTTGATCATGCTGCGGGGAAAGCCCCGGGCGAAGATTGTGTAACTGTGCTCCGCAATCACGACACACTCTTCATTGCGAGCGCAGCGAAGCAATCCAGAATCCCTCAGCGGATACAATCTGGATTGCTTCGTCGCTTCGCTCCTCGCAATGACGGCGAGAGAGCCGGCATTACACCTCCCGCTGCTTCAACAGTCCCTCGACATCCAGCCTCTTCGTGAACATCGTCAGCTTGCCATCCGGCCCGACCGGCCATTGCTCCCTGGGCCGGTCCCAATATAGTTCCACGCCATTCTCATCGGGGTCGCGCAGGTACAGCGCCTCGCTGACGCCATGGTCGCTGGCGCCGTCGAGTGCGATGCCGGCCGTGAGCACGCGATGCAGCGCATCCGCCAGCGCCGGCCGTGTCGGATAGAGGATCGCGGTGTGATAGAGCCCGGTGCTGCCGGGCGGCGGAGGCGAGCCGCCCTTGCTGTCCCAGGTGTTGAGCCCGATGTGGTGATGATAGCCACCGGCGGAGATGAAGGCCGCGCCCGAGCCCAGGCGATGGATCAGCTCGAAACCGAGCACGCCGCAATAGAAGCCGAGCGCGCGGTCGAGATCGGCGACCTTGAGGTGAACATGGCCGATCCGGGTGCCGGCATGGATGGCGGGGCCTTGCGACATGGGACTGCTCCGTTGTTGCCCCCCAGATAGGCCGCCGCCCGCACCACGGCCATGGGCCGATCCGAAACCCATCGTTTCCGGATGAGAAACTATGACAGCTCCGGGACCTCGCCCTCCGGCAGTTCGAATTCGAACGTGTTCAGCGTCATCGAGACCAGCGTGTAGTAGCCGCACAGCCCGATCACCTCGACGACGCCGCGTTCGCCGAGCAGCTTCACCGCCGCGTCATACAGACCCTTCTCGACGCCGTGGCCCTCATGCAGCGACTTCGCCACGTCGTAGATCATCCTGGCCTTGGGATCGTCGAACTCGGGCGTGCGGCGATCGCGGATGGCGTCGATGATCTTGGGATCCATGCCGCCGGCGAGCGCGAGCCGCTTGTGCGCGTACCATTCGTATTGCGCGGTCCAGTGTCGCGCCGTGACCAGGATCGCGATCTCCGAAAGCTTGGCCGGAAACACCGTGTCGAAGCGGAGCACCTCGCCGAGCCGCGTGGCGTGCCGCGCCATCTCCGGACTGTTGAGCCAGGCCATCATCGGGGCCGGCGGCTTGCCACGCTTGCCGGCGATCGATTCGTCATAGGTCTGGCGCTGGCTCTCGTTCATTTCGCCAGGCGAAAGAAGTTTCAGGCGCATTCGCGTTTCCTCTTTGTTTTCAAGCACCGCCGCGGCCCGATTATAGCCGAAGGCCGCGCCATGGAAGTGGTTGAATTCCGCAAGGCGTTGGCCCAGACTCGCCGTCAACAAGCCGATCCCGAACGATGGAAACGACCATGAGCGAGACTGAAACCGCCGATCTCGAAACATTCCGCGCCGAGACCCGCGCCTGGCTCGAAGCCAATTGCCCGCCGGAGATGCGCAAGCCCGCGACGTCCGACGACGACGTCTTCTGGGGCGGACGCAACGCGAAATTCTCGTCCGAGCCGCAGCGCATCTGGTTCGAACGAATGCGCGACAAGGGCTGGACCGTGCCGGACTGGCCGCGGGAGTATGGCGGCGGCGGCCTCAGCGCCGCCGAGCACAAGGTGCTGCGCGCCGAAATGGCGCGGATCGGCGCGCGGCCGCCGCTGTCGAGCTTCGGCATCTGGATGCTCGGGCCGGCGCTTCTGAAATATGGCAACGACGCGCAGAAGAAGGAGCACCTGCCGAAGATCGCGGCGGGCCAGATCCGCTGGTGCCAGGGCTATTCCGAGCCGAATGCCGGCTCCGATCTCGCCTCGCTGCAGACCCGCGCCGAGAGCGATGGCGAGGATTTCATCATCAACGGCCAGAAGATCTGGACGTCCTACGCCAATTATGCCGACTGGATCTTCTGCCTGGTGCGCACCGACCCCGCCGCCAAGAAGCATGACGGCATCAGCTTCATCCTGTTCGACATGGCGTCCAAGGGCGTCTCGACCCGGCCCATCCTGCTGATCTCCGGCTATTCGCCGTTCTGCGAGACCTTCTTCGACAATGTCCGCGTGCCGAAGTCGCACGTCGTCGGCACCGTCAATCGCGGCTGGGACGTCGCGAAGTACCTGCTGCAGCACGAGCGCGCGATGATCTCCGGCATGGGCGAGCGCGGCGTCGGTCGCCCGCTCGGCCAGATCGCGGCGGATTCGATCGGCACCGATGCGCAGGGCCAGCTCGACGATGCCATGCTGCGCGGCGCGATCGCGCGCTTCGAGGTCGATGAAGCCGCGCTCGCGGCCTGCGCCGAACGTGCGGTCGATCTCGCCAAGGCCGGTCAGGCGCATCCGGCCTTCTCCTCGGCGATGAAATATTACGGCACGGAGCTCAACAAGCGCCGCCACGAGATCCTGATGTCGGCCGGCGGCGTCGATGCGCTGGAATGGGAGAGCGAGCGGTCGAAGCAGGGCGCCCGCCCACGCGCCTGGTTGCGCACCAAGGCCAATTCGATCGAGGGCGGCACCAGCGAAGTGATGCTCGGCATCGTCGCCAAGCGCATCCTGGATCTGCCGGGAGCGTGAGCCACTCCGTCATTCCGGGGCGCGCGAAGCGCGAACCCGGAATCCATTCGTCCATCAACTCCGCCGCTTGATGGATTCCGGGTCTGGCCCTTCGGGCCATCCCGGAATGACGAACCAAGAACAGATTTCGAATCGGAACCAAGCACATGGCCCTCGTCCTCACCGAAGAACAATCCATGCTCCGCGACAGCGCGCGCGGGCTGATCAGCGACAAGGCGCCGGTGTCGCACCTGCGGCACCTGCGCGATTCGAAGGATCCCGCCGGATTCTCCAAGGAGCTCTGGCAGTCCTTCGCCGAGATGGGCTTTGCCGGCCTCTTGGTGCCGGAGGAGTTCGGTGGCTCCAGTCTCGGCGTCGTCGAGGCCGGTGTCGTGATGGAAGAGATCGGCCGGACCCTGATGCCCTCGCCGTTCCTCGCCACCAGCGTCGTCGCGGCATCGGCGCTCAATCGCGGCGGCAATGCCGCGCAGAAATCGGAATACCTGCCGAAGATCGCGAGCGGCTCGCTGCTGGCAACGCTGGCGATCGACGAGGGCGCCAAGCATCGCCCGCTCCAGACCGGCCTGCAGGCTGTGCGCGCGGGCAACGGCTTCAAGCTGTCCGGCACCAAGGCGCTGGTGGTCGATGGTCACGTCGCCGACCTCCTCATCGTCGCCGCGCGCACGGCGGGCTCCGCCGGCGAGCGCGACGGCCTGACGCTGTTCCTCGTCAATCCCAAGGCCAAGGGTGTCGCGATCGAGCGCACCATCATGGTCGATTCGCACAATGCGGCGCGGATCGAGCTGGCCGGTGTCGAGGTGAATTCCGATTCCGTGCTCGGCGAAGTCGATCAGGGTGCTGCGCTGCTCGACGGCGTGCTCGATATCGGACGCGGCGCAGTGGCCTCGGAGATGGTCGGCCTCAGCGAAGAGGTGTTCGGCCGTACCGTCGAGTATCTGAAGAACCGGAAGCAGTTCGGCAAGCTGATCGGCGAATTCCAGGCGCTGCAGCACCGCGCCGCCGAACTCTATGTCGACATCGAGATCACCCGCGCCGCCGTGATGAAGGCGCTGCAGGCGCTGGATGCGGATGTTGCGAAGGCCGCTTCGGCCGTCGCCGTCGCCAAGGCCCGCGCCGGGACCACCGCCACGCGCGCCGTGCAGGAAGGCGTGCAGATGCATGGCGGCATGGGCATGACCGACCAGTTCGACATCGGCTTCTTCATGAAGCGCGCGCGGGTCTGCGAGGAATTGTTCGGCGACGCCAACTACCACACCGCCCAGCTGGC
>CAYREH010000080.1:0-6226 GCA_964423245.1 uncultured Bradyrhizobium sp. | reverse complement strand
TTACCGGATCGGCGGGGCGTACTGCACGCCGCCGGCGTTCCACAGCTGGTTCATGCCGCGCGGAATCTTCAGCTTGGACTTCTCGCCGATATTGCGCTCGTACATCTCGCCGTAATTGCCGACGTGGCGGATGATGCGGACCACCCAGTCCTTGGTGAGGCCGAGCTGCTCGCCGTAATTGCCCTCGGTGCCGACCAGGCGCATCACTTCCGGCTTCTTCGACTTCAGCGCCTCGTCGATGTTCTCGGAGCTGACGCCGAGTTCCTCGGCGTTGATCATGGCGTAGAGCGTCCACTTCACGATCATCATCCAGTCGTCGTCGCGCTGGCGCACGACGGGAGCGAGCGGCTCCTTGGAGATCATGTCGGGCAGGATCATGTGGTCGCCGGGCTTCGTCAGGTTCAGCCGCAGCGCGTAGAGCTGGGAGACGTCGGCGGCAAACGTGTCGCACCGGCCGCCGTCATAGGCCTTGATGACCTCGTCGAGCTTGTCGAACTTGACCTCTTCGTACTTCATGTTGTTGGCGCGGAAATAGTCCGCGACGTTGAGCGCCGTGGTGGTTCCGCTCTGCACGCAGACCTTGCTGTCGGTCAGGTCCAGCGAGGTCTCCTTGTTGCGGGCGCGCGGCAGCATGAAGCCGACGCCGTCGTAATAGGCCACGGCCGGAAAATAGAGGTCGTAGTCGAGCTCTCGCGCCATGCTCCAGGTCGTGTTGCGCGAGAGGATGTCCACCTTGCGGCTCTGCAGCTCCTTGAACCGCTCATTGGCGTCGAGCGGAACGAACTTCGCCTTGCTCGGGTCGTTGAAGATCGCGGCCGCCACGGCACGGCAGAAATCGACGTCGAAGCCGGTCCAGTTGCCCTTGTCGTCCGGGATCGAGAAGCCCGGCAGGCCCTTGTTGACGCCGCACAGCACTTCGCCGCGGCGGACGGTGCGCTTCAGGGTGCGGGTGTCGTAGAATTCATAGACGATGGCCGACACAGCAACCAGCACGGCGACCGCGAGCCCGATCAGCAGGCCGCCTCGGAATGTGCGCATCATTTTGATCTCTCGAAAAATCGGGAAAAGGAATCAGGCGAAGATGAAAGCGTGCTCACCCTCCGGAGGGCCGCATCGGCAAGGTGCGACGCGGTCCCGCGGGATTGTGGGCACGGCAGAAGTCTCAGAGTTCGGGCTTCTGCCGGATCACGACCTTGGTCCCGATCGGGACCCGGTCATAGAGATCGGCGACGTCATTGTTGACGAGCCGGAAGCAGCCGGACGACACCTTGGTGCCGATCGTGTCGGGGCGGTTGGTGCCATGGATGCGGTAGACGGTCGTGCCGAGATACATCGCGCGGGCGCCGAGCGGATTGCCGGGACCGCCGGCCATGAAGCGGGGCAGATAAGGCTGGCGCTGGATCATCTCCGGCGGCGGAGTCCAGTCCGGCCATTCCTTCTTGTTGGTGATGGTCACGAGGCCCTGCCATTGGAAACCGTCGCGGCCGACGCCGATGCCGTAGCGGATGGCACGCCCGCCGGGCTGGACGAGATAAAGGTGCCGTTCTGCGGTCGAGACGATGATCGTGCCCGGCGCTTCGGTGGTGCGGAAGTACACCACCTGCTTCTGCCATTCCGGCTCGAGCTGGTAGCTGTCATCGGCGATCAGGCCCGGCTCGTCGCCGCGATCGGGCTGCTGCGCCGAGGCGTATGAGGTGGTCAGGACCAGGCCAAGGGCCGCGATGACCGCCCCGGTCAGGCGACGAAAATCCGTCATTTCAAGCTCTCCCCGCTGCCACTGCGCAAATCATTCGGACGCATCAAATCTCAGGGCCAAGTTCATGGCAAGTTCAAGGCACCCTTAGACGATATGTCACGAGAATGCTTTGGTTTTTTGACCAAACCGGACAATGCCACGAACAGGGGATGGCGCGAAAAGCGCAGGATGCCGGCCGCGAGGTCGGTGCGCTCCCTGCCCCGCTTGCGGCGAAGGCCGGGGACAGGGTGTCTCCGCAACGGCAGACTCCCGATGCCGATAGAACCCTCACCCGGCGCGACGCGCCGACCTCTGCCGCAGGCGGGAAAGGCTCAGACCGAACTCGCGGCGAGATCGACTCCGACAATCGGCACTGAACGGCAGCTAGATGTTGCTGCTCTCCGGCCGGATCCCGAGGCGCCGGACGATCTCCGCGGCCACGGCCCGGGCCTCTGACCGCGAGCCGATGCGCGGGCTGCGGAAGCGCCGGCCGGACCGCAGCCGGATCACGACGATGCAGTGCTCGTCTTCCGACCGGCCTCTGCGCTCGACCGTGATGGTCTTCACGTCGGCTCCCGTGATGTGGTCGGCACGCAGGCTGCCGTCGCCCCAGAGACGTTCGACGCGGATGTCGCCGGGACGGATGATCCAGAATGCGCCGGTCGCCAGATTGGCGTAACGATAGACCACGAAAGCCGCGACCGCACCCGCCGGCAGCAGCGCGATGTCGATCGGACCGGGCGGCAGGCCGCGCCACAGCTTGTAGGCATAGGGCACGGCGTATAGTGCGGCGACGATCAGGGTGACGATCCGAATGTCCCGTTCGGTAAACGGTTCGAGCGGCTCGCCGAGATGCATCTCCGGATTGCTGGCATCGAGCGGATTGCGCGGCGTCTCGACGTCGGGCACGTCGAACTGCGCGGCGATGCGGGCAACCGTGGCGCGCACTTGCGTGACCTCGGAGATCGGCGGCGAGATCAGCCGCTCGCCCGAGGCCAGCGTGAAGGCGAGCTGGAAGCGCGCCTTGGCGCGCTTGCTTCCCGGCACCTGGAGGGCCGTGATGTCGTCCTTGCCGATGATTCTCGTCTGCAGCTTGCCGAACGGGCGCTGCTGCCCGATCAGGATTTCGTCTTGCGTGATGATCCACACCACGGCCGGCGCCAGCATGATGCCGGTGACGAAGGCGGCTCCCAGCAGCAGGGCCACCGTCGAGATGGTGATTTCCAGGGCGTCGTGCGTGAACAGGCCCGGCGTGAAGCACAGCGCCACGGCGGCCGCGAAGCCGGCCATCACCAGCCGTTGTGCGATCGAGGCGCCTTCACGCAGGCGGATGTCGGGGCTGGTGGTCGCGTCGTCCATTATGGCCGGCTGATTGCGTCGTCGCGAACCTCCACGGAGGGGTCCGGAGAGTCAAGCCGCGAATCTTCACGCCCTCAGGCGGCCTATCTCGGCGCGAGCCACAGCCTGAGACCAAATGACACCAGGGTGACGGCGCCGACGCCTGTCAGCCAGAGTGCGGCAAACCACATGAGGCGCCGTGCCAGGGATCTCTTGTCGTCCTGTGCCGTCATCAGTGATAGCCGCCCCCGGCCCGGACCTTGCCGCGGAACACCCAATAGGCCCAGCCGGTATAGCCGAGGATCAGGGGCAGCAATCCGGCCACACCCACAAGCATGAATATCTGGCTGTTCTGCGGTGCTGCGGCCTGCCAGATCGTGATGCTCTGCGGCACGATGTAGGGATACATGCTGATGCCGAGCCCGGCATAGGACAGGGCGAACAGGATCAGCGACAGCAGGAACGGTCGGGAGTCCTGCTTTTGCGAAAGGCTGCGCATCAGGAGCGCGGTGACGGCGGCGACCGCGATCGGAACCGGCGCGGCCAGGACGACGCCCGGCCAGGCGAACCAGCGTTGTGCATACTGGATGCTGAGAAACGGGGTCGCGAGACTGACCATTGCGATCGCCGCGAGCATTCCGAACAGGAGAAACCAGCTCAGCCGATAGGCCCTGTCGCGCAGCGCGCCGTCGGTCTTCAGGATGAGCCAGGTGGCGCCCAGCAGGGAATAGCCGATGATCAGGGCGACGCCCGTCAGCAGGCTGAACGGCGTCAGCCAGTCCCACCAGCCGCCGGCATAACTGCGGCCCTCGACATGGACGCCTTGCAGGATCGCGCCGAGCGTAACGCCCTGCGCCAGCGTCGCGAGCAGCGATCCGCCGCTGAACGCGAGATCCCAGCGGTTGCGGGTTGCCGTGGTGCGCCAGCGGAATTCGAAGGCGACGCCGCGGAACACCAGCCCGATCAGCATCGCGATCAGCGGCGTGTAGAGCGCCGGCATCAGCACGGCGTAGGCGAGCGGAAACGCCGCCATCAGGCCGCCGCCGCCCAGCACCAGCCAGGTCTCGTTGCCGTCCCAGACCGGTGCCACGGTGTTCATCATGACGTCACGATCGGACTTGGCGGGAAACAGCGGAAACAGCATGCCGAGGCCGAGATCGAAGCCGTCCATCACGACATAGACGAAGACCGCGAAGGCGATGATGAAGGCCCACAGCGTTGCGAGATCGACGGCGGCGGTCATGACAGCGGCCCCTGTGCCGCGACGGCGGCGGCGGGCGTGATGCCGGCCGCGCGCACCGGGACGTCGCCGGCCGGGCCCCGCTCGCCATGATGCGGAGACGAGGCCATCAGGCGCAGAATGTAGACGGCGCCTGCCGCGAACACGATGAAATAGACGATCACGAAGGCGAGCAGCGACGAGCCCACGGCGGGGGCGGCCAGCGGCGAGACGGCGTCCGACGTTCGCAGCAGGCCGTAGACGGTGAAGGGCTGCCGTCCCGTTTCCGTGGTGATCCAGCCGGCCAGCACCGCGATGAACCCTGCTGGCCCCATCGCAAGCGCGAACATGTGCAGCGGTCGCGAATGGAACAGCGTGCCGCGCCACCGGGCCCAGAGGCTGAACAGCCCGAGCGCGAAGATCAGGAATCCGAGTGCGACCATGATACGGAACGACCAGAACGTGATCGGCACCGGCGGCCAGTTTTCGCGCGGCACGGTGTCGAGCCCCGCCAGGGGCGCGTCGAGCGAGTGCTTCAGGATCAGGGACGACAGCTTCGGTATCTCGATCGCGTAATCGACCCTGCCGGCTGCCTGGTTGGGCAGGCCGAACAGAACCAGCGGCGCGCCGTCCTTGTGGCTCTGGTAATGCCCTTCCATCGCCATCACCTTGACCGGCTGATGCTCCAGCGTGTTGAGGCCGTGCTGGTCGCCGGCGAGGATCTGGATCGGTGCGACCAGCGCCGCCATCCACATCGCCATCGAGAACATCACGCGAGGCCCGGCAAGATGCGGGTCGCGCAGCAGGTGATAGGCGCCGACCGCGCCGACCACGAGCGACGTCGTCAGATAGGCGGCGAGCACCATGTGCACGAGCCGGTAGGGAAAGGACGGGTTGAAGATCACCTTGAACCAGTCGGCGACGACGAACTGGCCTTCGGGATTGACGGCGTAGCCGGCCGGTGTCTGCATCCAGGAATTGGCGGAGAGGATCCAGAACGCCGAGATCAGCGTGCCGATCGCCACCATCAGCGTCGCGACGAAGTGCAGCCGCGGGCCGACCCGATCGAGGCCGAACAGCATCACGCCGAGGAAGCCGGCCTCGAGGAAGAAGGCGGTCAGCACCTCATAGGCCATCAGGGGGCCGATCACGGGTCCGGTCCTGTCGGCAAAGACCGACCAGTTGGTTCCGAACTGGTAGGACATCACGATGCCCGACACCACGCCCATGCCGAACGCGATCGCGAAGATCTTCAGCCAGTAGTGGAACAGGTTGAGGAAGACCTCGCGGCCGGTCCACAGCCAAAGCGCTTCGAGCACCGCCAGATAGCTGGCAAGCCCGATCGAAAACGCAGGAAATACGATGTGAAACGACATCGTGAATGCGAACTGCGCGCGCGCCAGCACGATGGGATCAAGATTCGACAACATCGGCGCTCCCGTCCAACAGGTGGCAGGCGGGCGCCGATCTGGCTGGTCGGCTAAGCCATCGCGCCCGGCTCCTGCATTGATGACTCATGCCGTGCGCGCATCCTATAGGACTCTTTGTCTACCCGGACCAGATCAACTGCTGGCGTTCAGCAGCCGCGCCACGGTGCGCTCGATCTCGTCGTAACGGCCTTCGCCCGCGTGCTGGAATACGATCTTGCCGCTCTGGTCGACGATGTATTGCGCCGGCCAGTATTGATTGCTGTAGGCCGTCCAGGTCTTCGAATCATTGTCCTGCGCCACCGGATAGGTGATGCCGTGGCGCTTCAGCGCGGCCTGCACGTTGGACGCCGAGCGTTCGAACGGGAACTCCGGCGTATGCACGCCGACCACGACGAGGCCCTTGTCCTTGTACTTGGCGTAGAGCGCGGTGACGTGCGGCAGCGTGTTGACGCAGTTGACGCAGCCATAGGTCCAGAAATTCACCAGCACGACCTTGCCGCGCAG
>CAYREH010000079.1:11087-23323 GCA_964423245.1 uncultured Bradyrhizobium sp. | reverse complement strand
ACCAGTCATCCGGCGGATGGGTCCAGAATTCCTTGGTGCCGGATTCGTATTTCTTCAGCGGCTTGCTCTTGTCCTGCGCATTGCCGACGCTGGTCCCCGCAACAAGGGCCACGGCCGCAAGCGCCAGCACGGATCGATGCAAGATCGATGTCATCGCGTCACTCCCCAAAGGCAGCCGCGAAGGCTGCGCGTTATTTTGTTTATGGCTCGTCGAGAGGCGAAGTCTGGAGTCTGCCAAAGGCAGACGCGAAAAGGTTAGCACATCCGGGGGCGGTGAGAAGCGGAACACACGTGCGGGGGTTGGGCGGTCAAAACCGGGCCGGGATTTTCTCCCGACGCACATGCGACGATGAAAGCCATCTCGCTGCAGCGCGAAATCGAACGAACGGACGGTTCATGCGCAGGGCACATCGACCCGTGCAACGCAAAACGCGAAAACAACCCCATGCACAGTAGAAAACGTTGAAGAAAATCGCGACCAACGGCGCCGGGCAGCGGTTAGATCACGCGGGCAAAATGGGCGAGGGCGGGCGACGATGTGACGACGGGATAGGGCCCCCGTCGCCAAAAACGCCGTCATGATAGCCCTTCGATCCGACCTCGCGCGCCAGCGCACTGCGGAAATCGCGACCTGCAGCAAGGCTGTCCAACACATGCGCGAAGTCGAACGCGGGCCGCCAGCCCAGCTCGCGTCGCGCGAGCGCATTGACATAGACGCGGTCGATCGTGGGAAACAATCGCCAGCCGAGCACCTCGTAGAGCTCCGCACACGCCGGATAGAGCTGGCGCACCACGGCGGCTGCATCGCGCGCCAGCGCGGCCAGATGCTTCGGCCCGAACGGACTCGTGGCCGAGACGACGTACCGCCCGAAACCGACCTTCGGCGCGCGCTCGACGGCGAGCAGATGGGCACTCACGGCGTCCGAGATGTCGAGGCGGCGATAGAGCAGCTCGTTGACCTGCGCGTTATCCGGTGAATACGCCGACCGCATCGCGGGCTCGTCATCGTCCTCCGGGAAGAAGCGCGAAGTCCGCAGGGTCACCACCGGCAGGCCGCGCTCGCGAAAGAACAACTCGCACAGCGTCTCCGCCGCCAGCTTGGTCGCGCCGTAGATGTTCTTCGGTACAGCGGGAAGATCTTCGGTAACCCACACCGCCGCCTGTCCCGCCTCGGGCCGGAGCTGAGAGCCGAACGCACTTGTCGTGCTGGTGAAGACGAAGCTCCGCACGCCGGCGGCCGCCGCCGCCTCCAGCAGGGTGAGCGTACCGGTGACGTTGGTGGCGACGAAGGCCTGTTTGCTGGGCGTCGCCACATGCGGCTTGTGCAGCGTCGCCGTGGGGATCACGGCGGTGACGCCGGCCATCTGGCGCCGGACGAAGCCGGGATCGACGATCGAGCCGAGTTCGTCAGTGAAGGGCGATGGCTTCCGATCGATCCCGCGCGCGGGCGAACCGGCCGCCCGGAGGGTCCGGACGATCGCCTCGCCGAGGTGACCCGCGCTGCCGGTGACCAGAATCGTCATGAAGGACCCCAGCCGGCCGCCAGTAGCGTGGAAAACCACGACTTGGTCTGGAAAGGCTGGATGCTCTGGGAAAAATTGGAGCGGGCGAAGCACCCTAAGGTCAGAGCAGCGCAGACAAATTCTACCATGGAATCAATCATTTAATAAGCTCGCGATGGTAGCGACGTTCAAAATGTTGGACGCCTTGTTAGACGGATTGTTGGCCGCTCAGCGCTTACGCCTCGCGCTGCCAACGTCGCAACGATATGCGGCGGCGGTTCTGTTCCATCACTACTTCGCCCATGCCTGACCCGCCGATCCAGTAATTGAAATCGACCGTATTCTCGTTGCGGTCATGGTCGTCGAACATCTTAAAGCCGGTTGTCAGGAAGTCAGACCAGCTTGGATCCGGGAAGCGGTGCCATTCGCCATGGTGCCAAAAGTTCGCAACGCCGCATAATAAGGTGCGCTCAAACTCATGGATGCACCAGAAGGGCTTCATGCCGACGACGTCGCCGTCTGGCAGCCAGGTGCTGGCTGCCTTCAGGCGCCGCTTGGGATCGGTAGTCTTGCCGATCTTCAGAAGGTCCCCGTTACGCAGGATATAGAGCCAGCCGGGGTCGATCTGCGGAAAACGGGTCCAGCCCGGCATAGGGGAATTGGCAATCGAGAAGTCATGCGGCTGGGCAATCATGGGCCGCATGATAGGCTGATTCGTACCTGGCCGCCCGATTGGTCGATGCGCATCCTTTTGGAGCGGGTTTGCGCAGCAAACCGATGGACAGCCCTCTTGGCGGGGTGAGGCGGTCAAGGCCGGATAGCGCATTCGCTTTCCGCTCGCCGAAGGGCCTTGAAGGCCGAGGGGTGCATCCCCTTCATTCTGGCGTCAATGTACTGCCAGTCTTCGCCGCATCTGCCGCTTGCGTGGCGGCCTCCCGCAACGCTTGAATCCGGTCGAGTTCAGCCTTCACTATCTCAGTCCGAAGCGGATCGCGAACGAACGCATCTCCTTGCTTGTACTTTTCGGTCCGGGCGGTGTGGCGAACCTCAATCGCTCTCGGGAGCACCAACCGCCGCTTAGGAGCTGGCAAAGAGAGAAGAATGGCTCGTTTGCCTTCTCGGGTAAGAGCTGGAGCTTCGGAAAGGATCGGCGGCGCTGGTCTTAGCTGCTCCCGACGTTTTCGGTAGGTCGAAAGCGTCGCTTGCACTTTTGCCGCCGAGGCGAAGTATAGATTTTCGTACGCGTTGAAGCATTGAGCAACGTTAAGCTCAATAACGTCCCGAGCCTTCGCAAGTTTGACGACGCCATTTTCGTCCGTTGCTATCTTATAGGCCTCGCGGTCGCTTAAAAGCAGCAGGACGCGTGGCGAGAGTGGAAGAAGAACCAACAGGCCCCTCGATGCAAAGCCTACGTTCGCTCCATGAGGCGACAACGCCGAGGGCAAGCTATTGCAGAGGGCAACCGGGTGGTCACTCGTTATGAAGTCCTCGTTGCTTTCATTTTGGAACAGCGCAATTTCGAGATCGCCGAGGAGCGGATACATAGTCAGGTGCTGCTGGATTGCGTCAAGCACCCCATTAGGAACCGAGATGTTCACGCGATCCAGATAGGCAAGCATGTCGTCGCGGCCATCCCGTTCGAAATGCTTCCTCAAGATGGCCTTTCCAAATTGATTGGCCACATCGTCTTGATGAGCGGCGGTCGTAACTGTTCGCCCGAGTTGGAACATTATGCAGGCAAGCAGGTCATGATGGTCTCGGGAGTTGAGCGACGGTATGTATTTCTGATCGATAATCCGTGCGAACAACTGCTTTTGCTGAACTTCAATCTTTGTGAACTCGTTCTCGAAGATTGGGTTCTTCGAATAGAAGTAATCTCGCGAACACTGCGACTTGATGGGAGCGGTTTCGACTGTCAGGCCTGATTTCATGTTGAATAGGCCGACTTGCTTGTCGCTGGCCGAGCGGAAGCGCACCAAATAGCTTCTCGGCACGAAGTGGTTGTTTTTCTTTTTAGGTTCGTTGGGCAAGCGAGCACCTTCCTGAACCTAATATGGTCGCCTCTATGGGATCGGGCCAGCCCGGCAAGCGCGATGGGATCGCTACCATTCTTGCGATCGCAAGAATGGCTCCCGAAAAGGCTTAGCTCTTCTGTGCCGAGCCTTACCCGCCTTTGCGTTTAACTTCCTGTGCTTCGTATTGCGCTTTAACCGTTGGATCGGTGGTATCGCCTGCGACCGTATCGGCTTCACTACCATCCAAACCGGGGGCGGCCTTTATGGCGCTCGCGATGTCTTTCATCTGCGAACCCTTGCGAATGAATGGCTTCAGGTAGGCATCCAGCTTGCCTTTGCCCGGCGCTTCGAGTTCTTCCGTCAAAGCGGCGAGATAATTGTCCTTATCCGTCGCCGCCCAGTCGATTCCGATACCCGCACGACGCGCAAGCTCGGCATGAATGAGCATGATGGTGCGGCCATTACCGTCGAGGAACGGGTGGCCATAAGCGAGATAGCCCATGACTTCGCCGGGCTTCTCCGCCATGAACGCCTTGTCTTGTCCCTTCTCCAGCGCATAGTCGATCGCTTTGCGAATGTCGTCAGGATGAGCGAAGAAGACGGCGCCCTTTTTGACGTGGATGTGGGGTGCGTTTGTGTGTCGATCCTCTCCAGCCCATGGGAATACGGCCTCGAAGAGCGTTTCGTGCGTTTTTAGAACGTCGTCATAACTCAAAGAAGATCGCGCCTTGAGGTGATCCAAGGCCGCATCAATGCCGGTAAGGAAGGAATTGTGCAGGACGCGTTGAACGATTTCCGGATCTTTAGCCTTCGCGACATTGCGCAAGTAGCCGCGCTTCGCAAAATCCCCGAATGGATCAAACGTCACGGACGGCTTTCCCGAAGATAGCGCGCCTGAAGACGCACGGCCTGGACACGATCCACAATCCCGGCGCGCTGAAGCGCGACGATGGTATTTTCGATAGGATCGAAATTGACGTCATCGCCTGAGAGCCGCGTGACGTGATGGGCAAAGACATCGTTCGGTTTCACGACCACGGCGACGTTGTTGGCGGCCGCCAACCGCTGGATCACACCAGCAGTGTACCGGAGCTTGGTTGCGAAACGTTGGGCGGGCATGGATTCTCCTTCCCTCAATATCAATATAATGCGACGAGGCCTGAAAATCCATTAAGTCGCGGGTCTCCGGAGGCCTCCATTGTCCTCTAAGGCCCTGAAGCGTCGTGGAGATTTTGCGGCCTCGTCACTGCCTGGGATCTTCTGGAAGGCCGAAACGGACAACAGTTATCCATCCGAATTCAAAAAATCGGAACGGGCCGGGGTTGAGCTTCTATCCTGGCTGCAAAAAAGGGCCAGCAAACGCCGACCGAGACGACCTTGGCCTAAAAGCGACCCGCGCTGCCCGTGACCAGAATCGTCATGAAAGGCCCAACCCAGCCGCCGGTGGCGTGGAAAACCACGGCTTCGTCCGGAGAGGCTGGATGCTCTGGGAAAAAATTGGAGCGGGCGAAGGGGCTCGAACCCTCGACCCCGACCTTGGCAAGGTCGTGCTCTACCACTGAGCTACACCCGCATCCTGTGTCGGTCGCATGACTGCGCCGGCAACGGCTGTCGTATGCCAAAAGCGGGCGGCGAATGCAACAGCTACCGGCAGCATGAATTCGCATTCGGGACGCAATATGAGCCCCGAATCCGGCCGGATCGCCCCAAAACCGGCCGGAACCCGTGATTCGCTCCCCCCGGATTGAAATTCGGCCGTCCCGGCCCAATTTTAGGGCCAGTAACAAGCATCCAGATGGATGGCGTGCTAAGAGCCGCCATTCCGGAAAAAAGACGAGGGGATCCCGTGACGATCATCGACCAGGGTAACGGAGCGGCGGGCCCGGCTGCGGCCGATCTGATCAAGGACACCACCACCCAGGCCTTCGTGAAGGACGTCATCGAGGAATCGAAGCGCCAGCCGGTGCTGATCGACTTCTGGGCGGAGTGGTGCGGCCCCTGCAAGCAGCTGACGCCGGTGCTGGAAAAGGCGGTCAAGGCGGCCAAGGGCAAGGTCAAGCTGGTCAAGATGAACATCGACCAGCACCCGGCGATCCCGGGCCAGATGGGCATCCAGTCGATCCCGGCCGTGATCGCCTTCGTCAACGGCCAGCCGGCCGACGGCTTCATGGGCGCGGTGCCGGAGAGCCAGGTCAACGCCTTCATCGAGCGCCTGACCAAGGGCGTCACCGCGCCGGGCGAGGTCAATGTCGCCGAGATCGTGCAGGAGGCCGACGCGGTCTTCGCCGAGGGCGACGTGGCCGGGGCGGCGCAGATCTATGCCGAAGCGCTGCAGCACGAGGCCACCAACATCGCGGCCCTGGCGGGCCTTGCGAAGTGCTACGCCACGTCGGGCGCGATGGAGCAGGCCAAGCAGACGCTGGCCATGGTGCCGGAATCCAAACGCAACGATCCCGCGGTGAAGGCGGTGCAGACCACCATCGATCTCGCCGAACAGGCGCAGTCGCTGGGTCCGGTGGCCGAGCTCGAACAGAAGGTCGCCGCCAATCCGCTCGATCACCAGGCGCGTTTCGATCTGGCTACGGCGCTCAACGCCAAGGGCGACCGGGCGGCGGCCACCGAACAGCTGCTCGCCATCGTCAAGCGCGACCGCAAATGGAACGACGACGGCGCGCGCAAGCAGCTGGTGCAGTTCTTCGAGGCCTGGGGTGCCACGGACGAAGCCACCGTCGAGGGCCGCAAGCGCCTGTCGACGATCCTGTTTTCGTGACCGGCGCGCGGCCGTGATCCGTCGCGGCGGCAACGGCGTTTCGGATCACGAGCTGACGTCGAAAGTGGGGACCAGATGCCGATCAACATCGAATATCGCGGGCCCGCCGACCTTCCGGAGATCATTCCGGTGTTTCCGCTGGCAGGCGCGCTGCTTCTGCCGCGCGGCCAGATGCCGCTGAACATCTTCGAGCCACGCTATCTGGCGATGGTCGACGATGCGTTTCGCGACGGTCACCGCCTGATCGGGATGATCCAGCCCGACGTCGCGCATTCGCCGCGCGATTCCGACAAGCCGTCGCTGTTTCGCGTCGGCTGCGTCGGCCGCATCACCCAGCTCGCCGAATCCGGCGACGGCCGCTACATCCTCGAGCTCACCGGCGTCTCCCGCTTCAAGGTGCTGGAAGAACTCGAGGTGCTCACCGCCTACCGGCAGTGCAAGGTGGATTTCTTCACCTATGTCGACGACTTCAAGGCGCGGCTCGGCGAAGACGCGGTCGATCGCGAGGCGCTGCTGACGGTGCTGGCCGACTTCCTGAAGGCCAACAATCTGAAGGTCGATTGGGAGGGCGTCGAGAGCGCGCCCAACGAGGCGCTGGTCAACGCGCTGGCGATGATGTCGCCCTACGGCCCCGCCGAGAAGCAGGCCATGCTGGAGGCGCCCGACCTGAAGACGCGCGCCGAGATCCTGGTCGCGGTGACCGAGATGGACCTCGCCAAGAAGCGCACCAGCGGCGACCCGCCGCTGCAGTGAGCGAAGCGCTGTCGATCCGTCCAAGTGGAAGTCAAAGGAAGGGCGATCGGTGTTCACCTCTCCCCAGCGGGGAGAGCTCGGATTGCGCTCGGCGATACGAAGCATCGTCCGAAGCCATCCGGGTGAGGGGGGCGCAGCATTCGGTGAAACCGGAACCCCTCACCCGGATCGCATCTCATGATGCGATCTGACTTCTGCCTTCGGGAGAGGTCAGCGGGCCCCGAATCCGCTTCCGTCCGGTGATCATCGCGCGAATCAGATTCTCGCGCTGCATGAGACCCATCACGACGACCCCGACGACGTGCAGGACGACCAGCACGATCACGGCATCCGATGCGATGGCGTGGGTGTCCTCGATCCACCACACGCCGAAGAAGGTCGTCGTCACCGACAGCGCGCCGGTGATCGCCGAGACCGCCAGCGCGATCATCAGCGCCACCAGCATCAAGGTGCCGGCGGGATTGAGCCCGATATAGCGGCCGGTCATGCCGCGCCGCAGATTGAGCAGATAGTTCGGCGCGGCGCGCAGCCTGACGCCGAGCATCCGGAAGCGGGAATAGCGGCTGCCCCAGAAGCCCCAGGCGAGGCGGAAGACCAGGAGCCCGAGCACGGCATAGCCGACGATGCGGTGCAGCCGGTCGTACGCCGGCGGTGTGAGCCAGGCGATGATGACGCAGGCCGCGAGGGCCCAGTGCCAGAGGCGCAGCGGCAGATCCCACACCGCGATGGTGCGCGGCACGGTCCGATCCGCGGGGCTCCGTTCGGATGCCCCGCGCGGTTGCAGCATCGCCTGTTCGGTCACGCCCAGGGCCCCGAATCGTCGCCGTGCGCCGTTCGCGCGGCGTCGCCTATTTGGCGATCGTGTGCTTCAGGCTCAGATCTTCCGGGCTGTAGAACAGCTCGTACAGCTTGCCTTCCTTGACGCCATAGACCTCGTAGCACGAGCCCTCGATCTTGGAGCGGCGCACTTCGTAGCCCAGCGCCTTGGCCTTGGCTTCGGCTTCGGCCGCGGGCTTCCACGACGCCTTGTCGAGCTTGGTGCAATCCTTGAAGCCGTCGGCCATGGCTGCGGAGCTCGCGCCCAGTCCGATCGTCAGTGCAATGGCAACAACACGCATCACCTTCACGAACATCTCCTCTTTCTGTCGTGTGCGCGACCTCTCGCGCGGCCGCAGAGTGAAGGACGGGAAAGCGAAGGTGAAGTCAACAAGCCGAACAAGATCATGGGTTTAGAGATATTCTAACGATCGCGAAAACAGCAGTGCGCTCCGCAGGCAGCGCGCGATGGGGCCTGCGCTGCGGCCTTACGTCTCACGCTTGCGCGCGGCGCCTTCCGAACATGTTCGGCTAGTAACCCGCAGCCGCCATCGCGATGACGGCGCTCAGCGCCATCCAGCCGAAATGACGGCCGCGCGTCGCCATCGCGTTGCCAAGGGCGGCGAACGCGAAGACGCAGGCCATGGTGACGACGATCCAGTGACGCGCCTCGTCCGATGCCATCCACGGCGCCGCGACCAGCAGCACGCCGCCGCCGATCCAGGCCACGGTCGAGGCCTGCCATACGAGGCGGATCAACGTGCGCAGGCGTTCGGGCTCGATGCGCGCGCGGGCGAACACCCTGGTCTCGCCGAGGACGCCGTGAATGATCGCCACCGCGATCGCGGCCAAGCCGGCGGCTTGCAGCAGAACATCGCGCATCGGAACGCTCCCCGCTCGAACCATACACTGGTGTATGGTGATAGAGCTTTGCAGCCCGGGCGTCAATACACTAGTGTATGGATGAACAGCAGGGCGCGGGCATGACCGAACAACTCTCCGCCGACGACTGGACGCGGCAGGGCCTGAAGGCGCTGGCGAAGCACGGCTTCACGGCCCTGAAGGCCGACCCTCTCGCCAAGGCGATGGGCGTCTCGCGCGGCAGCTTCTACTGGCATTTTTCCGATCTCGGCGCGTTCCATGCCGCGGTGCTGACGCGCTGGCGCGAGATCGCGGCCGAGCAGATCATCGCCGATGTCGAGTCCGGCGGCGGCGAACCGCTGAGAGCCCTGCTGCGCCGCTCCCTCGGCGCGCGGCTCGACCTGGAGCGGGCGGTGCGCAACTGGGCGGCGTTCGACAAGGCGGCCGAGACCGCCGTCCGCGCCATCGATCGCCGCCGGCTCGACTATATCGAGGCCCTGCTCGCGGCGCGGGGCCTCGCGCCCGCGGTGGCGCAGACCCGCGCGCAGGTCCTGTACTGGTCGTTTCTCGGCTACGCGCTCTCGGGCACGCCGCTGCCGCCGGCACGGCTGGCGCGCGTCATCGATGAACTCATCCGCATGGTCTCCGCCTGACCATGGCGGCCATGGGCGATCGGAATTTTCTGTGCTAGAGGCAACCGGTTGGCCGGAGACCGCGATGACGACACCCACGGAACGCCCCGAAAACAGCGTCGATCCCAAATTGCTGGAGATCCTGGTCTGTCCGCTGACCAAGGGTCCGCTCGAGTTCGATTCGGCGAGGCAGGAACTGGTCTCGCGCAGCGCCAAGCTCGCTTATCCGATCCGCGACGGCATCCCGATCATGTTGCCGGAAGAGGCGCGCAAGATCGATTGAGCGGCGCGCCCTGGCCGCACGCGCCCGGTCGTTGGGATCGCGCCGCTTTCGTCATGACACAGGCGCATCATGAATGCGTCGGCGGCAATGTCGCTTTGATGCGCGCAGCCACCCCCAACGAAATGCCCCCCGCTTAGTTTCACGCATCACAAAGAATTTTTGTTCGAAACCGCTTCGCGAAACCTCCCGTAGTTCAGCCAACGACGGCGCTGCTGCTTCACGCCAGAATGTCGCAGCGGTTCGTTGTTGTCACAGCGCCGGCCATCGCCGGTCACCATTCAAACGGGAGACTCCCATGTCGAAACGTATCGCCTATCTCGCCGCCGCAGCCTTCAGCGCCATTGCCATCACCGCGACCGTCGTCGCGCCCGCCCGCGCCGAAGAGAAGACCGTCATGGTCGGCGGCGCCGCGATGTTCCCGTCGAAGAACATCGTCCAGAACGCCGTCAATTCGAAGGACCACACCACGCTGGTGGCGGCGGTGAAGGCGGCTGGCCTGGTGCCGACGCTGGAAGGCAAGGGCCCGTTCACCGTGTTCGCGCCGACCAATGCCGCCTTCGGCAAGCTGCCGGCCGGCACCGTCGACACCCTGGTCAAGCCCGAGAACAAGGCGACGCTGACCAAGATCCTCACCTATCACGTGGTGCCCGGCAAGCTCGAAGCCTCGGACCTCAAGGACGGCCAGAAGCTGAAGACCGTCGAGGGCGAGGAGCTCACCGTCAAGAAGTCCGGCAGCTCCGTCATGATCGTCGACGCCAAGGGCGGCTCCTCCACCGTCACGATCCCGAACGTCAACCAGTCGAACGGCGTCATCCACGTCGTCGACACCGTGCTGATGCCGGCGTCCTGATCAAGCGCCGCCTCCGATAGAATCTCCTCCTGCCGGAGGCGCAACGAGGGCGAGCCGGGCCTGCCCGGCTCGCTTTTTTGTGACCACGAAAGGCTCCCGGCATCGATTTGATGCCCGCGGGGCGTAACGAAAGCGGACGCAACGGCGTATAATCGGCATCACGCGATCCCCGGACGGGATCCACGACGCGGTCTCAAGGGCAAAATCGGGCAGAACCATCATGTCGAGCCTCAGCATCACCGACACGCAGGTCGGCGCCACCCCGGCGAAAGTGATCCAGCCGGCCTGGGTCCGCATCATGCACTGGATCAACGCGCTGGCGATGATCCTGATGATCCTCTCGGGCTGGCAGATCTACAATGCCTCGCCGCTGTTCGGCTTCACCTTCCCGCGCGACTACACGCTCGGCGGCTGGCTCGGCGGCGGCCTGCTGTGGCACTTCGCGGCGATGTGGCTGCTCATGATCAACGGCCTCGCCTATCTCGTCACGGGCCTCGCCACCGGCCGCTTCCGCAGCAAATTGTTGCCGATCACGCCCTCGGGTGTGCTGCGCGATGTCAGGGCGGCGCTCACCTTCAAGCTCGGCCATGACGATCTCACCGTCTACAATTACGTGCAGCGCCTGCTCTATGCCGGCATCATCCTGGTCGGCGTGCTGATCGTGCTGTCGGGCCTCGGCATGTGGAAGCCGGTTCAACTGCACTGGCTCGTGAGCTTGTTCGGCGACTATCCGACCGCCCGCTACGTGCACTTCTTCTGCATGGCCGCGATCTGCGCCTTCCTGGTCGTTCATGTGCTGCTCGCGCTGCTGGTGCCGAAGAGCCTGCGCGCGATGATCATCGGTCGCTAGAGCGGAGGACAGAGTCATGGCCAAGCGTTCACTCCTGATCCCCGGCGTCGACAAGCGGCTGCTGATCAAGGACTCCATCAGGACGATGCCCGATCTCTCGCGCCGTCGCTTCATCGCCGGCGGCGCCAGCCTCGGCGCACTGACGCTGCTCACCGGCTGCGACGTCATCGACTCCTCCTCCGCGGAGGAGATGCTGAAGAAGGTCTCGAAGTTCAACGACGCCGTTCAGGATTTCATCTTCAATCCCGACGCGCTGGCGCCGACCTTCCCGGAGAGCGCCATCACCAGGCCGTTCCCGTTCAACGGCTATTACGACCTCGACGATGCCCCCGAGATTTCGGCTGCGGACTGGAAGCTCGAGGTGCGCGGCCTCGTCGACAACAAGAAGCCCTGGACGCTGGAGGAGCTCTACACGCTGCCCCAGGTCACCCAGATCACGCGCCACATCTGCGTCGAGGGCTGGAGCGCGATCGGCAGCTGGACCGGCACGCCGTTGCGCGATTTCCTCAAGCTGGTCGGCGCCGACACGCGCGCGAAATATGTCTGGTTCCAGTGCGCCGACAAGGACGGCTACAACTCGCCGCTGGACATGCGCAGCGCGCTGCATCCGCAGACGCAGATGACGTTCAAATTCGCGAACGAGATCCTGCCGCGCGCCTATGGCTTCCCCATGAAGATCCGCGTCCCCACCAAGCTCGGCTTCAAGAACCCGAAATACGTCGTCTCGATGGAAGTCACCAACGACTACAAGGGCGGCTATTGGGAAGACCAGGGCTACAATTCGTTCAGCGGGAGCTAGTTGTCGTTCCGGCGCCGGCCGGGGGGGCGGCGGTCGTTATTCCCCCCCCTTCCCCCGGCACAGCGCCCGCCCCGCCCCCCGCGCCAGCCGCGCCGCCCCCCCACC
>CAYREH010000079.1:0-11077 GCA_964423245.1 uncultured Bradyrhizobium sp. | reverse complement strand
CGAGGTGAGGGGCGGGCGGGGAGGGGGCGCACGCGGGGGGCGTGGCGGGCGGTCGGGGGTCTCGCCGGGGGGGGAGGAGGGAAGCACGGCGATCGTTATCGCCCCACCTTCCGCTGGCACAGCGCCAGCACCGCTCCCAGCGCCAGCAGCGCCGCCGACACATTGAGCGCGTAACTCAGGCTGCCCAGCGCATCGGTGATCGCACCGACCACGATCGGGCCGAGCGTCTGGCCGACGCCGAACGAGATCGTCATCGCCGCGATGGCGCGCGGCCAGGTCTCGGGCGGGTAGTTGAAGCGGACGAAGGCGGTGGTCGAGCCGACCACCGCGAAGAAGGCGACGCCGAACACCACGGCCGACACCGCGAGCCACGCCGGTGAATGGCCCAGCATCGGCAGGCCGGCGCCGATCGCATTGGTGCCGAGGATGATCGCGGTGGAAAGCCCGCCGCGGTCGAGCGCGAGCACGCCGCGCCAGAACCAGGGCGTGACGAAGGCGCTGATGCCGATCAGGCCCCAGAACGCGGCTTGCGCAGCGGCCCCGCCGCCGCCGTCGCGCACATAGGCGATCATGAAGGTCATGTAGGCGATGTAGCCGGCGCCGAACAGGAAGTAGCCGGCGAGATAGATCAGGATGGGGCGGAGCGCGAAGGCGGCCTGGCCGCCTTCGCTGAAGCGCGCCTTGCTCTCGATCTTCACCAGGAACAGCGGCACGGTCATCGCGGCCGAGAGCAGCGTCAGCACCCACCACACGATCCACCACGAGCCGGGCCCGAAATGCTGCAGCGTGTACGGCGCCACCAGCCCTGAGGCGAGGATGCCGACGCCGGGGCCGGCATAGAACAGGCTGAGCAGGAAGTTGCCGCGCGCGGGATGCGCCTGCGCGATCGCGGCGGCGAGCGCGCCGCCGGCCACGAAGCCGGCCGCCGCGCCGATCCCGAGCACCAGCCGGGCAAGGCTCAGCGCGACGAAATTACCCGACAGTGCGCAGGTGGCGAGCGCCGCCAGACAGGCCAGGGTTCCGCCGCGGATCGCCGCCGACCAGCCGACACGCTGGATCAGCCGCGCGGCCATCAGCGCGCCGACGAGATAGCCCACCGCATTGATGGTGTTCATGAACCCGGCCGCCGAGTAGGACCAGCCGAGATCCTCCCGCATGTCGGGCAGCACCAGCGCATAGGCGAAGCGGCCGATTCCGAGCCCGACCGTCGCGGCCAGCGACAGGGTCAGGATCAGCCGCGCGGGACGGGCGTCCGAGGGCAGGCGATCGGGGGCGTGCAAGGGGTACTCCGGCGCGCGCAGTGTGGCAGGCCCCGCGCGCCTTGCCCAGCCGCTCCCCGGCAATGGTGTCTTGCCAAGCGCGCAACGCCGCTCTAGCACTCCGGCCGAAATTCATCCCGCCCGTCATGCCCGGGCTTGACCCGGGCATCCATCATCTTCGACTGCGATGGATTGCCGGGGCAAGCCCGGCAATGACGGGGAAAGACTGAGGACACGACCATGGCGACCCACAAACTGCTGCTGCTCCCCGGCGACGGTATCGGCCCCGAGGTAATGGGCGAGGTGAAGCGGCTGATCGACTGGCTCAATGCGGCCGGAATCGCCAAATTCGAGACCGAGTCCGGCCTCGTCGGCGGTTCGGCCTATGACGCCCACAAGGTGTCGATCTCCGAGGGCGACATGGCCAAGGCCAAGGACGCCGATGCCGTGATCTTCGGCGCGGTCGGCGGCCCGAAATGGGATGCGGTGCCCTATGAAGTGCGCCCCGAGGCCGGCCTGCTGCGGCTGCGCAAGGATCTCGGCCTGTTCGCCAATCTGCGTCCCGCCGTGTGCTACCCGGCGCTGGCGGACGCCTCCAGCCTCAAGCGCGAGGCGATCGAGGGCCTCGACATCGTCATCGTCCGCGAACTCACCGGCGGCGTCTATTTCGGCGAGCCCAAGACCATCACCGATCTCGGCAACGGCCAGAAGCGCGCCATCGACACGCAGGTCTACGATACCTACGAGATCGAGCGCATCGCCCGCGTCGCCTTCGACCTTGCCAAGAAGCGCAAGAACAAGGTGACGTCGATGGAGAAGCGCAACGTCATGAAGTCGGGCGTGCTCTGGAACGAGGTCGTCACCCAGGTGCACAAGCGCGAATATCCCGAGGTCACGCTCGAGCATCAGCTCGCCGATTCCGGCGGCATGATGCTGGTGAAATGGCCCAAGCAGTTCGACGTCATCGTCACCGACAATCTGTTCGGCGACATGCTGTCCGACATCGCCGCGATGCTGACCGGCTCGCTCGGCATGCTGCCCTCGGCCTCGCTCGGCGAGGTCGATGCCAAGAGCGGCAAGCGCAAGGCGCTGTACGAGCCGGTGCACGGCTCGGCGCCCGACATCGCCGGCAAGGGTCTCGCCAATCCGATCGCGATGATCTCGTCCTTTGGCATGGCGCTGCGCTATTCCTTCGACATGGGCACGCTGGCCGACAAGGTCGACCAGGCCATCGCCGCCGTGCTCGCCAGCGGCCTGCGCACCGCCGACATCAAGTCGGAGGGCACCACGGCCGTCTCGACCACGCAGATGGGCGAAGCGATCCTCAAGGAACTGCAGAAGCTGCACGCGTAACGCCGTACGCGCCAAAAAAATGGCCGGGCATGAGCCCGGCCATTTTGATTCGGATCGTGCCGCCGTGTCAGTACAGCGGAAACTGCGTCGGATAGCCGCCGAGATCGTAGGGCGGGCTGAGCGGCTGGCGATCGATCGGGCGGTTGAGATTCTCGCGCGCGAAGGACGGATAGCCCGCCGCCGGCGGAAACGCGTAATCGCTGAACTTGCGATCGCCGGGATTGACCTCGGTGCCGCCATCGAGCCAGGAACGCTTGCTGACATAGAGACGGGTGCGGCCCTGCTGGTAGACCGCGTTGGGGCCGCTGGTGCCGTAGACCGGGCGGCCGCGATTGTCGTAGCGCTGCTTGGTCTCGGCCGAGGCCGAGCTTGCCGCGAGGGCGGCGACAGCGCCCGCCGCAAGCCAGAGCGCCAGTTTGTTCGCGGCAGAGAATTTCGAGCTCATCACGTCCCCTTCAGGCGGCAAGCCGCCGATCGATTTCGGTCCATACTAGCCTGACCGGGGCTCTCGCAACTAGGTCAATTGGGTCACACCAGTCCGGAATAATCGGCCGCGCAGGCGAAAGTTGCATGGATACCAGCCACTTGAGCCCGGCGCGGATCACAAGGCTCCGCGCAATTGCGCATTGGCGGCGCCCAGCAGCCAGTCCGACGGCCCCGCCGGGTCGCACGGCCGCCGCTTCAGCTCGGCCCGGGCAAACAGGTCGGCCAGCCTCGGCTCATTGCCGGAGGTCAGCAGCGTCAGCCGGTTCAGCGTGCAGGCCACCGCGGCCCGCCGGGCCGGCAGGCTGTCGCCCTGGCAGGAGAAGCCGGAGATCTGCAGCGGAGGCTCTTCGCTGCGTTTGAGGTAGCCGAGACAGGCCGGATTCGCGCTGGTGGGCCGGAATAGCGCGACCGGTCCGAACTTGGTGTCGATCAGGCCAGCCTGCTCGAGCGCAGACGGCCCTGGCAGTCCCATCCGCGCGGCGAGGTCCCCGGTCGCCGGACGGGCCACGTCGAATTCGCCCCCCGCGCGGTAAATCTCCAGTTCGGCCAGCGGCTTGTCGGCCTCGCCGGTCCAGCGGATGACGTCCCTGCGGCCGCCCTGGGGGTGCCGAAGGATCGTGTAAGAGGCTGATTTGTCGGATGAATCCAGGCGAGTGACGGCGAAAGCGGGATGCGAGCGGTCGGCGGTGCTCCAGCCCGGCTGTGTCGCGGGCTCGTCATCCCGAAGCGCGGGCAATTGCCCGAGCGCCGCCAGGGCCAGGATGGCAAACAGCACCAGCGTCCCCACATAGGCAAACAGGCGCGCCAGCGTCCCGACCACTTCGTCACCAAAGGCGGCGAGGGCCAGATGGCGGGTGGTGTGTGTTGAGGGTGCGGCCGTGCCGGCTTCGAGCGACTGCATCAACGGCCTTCGGGCAGGGTCCAGCGTTGTCTTCGAAAGGTGTCTTGACGAAAGGTGTCTTGGCGGGGGCTTGGCGAAAGTTGTCTTGGCGCCGGTTCTCGCATAGAAGCGCTGCTCTTCCTGTTTAAGCGTCGGCTTCAGGAACGGGCTTTTTCACCGGAGAGTGAACGATGGGTTACAAAGTCGCAGTCGTCGGCGCGACCGGCAATGTCGGACGGGAAATGCTCAACATTCTCGACGAGCGCAAATTTCCCGCGGACGAGGTCGTGGCCCTGGCATCGCGCCGCAGCGTCGGCGTCGAGGTCTCCTATGGCGACCGCACCCTCAAGGTGAAGGCGCTCGAACATTATGATTTCTCCGACGTCGACATCTGCCTGATGTCGGCGGGCGGCACGGTCTCCAAGGAATGGTCGCCGAAGATCGGCGCGGCCGGCGCGGTGGTGATCGACAATTCGTCCGCCTGGCGCATGGATCCGGACGTGCCGCTGATCGTGCCGGAGGTGAATGCCGATGCGGCCGCGGGCTTCAAGACGAAGAACATCATCGCCAACCCGAACTGCTCGACCGCGCAGCTCGTCGTCGCGCTGAAGCCGCTGCACGACAAGGCGACGATCAAGCGCGTCGTGGTCTCGACCTATCAATCGGTCTCGGGGGCCGGCAAGGACGCGATGGACGAATTGTTCTCGCAGACCAAGGCCGTCTACACCAACAGCGAGATCGTGAACAACAAGTTCCCCGCGCGCATCGCCTTCAACATCATTCCCCAGATCGACGTCTTCATGGAGGACGGCTACACCAAGGAAGAGTGGAAGATGATGATGGAGACCAAGAAGATTCTTGATCCCAAGATCAGGCTCTCCGCCACCTGCGTGCGCGTGCCGGTGTTCGTCGGCCATTCCGAGGCCGTCAACATCGAGTTCGAGAATCCGATCAGCGCGGACGAGGCGCGCGACATCCTGCGCAAGGCACCCGGCTGTCTCGTCATCGACAAGCACGAGCCCGGCGGCTACGCCACGCCCTATGAAGCCGCCGGCGAGGATGCCACCTATATCAGCCGCATCCGCGAGGACGCGACGGTGGAGAACGGCCTCGTGCTGTGGTGCGTGTCCGACAACCTGCGCAAGGGCGCCGCGCTCAACGCGATCCAGATCGCGGAAGTCCTGATCAACCGCAAGCTGATCAGCGCGAAGAAGAAGGCGGCCTGACGTGCTGCGTTGCTGCGCAGGGTGGGTTAGCCCTGCGGGCTGCGCGAAGCGCAGACCGCTTGGCGTAACCCGCCTCCTTGCTTTCCGCGGTGACAGACGTGGTGGGTTACGCCTTTGGCTAACCCACCCCGCGAGAGCGATGCCTACGAGCGATGGCCTACGCCACGCTCTGCGCGTTTCTGAATTCCTTGTTCGCCTTGTCCAGCACGAACAGTGATCCCTCTGCGACGCCGAAATAGGCGCCGTGGGTCTGCATCTGGCCGCTCTCGACCGCCTTGCGCACGAACGGGAACGTCATCAGGTTTTCCAGGCTGCGGAACACGGCGGCCTTCTCGATGCGCTCCACGAACTGCGCCATGGATTCGTGCTCGCGCTGTTCGACCACTTCGCCCGGCTTGATGAACATCTGCATCCAGCGGCCGATGAAGTCGCCGGGCGTCAGCGGCTCGATCTTGTCGACGAAGGCGCGGATGCCGCCGCATTGCGCGTGGCCGAGCACCACGATGTGCTTCACCTTCAGCACCGTCACGGCATATTCCAGCGCGGCGGAGACGCCGTGCGCGTTGCCGTCGGGCTGATAGACCGGCACCAGATTGGCGATGTTTCGCACCACGAACAATTCGCCGGGGCCGACATCGAAGATCACCTCGGGCGAGACGCGGCTGTCGCAGCAGCCGATCACCATCACCTCGGGCGATTGTCCCTTCACCGAGAGATCGCGATAGCGGGTCTGCTCGGTCGGTAGCCGCTGGGTTGCGAAGGCCTGGTAGCCCTCCAGCAAGTGCTTGGGAAATGAGATCATGGCTATGCCTAATCATAGACCGCTGGAGCGAACAAGCCTTTCGAACAGGCAGGCCAGATGCTATCGGCTTGAAACAAGCCCGCTTCAGCACATCGGAAGGAACGTCTGCATGACCCGCCCGCGCCGCAGCCATCTCTTCATGCCTGGCTCCAACCCGCGCGCGCTGGAGAAGGCGCGCAATCTGGCCGCCGACGGGCTGATCCTCGATCTCGAGGATTCCGTTGCGCCCGATGCCAAGGCGGTGGCGCGCGACGGCATTGCCGCCGCGATCGCGGCGAAGGGCTTCGGCCGGCGCGAGATCCTGATCCGCACCAACGGCCTCGATACGCAATGGTGGGCGGAGGACGTCGCGATGGCCGCGAAGGCTTCACCCGACGGCATTCTGGTTCCAAAGGTCTCCAGCGTCGAAGACCTCGCCGCGATCGGCGCCCGTCTGGCCGAACTCGGCGCCGCGCCGACCGTGAAGGTCTGGGCCATGATCGAGACCGCACGCGCGGTGCTGCATGCCGAGGAACTGGCGGAAGCCGGCCGCGATCCATCGATGCGCCTGTCCGGCTTCGTGTTCGGCCCCAATGACATCTCGCGCGAGACGCGGATCCGGATGCTGCCGGGCCGCGCCGCCATGATCCCGATGATCACCCATTGCATCCTGGCGACGCGCGCCGCCGGGCTCGAAATCCTCGACGGTCCCTATAGCGACATCAACAATCCCGACGGCTTCGCCACCGAATGCGCGCAGGGCCGCGATCTCGGCTTCGACGGCAAGACGCTGATCCATCCCTCGCAGATCGAGGCCTGCAACGCGATCTTCACGCCGCCGGAGGAGGAGGTCGCCCGCGCCCGCAGGATCATCGCGGCGTTCGAACTGCCCGAAAACGTCTCGCGCGGCGCGATCCGCCTGGACGGCGCCATGGTCGAGCGCCTGCATGCCGACATGGCAAGGCGCACGATCGCAATCGCGGACGCGATCGCGGCGATGGCGAAGGGGTAGTGCTAAGGCGCTCTCTATTATCGGGTTCCGCACATGGTTGCTCCCAGGTGACCGCCTTTCTCGTTGCGGTAGTAAAAATGGATGATACCCTTGCCCGATATTTGGTCCGGGCGGCATTTGATGCGAATCTTTTGGTCGGCAATCCTTTTTCTTGCGTCGGTTTCGTTGAGCGGATCAGCGCTCGCGCAATCGGTTCGAGTTGCCCTTGTCATCGGCAACGGCGCTTATGAAAAGGCTCCCGAGCTGCCAAATCCAACCCGCGATGCGATGGACATGGCCCGCGCCTTAGAGCGGCTCGATTTCAAAGTCACCCAGATCAATAACGCATCTGCACAAGACATGAGAAAGGCGGTCGTCGAGTTCGGGCGGGCCGTCGACGGGGCTGACTTGGCCGTTGTGTTCTACGCAGGACACGGCATGGAGGTCGCGGGTGAAAACTGGCTGATTCCCGTTAGCGCGGAGTTGCGCAGCGATGCGGATGTTGAGAGCGAGGCCATCAGCCTGCGTTCGGTGAGCCTTCAGGTTTCTAGGGCACGGAAGTTGGGCCTCGTGATACTCGACGCATGTCGCAACAATCCCTTTGCCGCAAAGATGAAGCGGTCGATCAGCACGCGGGCTGTGACACGCGGGCTGGCGCCGTCGGAGCCGTCGGAGAATGTTCTGATCGCTTATGCCGCTCGAGACGGCACGACGGCAAGCGATGGCGATGGCCGCAACAGTCCCTTTACGGCCTCGCTACTGCGTCACATCGAAACGCCAGGCCTTGAAATCTCGTTCCTGTTTCGCCGGGTTCGCGACGATGTCATGGAAGCGACCAGGCGAGAACAGCAGCCGTTTGTCTATGGCTCCTTGTCGAAGGAGGAGATTTATCTGAGGGCGCCCGTCGCTATTGCTCGGGTACCGGCCGCTTCCAATCCTGTGGCAGCATCTGCCGAGGACGAGAAATTCTGGCGGGCGATCGAGACATCGAGCGGGACGGCTCTGTTTGAGGAGTTTCTCGCGAGATATCCGCGCAGTAATCATGTCTCTGAAGCCCGCCAGCGGATCATGGACTTGAAGGCGAGCCAAACGGCAGCGGTAATGCCGTCGGGAGGCTCTTCGCTTTCCAGTGCGAGTACCCCTGAGAAGAGCGACACGAGGGCTGTTATCCGAAACGTCTTCGGTCCGGAGGACAATCAAAGAGTCATTGCAATTGCGGCCGCGCAGGCTCTCAAACTGCCGAGCTTCACAATTCCGTCCATCCAGGACGAAGCTCCAAATCCTGACTCTAGGTTCGTTGGTGTGTGGTCAAATAAGCGCGGCTGGTCCAATGGTAAAGGGCGCTACACCATGGTTATCATCACGGAAGTCTCCTCCACGAGGCTGGCCAGAGGTTATTATATCTGGGGGCCGCCGACGAGAGCATCCTGGATCAAGGATGAGCCGGGTTACCGGCCGTTTGCGGAATATATCGCCGACAATAAATTTTCGATCGCCGGGATTTCAGTCGCCGCCAAACTCGAAAACAACGTCCTGACGCTCTCTTCGTCCAGGAAGGAAAACCCTTCAGAAAAAGCCAGCATAGATCTGAGTCCTGTCTGGCAACTCACGTCGCAACCCGAACAGACCGACGCTTCGAAGCGCGCAACGATCCAGCGGCCTCGTGCAGCGAAAAAGGCAGACACACCAGAGCCCCGCTCTTCGAACGGTGCAGCGAGTTTTGAGGAGCGCTATCGGTCCTGCAAGAAGCTCGTGAAAGGATTTGCCCGGCGCGATGCTTGCGCGCGAACGGGCGTAATCTAACGCCGGATAACGGTCGCGTTAAATCAATGCGCGTGGTCGGCCTGATCGAGCGATTCCAGCGTCGAGGCGTTGCCGCAATAGCCGTGATAGTTTTCCGCGGCGGTGCCCTTGGCGAGGTCGCGGTCGCATTCACCCTTGTGGCCGCACATCGAGCAGACCCGTTCCATGTCCCGCAGCAGAAGCGGCTGCGTGCGGCTCAGCTGCTCGGCGCTGATGCCGAGCTGGTCCAGCAGCTTCGGCAGTTCGTCGGCGGCATGCCGGCCATGCCGAACCAGTTCCTCGAGGTCGTCGGGCGCGATCCTCAGGTCGCTCGCGATGCGGGCGAAATTGTCGTGATCGAGCTGCCGGAGCTCGCTCATCTCGCGCCGGTGCTTCAGCCAGCTGGCGAAGGACTCGATGAGGTCCTGGACGAAGGGATAGGGCTTGCTGGCGGTGCTCATGGGAAGCTCCATTCGAACGGCGATGTTGGAGCAAGATTAGGCACAATGATGCAGGAGCGCGTTGCGCTGGATCAAAAAGGAAGAACGCTCTCCTGTCCCGGACGCGCTGCAGCGTGAAACGCTGCGGCGCAGAGCCGGGACCCATCTCTCACGCCTGTGGGCCCCGGCTCTGCAGCGCGTCACTGGCGTGCTGCGCTGCGTCGGGGGCACGAGACCTCATCCGAACCGCTCCGCCGCCCAATGATACAGGCTACCCGGAATCGGTTTCTCACCACCACGGCCCTTGGGCGAGATGTGCAGGCCGATGATCTCGGGGTCGGTGACGAGGCCGAGATAGCTCGAGGGATCGAAGAACAGTTTGGGCTCGGCATGCACCGCGTAGAACGACTGCTTCGACAGCGCGTTGTGCAATTCGCCGGTGCGGCGTGCGAGCGCGGTGAGTGCCGCCGGGCCATAGATCGCCACGCGGATGTCGGACAGCCGGTTCGACTTGCCGCGCAGGCGGCGCATCAGGAAAGTGAGGCGGTGACGGACCGACAGCCAGTCCGGCGTCAGGTCCTCCTGCTCCATCAACTCCTCGAACGCGCTGACGATGCCGTGCGTGGGGGGAAGATAGATCACGGAGTTGCCGAGCTGGCGCGGCCGCTCCCAGGCGAAATAGGGTTTTGCCGGATCGATCGTCACCGGCTTCAGCAGCAGCACGTCGGCATCCAGCCAGAGGCCGAGATTCTGCGCCATCAGCTTCATGCGGAAGAAGTCGCTGAATTGCAGAATGGTCCAGTCGCGCCAGCTGCCGTCCGGCTGCGGCGGCCGCAATCGTTCGGAGAAGGCGTGCGGCAGGATCGCCTCGGCATCGGCATTGGCCACACCCGCCGGCAGGCCGGGAATGGTGTCGAAGCTGTAGACCGTCACCCTGTGGCCGGCGGCGATCTGCGAGCGCAGACAGGTCTGGCGCAAAGCGTCCATCGGGCCGTGCCAGAAGGTGACGATGTCGGGCAGCATGCGCAGAGGCTCTCAGCGATCATCTCGGCAAAGAAAAAGCCCCGGCGCTGATAGCACCGGGGCTCGCAACAAGGCGTCGCATCAGGCCCAGGCGCGTTCGCGCTTGAGCTTGTCTTCATAGCTGTCGATCGAGGACTTCTTCTCCATCGTCAGGCCGATGTCGTCGAGACCGTTGATCAGGCAGTGCTTGCGGAACGGGTCGATCTCGAACTTCACGGTGCCTCCGTCGGGACCGCGGATCTCCTGGTTCGGCAGGTCGATCGTCAGCGTCGCGTTGGCGCCGCGCTCGGCGTCGTCGAACAGCTTGTCGAGGTCCTCCTGGGAGACGCGGATCGGCAAGATGCCGTTCTTGAAGCAGTTGTTGTAGAAGATGTCGCCGAACGAGGTCGAGATCACGCAGCGGATGCCGAAATCGAGCAGCGCCCAGGGCGCGTGCTCGCGGCTCGAGCCGCAGCCGAAATTGTCGCCGGCAACCAGCACCTTGGCGTTGCGATAGGCCGGCTGGTTGAGCATGAAATCCGGATTCTCGCTGCCGTCGTCCTTGTAGCGCTGCTCGGAGAACAGCCCCTTGCCGAGGCCGGTGCGCTTGATGGTCTTGAGGTACTGCTTCGGAATGATCATGTCGGTGTCGACATTGATGATCTTCAGCGGCGCCGCGACGCCTTCCAGCGTGGTGAACTTGTCCATGGTTGCGCTTTCCGGGGGTGGTTCAGGGACCCGGTATTTATCGCGATCGGGACCCGAATCCTAGGCCGAATTGGGCAGGGCTCGTCTGCTTCCAACCCGGATGGTACTGCACCCCCTCTCCCGCTTGCGAGAGCTTTGCGTAATTGGATGAGGGGAAGTGATTGCCGCT
>CAYREH010000078.1:0-24562 GCA_964423245.1 uncultured Bradyrhizobium sp. | reverse complement strand
GCGGCGTGCTGACGGATGGGCCCCGGCTCTGCAGCGCACCGCTCCCGACGATGCTGCGCATCGCGGGGGGCGATGCGCTGCGTCCGGGGCACGAGAGCGTATGTTTGTGGCACGCCTCTTTCCACAATCGTCATTGCGAGCGCAGCGAAGCAATCCAGACTGCCTCCCCGGAAAGATTCTGGATTGCTTCGTCGCTGCGCTCCTCGCAATGACGGAGTATGCGGCACCGGATTGCTCTTTCAATGAAGATATTCATCTGCAGACATACCTTCGCAATCCCGCGGCGCGTTTCGCCCGAGTTGTTCTGCCGTCTTGCGCCCGATGATTGCCAAAGGGCGCAGGGAAGGCCGGGCGCCGGCTGGCACCCGAGTCCGTGCACAATGGAATGCACACGGGATGGACTACAGGTCTCGCCGGTCGCCCGGCCTTCCCTGCGCGGATGGTTTTAACGGTGTCCTTCGTGCTCTCCCCGGGGAGCGATGCACTGTTGCCCCCGTCGCCTCTGCGGCTTTGTCGATGTGCGCACCCGGTCGGGCCGCCGCATCACCGAAAGGCTTGACGCCAGCGACCGGACGTCAGGACCACACGACTTGTTCCGTCCGCGGACGGCCTGGCCTTTCCGCCGGGGCCCGATGTGCGCACCTCCGACGATCAACCAGGCCGCTGTGACAATCGCCGTGTCGTACCCGCGTCGCGCGTGACTCAACGGGTTGTCCGTCCCTGTCACCGCCTTGCCGCGCCGGCGCTGCCGCGTCCACCGCACCCCGGCCCGCATCTCGTGACGATCGCGAAGCGCCCCTTTGGCAGGGCCGGGATGGGCGTTATATGCCATAAATCCGAAATTCGGGAAAGTGGAATATTTTTGCGGGAAGGGATTGACCGGGTGTGTCGGGGGTTCGCCCGACGCCTCGCCCGCTCCTGTCCAAACCTCGCCGCCGTCATTCCGGGGCGCGCGCAGCGCGAACCAATCCATCCCGCGTCAGAACCTGGATCCGATGAAGTCCGGGTCTGCGTGCTGGCACACGCAACCCCGAATGACGCTTAAGATAATTTTCGGCTGCGGCGAGCCAAGTCACCTGTCATTGCGAGCGCAGCGAAGCAATCCAGAATGTATCCGCGGAGGGAGGCTGGATTGTTTCGCGAAGCCTGTCATCGGGCCGCGCTGCGCGCGGACCCGGTGGCTCGCAATGACCGTGGAGGAACGACTGGTGGCGTGTGGCCCCCATGAGCAAAGGCGCGCGCCGCCAACGAGGCGCTACCCCTTCGTCCGGCCCACCTTGCCGGCGAAGTGCTTGCCGTTCAGCTTCTTCTTTTTCGCTGACGTGGTCTTCGCGCCCGCCTTCGCGGCCTTGCGCTCGGCGCGGGCCTTCACCTTGGCGCGCTCGACGCGGGCCTCGGCGCGCAGCTTCTTGCGCTTCTTCTCGCAGGAATCGCATTTGCAGCCGATCGGCTTCAGATAGGCCTTGAAGTAATCGGTGCCGTAATCGTAGTTGATCTCGTCGCCGGGCTCGATGTTCCTGATGGCGCGGATGAAGACCTTGCGCTCGCGTGGCCGGACGTCGGATTCGGCGTTGGGCCGGCAGGAATGGTTGATGTAGCGCGCCAGGTTCTTGCGCACGGACCCGTCGATGGTCCAGCGGCCGTTCAGCTCGAACAGATATTTGTTCTCGATCTCGTCGTGGGCGGGGATGCGCGAATCCAGGATCGGTCCGAAGTACCGGATGATCCGGGTCCCCTTCTTGATCGGCTTGGTGGCGAAGAGGCCGAGCCCGGTCTTGGAGCGGCCGACGCGATAGGGTTTGTTCGACGAGATGGCTGGCATGATCGGAAAAAGGAGAACGCAAAGAGGGCCGACTGGGCCCGGGCGAAGGCGCTCTTCTAGAACGATTCCGCGCCGCTGTCAGGCCTCGGACGCGCCCCTCGTGAACCTTGCCCACAGTCATGACGTCAGATGGGGGAGTTCCACTGCGCGAGACCCGGATGATCCGCATCAAAGCCACCCTTCTCGCCGCCATATTGGGCCTTGGCAGCCTCACCGGTGCCGAAGCCCAAACGGTGGGCAGCAGCAGCTACACCTCGACGGCGCCGAAGGACTGCCGGCCCCTCGGCAAGCCAAGCGAACTGGACGGAAGCGCCAGCAGGCTTTGCAGGGGCAAGGACAATCTCGTGGTGCTGATCTCCGAGGACGATTTGCGCGAAACCGTTTCGGTGGGCCGCAATCGGGCCGATGCCGCGCGGCAGCCTGCCTCCGACGTGTGGTTCGGTCCCTTCAATTCGTCGGAGACCACGATCGAATGGCGCAGCCTCGGCGCCAAGCCGTTTGCAATGATCCAGCGCTGGCACATCGCCGATCATGCCGACCGTGACAGAGAGGACCGCCCCCGCACGAAGGCCATGCTGGTCGTGACCCGGCTGCCGCCGGGCGCCGTCTGCCATGTCGCCTATATCGATGCGATCGCAAATGGCAATGCCAACGACCTGGCGCGACAGGCGGCCGACGACCTGGCGCGTGGCTTCAACTGCGGCAAGGATCAGGTGAAGATCGTCGGCGCGCGTGGCCGCGCCGTCGAACTCGCGACGGCGCGCTGACCGATCAGCGAGGTCAGGCCCGCGCCTTGATCCGCCGGTAGCGCGCCAGCAGGCGCTCACCCTTGGCGGCGATGCGCCGGGCCGCGGCAACGGTCTTCGGGACCGGCTCGCCCCAGGCATGGGCCGACAGGGCGTGCCGCGTGGGTTGCCCGTTCGCATCCACCAGCGGCGGCAGCTTGGCGCGGCCATAGAACCGCACCGCCCAGCTGCCCTTGCGCCGCATCTCCTGCGGCGTCATGTCGACCTCTGCCTTGGTGACGCCGGGCCGCAGATGCGAGCCCTGCCTGCGGGCGAAGGCCTTGCGGCCGGCCGCCGTCAGTCCGCCGCGCGGATCCTTGTCGCGCGCCGATGGCGCGCGCTTGCGGGCTTTTTTCTTCTTCGCGGTGGTCGTCCTGGTGGTCTTCCGCGTCGTGCGCTTGCGAGACGATTTGGGAGCAGTCTTGGACGATGTCTTCCTCGACGATTTGGCCTTCGAATTCTTCTTCGCTGCCATGCGCATGTTGTCCACGAGGTTGGGATAGGGACGGCCGGCCCGGCGCGCCCGCGCCTTCGCGGCGGATTTCTGCGCCGGCGTGAGATGCTTCGGCGCCTTGCCTGCGCGCTTGCGCGGGTTCTGGCGTTTCCAGGGTGTGCGGGGTGTTCTTGCCATGCGCGGACAACGCATGACGACGGCAACGGTTCGACCGGTCAGAAGACCGATGGCTTGCCCATCGATTTCAGCATCGTCTCGAACAACTGCTCGGTCGTGGTACCCGCCGGCAGCCGGCTGAGAATATCCTCGAGCCGGCCATCGAGCAGCAGCATGGTGAAGCCGTGCACCATCGACCAGGCCCGCGCGATCGCGGCCGCCTGCTCCAGCGTCAGGGCGTCGCCGCTGATCTGCTCCTGCCGCATCGCGCCGATCGCACTGGCAAGGCCCGCGAAGGAGGCTTCCGCCGCCTCGTGCAGCGAGGGCCGCGTATAATCGAGGCGCTCGGTGCGGAACATCAATCCATACATGCCGGGATGCGCCTGGGCATAGGCGACATAGGCCTTCGGCCGTGCCAGCGCGCGTTCGAGCGGCGTCGGCGCCGAGTCCAGGGCAGCCGCCATCGCGGCGTTGAACTGGCGGAAGCCGATCGCCGCGAGCTCGCTGACGAGCCCGGTGAGATCGCCAAAATGATGCGTCGGCGCGGCATGCGACACGCCGGCCTCGCGCGCCACCGCGCGCAAGGTCAGGCCGGCGAGCCCGTCCCGTTCCAGCACGCGTTCGGCGGCCTCGAGCAGCGCCTCGCGCAGCGCACCATGATGATAGGGAGTCTCGTTCCGCGCGCCCGGCAGCCGTCGCAAGGGACGCGTCGCCGCCGGCGAGGTCTTCTTCGGGCTGCGCGCGCGGCGCGCGGGCTCGGTCTTGGTGTCGATCCTGGTCATCCGCAAGCTATATGACGCAATATTGACAGTGTAAAGATTTCGCTTGACGAACGGCGCGTTCCGCCCTATCTCATCTTTACGATGTAAAGATAAACAGGGGAACGCCATGCAGCAGGCTGCGACCGCCGAGCGCCGCAACAATCTCGCGCCGATCCCGTTCGAGGCCGACGCCCCCCATCTCGGGATCGTCGGCGAGCTGCCGCGCGAGCTGAACGGGACGCTGTATCGCAACGGCCCCAACCCGCAATTCTCTTCCCCCGGCGCGCACTGGTTCGTCGGCGACGGCATGCTGCACGCCCTCCATCTCGAGGACGGCCGCGCCAGCTATCGCAACCGCTGGGTCCGCACGCCGAAATGGCTCGCCGAGCACGATGCCGGCCGCGCCTTGTTCGGCGGCTTCGGCCGCAGGCTGCCGGACGCGCCGGCCGACATTACCGACGGCGGCGTCGCCAACACCAACATCATCTTTCATGCCGGCAAGCTGCTCGCGCTGGAGGAAGCGCATCTGCCGACCGAGATCGAGCCGGGCACGCTCGCAACGCGCGGCTATCACAACTACCAGGGCCGTGTCGCCGGCAGCTTCACCGCGCATCCGAAGATCGATCCCGTGACCGGCGAGATGCTGTTCTTCGGCTACAACGCCGCGGGACCGCTGACGCCCGCCCTCTCCTTCGGATCGATCGATGCCGCGGGCAAGGCGACGCGCTTCGAGCGCTTCGAGGCGCCCTATGCCAGCATGGTGCACGACTTCATCGTCACCGAGACCCACGTGCTGTTTCCGATCCTGCCCCTCACCGGCAGCATGGCGCGCGCGATGAGCGGCAAGCCGCCCTATGCCTGGGAGCCGGACAAGGGCGCCTATGTCGGCGTGATGAAGCGCATCGGCACGGCGAAGGACATCGTCTGGTTCCGTGCCGAGGCCTGCTACGTCTTCCACGTCATGAATGCGTGGGAGGATGGCCATCGCATCGTCGCCGACGTGATGCAGTTCGAGGAAGCCCCGCTGTTCCCGCATCCCGACGGCCGGCCGACCGATCCCGAGAAGTCGCGCGCCCGCCTCTGCCGCTGGAGCTTCGATCTTTCGGGGAAGACCGACCGCTTCCAGCAGACCTATCTCGACGATCTCACCGGCGAGTTCCCGCGCATCGACGACCGCCGCGCCGGGCTGAAAAACCGCCACGGCTGGTACGCCTGCGCCAATCCGCGGCTGCCGATGTTCGGCGCGCTGTCGGGCATCGTCCATGTCGACGGCCATGGCAGGCGGCTCGGCCAGTATCTGCTGCCGGCCGGCGACACCATCTCCGAACCGGTGTTCGTGGAGCGATCCACGGACGCGCCCGAGGGCGACGGCTGGCTGCTCGCGATGGTCTGGCGCGCCCGCGACAATCGCAGCGATCTCGCCATCTTCAACGCCACCGATGTCGAGGCCGGCCCGGTCGCGCTGGTGCAGCTCGGCCACCGCGTGCCCGACGGATTCCACGGCAATTGGGTGGGGGCGCAGGAGCGCGTCACGCAATGATTGAAAGAGAAGCGCAGATGCTCATCCCGTCGATCACCTCGCCCGCCCTCCCGACCGCGATCATCCGGCGGCCGCGGCCCGGCCATGCCGGCCTGAAGACCGGCCTCCTCCTCGCGCTCGGTCTGCTGCTCGTCGCGGCGCTGCCGCTGCTGTCCGACCTGACCTGGACCGACCTGGCCGAGGAGGCCTCCGAGCAGGCGCTCGCAGCGCTTCAACTCGTCCAGGCCGCCTTCACGATTTTGACACTGTAAAGATTTGGCTTGACCAAGCCTGGCCCCCTGAACTATTGATCTTTACATCGTAAAGATTGAGCCTTCGAGGCGACCATGACGCTCTTCCTGATCCTCGCTCCCTACGGCGCCTACACGCTGCTGATGCTGGTGACGTCCGCGGCCACGAGCGTGTTCGCGGCCTCGGCGATCTGCCTTGCCACCGTCGCGATCGACCTCGCCCGCGGCCGGTCGGTGAAGATCCTCGCCGCCGGCTCGGCGATCCTGTTCGCCGCCATCGGGCTCGTCCTCGTGCTGTCCGATGCCGCGATCGGCACGCTCGGCGTCAAGCTCGCGGTCGACATCGGCATCTTCCTGATCTCGCTCGGATCGATGCTGCTGCGCCGGCCGTTCACGCTGCAATATGCGCTCGAGGAGGTTCCGGCCGAAACCGCTGCGATACCCGGCTTCCTGACCGCCAATTACATGATCACGGCGGCCTGGACCGCCGCCGCGCTGGCGATGGCCGTCGCCAATCTCGTGCTGCTCTACGTGCCGGGCCTGCCGCTCTGGTCGAGCCTTGCGGTGGCCTTCGCCGCGCGCAACTGCGCCCTGTACTTTACAAAATGGTATCCCGAGCATTGCCGCCTGAAGTACGGTAGGCTCGCCGGCGCCCTCCCCGACGCCCGTTGAACAGGATCGACTGAACAGGATCGAAAATGAAGGACGTTTTCGCCCGCCTCGCTTCCGATTTCATGTCGGCCATCGTCTTCCTGATCATCTACTGGATCACCGAGAACGTCGTTCTGGCGACGGCCGTGGCGGTGGCCATGGCGATCGGGCAGGTGGTCTATTCGCGCCTGTCCGGACAGCCGCTCAGCTTCATGACCTATGCCAGCCTGGCGATCGTGGTCGTGCTGGGGCTGATCACCCTCCTGACCAACGATCCGCGCTTCATGCTGGCCAAGCCCGCGATCGCCCATGTCGCGATCGGCCTCGTCATGCTCAAGCGCGGCTGGATGCTGCGCTACATGCCGCCCATGGTGGTCGAGACCGTGCCGGAATACGTCATCGCCGCCGGTTACGCCTGGTCGGCGCTGATGTTCGTGATCGCGGCAGGCATGGTCGTGGTGGCCTCGACGGGCGATCTGAAGCTCTGGGCCTTCTATCTCGCCTTCGGGGCCGGCGGCTCCAAGATCGCGGCCTTTGCCTTGCAATATGTCGTGCTGCGGCTGGTCGTCACCAGCCGCAAACGCGCCGCCGCCCGCGCCTAGAGCCTCGGTTCTGATTGAATCAGAACCGAGGCTCTAGATTCTTGTTTCGACGCGTTTTCTTCACGCGAACCGGTGTCCACTTCGCTCGGAAACGCTCCAGCCGCCGCCCCACGCGGCGTTGGCCAGCTTCCGCGAGTTGCGCTATACGCTCCGGCCGGGACGGGCTGCGGATCGTCGCAGCCGCCGCGATTTTGGGAGACACGAATGGCCGTCGACGGCAACTGGAACCTGACCATGACGACGCCCATGGGCGAGCGCCAGGCGACACTGAGCCTGAAGGCCGCGGGCAGCACGCTCACCGGCACGCAGGGCGCCGAGGGCAATACCGCCGAGATCTTCGACGGCACCGTCAACGGCAACGACGTCTCCTGGAAGGTCTCGATCACGAGTCCGATGCCGCTCACGCTGGAATTCACCGGCACCGTCGCCGGCGACAGCATCAATGGCGAGATGGGCATCGGCCCGATGGGCAGCTTCCCGTTCACGGGCGCGCGGGCCTAAGGCGAGACCTCGCCCCGTGCGTTCCCTCGCGTTGATCGCAGCGACGATCCTGTGCCTTGCGGCCCTGCCGGCGGCGCGCGCGGAGGACACCGAACCGGCGTGGCGCGCAAGCGCGCTCGCCCTCGTGCCGGACGGCTTCGTCGCCGGCGCCGCCTCCCGGACCGAGAGTGCGACGGGCACCCTCGCCGTCTATCCGGCGGCATCGAACGATCCGAAGACGCCCGCAAGCGTCTTCGCCGCGCGCCAGGCGCTCGTGGTCACGCTGACACCGGATGAGACGCGCGCGATCTCGGCCACGTTGCAGCCACGCACCGGGCCGGATCCGGATAACGACGAGGGTTACGCTGCAAAGGTCCACGCCGACCTCGCCGCAAAGCGCGCGAGCCTGCCCGCGGGCACCGAGCCTTGCGATCTCGGCGCCTGGTCGATCGACAAGGATCCTGCTGGCCTCAACGTGCGCGCCGAACCCGGCGTGAAAGCGCGCGTGCTCGGCACGCTGCCGCCGCCCTACCGGCTGAAAATGGGCGGCGCCGAGAATACGCCGGACGGCGGCTGGCTCACCGAATTCCGCATCATCGGCTTTCGCGACGGCTGGTTCCTGATCGACGGCGCCAGGCCGCCGGGCAAGGACTACGAGGACGAAGAGCGCTATCCCCGCAACGCGCCGAAGCCCTATGCCGGGCGCGGCTGGGTCGCGGCCAACAAGGTCGGCGCGGCCTACGCCAATGGCGACACGCGGATGGGCGGATTGTTCCAGGCGCCCTTCGTCGATGCCAGATGGATGCCGGCCCAGCGCGAGCTCGGCGGCCCGATCGACACCGACGGCGGCCCGAAACGCATCTTCGCGTGCAGCGGCCTCTGGGCCCTCGTCGAAAGCCACGACGGTGTCCGCGGCTGGTGGCGCGGACTGTGCTCGAACCAGGTCACGAATTGCAGCTAGTCTAGGGCGCTGACGCCTCAGCCTCGTCATGGCCGGGCTTGTCCCGGCCATCCACGCCTTGAAGGGTCACGAAGAACGTGGATGCCCGGGACAAGCCCGGGCATGACGGTCTGCCTGAAAGGCATCTGCACGACGCCACGCGCGAGCATGGCATCGCAACCTCAGCCCAGGTTCAACTCCTTGAAGAAGTCGTTGCCCTTGTCGTCGATGATGATGAAGGCCGGGAAGTCGACGACTTCGATGCGCCAGATCGCTTCCATGCCGAGCTCGGGATATTCGAGCACCTCGACCTTCTTGATGCAGTGCTCGGCGAGGTTCGCCGCGGCGCCGCCGATCGAGCCGAGATAGAAGCCGCCATATTTCTTGCAGGCCTCGCGCACCGCCGGCGCGCGGTTGCCCTTGGCCACCATCACCATCGAGCCCCCGGCGGCCTGGAACTGGTCGACGAAGGAATCCATGCGGCCCGCGGTGGTCGGACCGAACGCGCCGGAGGCGTAGCCCTCGGGGGTCTTGGCCGGGCCGGCGTAATAGACCGGATGGTTCTTGAAATAGTCCGGCAGCGGCTCGCCCTTCTCCAGCCGCTCGCGCAGCTTGGCGTGGGCACTGTCGCGCGCCACAATCATGGTGCCGCTCATCGAGACCCGCGTCTTGATCGGATATTTCGAGAAGGTGGCCAGGATGTCCTTCATCGGCTGGTTGAGGTCGATCTTGACGACCTCGCCGCCGAGCGCCTGCTCGACCTGCGGCAGATACTGCGCCGGATTGTGCTCGAGCTCCTCGAGATAGACGCCGTCCCTGGTGATCTTGCCGAGCACCTGGCGGTCGGCCGAGCAGGACACGCCGAGCCCGATCGGCAGCGAGGCGCCGTGCCGGGGCATGCGGATCACGCGCACGTCGTGGCAGAAATACTTGCCGCCGAACTGCGCGCCGACGCCGAGCGACTGCGTCATCTTGTGGATCTCTTTTTCCATCTCGACGTCGCGGAAGGCGTTGCCGTCGGGCGAACCGTGGGTCGGCAGCGCATCGAGATAGCGGGCCGAGGCCAGCTTCACCGTCTTCATGCAGAGCTCGGCCGAGGTGCCGCCGATGACGATGGCGAGGTGATAGGGCGGGCACGCGGCGGTGCCGAGCGTCAGGATCTTCTCCTTCAGGAAGGCGAGCAGCCGGTCCCTGGTGAGGACGGAGGGCGTCGCCTGGAACAGGAAGCTCTTGTTGGCGGAGCCGCCGCCCTTGGCCATGAACATGAACTTGTAGGCGTCATCGCCCTCGGCGTAGATCTCGCACTGCGCCGGCATGTTGTTGGCGGTATTCTTCTCCTCGTACATCGAGAGCGGCGCGACCTGCGAGTAGCGCAGGTTGCGGCGCAAGTAAGCGTCGCGCGCGCCTTCCGACAGCGCCGCCTCGTCCTCGCCGTCGGTGATGACGTTGCAGCCCTTCTTGCCCATGATGATCGCGGTGCCGGTGTCCTGGCACATCGGCAGCACGCCGCCGGCGGCGATGTTCGCGTTCTTGAGGAAGTCCAGCGCGACGAACTTGTCGTTCGGGCTCGCCTCGCCGTCCTCCAGGATGGCGCGGAGCTGCTTCAGATGGCCGGGCCGCAGGTAGTGGTTGATCTCGCCGAAGGCGGCCTCGGACAGCGCCCGCAGCGCCTCGCGCGACACCACCAGCATGTCCTTGCCCAGCACCTTCTCGACCCGGACCCCCTCGGCCGTGATCTTCTTGTAGGGCGTCTCGTCCTTGCCCAGCGGGAACAGCGGGGTGTGCTTGTAGGGCGGAACGGGCTTGGACTGGTCGGGAAAGGCGGTGGGAGCGTTCATGGCGAATCCAGGGGTTTGGAGGCCTCGGGCGGGCTCTCGGCGTAGAAGCGTTCTAAGCATTTTTGCCGCAAAGGGAAGGCGCCCCGGGGAATGCCGGGGCAGCCCAATTCGCCGGCTTGTGGGGCGTTTGCGCCCCTCCCCCGCCGCGGATGGCCGGTCGCCAATTCGGAGCCGGACAGCCGCCCGGCACCCCTTGCGCTCCGGTCGCCGCGACTGTTGAATGCGCCCCCTTAAGGGGCTTTTCATCATGATTTCGACACTGACCATCCGCGGCGCGATGCTCGTCGCCGCCGCAATCACCGTCCTTGCGACCCTCGTCTCGCCCGCCCATGCCGATCGCTGCGACGACAGCGCCAAGGAGCTGGCGAACCAGATCGATCGCCTCAAGGTCAACTTCCGCGCGGCCAACGTCGTCTATCTGACGCACCCGGCCGCCAAGGAGCTGTCGGTGGCCTGCCGCGGCGACAAATATTCCATCGAGCTCTATGCCAAGGGCGACCGCAAGCCGACGCAGCAGTTCTACGACCTCGTCGGATCCGCCGCGGCCATCGTCTTCACCGTGACCAAGGACGATACGACCAAGGGCGCCACGCGCTGCCTGAAGCGGATGGGCCTTCTGCGCGGCGACAAGATCACCATGCGCTACCGTCGGCTCAACATGGAATGCAACCGTACCAAGACCGAGGCCTCGATCGCGATCACGCGCGGCAAGGACGAATAGGCGCTGGTCGCGGCCGGCGACCGACGCTCGGCTGCCTCCTTCGTCATTGCGAGCGCAGCGAAGCAATCCAGAATCTTTCCGCGGAGACAGCCTGGATTGCTTTGTCGCTTCGCTCCTCACAATGACGCGGAGAGGTCTGAGAGCTCACTCCGCAACGTCGTCTTGAGCGCGACACGGCTCACCTCACGCACCAGATCCCTCGCATTTTAACGATTGGCTTGACGGAAGCTTCGTCCCTCGCAGGTCAGGCTTGGCTGTTTCAATCTGTGAGGATTTGTGGATGAGTGTTTCCAGCGTTGCGCCACCACCGGTCACTGTCGTGGTGCCGAGCTACGATGCGACCAAGCAGAACGACCAGCCCAAGATCAAGGACCGGGAGCCGCCGTATCAGCCGCCGCCCCCCGCCCCGCTGCCGCCGGGCCAGGGAACGCGGATCGATCAACTCGCCTGATCCCTGACCGACTGCCGTGAAGCGCCCGATCCGGTCGATCGGGCTTTTCGCGTTGCCCGCGCAGCTTCGCCGGATGCCAGGATCGATTTCGCGCGCGGCCGTCCCTCTCCACGGCGCGCCTCTCATGGCTCGGCATGCGGCCATCGCCGCAGGTTTTGCGACGGCGCCTGCCGCGCGTCGTTGAACCTTCCCGAAGGCTGGCCAGACTCCCCGTCAAGCACCATGCCGTCTCAACGGCCCATGGCCTCCGTTCGGAGAGGTTCGGCCAAGTGTGATCCGGCTCATCAAATCTGCGCAGTCCGGTCGGTATCGTAAGACCGAACAGGCCTTTCGATGCGTCCAGGGGACTAGCCAATGATACCGAATGAAAAGCTGCTCTCGCTGGTGTCGGACATCTACGATGCGTCGCTCGACGATTCCCGATGGACGTCGACACTTGGCGGCATCGTCGAGCTGGCGGGCGGCCGTGGCGGAGGCCTGGTCTGGACCAGCGCCGACGGCGAGGCGATGATCTCGCACTCCGTCGGGGTCGATCCCGATTATGTCCGCTCCTACATCGAGACCTACGAGCCCCTCGACCCCTCGCGCAGCATGCTGCACGCGCCGGTCGGTCAGATCCAGACGTCGCAGGATTGGCTCGACATCGACGAGTTCCGGGCCACGACGTTCTACAACGAATGGGCGCGGCCGCAGGGTCTCGAGGACGCCACCAATATCCTGCTCGGCAAATCCGCCGACGGAACCTCGCGCCTGTCGATCATGAAGGGCGGCGGCCTGGTCGATCGCAGGATGTATCGGGTGATGTCCCGCCTCACGCCGCACGTGCAACGGGCCATGCAGGTCCGGCAGAAGCTGCAGCGGCAGAACGCATTGGACGAGGTCTCGGCGCGCACGCTCGACGCGCTGCGAACCGGCGTCCTGCTGCTCGACTCCGACGGCTTCATCACACACGCCAATACGAGCGCGCGGGACATCCTGGACGAGGCCGACGTGCTTCGCTCGGTCCGGGGCCGGCTTGTGCCGTCCGACCTGAGTGCCGACCGTGTGCTCCGGCAGGCGCTGGCGGATACCGCCTTCGGCGAACGGGCGACAATGAGCGCGAGTGTCTCGCTGCATCTGACGGCTCACGACGGTTCCCATTATGTCGGCCATCTCGTGCCGCTGACGACCGGGCGCCGGCAAACGTTCGCCGCCTGCTACGAGGCCAGCGCCGTCCTGTTTGTCAGCAAGGCCGCGCTCGATACGATCGTGGCGCCAGACCTCATCCAGAAACTCTTCAAGCTGACGCCGACCGAACTTCGCGTCCTGCTGGCGATCGTCGAGGTCGGCGGGGTTCCGGACGTGGCCAGAAGCATGGGTGTCGCCGAGACGACGATCAAGACGCATCTGGCCAGGGTCTTCATGAAGACCGGGACGAAGCGACAGGCGGATCTGGTTCGGCTCCTGGCGGCCTTCTCGCCGCCCATCAAGATCTGAAGCCGCCCCTGACGCAGTCCGGAAAATCGCGCCCTCTCCTCCGATTGAGTGACGTCGCCGCGCGCGAAGCTCGCTACATCAACGCGCACCGACGCAACGGGAGACGCGACGATGTTCTGCAAGCCGCCTTGCCCCGACATGGACGACGTCATGCCGGCTCCCGAGACCTCGGACGTTCCCTCCGGCCGCGAAGCGTCGAGCACGACAAGCGGCCGCCACGCGTTCGGGCGGCTCACCACGCCCGGGACGACCGGTCCGGAGCATCGGCTGCCGCCAGCCGTTGCCCGGACCGGTTAGCGCCTTCGACGACCATATCCTCTAGGACGCAATTCGATGTGACATTCGCCCGGAGGAGGTCGACAACCAAAGTTCGAACTCCGACGGCGCCAGCGGCCTGGCGAAGAGATAGCCTTGCGCCTCGTCACATCCCAGTTGACCCAGGATCTCGGCAATCTCGGCGGTCTCGACACCTTCGCCGACCACTCGGTAACCCAGCTCGTGCGACAGAGTGATCATGGAGCTGACCAGCGACCTGGGTCGGGCGCCAGCACCGAGCTCCTTGACGAAAGACCGATCGATCTTCACGACGTCCATGGGCAGCTTCTGGAGGTAGGACAGACTGCTTTGCCCCGTCCCAAAGTCGTCGATGGCGAGCTGTATGCCCGCGGAACGTAGCGCACCCAATTGCCACATCGCCCGTTCACCGTCCCGCATCACTGCGCTCTCGGTCAGTTCCAGCTCGAGAAAGTTCGGGGGAACGCGTTGCTTCAACAACAGAAGCTGAATGCGCTGAACGAGATCCGTCTCCTCCAGATTGGCCGCGGAGAGATTGACCGAGAGCGACAGCCGTCGCCCGCCGGCGTGCCAATGTCCGAGTTGCCGTATCGCGTTTTCGAGCACCCAATGGGTGGTGTCACGGGCCAGAGTCGTCTGCTCGACGATCGGGATGAACTCGCCCGGGGGGACCGGACCCAATCGGGGATGAGTCCACCGCATGAGAACTTCGGCGCTGACACAGTCTCCGGTACGTATGTCGATGCGCGGCTGAAACAGGAGGTGGAACTGGTCGCCGCCATCGCGCAGTGCGGCAGCAAAGTCCTCAAGAAGTCTGAAGCGCCGTGCGTGAATACGATCTTCTTCGGACGAGTATATCCTGACTGACGTCAGCGATCCTCGCGCTTCCAGTGCGGCGCTGTGCGCCATTCTCAGGATGTCGGACGGCGCGGTTTCGCCCGCACGGAACGGCGCCAATCCGACAGCGGCCGTAATCATGAAGCCGGTCGGCGATCGTCCTGCATTCCTGTCCAGAACGGCCTGGACATCCTGCTGATAGACCGACGGATCCGCATCCGGGGGCGCGAGGAACGCGAATTGTGTTGCACCGACCTGGTAGGCAATCCGATCCGGACCCAGCGCCTCGCGAACCCGCCGGGCACCGACGCGAACGATCTCGTCGACATAGTTGGCGCCCATCACGCGCGTACCGTTGCTGATCTGCTCGATCTCCGCGAGATCCACGAGAACCGCAATCTGCGGGGTATTCTTATGATCGCGTGCGAGATCCGTCAGATCGTCGAAGAACTGAATGCGGTTGGGCAGACCGCTCACCGGGTCGATCCGGCCGAAAGCGTGCTGCAGCTCGATCTGCGCCATCACCATCTCGGCCAGGTCCTTCAACGCCGCAAGCTCGGAGTCGAGGACCGTTCTCGGCTCTACACCGAGAACGCACAGCGCGCCCAGCCCATGCCCGTCGCGGGTGACGAGGGGCGCACCAGCGTAAAACCGGATTCCCTGTTCAGCCAACAGGCTGGTCGAATAGCAGGAGTCTTTCAGGAGGTCGGGAATGACGACAACGCCGGCCGTCTCGGCAACCTCCGCGCATGGTGCCTTGTCGCGCGGGATCGTGTCGTGCTGAATCCCGACCCGTGACTTGAACCACTGCCTCTCGCTGTCAGTCAGCGACACGGCAGCGATCGGGACATCGAACAGCTTGCTGGCCGTACGTGTTATTCGATCGAACGTTTCGCTTGGCGGCGTATCGAGCAACCTCAGCCGTCTCAGAGCATCCAGCCGTTCAGCTTCGTCGTGCTCGGTACTCATAATCGCTCCGAAAGTCTTGTTCCGATTGAACTATATATTCAGGAGCTTGAGGTCGCCTAAAAATCCCGTCATCCATGCAACAGCGACCATGCATCCATCGAAGATGCCTATTGGGTGGTTAAGCCATGCAGATGATCCGGCCGATGCTGTCGTGGACCGAATTAAGCCGCCCATAACGGACTGCCCGTTCCCGATATTCGCTTCGAGAAACCTTTCCCGTGGCGGAGGGATTCTTCGGCAGGATACTAGCGGTCGAGTTCGCGATAGCGACGGAAGATGCCCTGCTCGTTGAAGGCAATACGCCGCGGGCTTTCGAGATAGGCCTTGATGTTCGGCCGCGCGGCGACGAGGCCATGCAGGCCGACGAGGCCGGGTATCTCCGGCTCGAACGCCTTCATGCGCCTGGGAAAGGCATAGCGCAGTCCTTCGACGATCTGGAACAGCGAGAGATCGACAGTGGTCAGACGACGTCCGGTGACAAAGACGCCGCCCTTCCCGGCGAGCAAACGCTCGAAATAGCCGAGATATTTCGGCACGCGCTCGTCCCAGAACTCGGCGGTCCGCTTCCTGGCCGGAGCCTTCTGGTCCTCATAGTAGAGCGAGGGCCCGAGCGGATGATGGGTGTCGTGGATCTCCACCACGAAATCAGTGATCGTGAGCTGCAGCTGGTGAACCCAGAGCCGGCCCGCTTCCGTCTTCGGCATCAAGCCATGACGGGCGCCGAGATAGAGCAGGATGTTCGCCGTCTGGCCGATCACGCGCTTGCCGGCCTTCAGGAAAGGCGGCGCAAAGGGCGGCGTGCCGTCCTGTGCATTCATCATCTTCATCATCGCAGCCGTGCCGCGCGGCCCGCGAGCGACGTCGACATAGGACGCGCCAGCTTCCTCCAGCGCCAGCCGCACATATTCGCCGCGGCCCTGGATCTCGGGCCAGTAATAGAGCTCGTAGGTCATGGGGGAGATCCGTGTGTTGGCGCTGCAAGGAGCGTAGCACCAAGCCCGACAGTCCGTCAGCCAGGGATGGAACGACGGCGCCCCGCACGCAGCCGGGACGGAGGCGGGAGTTGGCGCAGAAAAACGAAAAAGGCGCCGTGCCGAAGCACGACGCCTTCACATCTCGATCCGCCGGGGATCAGTTGGTCTGCTGGATCGCCGACAATTCCCAGGCGCCGCCCGGACGACGCGCGAAGGTCCAGACCTCCGTCGCCTCGATGGGCTGCTCGCTGCCGGCCACCAGGGCGCCGGTGTTGCGATCCAGCGTCTTGTCGGTGAGCCCAAAGCGCAGCGCCACCGTGGCGTAGTCGGTCTCGCCTTCGCGCCAGGCTTCGGCAAGATCGCCCTGCAGAAGCTTCACGTCGGACACCTTGTTCACGACGTTGCGGGCGCGGTTCTGGCCGAGATCCTGCTCGAAATAGGAGACCATTTCCGGCGTCGCGAGCGTGTGCAGCTTGGCCACGTCCTCGTTCGACCAGGCCGACTGGATCTCGCCGAGCAGCCGCTCGAACGCTTCATAGTCGTCCGGCTTGATCTCGAGCGGCGCATTGTTGGCGCCGAAGCCGAAACCACCGAGACCGCCGGCGAGGCCGCCGCCAAGTCCACCACCAAGTCCGCCGCCGAGACCGCTGCGATAAGCGGGCTGCGGGCCCGGCGCATTGTTGGCATCGGCATTGGCATAGGCCGCCTGCGGCGCGTTACGGCGCTGCCACCACGACATCGCTAGGCGCACCGCGACCACCACCAGCACGATCTGGATGATCAGGCCCAGGATCGACGACAGGCCGCCGAGGCCGCCAAACAGGCCGCCGCCGAACAGCATGCCGAGCAGGCCGGCGCCGAGGAAGCCGGCCGCGAGGCCGCCCATGAAGCCACCGGCACGGCCGAACAGGCCGCCGCGCGCGGGCGCAGCCGCGGCCGAATTCATGCCGGTACCCGGCTGGCTGTAGGTGCGGTTGAACTGCGAGGTCGAGCCCGGCGCGGTCGTGGTCGACGGCGGGGCCGAGAAGGTCCGCGAGCCGCGCGAACCCGACGAGGAGCCGCCGCCGACGCGGGCATCGGCGGACGAAATGACGAGCGCGGTCGGCAGCGCGAGCGCCAGCATGACGGCCATCGTCTTGAAGAACCTGCGGCTACGTTGCGAGAAAGTCATGTGCGTGTCCCAGATCCCCGGCATGGGGAAGTGCCCCTAAGATGGGCAGACTTCCCGAAAAGTGAAGACGCGTCGGGGTCGCAGTGCTGCGGCCCTCAGTCGCGGGGATGTGGCAAAAGCCCATATTTGACGAGGGTTTGGCCGGCCGCTGGGCGGAACCATGGTCGCCGGTTACCGGCATCTGTGGCAGCCGCGGGATTCACCCCTGCTTGGCCATCGTCTCCTTCACCGCCGCCACGAGCTGGCTCAGCGTGAACGGTTTCGGCAGGAAGTCGAATTGCTGCCCTTCCGGCAGGCTCTTCTCGAAGGCATCCTCGGCGTAGCCGGACACGAAGATGAACTTGATGTCCGGATTCTTCTCGCGCATCGCCTTGAGCAGCGTCGGACCGTCCATCTCCGGCATCACGACGTCGGACACGACGAGATCGATCGCGCCGCTCTGCTCCTCCAGCACCTCCATCGCCTCGACGCCGTTCTCGGCTTCCACCACGGTGTAGCCGCGCGAGCGCAGGCCGCGGGCATTGAGGGCGCGCAGCCCCTCCTCGTCCTCGACGAGCAGGATGGTGCCCTGCCCCGTGAGATCGGTGCGGGGCTTTGCCTCTGCCGCCGGCGCGTCCTTTGCCGCGCCCGGAGCCGCTGCAGCAGGCGCGACCGACGCTTCGACCTGCGGCTCCGCTCCGGCCTGGTGGCGCGGCAGGAAGATGTGGAACGAGGTGCCCTGCCCGGGCTCCGACTCCACATAGATGAAGCCGCCGGTCTGCTTGACGATGCCGTAGACGGTCGACAGCCCGAGGCCGGTGCCCTTGCCGACCTCCTTGGTGGAGAAGAACGGCTCGAAGATCTTGTCGCGGATGTCCGCGGGAATGCCTGTTCCCGTGTCGGCGACCTCGATCCGCACATAATCCGCGGCCGGCATGCCCTTGTAGGCGAGCTTGCCGGCGTCCTCGGTGGTGACGTTGGCGGTGCGGATGATCAGCTTGCCGCCATCGGGCATCGCGTCGCGCGCGTTCACCGCGAGATTGACGATCACCTGCTCGAACTGGGAGACGTCGACCTTGACCGGCCAGAGGTCGCGGCCATGGACGAGGTCCAGCTTGACCTTCTCGCCGATCAGCCGGCGCAGCAGCATGGTGAGGTCGGACAGCGCATCGCCGAGATCGAGCACCTGCGGCCGCAGCGTCTGCCGGCGCGAGAATGCCAGCAGCTGCCGCACCAGCGTGGCGGCACGCGTGGCGTTCTGCTTGATCTGCATGATGTCCTGGAACGACGGATCGGTCGGCTTGTGCGCGTTCAGCAGGAAGTCGTTCGCCATCATGATGGCGGACAGCACGTTGTTGAAGTCGTGAGCGATGCCGCCGGCAAGCTGACCCACCGTCTCCATCTTCTGCGACTGGTTGATCTGGTTCTCCAGCGCGCGCCGCTCGGTGGTCTCGAGCATGTGAACGATGGCCGCTTCGGCCTCGTTTTCTGCGGCGTCGACCGGCGTCACGAAGAACTGGCCCCAGCGCTCCTTGGATCCTTCCAGCGCCACCTCGACCGGCGCGATGTCGGCGTGGTTGTCGGCGGCCTGGTTGATGGCGGCGATCAGGAGGTGACGATCGCGGGCGTTGACGGCGCGGAAGATCGACTTGGAGGCGCTGTCGAGGCCGAGGCCCTGCACCAGCTTGGCATAGCGCGCATTGGCCCGCACGACGTTGCCGCCGCGGTCGACGGTCGCGATCGCCATCGGCGTGTGGTCGAAGAAGCGCATGAAGCGCACTTCGGCGGCGCGGTCGGGATCGCCGCGCTCGTCGCGGGCGCGGCTGATGACGAGCGTGCGCGACGGCCCGGGCGCGCCGTCGGCGCCGAAGGCGAGCTTGTGATACAGCCGCACCGGCATGGTCTTGCCGGTGCGCATGCGAAGGTCGATGTCGAAGACCTCGGTCTTGACCTCGCCCGGGACCGCCACGATCGAGGTCAGCAGCGAGGCGCCGTCGCCCGAGACGATGTCGGCGAGCTTCAGCCCGCCCGAGCCGATCTCGGCGAGGTCGTAGTCGAGCCAGTTCGCCAGCGTTGCGTTGACATAGGCAAGCTCGCCGGCCGGATTGACCGAGAAGAAACCGCACGGCGCATGGTCGAGATATTCGATGGCGTGCTGGAGTTCCTGGAAGACGTCTTCCTGGCGTTCCCGGTCGCGCGTGATGTCGGCGATCGACCACACCGCATAGCGCGCCTCCCGCTTGCCGGTGCCGAGCGGCCGCACCCGCATGCGCAGCCAGCGGCCCTGGCTGCCGTCGAGGCCGGAGATTCGGACCTCTTCCTGCTGCCGCTTGCCCTCGCGCGCGGCCTTCAACAGCCGGAACACGGCTTCCGACACGTCGGGATTGCCGATGAAGACGCGCTCGACGGGACGCACGTCCTGCCGGCCGGTGGCGCCTGTCAGCGTCAGATAGGCCGCGTTCGAATAGACGACGTGGCCGCGCGGATCGGTCACCGCGAGACCATCGAAGGCGTGGTCGGCGATCCGGCCCATCACGGGATCGTCGAGATTGCGGTCGACGAAGCGGATGATGCCGGCGGCAAAGGCGAACAGGTTGAACAGGCCGACCATCGCCAGCACGGCGAGGATGCCGAGGATATAGGGCTGCGCCTGCGTGCGTCCGAGCGTCATCAGCCCGATCGCGACCCCGACCAGCGCGGCGGCCACCAGCAGGACCAGCGCAATGCTGCCCGACCGCGGCGACGGCTCGTGCGCCGCAACGGGCTCGCGTGGGAGGTCGTGGTCGGTCTCGGCAGTCATTTCAAGCCAGTGCCGCCTGTCGGCAGAGAATCAGCGCGCCAAATGGCGTGCGGGGACCTCCCTGCCTGAATCGGACCCGCAGGCGCAAGGGCGGCCGGGCTGAAACGTACGCTGATTCCCAGATTACGGCCATTTCCGTTGCTTTTCGGGGAATTTATCCGCGTCCTGCGCCGAATCCGCGTTTCAGGCGCATGACGTAACCGATGACCTCGGCCACGGCGTGATAGTGCTCGGTCGGGATTTCCTGGTCGATGTCGACGGTGGCATAGAGCGCGCGGGCGAGCGGCACGTTCTCGACGATCGGGATATCGTGCGCGCGCGCGATCTCCCGGATCTTGAAAGCGAGGTTGTCGACGCCCTTGGCGACGCAGATCGGCGCCGACATGCCGCGCTCGTAGGACAGCGCGATCGAATAGTGGGTCGGGTTGGTGATGACCACCGCGGCCTTGGGAACCGCCGCCATCATGCGCTTCTTGGAGCGCTGTTGCCGCAACTGCCGGAGCTTGCCCTTGATGTGGGGGTCGCCTTCGGACTGTTTGAACTCTTCCTTGATCTCCTGGAGCGACATCTTCTGCCGCTGGAACCAGCTGCGGTACTGGAAGAAATAGTCGCCGATCGCGATGATCGCGAGCGCGGCCACGACCGCGCCGAGCAGCTGGATGGTCAGGCTCGTCGAGGCGCCCAGCATGGCGGCGGGATCGAGCCGGACCATCGCCTCCATGCGATGCCGTTCCGGCCACAGCACCATGGTCATGACCACGCCGACAACGATCAGCTTGCCGAGACCCTTGAGGAAGTTCGCCGCCGCCTGCTTGCCGAAGATGCGCTTCAAGCCCTCCGCCGGCGACAGCTTGCTGAATTTCGGCGTGAGGGATTCGGCCGACCACACCAGGCGGTGCTGCAGCATGTTGCCGGCGATCGCCGCCAGCACCAGCATCAGCAAGGGAATGCCCACCGCGGCGAGCACGGCCACTTCGATCTGCTGCATCAGCTTCAGCAGGTTCCCGCCGTCGGTCTTGATCATCCAGGAATTGGCGAGCAGGTTGCGCATCGGCGTCACCAGGCCGCCGCCGACGGATCCCGAGAAGGTCGACACCACCAGCGTGCCGCCTGCGATCATGAACCAGGTGTTGACCTCCTGGCTCTTGGCAACGTCGCCGCGCTCGAGCGCATCGTCGAGGCGTTTTTGCGTCGGGTCTTCTGTTTGGCTCTCCGGATCGTTGTCTTCCGCCATCGATACCTCGCTACTTGAGCGGCATCATCTGGTGCATGACACCGATGAAATAATCGAGATAGGTGCCCATCATCGCGGTCAGCACCACGGCGAGCACCAGGAAGCCGGCGAAGATCGACAGCGGCACGCCGACGAAATAGACCTGCATCTGCGGCATCAGCCGCGCCAGCACGCCAAGGCCGATGTTGAAGACGAGACCGAACACCAGGAACGGTCCCGAAAGCTGCAGGCCGAGCCGGAACGCGGCCGAGAAGGCGCGCGTCGCCAGCGAGGCGACGTCGCCGCTCGAGACGGTCTCGCCGGGCGAGAAGATCGTGTAGCTGTCATTGAGCGCGGCGATCACCAGATGATGGCTGTCGGTGGCGAACAGCAGCGTCACGCCCAGCATGGTAAGGAAGTTGCCGACCAGAACGCCCTGCTGTCCCTGCGTGGGATCGACCGAGGTGACGAAGCCGAGACCCATCTGCTGGGCGATCACGGAGCCGGCGACCTGCAGCGCCGACAGCGTCACGCGCGCGGTCGCGCCGAGCACGATGCCGATCGCGATCTCGTGCAACATCAGCACCAGCAGCGGCGCCAGCGAGCCCATGTCGACATTGTAGGCATTGCGGTGCAGCGGCAGGATGATCATCGTCAGCATCAGCGCGATCGACAGCTTCACCCGCGTCGGGATGTTGGTCTCGCCGAGGCCCGGCAGCAGCATCACCATCGCGCCCACCCGGGCGAAGGCGAGCATGAAGGAGGCGGCGAGCGCCGGCAGCAGCGAGACGTCGATGCGCATGGTGGGCGCATTGTGCCTCAGCCGCCGATGATTCGCGACGAGATCCGCAGCATGTGGGCGTGCATCGCATCCGCCATGAACGGCAAGGCCAACAGCATCGTGGCGAAGATCGCCAGGATCTTCGGCACGTAGATCAGCGTCTGCTCCTGGATCTGGGTCAGCGCCTGGAACAGCGACACGACCACGCCGACCACGAGCCCCACCACCATCAGCGGCGACGACACGATCACGATCGTCCAGATGGCGTCACGCGCGACGTCGAGTGTTTCGGGGCCGGTCATTGCACAATTCCCTGTTCATATCTCGCCTCCCCGACGCTGTTTCGAGCGACGCGAAGGCCTGTCCCCGTCATTGCGAGCGTAGCGAAGCAATCCAGACTGGAGCCTGCGGAAAGATTCTGGATTGCTTCGCTACGCTCGCAATGACGATGGGGGCGAGCACCGATCAGATCGGCATCTTCATGATGTCTTCGTAGGCCGCGATGACGCGGTCGCGGACCGAGACCAGCGTCGACACCGCGACGTCGGTGTCGGCGACCGCGGTCACCACGTCCATCACGTTGGCCTTGCCGGCGGCCATCGCCACCGTCTGCGCGTCGGACTTCTTGCCGGATTCCATGACGCTGCCGACGGCGTCCTTCAGCATGGCGGCGAAGGACTGGCCGGGGGCTTCGGCGCCCTTCCCGCCGCCGCCATTCTCCAGCACGCGGGCGAGGTTGGCATAGGCATTGGCTGCGATTGTCGGTGTGGCCATGGCTTATGTGTCCTGTTCAGCTCTTGAGGATGTCGAGGGTGCGCTGGATCATCCTGCGCGTCGCGCTGATGATGTTGAGATTGGCTTCGTAGGACCGCTGCGCATCGCGCATGTCGGTCATCTCGACCATCGAATTCACGTTGGGATATTTGACGTTGCCGCTGGCGTCGGCCGCCGGATTGTTCGGCTCGTATTTGACGCGGAAGTTGGACTGGTCGGGCTTGATCTTGCCCAGCGTCACGACCTGCGCGTCCAGCGTGCGATCGAGCGCGGAGGAGAAGGTCGGAACCTTGCGGCGGTAGGGATCGCCGCCGGCGGTCTTCGCGGTCGAGTCGGCGTTGGCGATGTTCTCGGAAATGACCCGGATGCGCCCGGCCTGCGCCCGCAGTCCGGAGGTCGCGATCGCCATCGAGCGGGCAAAGTCGCTGCTGTCATTGGCCATGATGCGCTCCTAACCTCTAGCCCTTGCCGATGGCGGTCTTGAGCAGATGCAGGCTCTTGGAATAGAGCGAGGTCGCCGCCGCATAGTCCATCTGGTTGGCGGCGGACTTCATCATCTCCTCCTCCAGGTTGACGGCATTGCCGGCGGGGCGCGTCGTGAAGCCGGCATTCCTGTTCTGGTCGAAGCTCGAGGCCGCGCCCGACGGCGCCAGGTGGGAGGCGCTGGTGCGCATCATCGCCAGCGGCCCCGTCGAACCGGTGACGGCGCCGGTCTTGTCGAGCTTGGGCTCGACCAGGTCGCGCGGGCGGAAACCGGGACTGTCGGAATTGGAGACGTTCTCCGCCAGCACGCGCTGGCGCTCCTGGTGCCACTGCATCTTGGTCCGAAGCGCCGACAGCACCGGGAGGTCGTTGATGGACATCGTCGCGGCTCCTTCCGCCCAGGTTCGGACCCGAGGCCCGAAGCTAGGCAGAATTTGCCGTGTGTATGGTTAACAGGTGGTTAAGACCGGCCGCCCTGCATGATCAGGGCGCATCTTGCGCGGCTTGGCGGACCACGCGCCCCGTGATTCTACGTTCCAAAAAGCGGCGTTAACCCAATCGCTTGGCTGGTCATGCACAGGGCAAGAAGTCGTTTTGGATCGGGCGATTCATGGGTTATTAAGAGTTGGGGACGGCAAAACTTGCCGTGGGACGTTAAGAAATCGCAGTTTGGGGCAACGCATGCCGCGGTCGGCACGGCTGACCGTCGGCACGAGAATAGCGCCATTTGTCGGGGACAAGTATGCAAGGCAGCCCTATCACCTTCATCCTCGCGTTCATCGTCGTCCTGGCGTTGATCGGCGTCGCTGCATGGCTGGTTCGCCGATTCGCCACCAGCCGGCTCGGCGCCAACACGCAGCGCGGCAGGATGCCCCGGCTCGCCGTGATCGATGCAGCCGCCGTGGACGGACGTCGTCGCCTGGTGCTGGTCCGGCGCGACAATGTCGAACATCTGCTGATGATCGGCGGCCCCACCGACATCGTGGTCGAACCGAACATCGTGCGCGCGGCGCCCGGCCGCGACCAGCTCCCGCAGCGTGCCAGTGCCGAGCCGCCCCGCCTCGCCATTCCCGATGCGCCCGCCTGGCCCGACGAGCCGCCGCGCCCGGAAATGCTCGATCATCCCGAGCCGCAGATGCCGGAACCGCCGCCGCGCCCGGCGCGCCCCTCCTTCGCCGACGAAGTGCGCCGGCCCGCGCCCGTCCTGGCCGAGCGCCGCAGCGAGCCGCCGCTGGGCGGCTTCGCCCCCGAACCGATCGCACCGCGCCCCGAGCGCGAACTGCGGCCGGAACCGATCCCGCCGCGCGTCGCCCGCAGCGAACCGCCGCCGATGCCCCGTCCGCCGCGCCAGACCGAGCCCGTGAAGGTGCCGCCGGTGCG
>CAYREH010000077.1:0-24776 GCA_964423245.1 uncultured Bradyrhizobium sp. | reverse complement strand
CGATGAACGCGAAGCGCCGCTCGAATTTCGCGTTGGTCGCACGCAGCGCGCTTTCGGGATCGGCATCGACGTGGCGCGCGAGGTTGACGAGGGCGAACATCAGGTCGCCCGTCTCCTCCGCGAGTTCCTGCTTGTCGCCACGGTCCAGCGCGGCCTCGATCTCGTCGGCTTCCTCGCGGATTTTCGCCAGCACCGCGCGCGGATCGTTCCAGTCGAAGCCGACGGTGGAGGCCTTGCGCTGCAGCTCCATGGCGCGCGTGAGAGCGGGCTGGCCGGCCTTGACGCCTGACAGCAGCGATGTGTGCTGCGGCGTTGCCTCGGGCGGCCGCCGCGCGGCGCGCTCGGCTTTCTCCTCGGCCTTGATGCGGTCCCAGACTTCCTTGACGTGGGAGGAGGCGAGGTTGCCGTCCTTGTCCGCGAAGACGTGGGGATGGCGCCGGATCATTTTTCGCGTGATGGCCTCCACGACGTCGCCGAATTCGAACGCATTCTGCTCGGACGCCATCTGGGCGTGGAACACCACCTGGAGCAGGAGGTCGCCGAGTTCTTCACGGAGGTCGTCGAGATCGCCGCGGTCGATGGCATCGACCACCTCATAGGCTTCCTCGATCGTGTAGGGCGCGATCGTCGCGAAGTTCTGCTCGAGGTCCCAGGGACAGCCGGTCACCGGCGTGCGCAGGGCCGCCATGATCTCGATCAGGCGGGAAATGTCGCGGGAAGGGGTCATTGCGGGCAGGTCTCCTGGCTCTCAAGCCTTATGCCAAAAGCGGGCCGCCGTTCCCAGCGCCGGCGGGCAGGGGAGCCCGGTTTCCACCGATTGGCGGGCTCGTTCCGCGGTGCTAAAGCCCGGTCCATGAGTGACCAATTTTCATCGCAAACCGCCCTGGTGCTCTTCTCCGGCGGCCAGGATTCCACCACCTGCCTCGCCTGGGCGCTGAGCCGCTTCGCGCGGGTGGAGACGCTGGGCTTCGACTACGGCCAGCGCCACGCCGTCGAACTTGCCTGCCGCGAGCGCCTGTTCGACGGCATCAGGGGCTTGCGCAGCGACTGGGCCACAAAACTCGGCGAGAGCCACACACTGTCGATCCCGACGCTGGCCGCCGTCTCCGAGACGGCGCTGACCCGCGACGTCGCGATCGCGATGGGCGCCGACGGCCTGCCCAACACCTTCGTGCCCGGCCGCAATCTGGTGTTCCTGACCTTCGCCGCGGCGCTGGCCTACCGCCGCGGCATCACGCACATCGTCGGCGGCATGTGCGAGACCGACTATTCCGGCTATCCCGATTGCCGCGACGAGACCATCCGCGCGATGCAGACGGCGCTCTCCCTCGGCATGGCGCGTCCTTTCGAGCTGCACACGCCCTTGATGTGGATCGACAAGGCCGCGACCTGGAAGCTCGCAGGCGACCTCGGCGGGGCCGGCCTCGTCGACCTGATCCGCGAGCACTCGCACACCTGCTATCTCGGCGAACGCGGTGCGCAGCACGATTGGGGCTATGGCTGCGGCGAATGTCCGGCCTGCAGCCTGCGCGCGAAGGGCTGGCGGGAGTATGTGGCGGGAGGCTAGCGCGTCTCTCTCCGCCGTCATTGCGAGGAGCCCTTGCGACGAAGCAATCCAGACTGCCCCGTCGGAAATATTCTGGATTGCTTCGCTTCGCTCGCAATGACGGGCGGAGGTGTCAGCGTGAATTACTTGAAATCCTCGGGCCGCAGCTCGATTGGCTTGCCGTGCGGCGTGCGATCGGCGGCGTGATCCCAGGCGTCGCGATAGCGGTGCAGGGTTTCGGCCGAGGCGACGCCCTTGCGGGCGACCAGACCTTCCAGCGTGGCCAGCCAGTGCAGATAATAGGTTTCGCCCGTATCGGGATCGCCCGCGGCCTGGGCGCGCTTGATCTCGTCGGCCAGCGCCGCCGCCCATCCCGGCCAGGTGAACACGCCGCGCTCGTGCAGGCTGAGCGCCATCGCGAATGCGTGCGCCTCCCAGGGCGCGCGGAACACCGGACCGTCCTCATCGCGCGGGATGCTCGGGATCGCCGCCGTGGCGGCGGCCGCAAGCGGGCTTTCCATCACGCCGGCTCCAGATAGGGCTCGAACGCGTCGATCGACACTTTCAGGGTCGGGTCGCCGTCCTCACCCCAGAGGTCGCGGCCCTCGAACACGACGGTGTAGAGCCATTGCGGATTCTCGCCGCGCTCCATCGCCGCGCTGTCCGGAAAGACGTGGCAGCCATGGTTCAGTTCGACCACGCCGACATGGCCGCGGACATAGCGCGGCAGCCGCGTATGCGTCGCCGGATGGATGTTCTTCGCGCGGACGCGGGCGCCGATCTGGAATTTGGCGGGTGCCGGGGCAGGGCGGTCGAACTTGCCGCGCACCATCACGCGCTCGACATTGGCGAGGTCGAACTTGCCGTGCTTGAGCGCCTTTGCGGGCGCCATCGCATGACCGGCCGCGACTTCCTCCCGCGTGAGGTAGCCCTTCTCGATCAGCATCTCCTCGAGCCCCAGGAACCATTTCTTGTAGTAGGAGCTGGAGAGATAGACGTCCGGCGGCAGGGTCTCTCGGTAGAAGCGCGATGTGTCGATATTGTAGGCGCCGGCTGCGCCCATCGCGCGCACCATGGCCAGCACGCGCGACTCCCAGTCGGCGTGGAACATCGGCTCGTTCGGCTCGGGCTCGACCTTGCCGAAGCCGTCCATACCGCCCATGTCGTGCACGCCGTTCATGACGGGGCTCCCGGCTGTTTCGGAAAACCGGTGCCGATCATGGAATCGCGCGTGACGAGTTCGGCGAGCTGCTCTTCGCTCCAGCCTTCGGTGCCCGCGGGGCGCATCGGCAGCACCAGGAAGCGCGTCTCGGCCGTGGAATCCCAGACCCGGATCTCGATGGTCTCAGGCAACGTCACGCCGAAATCGGCGAGCACGCCGCGCGGGTCCTTCACCGCACGCGAGCGATAGGGCGCGGCCTTGTACCAGACCGGCGGCAGGCCCAGCATCTCCCAAGGGTAACAGGAGCACAGCGTGCAAACGACCATGTTGTGACGCTGCGGCGTGTTCTCGACCACGACGAGATGGTCGCCGACCCGGCTGACATGGCCGAGCGTGCCGATCGCCTTGGTGCCGTCCTCGAGCAGGGCCGTCTTGAAGGCCGGATCGCTCCAGGCCTTGGCGACGACGCGGGCGCCGTTGTGCGGCCCGATCCGGGTCTCATAGGCCTGGATGATCGCATCCAGCGCCGCCGGATCGACATAGCCCTTCTCGGTCAGGATGGTCTCGAGCGCGCGCACGCGCAGCTCGGTTTCCGACAGTTCGGAATGGTCGTGATCGTGATGATGGTCATGCTCGCTCATGACGCGACCATAGTCCCGAAATCCGGGCGTTGTCGAGGCGAAGACTCTGCTAACATCGCGCCATGGACCGGGCCTGGACATCGACAGCTGGAATCGTCGCGATCGGCGTATCGGCAGTATTGTCGGCGCCGCAAGCGCGCGCTGCGAACGGCGCCTATGCGGTCGATGCCGCCGACATTTCGGAGGTCGGCTCCTGCAAGGTCGAGAGCTGGCTGTCTTCGGCCTCCAACAGCGACGTCGCGGCCGTCGCAAACCCCTCCTGTGTCGTCGATCCGTTCCGCCCCATCGAGCTCAGCCTCCAGACCATCCGCGCCCGCAGCGACGGCGATTGGAGCACGACGCTTGCGCCGAAGGCCAAGAGCAATTTCATTCCGACCGGGATCGGCCGTTGGGGACTGTCGGCCTATGGCGGCGGATCATTCGACGCGGCGACCGGCGAGGCGCTGACGGCCTTTGCCGTCATTCCCGCGACTTACCGCCTGTCCGAAACCACGCGCATCAACGTCAATGGCGGCTGGCTGTGGGACCGCAGCATCGACAGGCACTATCTGACCTATGGCATCGGCTTCGACTGGAAGTTCACCGAGACGCTGCAATGGACTATCGAGGCCTACGGGCAGGCGGGAGCGTCCGAGATCGCAAGCGTGGTGCAGCCGCGCGTCCAGACCGGCGTGCGCTACCGCCCGAACGAGATCTTTTCCGTCGACGTGATCTATGGCCGCAACATCACCGGCGAGAACGCCAACTGGATTACCCTGGGAACCACGATCCGTTTCCCGGTCCAGGGCGGCCAGCCGGAGCATCGGCGCACCGGACATTTGTAGGCGGCTGAACAACGGCGGAAGTGGGAGGGCGCGTTGGCGGACTATGTCAAGATCGAGAAGGGTCTCGGGCCCGACGGGCGGATCGCGGTGGTGCGGTTCGACCGCGGCGACGGCATCAATGCCTTGTCGCCGGAGGCGCTGCGCCAGCTGACGGCGGCGGCCCGCAGCTTCGAGGACGATGCCGAAACCTCCGTCGTGGTGCTGACGGGAAGCACCAGCGCGTTCAGCGCCGGCTTCGACCTGAAGGATGCCGAGGGCCGCGCCCGCAAGGACATGGATCTCGGCAGCTTGCGGCGGCACCTCAAGCTCGGGCCGCGTCTGACCCACGCCTGGCAGGAGATGGAGCAGATCACGATCGGCGCGATCGAAGGGTTCTGCGTCGGTGGCGGCGTGGCGCTGGCCGTGGCCCTCGACTTCCGCGTCATGGGCCGCGATGCCCATCTGCGGGTGCCCGAAATCGGCCTCGGCATGAACATGAGCTGGCAGAGCATTCCGCGCATGCTGCATCTGATGGGTCCGGCCCGCACCAAGCAGGCGGTCATCCTCGCCGATCAGCGCATCAGCGCGGAGGAGGCCCACGAATGGCGGCTGGTTGAAGAGGTGGTCGATCCCGGTCATGCCTTCGATGCCGCGATGGAGCTGGCGCGCAAGGTTGCGGCGCAGCCGCCGCTGTCGGTCGCCATGACCAAGCTGACGGTCAACCGGCTCGCCCATGCGCTGGACGACCTCGCCAGCCACATGGATGTCGACCAGTTCGCGTTGGCGAGCTTCAGCGAGGACCACAAGGAGGGGGTCGACGCCTTTCTCGGCCGCCGCAGGCCGCGCTTCAAGGGGCGCTAGCTCCCGGCACGCCGGGGCTTGGCGATGCCTTCGCCGAATGATCGCAGTCAGTAAATAGGTACCGCTTCAGACGAATTTTCTCTCTGTCGGAGGGATCAGGAAAACTTCGCCTAACTCCCCGCAAATATCTGACATTGCAAGGAAGATGCGAAACGGCGATGGTGCGTGCTGCAGTGCAGCGCGTCCCGTCCACGACGCGTTGCTCCGTTCCAGCTCCTGTCGCTGTCGCGACCCTGTGCTCGTCCGCTGCGTCGGCGGAGGGCAGGGACAAGTTCGTGCATGAAGGCCATCCGCCATGAACGTCCATTCCTCGCTTGCGCTCCAGGAGCCGATCGAGACCATCGAACCGATTTCACCACACGCCGCGTCCGACGCGATGGTCCGCTTCGAGGGCATCTCGAAGACCTATCCGGCCTATCGCGGCAAGCCCGGAGTCAACGCGCTGCAGAACATCGACTTTGCGATTCCGCGGGGTTCGATCACCGGCGTGATCGGTCGGTCCGGCGCCGGCAAGTCGAGCCTGGTGCGGCTCATCAACGGGCTGGAGAAGCCGACCTCGGGCCGCGTCATCGTCGACGGCAGTGACATTTCCGCGCTGGCGGGGCGCGAACTGCGGCTGGCGCAGCGCTCGATCGGCATGATCTTCCAGCACTTCAATTTGCTGTCGTCGCGGACCGCCGCCGACAACATCGCACTGCCGCTGGAGATCGCCGGCTGGACCCGCGCCGACATCAAATCGCGCGTCGCCGAACTGCTTGATCTCGTCGGGATCGCCGACAAGCACGACCGCTATCCTTCGGAGCTCTCGGGCGGCCAGAAGCAGCGCGTCGGCATCGCTCGCGCGCTGGCGACGCGACCGAACGTCCTGCTGTCGGACGAGGCGACCTCCGCGCTCGACCCGCAGACCACGCGCGCGATCCTCGACCTGCTCGCCAATATCAACCGCGAACTCGGGGTGACCATCGTGCTGATCACCCACGAAATGTCGGTGGTGCGCCAGCTGGCGCAGGAGGTCGTCGTGCTCGACGCCGGCCGCGTCGTGGAAAAGGGCCATGTCGCCGACATCTTCACCCATCCCAAGCATGCGATCACGCAGTCCTTCCTCGCCGAGGTGATCGGCGACAGCCTCCCGGTCTCGCTGGCGAGCCGGATCGTGGCCGAGCCCGTGGCGGGCGGACAGGCCGTGATCCGCGTCCAGGTGCGCGGGGCAGGGGCCGGCGACACGGTCGTGGCCCGGCTCGCCCGCGAACTCGGCCTCGACGTTGCGTTGCTCTCGGCGCGCATCGACGAGATCGGCGGCCAGCATGTGGGTTCGCTCACGCTCGGCATTCCCCTGTCCGGCGGCGCCGAGGAGGCGGTGACCCGCACGCTCGCCTGGCTGTCGCAATATCAATTCCCCTCGGAGCGTCTCGGCTATGTCGCCTGAACTCATCAACCTGATCGTCCAGGCCACGGGCGAAAGCCTGTACATGGTCGGCATCGCGGCTCTGCTCGGCACCAGCTTCGGCCTGCCGCTCGGGGTCTTCCTCGCCACCAGCCGCAAGGGCGAATTGTTCTCCGCTCCGGCCGTCAACCGCATCCTTGGCATCGTCGTCAACGCGACGCGCTCGACGCCGTTCATCATCCTGGTCGTCGCCATCATCCCGTTCACGCGTCTGATTGCCGGCACCTCGATCGGCTCCACAGCGGCGATCGTGCCGCTCGTCATCGCATCGACGCCGTTCATCGCGCGTCTCGTTGAAGCCGCGATCCGCGAGGTCGATGGTGGCCTGATCGAGACCGCATCCTCCTTCGGGGCCTCGCCGCTCCAGATCGTGTTCAAGGTGCTGATCCCGGAGGCGCTGCCGGGTCTCGTCCTGGCGCTCACGCTGGCCGTGGTCAGCCTGCTCGGCTATTCCGCCATGGTGGGTGCCGTCGGGGGCGGCGGTCTCGGTGACCTCGGAATCCGCTACGGTTACCAGCGCTTCATGCCCGAGATGATGCTCGCCGTCGTCGTCGTGCTGATCGCGCTGGTCCAGCTGGTGCAGAGCGCCGGCGACTATCTCGCACGCCGGGTCAACCGCCGGCTGCGACACCGCTAATCCCTCTCGTTCAATATCGGAGACTTCCATGCGTTTTCTGGCAACCCTTGCGGCTGCGGCCTTGCTCGCGACCACGGCCCGGGCCGAGACCATCCGCGTCGGCGTGACCGCCGGTCCCCACGCCGAAATCCTCGACGTCGTGAAGAAGGTCGGCGCCGAGCGCGGCCTCGACATCAAGGTCGTCGAGTTCACCGACTATGTGATCCCGAACCAGGCGCTGGCGCTGAAGGATCTCGAGGCCAATTCGTTCCAGCACGAGCCCTACCTGAAGAACCAGATCGCCAAGACCGGCTGGAAGATCGTCAAGGTCGCCAACACGATTGGCTCGCCGCAGGGCGTCTATTCGCAGAAATACAAGAAGCTTTCGGACCTGCCCGAGGGCGCCCGCGTCGCCATCGCCAACGATCCTTCCAACGGCGCGCGCGGCCTGATGATCCTGGCCCTGCACGGCGTCATCAAGCTGAAGGACAACAACAACGTCGCCTCGACCATCGCCGACATCACCGACAACCCGAAGAAGCTGCGCTTCGTCGAGCTCGATGCGGCCCAGTTGCCCCGCGCGCTGCAGGACGTCGACGTCGTTTCCATCAACAACAATTACGCCGTGCAGGCCGGCCTCAACCCGGCCACCGACGCCATCGCCCGCGAAAATCCCGATGGCCCCTGGGTCAACATCCTCGCCGTTCGCGAGGAGGACAAGGACAAGCCCTGGGTCAAGCAGCTGATCGAGGCCTATCACTCCCAGCCGGTGAAGGCGTTCCTGGAGACGCGCTTCAAGGGCACCTATCTGCCGACCTGGTAAGGTTGCAACGGACGCGTCAGGCGGTGAGTCTGGCGCGTCTCGATGTCTCCGACGGCAACTCGGCGAAGTGGCGCTTGTAATCCAGCGAGAACTGGCTGAAGTGCCAGAAGCCGTGCTGGACGGCGATGTCGTAGATTGACATCCCGTCGCCGCGCTTGAGGTCGCGGCGCACCCGGTTCAGCCGCATCGCGCGCCAATAGTGCATCGGGCTGGTGCCGACCACCTCCTGGAAGCAATAGCCGAGCTTGCGCGGGCTGGCGCCGACCGCCTTGCAGACCTCCAGCAGCGACAAGGCGCGGCCGCCGCTGCCATGCATCAGCTCGCGGGCGCGGTCGACCGTGCGCTTGCGTGCCATTGCGCTGCGGCCGGGATCGCTGGCACGGGCCGTCGGCAGCATGTCCATGATCTCGACCAGCAGCGCATCCTCCAGCGCCTGTCGCGCCAACGCATCGCCGAGCCGCTCGGGCGCGGTTGCGATCATGTCGTGAACAGCGGCGAGAAGGGCGCGCAGCCGCGCGACCGGCGCCTCGGCCATCTCGATCACTCCCAGCCGATGCCAAAGCGGCCGCGGCAATTCGATGTCGAGCTGGCAGGCGAGTTCCTGGATCAGCGTTGCGCTGGTCACGACGCCGCGAAATTCGAAGGCCCTGGGCGTGCACATGTCGACCTCGGCGTCGATGCAGGCGATGACCCTGCTGCCGGCGATGCTGCTGGCGCCATTGCAACTGACCGAGCCGTCACCCTGCCACGCAAGGCCGATGCCGAAACTGCCGGCTCCGAGCTGACCATATTGGCGGACCTGCTGGCTGGTGACCTCCCGGAAGACATCGAGCCGTGGCAGGGAGAGCTGGGTGAAGCTGCCCGCGAAGGCGCCGGCGCTGATCTGGTCGTAGTTGAGCCGCCAGCGGCCGAGCGAAGCGCAATGCTCGTCGACATCCGTGCTGGCGACCTGAAGCAGGCCGGGAGCCGCCGAGTCCTGAATTGCAAGAGATGCGCTTAAGGCCATGACAAAACGCCAGATTTTGCTTCCGGTCAACGAGCAAGAACCGCGCCAGGTGGACGCGTTGGCAGGCGCCGCCTGGCATAATAATGCCAGAACTCGATAACGGCCGATACGGCCCTCGTGCATCCTCCGCTCCGGCTGTTCCGACCATGGGGTCGGTGACGGTGCTTGGCGGAGGATCGAGATGCGACCGACCGAGATCATGCGCGGCAGCCCGCCCGCACCCGAGACCCAGGTGACCCGCGCCAACTGGCGCAGTTTTCCCGCCATCCGCTGGGGCTTCACCCACACCCGCGAGGTTCTGCCCACCGCCGAGGTGCGCCGCTCGGCGCATCCGACGCCGATCCGCAGCGCGCCCCACGATTTGTCGAAGCTCGCCTTCACCGCGCCGGACGGCAGCACCACCACTGTCGAGGCGACGCTGCGCGAGACCTTCGGCGATGCGCTGCTGGTCATGCACGGGGGTACGCTGCTCCACGAATGGTACGGCGACGGCATGAGCGCGACCACGCCGCATCTGACCTGCTCGATCAGCAAGTCGGTTGCCGGCACGCTCGGCGGCGTGCTCGCCGGACGCGGCCTGCTCGATCCCGAGGCGCGGGTGGTGCGCTACGTGCCCGAGCTGGAGGCGTCGGTCTACGGCGGCTGCACGGTCCGCAACCTGCTCGACATGGCCGTCGCCATCCAGTTCGAGGAGGATTACGAGGACCCGGCCGGCGACGTCGCGCGCTACCGGTTCTCCTCCGGCTGGGACGTGCCGCCGCCCGGGATCGAGCCCGGGCATCAGCGCGCCTATCTCGCCACGCTGCGTGGCACCGGCAAGCTGCATGGCAAGGTGTTCCACTACGTCTCCACCAACACCGAGGTGCTCGGCTGGGTCTATGAGCGGGCCTGCGGACTGCCTTACGCGCGCATCCTGTCCGAGTTTCTGTGGCAGCCGATGGGCGCGGAGGAAGACGGCTCGATGACGCTCGACAGTCACGGCATGGGCCGGATTGCCGGCGGACTTTCCGTCACCGCGCGCGACCTGATCCGCTTCGGCGAGATGATCCGCTGCCGCGGCGTGGTCGAGGGCCGCCAGGTGGTGCCGGGCTGGTGGATCGACGACATCCACGAGAACGGCGATCCCAGGGCCTGGGCCGACGGCGATCTCGCCGAGATATTCCCGGGCGCGCGCTACCGCAGCAAATGGTACACGATCGACCCGGCCCGCAATGATCTCGCCGGGATCGGCATCCACGGCCAGTGGCTCTACATTGATGCGGCCACCGACACCGTCATCGTCAAGCTCGCAACCCAGCCCAAGGCGATGGACATTCCGCTCGACCATCGCTGGCTCGCCGCCTTCCGCGCCATCACCGCGCATCTCGCTCCGCGCTGAACCTGGACATCACCATGCTCGACACCGTCAAAGCCAACGCCTCGACGCAGACCGCGGCACCACACCCGCTCGATCCGCTGACCGCGGACGAGATCGCCGTAGCCTGCAATCTCGTGCGTGCCGCCGCGGCCTCGCCCGAGACCTGCCGCTTCCCGACGGTGCGGCTGGAGGAGCCCACCAAGCAGGAGCTGGCCGCCGGCTGGGCAGGGCGCCGCGCCTTCGTGCTGACGCTGGATGTGGCGACCGGTGAGGCGATCGAGCACATCGTCGATCTCGCGCGCCAGGAAATCATCGATCGGAAGATCATCCCCAACCGCGAGGCGCCCTACGGGCAGCCCTCGGTGATGCTGGAGGAGTTCTTCAAGTGCGAGGCCGTGGTGAAGGCCGATCCCGGCTGGCGGGCCGCGATGCACCGGCGCGGCCTGACCGACAAGGACATCGAGCTGATCCAGGTCGATCCGTTCTCCTCCGGCTTCTTCGACATGGAATTCGAGCGCGGCGCGCGCATCGTCCGCGCCGTCAGCTACTACCGCGAACATCTCCAGGACAACGGCTATGCCCATCCGATCGAGGGCGTGGTCGCGGTCGTCGATCTGATCGGCGGCAAGGTCATCGACCTCACCGACGAGGATCCGATCGTGCCGATCCCGCGCAAGAAGCGGAACTACGGTGCGCATGAACTCACCCATCCGCGCACCGACATCAAGCCGCTGCATATCGAGCAGCCGGAGGGCGCGAGCTTCACCGTCGTCGGCTGGCAGGTGGCATGGCAGAAATGGAGCTTTCGCGTCGGCTTCACGCCGCGCGAGGGGCTGGTGCTGCACCAGCTCGCCTATCAGGACGGCGACCGGAAGCGTTCGCTGATCCATCGCGCCAGCGTGACCGAGATGGTGGTGCCCTACGCCGACCCGACCGCCAACCATTTCTGGAAGTCGGCCTTCGACGCCGGCGAATACGGCCTCGGCATGCTCGCCAATGCGCTCGAACTCGGCTGTGACTGCCTCGGCAACATCCATTATTTCGACGTGCCGGCCGCAGACAACAAGGGCGAGCCCTTCGTCATGAAGAACGCCATCTGCATGCACGAGGAAGACTACGGCATTGCCTGGAAGCACTACGAATTCCGCAACGGCCTGTTCGAGGTGCGCCGGTCGCGGCGCCTGGTGATCTCGTTCTTCGCCACCGTCGGCAACTATGATTACGGCTTCTACTGGTATCTCTACCAGGACGGCACGATCCAGCTCGAGACCAAGCTCACCGGCATCATTCAGACCGCCGCAGTGCGGCCGGGCGAGACCTACAGATGGGGCGGCATGGTTGACGACAATCTCGGCGGGCCGACGCACCAGCACTTCTTCAACGTGCGCCTGCACATGGATCTCGACGGCGGCGGCAATACCGTCACCGAGCACGACTTCGTGCCGCGGCCCTGGGGACGCGACAATCCGCACGGCAACGTGTTCGACACCACGACGCGCGTGCTCTCGCGCGAGCGCGACGCGGCGGCGATCGCCAATGGCGAGACCGGCCGGTTCTGGAAGATCAGCAATCCCAACGAGACCAATTCGGTCGGTGGCGCGCCGGCCTACAAGCTCGTCGTCAATCCGAGCCCCCTGATGCTGGCGCAGGAGGGCAGCTATGTCCGCGCGCGGGGCGGCTTCGCCACCAAGCATGTCTGGGTGACGGCGTTCGACAAGGACGAGAAATACGCCAGCGGCGACTATCCCAACGTCCATGCCGGCGGCGACGGCCTGCCGCGCTACGCCGCGCAGAACCGCAACATCGAGAATGCCGACATCGTGGTCTGGCACTCCTTCGGTCATACCCATGTCTGCAAGCCCGAGGATTTCCCGATCATGCCGGTCGAATATGCCGGCTTCATGCTGAAGCCGGTCGGCTTCTTCGCCGCCAATGCGGCCGGCGACATCCCGCCCGACCGCAACAGCCGCAGCGTGCTGGCGGGCGAGCAGGCCGGCGGCAGCGGAACCTGCTGCCATGGCTAGCGGGCGCGCGGGTTCCGTCTTGACGGCCCGAACCGCGCTCGTGACACTGCACCGGTCGGTCCGCCTTTCGCGGCGGATCGCAAACGGAGCTTGCTGATGTTCGTCGACATGCCCTGGCCGCCCGAGGACCACCGGCCCGATCCGCCCCGGCGCCGGCTTTCCGACACGGAGCAGAAGGTTCTGGTCTGGCTGGTCGGAATCAACCTCGTGCTGGCGCTGGTTGCCCCGATCGGCGGCGCGACGCTGCTGCAGGTCCTGATCGGCTTGCCCCGGCCGTAACCCGGCCTGCCGCGTGATCGAGCAAGCTCAGCGCTTCCGGCGCGCGCCGTCCGGCCCGGGTCTGTGGGGCCGCACCGTCCGCATCGTCAAGGCAGCCTGGAGCTCGCGCAGCGAGGGCGCGCAGAGAATGGCTGCGAGGATCGCATACAGCGCGACCATCGCCAGAACCTTGATCGCTTCCGGGGTCATGACCGTGTCCTTTTCGGGAGGCGGGAGTCGTGCCTCCTCGATCACCAAGCCTAGTCCTCCATCAACGATCCCGCGTTGATCCTGCGCAAGGTTGCCCCGTCCGCGCCGGTTCGCCTCGACATTTGATTTGATCACGGTCAAGCGCAGCCGGGCGGCTGCAGTCTAGTTTCACTGCAGGATCAAACGTACGGGGAGGCCGCGTCTGTCGGGAACGTCAGCCTCGTCTTCAACACCTGCGGGATATCGATGCGAACCTATTATTTCGACTTCAAGGATGGTGTGGCGGTGCGGGACAGGTGCGGCATCGACTTGGTGAGTGACGGCGCCGCCATCGCGCACAGCAAGGATCTGGCGGCGCGGGTTCGCGATCAGAAGACGAAGGTGAATCCCGATCTTCACGTTGTCGTCGTCGACGAGAACGGCCGCGAAGTTCATCGCGAGAAGGTCTATCCGCAATAGCGCTGACATCGCGCTGCTTCCAATGGACCCAATTCCAACCAAAGGGCCTGCGCGAGGGCGCAGTCGCCGCCGTTGGCGCATGGCGATCGAGCAGGGGCGTGAACCTCGCGGCGGCTCCCGCTACATAGACGAAAGATCGCTTCGATTCGTCAGGCCGCCGAGAGCCGTGCAAACATGAGACTTCCCGTTCTGATCTGCCTGCTTATCATCGCCGCCGCTGCGCAGGCGGCTGCACCGGAGCAGCGCTACATCGATGCGCGCGACCGCTACATCGCCAAATTCTCCCAGGCCAAGGAAAGCGACGAGACGACCCGGCAGCACGAGGCAGCGCTGACGGAGCTGACCGGCCTGTTGCAGGCATTGATCGGGCCGGTTGCGATCAAGGGCCTTCCGGCCGAGGGCCGCTCCAACGTCGATACGCTCTACAAGGAGGACATCGGCTTCGGTCATCTCGACGGGCTCGGCTTCGCCTCCGAAGGCGACAAGGTGCAGGCGGTCGTCACCACCACCGCGCTGCTCAAGCGCTGGCTCGCCGCCCATCGCGAGGACGGCATGCCGCAGGAGATCGCCGCCGCGCTCAAATCGGGCCGCTTTTACTATTACGCGATTCAGGACGCCGCCTTCGCCAAATATGCCGAACTGCCGATCACGAAGCCCGCGTCCGCCAGTACGGCCATGGCCGTGCTGGGCGTGCGCGGCAATGGCGATCTGAAGGCGCCGCCCGACGAAATCGATGTCGTCGTCGTGCAGGGCGACAAGGTGTTCTTCATCTCGGCGCGCGAGGCGATCAGGACTGCCTCGATTCCCGCCTGCGAGAAGGTCTGGAAGCAGATGATGGCGAAGCCCGTCAGCAAGAAGGACCCGCGCGGCGACATCGCCCGCGAGGACAATGCCCTGAAGGCCTACACCCAGTGCTTTGCGAAGGAGGCGCCGGGCCAGACCTGGTATGCGGCGGCTGTGAAGGCTGCCCATAGCCGGCTGGACCTCTTGCCGCTGAAATAGGCCGAACCATCTAGCCGCCGAAAGCGCCTGCGACGCCAGGCGCGAGCGCTCCCGCCCAGGTCGCCGCGATCACCAGCAGGAGGCCAGGCGTCAGCCGCAAGGCGAATGCCGGCCCGCCGCTGATCCAGGCGACGATGATCTTGCTGATGGTGTTCGTGGTCAGGGCCGCCAGCACCGGAATGACGGCATCGCCGGGCGCGATCTTGCCGGAGGCCGCCAGTGCGGCCGCGGCGACCGCGGGCGAATGCGTGTCGGCAAGACCGGCGACTGCGGCGCTCACGACGAGGCCGATATCCCCGAACGCGTCGCGCAAGCCGGCCGACAGCAGCATGACGCCGGACAGCGTCAGTGCCAGCAGCAGGGCCGAGACGACACTGAAGGCGCGGCCGTGCTCGAGATTGACCTCGCCGGTCTCGCGCATCCCCTTCACCGTGAAAACCGCGCCGTAGATCGCGGCGGCCGCGCCGCCGCAGAGCAGCGGAACGAGCAGACTTCGCAGCACGGGCGGACTCGTGGCGGCGAGCACGGCGAAGAGCTGGCCGATGGTCGCGACGGTGGACAGCGTCGCACCGGCCGTCGCGAGCCCGAGCAGCCCCGGAGTCTTGCGTGCACGCGCGCCCATCGCCCCGATCGTCGCCGTGGCGGAGACGAAGCCCGACGCGAAGCCGGACAGCGCCAGTCCGCCACGCGCCCCGAGCAGGCGGATCGAGACATGTCCCGCCGCGCCAATCGCCATGACCAGGATCACGATCACCCAGATCGACCGTGGATTGAGCGCGCCAAAGGGACCGACGGCTCGGTCCGGGAGCAGCGGCAGGACCACGAGGGTGGCGGCGGCGAAGATCAGGCCGTCCCTGACCTCGGCGTCGCTGAGCACCCTGTGAACGAAGTCGTGCATCGTCGCACGCGCCGCCAGCAGCCCGGTCAGGACCACCGCGATGGCCGCCGCCAGCGCAGGATGCTGCGTCGCCAGTCCGCCGAGCAGAACCGTCAGGATCAGCGCCACCTCCGACGTCAGGCCGGGGTCGTCGCGGGGCGAGCGGAGATAGGCGAGGGCGGTGAGGACGACGATGCCGCCGGTCACCAGCGCAAGCAAAATCGTCCCGCCGACCAGCGAGCTGACGGCGCCGGCCAGCGAGGCCGCGGCGAAGGTACGCAGTCCGGCCGGAGAGCGGCCCGGCCCTTGGCCCTTGCGGCGTTCTCGCTCGAGCCCGATCAACAGCCCGATGCCGAGTGCGACCAGCACCGCGAGGAAATCGGAACTGAGATGCCTCGTCAGAGTCTCCATCATGGCCGAAGGACTGCATGCGGCTGGTCCGCCGCGCCACCAGCAGGAGGTGTTGCCCGAGCCCGCCAGATCTGGACCAGCGTCAGCGTGACGGTCAGCAGCAGCGGACCGAGCACCACGCCCGTCGGGCCCATCACGACGAGACCGCCGACGACGGCGATGAAGGACAGCATCGTATGCATCTGCAGCCTGCTGCCGACCAGCATCGGGTAGACGACATTGTCGACCAGGCCGACGACGAGCGTGCCCCAGACCGTCAGGATCACCGCCGACGTATAGGCGCCGGTCAGTGCCAGATACAGCGCGGCCGGAGCCCATATCACGAACGCCCCGAGGAACGGGACGATCGCCAGCATCGCCATCAGCACGCCCCAGAACACGGGGGCGGGCAATCCGAGCCACCAGAACATCAGGCCGCCGAGCCCGCCCTGCAGCGCGGCCACCGCGAGCGTCCCCAGCACGGTGGCGAAGATCGTGTCGGCGACGCGGTCACAGAGCCGGGCGAATTCGGTGTCCGACAGCGGGAGATTCTTGCCTGCAGCGGCCATGATCGTCGTCCGGTCGCGCAACATGTAGAACAGGAAGTAGAAGGTCAGCAGCAGGTTGGCGACTCCGGAAAAGGACGCGCGCAGCACCGAGCCGCTCCAATTGGCGAGCGCCGACGTCGCCGTCTGGATCAGATCCGGAAAATCCACCTTGTCCTGCACCCATTGCAGCGCCGGGGCGAGCCAGCGATGGCTGCTGATCTCGGTCAGCCAGTCCTGCCTCTCGAACATCGGGACGACGAGAGCCGCGCTGCGGACGGCTTCGTTCAGCAGGGTGCCTGCGACCAGAATGGCGGGGACCACCACGATGCAGGCCGTCACGATCACGGTGACCATGGCCGACAGGCCGCGGGACCCGATGCGGTCGCTGACGATCCTGTCGAAGGGCGCAAACAGAACGGCGAGCGTGATCGACCAGACGATCGCGCCGAGAAAGGGCATCGCCATGAACACACAGAGCGCGAGGCACAGCACGATCGCGACGACGAGCGTGATTGGCGCCGGTCTTCGATCCGTGCTCGCGGGAGGCGGGGAGATCGTGGGCATCTGGCTGCCGTCCTTCATGCGTTCGCCCTTCACAGCAGTGCGTTACCCATCATCAGCACGCAGGTGGCGAGGCCGAGCCAGGGGACCCAGAGAGGGACGCGAATGATGGTGACATCGGGATCGGTCTGCAGCGTCCTGATGCGCAACAGGGAGAGGTTGACGCAGGCGAAGATCGCCAGGGTCGCCAGCGAGGTGGCTTCCGCCAGCCGTTCCAGCGGTATCGTCAGGGCAAGGCCCGCGACCGCAAGCATCACCAGCGCGGTTGCGATCAGCGGCGTCCCCGTCCACGCATGGACGCCGCCGAGGACGCGCGGCAGGTCGCCCTGCTGCGCCATGCCGTAAACCACCCGTGCGGTCATCGTCATCTGGGCGAGGATCGTGTTCAGCGTGGAGACGATCGCGATGGCGGTGAACGTCGTCGGACTGATCCCGGCCACGGCGGTGAAGACCAGGTTCATCGGAGCGGGCGAGGCCGCGAGCAGGCCGGTCGGCACCGCGCTCACGGCGATGGCCGCGATCGTCACATAGAGAACGGAGGTGATGAGCAGGGTGAAGGCCATCGCCAGCGGAATGTTGCGTTTCGGATTCTTCGCCTCTTCCACGACATTGGCGAGATCCTCGAAGCCGACGAAGGCGAAGAACGCGAGCAGGCTCGCAAAGGTGATGCCGGAGAGCACACGCAGATCCATGGGCGGCGGGGCGAGCAGCGCATGTCCGAATGCGAGATCGGACTGAATGGCTGCGGCGACGATCCACACCAGCCCTCCGGTTTCGATCAATGTCAGCAGCCCGGCCAGCATGACGGATTCCAGAATGCCCCACGCCGCGACCGCGCCGAGGGCAACGACCATCGCCACGACGATCAGCGAAGCAGGAACGTCGATCAATTGCCCGATATAGCCGGCGCCGCCCAAGGTCACCGCCGCGGCCGCGACCGTTCCGGTCGCGAGCCGCAAGCAGCCGACGCTCGTGGACGCCCATCGGGACTGGAAGGCCGCGCGGACATAGGCGGCCTCTCCGGCGCTGACGGGATAGCGGGTGGCGAGTTCCGCATAGGAGGCGGCCGTGAACGCCATCACCACGGCTGCCAGCGCGAAGGCCCAGGGCGCGTAGGTGCCCGCATGACCGGCAACCGCCCCGATCAGGACGTAGATGCCGGCGCCGACGGTGACGCCTGTTCCGTAGAGAACGAGCAGGGGCAGGCCGATGCGTCGCCGCAAGCCTGCCGGAGGTGGGGTCTGCTTCTGCGGCACGGCTTCCATGACGACTGAACGGGACGAGAGGTCACATGTATCGGCCTGAAGGCCGCGGATCCGGTTGATTTGGGTCAATCGGACGTGGGCCCCAGATGCGAGAAAGGACGCTCAGAGAGTGGAGCATAGCATGACGATCGCGGCGGTGATGGTCTATGTCGACCCCGGGCAGCAGGCGGAAGGGCAGGTTTGCGTGGCGCGCGACCTCGCCGGCAAATTCGGCGCATCGCTGATCGGCGTGTCCGCCGCGTCGGTCGAGCCGCCTTTCGTCGCCGAGGGGGTGATCATCCAGGAGACGACCGCGGTCGATCTGGAGCGGTTGCGAACGGCGCTGGCCGACAAGGAGCAATGGTTCCGCCGCGTCGCCGGCCTCCCTGCGGAGCGGGTCGCTTGGCGCTGGCGTGTGGAATACCCGACGGGTTTTCTCGTCAACGAAGCGCGATCCGCCGATCTGGTCGTGATCCGCCGGACCCAACCGAAGATCGATGCCGTTCATCTCATCGATCCAGCCGAAGCCATGATGCGCATGGGCCGGCCGACGCTGATGGTGCCCGATCATGTCGCCGTCCTGAAGGCGGACCGCATTCTGCTCGGATGGAAGGACACGAGGGAGGCCCGGCTCGCGGTGCGTGACGCGCTGCCGTTCCTGACGAAGGCGGCACAGGTGTCAATCGTCGAGATCTGCAGGTCGGACGAGCAGGACGCCGCGCGTCGCCGGGTTCGCGACGTCGCGTCTTATCTCAGGCTGCATGGCGTGACGCCCGAGATCGACGTGCGCGTCCACATGGCCGACGCAGATGCCCATCATCTGGCGCGTATCGCCGCGGAGCAGGGCGCGGATCTGATCGTCACCGGTGGCTACGGACACAGCCGGCTCGGCGAGTGGATGTTCGGCGGCGTGACGCGCGGACTGCTCAACGATGCATCCATCTGCGTGATGATGTCGCATGAGGGACTTGCGCGGAAGCCAACGGCATCCGGTCTGCGCCGCACTCGTTCGGACCCCACAGCATCGAGCCAAGTAACGCATCAAGGAGACTTCAATGGCCATCAAGGACATCCTGCTCACTCTGGAGAGCTATCCGGATCCGACCTCTGTGGGAGCGATCGATCGCGCCGTCTCGCTGGCCTCGAGGCTCGGCGCCCATATCGCGGCGATCTCCTGCGAGGTCCATGTCGAGATTCCCGGCAGCTTCCTGTCCGGTGCCGGCCATGTCGGCGCCGTGGTCGCTGGCGAGGCGCAAAAGAGCAAACGCAGCGCGCAGGATCTGCTGGCGGCCTTCGAGGCGTCCGCGCAGAAATCGGGCGTGCTGCACGAGATCATCCACGATCGCTGCCTGACCACGGATCTTCCGGGCCTGCTGGTGGACTATGCGAGGCTGCGCGACCTCACCATCGTCCCGGCGCCGGAGTCTGCGGATCAATGGCATGCGGAAGCCTTGATCTTCGGGGCGGGGCGGCCGGTGCTGGTCCTGCCGGAAACGTCGTCATCCGCGGAGATCGAGCTGAACCGCGTCGTGGTCGCCTGGGATTTCAGCCGCGCCGCCGCGCGCGCCGTCTCCGATGCCATTCCCCTGCTCGAAAAAGCGCGCGAGGTCTGCATCCTCACGGTGACGCGCGAAAAGGACATCGCGAGCCGGCGCTCGTCGAGCGAGCTGGCCCGAAATCTGGCGCGGCACGGCATCGACGTCATCGCCGAGGACGTCGATGCCGGCGGCCAGCCGATCGGCAACGTTCTCGCCACGCAGCTGGCCGCCCGGAAGGCGGATCTCCTGGTGATGGGCGCCTATGGCCACACCAGGTTCCGCGAATTCATTCTGGGCGGCGCGACCCGGAGCATCCTGAGCAGGCCGCCCGTGCCGGTGCTGTTGTCCCATTGATCGGCCGTTCCACGCGCGCAGGTCGTCGCAGCTTTGACCAGACTGTCTAGACGCAGGCCTCCACCTCCTGCTTCAGCTTGACCGGAATGCTGAGATATCGCACGCCGTTGGCCTCGGCCGGCGGAAAGTTGCCGGCCCGGATGTTGACCTGGATCGAGGGCAGCAGCAGACGCGGCGCGGCCAGCGTGCTGTCACGTGCCTGCCGCATCGCCACGAACGCATCTTCCGGCACGCCGTCGTGGACGTGCACATTCCCGGCCCGCTGCTGGCGCACGGTCGTCTCCCAGGCATAGCTGTCACGGCCCGGTGCCTTGTAATCGTGACACATGAACAACCGCGTCTCTGACGGCAGAGCGAGCAGTTTCTGGATCGATCCATACAGCTTGTGCGCGTCACCGCCGGGGAAGTCAGCACGGGCGGTGCCGTAATCCGGCATGAACAGCGTGTCGCCGACGAATACGACATCGGCGATCTTGTAGGACACATCAGCGGGCGTGTGACCCGGCGTATAGAGAACCTCGGCTTCGAGCTCGCCGATCCGGAAGCGCTCGCCGTCCCGGAACAGATGATCGAAGTCGCTGCCATCGGTCTTGAGGTCGGTGGCGTTGAACACCGGCCGAAAGATGCGCTGCACGTCCGTGATGTGCTCGCCGATGCCGATCTTCGCGCCGGTCCTCGCCTTGACGAAGGGGGCTCCGGAAAGGTGATCGGCGTGGGCATGGGTCTCCAGCACCCAGGCAATGCTGTAGCCGGCTTCGGCGGCCGCCTTCAGCATGGCTTCGACGGAACGCGTGTCGACTTCGCCCGAATTGTGATCGTAATCGAGGACCGGGTCGATGATCGCCGCCTGCCTCGTCGCAGCGTCGGCGACGATATAGCTCACTGTGTTGGTCGGTTCATCGAAGAACGCGCGGATGATGGGGTCTGACATGTGAAACCTCCTGATGCTGCAGCCCTTGGCCTTGACTTATATATTAGCATCATCTAAATAAGCAATGTCTAAAATATGGATGAAGTCACATGGCGTTTTCGACCCTTGATCTGGACAGTTTCGAGAAACAGGCAACCGAAGTCGCCGGCATCCTGCGTGCGTTAGCGAATGAACGGCGATTGATGATCCTCTGCAGGCTCGTCGAGTGCGGCGAGGACAGCGTGAATTCGCTCGCAGAAGCCGTCGGCCTGTCGCAATCGGCGCTGTCGCAGCACCTGTCGAAGATGCGCGGGGAAGGGCTGATCACGTTCCGGCGCGAGAGTCAGACGCTCTGGTATCGGATCGCCGATCCGCGCATCGAGCAGCTCTTCGCCACCTTGCACAAGCTGTATTGCGCGCCAGCCAAAGCCAAGACGCGCTGAACCCGACTGAGGAGACTTGAAATGACGCTACAGACGATCCCCGCCACGAAGGCCCGCCAACTGCTCGGCGATGGCGCCGTTCTCATCGACGTCCGCGAAAGCGACGAACATGCGCGCGAGCGCATCCAGGGCGCGATCAACCTGCCACTTTCATTGATCGACGAGGCCGGCCTTGCCGCTCACCGAGGCAGAACAGTGCTGTTTCACTGCAAGAGCGGCGCCCGCACGGCAGCCAATGCGTCCCGGCTTGCAATGACCACGAATGGGGCTTGTGAGGCCTTCATCGTTGAAGGCGGGCTCGAGGCCTGGCGCAAGGAGGGCTTTCCGGTCGTGGCCGACCGCGGTCAGCCGATCGAATTGCAGCGTCAGGTGCAGATCGGTGCGGGCGGTCTTGCGCTGGTCGGCACGCTGGCCGGTCTGTTTCTCTCGCCATGGTTCCTGGCCGTGCCGGCACTGGTCGGCGGCGGCCTGCTTGCAGCCGGGGTCACCGGCTTCTGCGGCATGGCCCGCCTGCTGATGCGCGCACCATGGAACCGTCAGTTGGGCGGTGCGTCGCCGCGGGTGGCATGACATGAGGCAAGACCGATGTTCGCGATGTTATCCCTGACCCAGGGGGCGCTCGGCGCAGCCTCCGGTTCGCTGGTCGGCTTTTCGCTGGGCCTCGCCGGCGGCGGCGGCTCGATCCTCGCGGTCCCGCTGCTCATCTATCTCGTCGGTGTGCCCGATCCGCATGTCGCGATCGGCACCAGCGCTGTCGCGGTCGCGGTCAATGCGGCCCTGAACCTCGTCAGTCACATCCGGGCTGGCCACGTAAAATGGCGCTGCGCTGCCGTGTTCACGCTGGCCGGCGTGACGGGAGCCTATCTCGGCTCGACGCTCGGGAAGATCATGGACGGGCAGAAGCTGCTCGTCCTGTTCTCCCTCGTGATGCTCGCGGTCGGCGTCATCATGGTGCGCGGGCGCGGCGGCGAGGGTGAGCCTTCGGTCAGGCTCAATCGCGAGAACTTGCCGAGATTGCTGGGCTTCGGCCTTGCAACGGGAGCCCTGTCCGGTTTCTTCGGGATTGGCGGTGGGTTCCTGATCGTGCCGGCCCTGATTGCAGCCACCGGCATGCCGATCCTCTATGCGGTCGGCTCGTCCTTGCTGGCGGTCACGGCTTTCGGCCTCACGGCCGCGGCGAATTACGCATGGTCCGGCTATGTGGACTGGACGCTGGCCGCTCTGTTCGTCGCCGGCGGTGTCCTTGGCGGGCTGGTCGGCACCTATTCCGCCGGCCTGTTGGCTGCCCGAAAGGGCGCCCTGAACACGGTCTTCGCCGCATTGATCTGTGCGGTCGCGATCTACATGCTGGTTCGCAGCGCGATGATGTAGCGCAGACCCGCGCCTTCAATCCGGGCAGGGCGCTTGATCCCCATCAAGAGCCAGATCGGCATATCCTGGAATATGCGGCAGACAGCCGCGGAACAACCTGATGTCCTCTGAACGGATCCTGCGATGGGCCCTGGTCACCATCGCGATCACCGGCCTTGCCGGTGGCCTTGTCGCGCATTTCGCGGGGCGGCCGGATTGGGCTGACCTCGCATGGCAAGCCGGGACCGCACCTGTCATTGCTGGCCTCGCCGTCTCGATCGTCAGGGATCTCCTCAACGGCCGGATGGGCGTCGATGCCATCGCGCTCCTGTCGATGAGTGCGGCGCTCGTGCTCGGAGAGCCGCTGGCCGGCGCCGTCGTCGCCCTGATGTATTCGGGCGGTAACGTGCTGGAGGAGATCGCGATTGCCCGTGCCGAGCGCGACCTGCGGTCGCTGGTCGACCGGGCGCCGCGCCTCGCTCATCGCAAGATCGGTGAGACGATCGAAGAAATTGCGATCGAAGAGGTCGCGGTCGGCGACGACCTGCTGGTGCGCGCGGGCGAAATCGTGCCGGTTGACGGCATCGTCGGCTCGGACTCCGCGACCATCGACGAATCCGCCGTGACGGGTGAGCCGATTCCGGTCGAGAAGGCCCGCGGCAGCGCCGTGCTGTCGGGCTCGCTCAACGCTGGGCAGACGTTCTCCCTCATTGTCACCGCGCCGGCCGGGGAGAGCACCTATGCCGGTATCGTGCGCATGGTGACGGCGGCGCAGACCGCCAAGGCGCCGTTCGTGCGACTGGCCGATCGCTACGCGCTGATCTTCCTGCCCGTGACGCTGGTGCTGGCCTTCGTGGCCTGGCGCATCTCCGGCGATCTCGGCCGCAGCCTCGCCGTGCTGGTCGCCGCGACACCATGCCCGCTGATCCTGGCCGCACCGGTCGCCTTCATCGCCGGCGTGGCGCAGGCCGCCCGCCGCGGCATCCTCGCCAAGGGAGGAGGGGCGCTGGAGGCGCTGGCACGCGCCCACACCGTGTTGTTCGACAAGACCGGCACGCTGACGGTCGGCGGGGCGCGCCTGCTGTCGGTCGAAGTCGCGCCGGGCGAAAATCCGGATGAGGTCCTGGCGCTCGGCGCCTCGCTCGAACAGGCCTCGCACCACGTCATCGCCAAGGCCATCGTCGCGGCCGCCCGCGACCGGGGCCTGACACTGAAACCGCCCGCGCACGTCAAGGAGACGATGGGAACGGGCCTCAGCGGCGTCATCGACGGACGCAAGGTCGTCGCCGGCGCCCGCGGCCTGGTGCTGCCGCGCACCGAGCCGGCGCCGTGGGAGCTGCGGGCGATGCGTCGGGCGTCATGGCGCTCCGCGCTGATCGTCTTCGTTGCCGTCGACGACCGCGCCGTCGGCGCGTTGCTGCTCGCCGACGAACTCCGAGCCGACACGCCGCGCGCGATCCGGCTGCTGCGCGAGGCCGGTATTGCCCGCATGGTGATGGTCACGGGAGACCGCGCAGCGTCGGCCAACGCGATCGGCGCCGCGCTCGACCTCGATGCCGTGCTGGCCGACCGCGTGCCGGCCGACAAGGTCGAGGCGGTGCGCAGCGAGCAGCGGCAACATCCGACCATCATGGTCGGGGACGGTATCAACGACGCACCGGCGCTGGCGGTGGCCGATATCGGAATCGCGCTCGGCGCACGCGGCGCCAGCGCCTCGTCCGAGGCCGCCGACGTCGTCATCCTGGCGGACCGGCTGGACCGCGTCGGCGAGGCCATCATCATCGCGCAGCGGGCGCGCCGGATCGCGTTGCAAAGCATCGTCGTGGGGATGGGTCTGTCGCTGGTGGCGATGCTGGCCGCGACGGCGGGCTGGCTCGAGCCCGTGCCGGCGGCACTCGTCCAGGAAGCCATCGACGTCGCGGTGATCCTGAACGCGCTGCGGGCGCTCACGCCGGGAATGCATCGCAGCGGCTCGCGGATCAGCGCGGAGCAGGGGCTCACCCTGCATCATGACCACCAGGCCCTGTTCGCCGACCTCGACCGTCTTCGCCGCATCGTCGACGAACTGGACGATGCCAATCCCGAGACCGCCGCGGCCCTGATTGGCCGGGCGCAGCGTCTGGTTCAGGGCAGCATCGTCGCACACGAACGTGCGGACGAGGACGATGTCTATCCCAGGCTGACCCGCGTTCTGCGCGAGCGCCACGGCCTGTCGGCGATGAGCCGCGCCCATCGCGAAATCCTGCATCTGGCCCGGCTGCTCGCCCGCATCGCCGAGGACCTGCCGACCGAGAAGATCGACCGCTATCTGATGCGCGACGCCCAGCGCGTCATCGAAGCCATCGAGAC
>CAYREH010000076.1:0-24867 GCA_964423245.1 uncultured Bradyrhizobium sp. | reverse complement strand
CTGCTGCATGGCTGGCCGGAATTCTGGCTGACCTGGGAGCCGGTGATGCGGCGGCTCGACGGCCGCTTCCAGCTGATCGCGCCCGATCTGCGCGGCTTCGGCGACAGCGCCAAACCGGACGGGCCGTTCGGGCCGGACGGCCATGCGGCCGACATGCTGGCGCTGATGGATGCCCTTGGCATCAGGCGATTCGGCGTGGTCGGCCATGACGTCGGCGGCGCCGTGATGCAGCCGCTGGCGCGCGCCGCGCCCGGGCGGCTGGCCGGACTGTTCTTCTTCGATTTCGTCCATCCCGGGATCGGGCCGCGGATGGCGGCGCCTGAAAGGCTGAACCACATCTGGTATCAATCCTTCCACCAGATGGAGATGGCGCCCGCGCTGGTCGGCGCCTCCCGGGAGAGCTGCCGGCTCTACATCAGCCACTTCCTGAAGGGCTGGGCGCATCGCAAGGACGCCTTCGACGACGTGATCGAGGCATTCACCGACAATTTCCTCAAGCCGGGCAATCTCGCCGGCGGCTTTGCGCATTACCGGGCCTCGCATGCCGGGCGCGTCGCGATGATGAAGGGCGAGGCGCCGCGCCTGCCGCGAATCGACGTGCCGACCTGCGTGCGCTGGGCGGAGCATGATCCGCTGTTTCCGTTTGAATGGACGGACCGGCTGGGGGAGACGTTCGTCGATCTCGATGTCGCGATGTTCGGAGGTGTCGGGCACTTCCCGCACCGGGAGGATCCGGACCGCGCGGCGGAGGAGATCGCGGGGTTCTTTCATCGGGTGGGGTGGGGGTGAGGGTGGGCGCTGGTCGCGCTGCTGGCCCCAGGGCCGGTCCCCCGGCCTCTCCCGCTTGCGAGAGAGGCCGACGCGCTCGAAGAGCGCGGCGGGTGAGGGCTCTCACCACCCGGGGACATCCTCCGCAATTCTCAACGATCCCAATGCGGAGACAGCCCCCACCCCCGCCCTCCCCCACAAGCGGGAGAGGGAGCCGACTGCAAATGCCGCCGCATCGTGCACACCATATGCGATAGCCCTGCGCAAGCGGGGAAGGGAGCGCACCGGCGGCGCGGCCGCGTGCGGGCTCGTTCGATCATGGCGTGGAAAAACGGGGTGGGACCGCCAGACGCGGTAAACACTGGCGGTCCCGGTGCCGCTCATTGAAATACTGGCCAGGAAGGGCGGCTTCGCCGGCCAGGTGAGGCGACGATTCGACCCTAGCGTGCAGGGGACTTCCCGCAACGCAATCCCGCCCTTAACCTAACCTTTCAAGGTTACTCCTTGTCGGCCTTGCTCTTTTTCTTCCCGCTCTCCGCGGTATCCCGGTCCTTGCCATTGTCCTTGCCACCGTCCTTGCCGCTCTCCTTGCGGCGGTTGGTGAAGCGGGCATTGCCGAGGCCGGTGCCGATGGTGAGCACGCCCCAGCGGCCGACATCCTGCATGAACGGCACTTCCGAGAGCCCCTGCACCACGCCATCATTGTGCATCAGGATCGCGGTGTCGTGCTCGCCGATGACGGGGATGCCCTCGATCAGGCTCGCCGGCAGGTTGAACTTGCTGCTCTCCCAATTGCCCGGCAGGTTCTGCGCGCCCTTTTCGATGGAGCCGTCGGCATTGATGACGCCGGGACAGGCGATGCCGATGAAGGGCGCGATCTTGAAGCCCTCCTCCTCGGCCTCGGAGATCAGTCCCTTCAGCATCTTTGTAAGCCGCTTCACGGCGCCCTCGCGGGTCGGCTCGTCGTCGGCGTGGCGCCACAGTTCGGACTTCCAGATTGAGGCCTTCGACAGGTCCTTCGCCTTCTTCCAGCCAGTCTCGACCACGCCGCAGCGGATGTTGGTGCCGCCGATGTCGACGGCGAGGATGCTGTCATGCGCCTCGAAGATCCAGGAGGGCGCGAGGTGCAGCGCGCCGAGCAGGCCGGCCTCATCGGGATGGTTGCGGATCGGGACCAGCTCGATCTTCACGTCCTCGGCCCGCAGGATGATTTCGGTGCGGGCGATCGCGAGCTCGCCGAGCCGGGAGTCGCGGAAGCCGCCGCCGACCACGATGCGCTCGGTCTTGGCCCAGGCCTTGGTCTTGAGAAAGCGCCGCGTCACATAGGCGAGTTCCTGGGCGAAATCCTCGATCGCGCTGTGCACGATGGCGGAGGCCTCGGTGTCGTCGCCGACCAGCACCGCGTCCAGCGTCTTCTTGCTGATCTCGTCCGAGGGCTCGTCGCCGAACGGGTCCTTGCCGGATTTGCGCAGCGGCTTGCGCCAGCGGTCGAGGATGTCCCGAAAGGCGCCCTTGCTGGCGCGGTCGCCGAGGAAGCCGTCCTCGTCCTTGATCTCGATGTTGAAGCTGTCGATCTCCACCGACGGCAGCCGCCCGGCGCCGTGATGGGCGATGCCCGTCGTGGTCTTGACCAGTTCGTCCGTTGCCATGAATTGCCCTATGCCCGCTGTTCAAAAATCGCGGAGACAACGGCGCGGGAACCCGTTGGTTGCAAAGCGGGCGGGGATTCCGGCAAAAGGGCCAAATGGCCCGGATCCGGGCCGTTTTCGGCGGAAATCCTTGACTTGCGGCGGCTCCCCGCTATAAGTCCGACAACCGGCGCGGGGCGTTTCTCGCGCCGCTTGTTTTTGCGTGGGTTTTCAATGGGATAACTCCCGCCCGCGCAAAACGTCATAAACCCATAGCGACTGACAAAAAGCCGGCCCTTGACGCGTCGCGTCGCGAGGCCGGGATTGAACACGGAGACAAAAACGATGTTCGCAGTCATCAAAACCGGCGGCAAGCAATACCGCGTCGAGCCGGATGATGTTCTCGAAGTAGGCAAGATCGAAGGCGAAGTCGGCACGATCCTGCAGTTGAATGAAGTGCTGGTGCTCGGCGGCGACACGCCGGTGCTGGGCCTTCCGACGGTGGCCGGCGCCTCCGTTGCGGTCGAGGTGCTCGACCACAAGCGCGGACCGAAGGTCATCGCGTTCAAGAAGCGCCGCCGCAAGAATTCGCGCCGCAAGCGCGGCTATCGCGACGAGATCACCGTGCTGCGCATCAGCGAGATCCTGGCCGACGGCGCCAAGCCCACCAAGGGCCCGCGTCCGAAGAAGGAAAAGGCCGCGCCCGCGCAGGAAGCCGCCGAGTAACGCGGCAACCGATCACGCCTCATCACGAAATGGGGCGTGCGACCTTTTGAAATGATTCCGTCAAGGAATTGACCTAGACATACGCAGGATCTTGGAGACGAGCCATGGCTCACAAAAAAGCAGGCGGTTCATCGCGTAACGGACGCGATTCGAAGGGCAAGCGCCTCGGCATCAAGGCGTTCGGCGGGGAGATCGTCACTCCCGGCAACATCATTGCGCGTCAGCGCGGCACCACTTGGCACCCCGGCCTCAATGTCGGCATGGGCACGGACCATACTCTGTTCGCCAAGATCGAGGGTCGTGTTGCGTTCCAGGCCAAAGCCAACGGTCGCACCTTCGTATCGGTGCTCCCGGTCGCCGAGGCGGCTGAATAGACGGCGGATCAAATACGGAGTCCGCCGGGTCCCTGACCGAACCGGCGGAGTCCTTCAAGATCGCAAGATCAGGGCTCCAGGGGAGGCGGGAAACCGGCCTCCCCTTTCGTTTGACCTGCTCACTTTTGACTTAGTGACTTTCACGGAGCCGGACATGTTGCAGGATTTCTCGAGCGTGACCTTGCAGGAGGCGAGACCCAGCGTCGTCGCCACCGAGCGGCTGACCTTGCGGCGGCCGACCCTGGCCGACGTCAGGACCATCGCCCGCCTCGCCAATGACCGCCGCGTCGCCGAGAACACCCGGCGCCTGCCGCATCCCTATTCGCAGGACGACGCCGTCGATTTCATCCGCGCCACGGCCGAGCTCGACAGCGAGACCGTGTTCCTGATCGAGCATGACGGCACGCCGCTCGGCATGGTCGGCATCGACCGTTCGGAGCCGGATCATGCCGAACTCGGCTACTGGCTCGGCGTCGAGCATTGGGGCCGCGGCTTCGCCACCGAGGCCGCGCGCGGCGCGATCGACTTCTTCTTCGAGGAGTTCGACAACGATCATCTCCATGCCGGCACCCGCGTCACCAATCCGGCCTCGCGCAAGGTGCTGGAGAAGTGCGGCTTCCAGTGGAGCGGCGTGCAGCTGCATCGCTTCCTGGCGCTCGGCTCGTCCACCCCGGTCGACTGCTTCCGCCTCTCGCGCAGCGTCTGGGCCTCGCTGAAGAGCTGGAGCAGCGCGCGGCGGGTGCGTTAGGGGCGATGCTTCCCCTCCCCTGGAGGGGGAGGGTCGGCTCACATCGAGCGCAGCGAAGATGTGAGACGGGGTGGGGTGACGGTCTCTCCACCTCGTACAGTGCCCGTGGGGAGAGATCACCGCACCCCGCTCGCGCTTCGCGCGATCGACCCTCCCCCTCCAGGGGAGGGTGGGCACTACACCGGCGGATTCACCTGCCCGCTCTCCCGCCCGAGATCCCGCTCCCGCAGGTAGATGTAGAACCCGGCGCCGATGATGATGGCGGCGCCGAGCAGCGTAGCGGTCGACGGCACATCGTTGAACACGACATAGCCGAAGATCACCGCCCAGACGATCATCGAATATTGATAGGGCACGACGACGCTGGCGGGCGCCAGCTTGAGCGAGCGGTTGACGCAGAACAGCGCCGTCACCGAGATGGCCCCGGCCGCCGCGAAGATGACGAGACTGCCCGGCGTCGGCGGCACCCAGTTGAAGGCCGACAGCACCGCGCCGAGCGAAAAGGTGCCGACGAATTGCGAGGACGCCATCACGATGTCGGGCGTCTTGCGCAGGCTGCGCGTGATCAGCATCAGGGTGGCGAAGGACAGGCTGCCGCCGAGCGCGATCAGCGCCGGCAGGCTGACCGTCTGCGCCGAGGGCCGCAGCGCGATCAAGACGCCGCAGAAGCCGATCAGGATCGCGGTCCAGCGCCGCCAGCCGACCTTCTCGCGCAGGAAGATCGCCGACATCGCAGTGACGAAGATCGGGCCGGCGAGGTAGTAGGTGATGACGTCGGCGAGCGGCAGATAGACGGTGGCGAGAAAGAACGCGGCAACCTCCAGCGTCGACAGCACGACGCGGAACAGCTGCAGCCACGGCCGCTCCGGATGCAGGAAGTCGTGTCGCTGCCGCCAGATCAGCGGCGACAGCAGCAGCAGCGCCGCACAGGCGCGCAGGAACAGCAGCTGCCCCACCGAATAGGTCCCGACCAGGAACTTGCCCATGGCGTCGCCGAACGAGAACATGAAGATCGACAGCAGCATCAGCGCGATGCCGGCCAGCCGCGCCGAGCGGTCGTCATAGGCGGAGGGATTCTTGAACAGGGGCATTGATGCGGGCGTGAACTCGGGGGCTCGTCATTGCGAGGAGCTCTCGCCACGAAGCAATCCAGTCTGCCACCGCAGAGACGGACTGGATTGCTTCGCTTCGCTCGCAATGACGAGCGGAGAGAGCGTCGGACACCAGCGACGGGGGTCGCCTGCGGCCCGTTTTAATGTCGTGAGCGACCGCGGCAACCCCACACAAGCCAGATTGAGCGGATTGTCGCACGCTTCGCGGCGCGGTAGCGATCCACGCATCATCGACCAGAGAGCATGAACATGACCGATTTCGATCCCGCACAGCACCGGATGGTCCCCGCGCAGCGCTGGTTCGAGGATTTCGTCCTCGGCGAGCGCTTCGTGCTGCCGAGCCGCACCCAGACCTCGGCGGTGTTCGCGGCGTTCCAGACCGCGAGCGGCGACACCCACCCCGTGCACTATGACGTGGAATATTGCCGCGCCCGCGGCATGCCGCAGCTGCTCGCGCACGGCTTCCAGACGCTGATCCACACCGCGCCGGGGGCAGGCTTGTTCCCGTTCATGGTCGAGGACTCCCTGGTCGGCTTCCTCGAACAGTCGAGCCGGTTCCTCAAGCCCGTCTACGCCGACGACACGATCTACCCGGCGCTCGAGGTCACCGAGCTGGCGCCGGGCCGCACCACCGGCGTGGTGACGCTGCGCAGCACCATCTTCAACCAGCGCAAGGAGCTGGTGCTGGAAGGCCTGCAGAAATTCCTGATCCGCCGCCGGCCGGAATAGCCGTCACTCGATGACGTCGTCGGCGGTCGCCAGCAGCGTCGGCGCGATCGCGAGGTCGAGCACGCCGGCGGTCCTGCGGTTGAGCACGAGTTCGAACTTGGTCGCCTGCTGCACCGGCAGCTCGGCCGGCCGCGCGCCCTTCAGCACCCGCGCCGTATACTGGCCGGTGAGTTCCATCACGTTGTAATAGTCCGAGCCGTAGCTCGCCAGACCTCCGGCCTCGACATAGTCGCGGACGTCGAAGATGGTCGGCACGCGGCGACGCAGCGCGAGGCCGGCGATGCGCGCGCGGTAGACATAGAAGAAGCCTTCCGGACCCAGAACGAGGCCGGCGCCTTCGGACGGCAGGCGCGCGAACGCCGTGTCGATGTCGGCCTCGGTCTCGGCCTCGAGCACCTCGATGCGCAGGCCGAGCGGGGTGGCGGCGCGCTGCAGATCGGCGGCAAAGGGCGCGGCCAGCGCCGAGCTCGGCTTCACCAGCGTGAAGTAGCGCGAGACCTTCGGCGCCAGTTCGCGAAACACGCCGAGCCGCTTGGCCGACAGTTCCGCATTCAGCGAGGTGATGCCGGTGGCGTTGCCGCCGGGACGGTTGAGGCTGTCGACGAGGCCGAGCGCGACCGGATCCGAACCCGACGAGAACACGATCGGAATCTCCGACGTCGCCTGGCGGGCCGCGACGGCGGCCCCCGTGCTGCCGGGCGTCGCAATCACCGCGACCTGCCTGCGGACGAGATCGGCCGCCAGCGCCGGCAGATCGTCGTTGCGACCGGAGGCCCAGCGATATTCGATGGTAACGTTCCGGCCTTCGCTGAAACCGCTGTCGGCAAGTCCCTTGCGGAACGCGGCGAGGCGCTTGACGTTTTCCTCCGCCGAGCCGGCATGCAGGAAGCCGATGACCGGCACGGCCGGCTGCGCGCGGGCCTGCGACACCACCGCGACCGAAATCGCCCCGCCCATGAAGTCCCGCCGCCGCATCGTCGTCATCACCCCTGTCCGGCCCGGCTATATCACATCCAGATCGGCCCCAAGCCGTCCGGACGGTTAAGCACGGGGGCGAAATCGCGGAGTTTCGGCCATTTCCGGGGCAAGTCCGGGTTGCCGTGGGGGACCCGCTGGCCTACCTATGCCCCATGAAATTCCTCGACGAAGCAAAGGTCTATATCCGCTCCGGTGACGGCGGGAACGGCTGCGTGGCGTTCCGCCGCGAGAAGTTCATCGAATTCGGCGGTCCCTCCGGCGGCAATGGCGGCCGCGGCGGCAATGTCATCATCGAGGTCGCCGATGGGCTCAACACGCTGATCGACTACCGCTATCAGCAGCATTTCAAGGCCCAGAAGGGCGAGAACGGCATGGGCTCCGACCGCCACGGCGCCAACGGCAAGAACATCGTGCTGAAAGTGCCCCTGGGCACGCAGATCTTCGACGAGGATCGCGAGACGCTGATCCACGATTTCACCAATGTCGGCGAGAAATTCGTGCTGGCCGAGGGCGGCAATGGCGGCTTCGGCAACGCGCATTTCAAGTCCTCGACCAACCGCGCGCCGCGCAACGCCAATCCCGGCCAGCCCGGCGAGGAGCGCTGGATCTGGCTGCGGCTGAAACTGATCGCCGATGCCGGCCTGGTCGGCCTGCCCAATGCCGGCAAGTCGACCTTCCTGTCGAAGGTCAGCGCGGCCAAGCCGAAGATCGCCGACTATCCCTTCACCACGCTGCATCCGCAGCTCGGGGTCGTGAACTCCGACGGGCGCGAATTCGTGCTCGCCGACATTCCCGGGCTGATCGAGGGCGCCCATGAAGGCGCCGGGCTCGGAGACCGCTTCCTCGGCCATGTCGAGCGCTGCCGCGTGCTGCTGCATCTGGTCGATGCGACCTGCGAACACGCCGGCAAGGCCTACAAGACGGTGCGCAACGAGCTCGACGCCTATGGCGGCCTGCTCACCGACAAGATCGAGATCGTCGCACTGAACAAGATCGACGCGGTCGCGCCGGACGAGCTGAAGAAGCAGAAGGACCGCCTGAAGCGCGCCGCGAAGAAGACGCCGCTGCTGCTCTCCGCCGCGACCGGCGAGGGCGTCAAGGAGGCGCTGCGCGCGCTGGTGGAGCTGATCGGGGAAGCCCCCGTCTCCGCCAAGGCCAAGAGCGCGGCCGAAGCCGAGCCCTGGTCGGCCTAGGCTTGGTGGAGCGGCGCTCTCTCCAAACATCTCCCGGCGGGGAGAGGTTGTCTTCGCGCCATCGATAGCGCAGCATCCGGCAGATCAAGAAATGCCGGAGTGAGGACGCATGGCGCGCGCGAAGAATGTTCTCTGGATCATGTGCGACCAGCTTCGCTACGACTATCTCGGCTGCACCGGCCATCCCACGCTGAAGACGCCGAACATCGACGCGATGGCGAGGCGCGGCGTGCTGTTCAGCAAGGCTTACGTGCAATCGCCGATCTGCGGGCCCTCGCGGATGTCGTTCTACACCGGCCGCTACATGCGCTCGCACGGCTCGCACTGGAACGGCTGGCCGCTGCGCGTCGGCGAGCCCACGCTGGGCGATCATTTGAAGAAGATCGGCGTGCGCAACGTGCTGGTCGGCAAGACCCACATGGCGCCCGATCTCGAAGGCATGAAGGCGCTCGGCATCCCGCCGGAATCGGTCATCGGCGTGCATGTCTCCGAATGCGGGTTCGAGCCTTATGAGCGCGACGACGGCCTGCATCCGACCGGCCGGCCGCGGCCGAAATACGATGCCTATCTGCGTGAGCATGGTTTTGAAGCCGACAATCCCTGGGAGCACTGGGCCAATTCCGGGGCGGACGAGGACGGCGGTTTGCAGAACGGCTGGCTGCTGGTGCACGCCGACAAGGCCGCTCGCGTGCCGGAGGAGCATTCCGAGACGCCCTACATGACGCGGCGCGCGATGGATTTCATCCGCGAGGCCGAGACCGACGGCCGTCCCTGGTGCCTGCATCTGTCCTACATCAAGCCGCACTGGCCCTATATCGCGCCCGAGCCTTACGCCAGCATGTATTCGGCGGCGGACATGATCCCGGTGATCCGCTCGATGCGCGAGCGGCAGAACCCGCATCCGGTGTTCGGCGCCTATATGGACATGCGCTATTCCCGCAACATGGCGCGCGATGAGGCGAGGGAGAAGGTGATCCCGACCTATATGGGCCTGATCACCCAGATCGACGACCAGATGGGCGTGCTGATGAATTTTCTGGAGGAACGCGGCCTGCTGGACACCACCATGATCGTGTTCACCTCCGATCACGGCGACTATCTCGGCGACCACTGGATGGGCGAGAAGGACCTGTTCCACGAGCAGTCGGCGAAGATCCCGCTGATCGTCATCGATCCCTCGGCGGACGCCGACGCCACGCGCGGCACGCGCAGCGACGCGCTGGTCGAGGCGATCGATCTCGCGCCGACCTTCGTCGACTATTTCGGCGGCAAGGTGCCGGGACACATCCTCGAAGGGCGATCGCTGCTGCCGCTGCTGCGCGGGCCGACACCGGGCGATTGGCGCAGGGTCGCGTTCTCCGAATACGACTACGCGATGCAGGACGTCCGGCTGAAGCTGAACCAGCCGATCGAGCGCTGCCGCCTGTTCATGGTGTTCGACGGCCGCTGGAAATACATCCACGCCTCAGGCTTCCGCCCGATGCTCTATGATCTCGAAACCGATCCGGACGAATATCTCGATCGCGGCGACGATCCCGATTGCGCCGCGATCATCGCGCGATTGCAGGCCGAGCTGTTCGACTGGGCACTGCATCCGAACGGTCACATCACCACGCCGTACGAGAAGATCGCGGCCTATGCCGACAACCAGCTGCAGGTGAAGGGCGGGATCCTGATCGGCATCTGGGACGAGACGGAGCTGGCTGCGATCAAGGACGGCATCGCGCAGCGCGCGAAGCTGTGAGTGAAGAGCGAAGCTCTCTCAACTCGTCATGCCCGGGCCTGACCCGGGCATCCACGTCTTTCTGCGATCGCGGGGACGCGTGGATGGCCGGGACAAGCCCGGCCATGACGGCGGAGCGTGCCGTACGAGCGAAGCTCAATTCTCGATCTTGTAGCCCGTCGCCTTCACGATCGGCTGCCAGAGCGCGGTATTGGCGGCGAGCTCTCTGGTCAATCCGTCCGCGCCGCTGCCGATCGGGATCAGCCCGATCGCGGTGAGCTTCTCCTTCACCTCGGGCTTGGCCAGTGCCGCACCGGCCGCATCGGCGAGCTTGCGCGCGACGTCCGGCGGGCTGCCGGCGGGAAGCCACATGCCGTACCAGGCGTCCGCGACGAGATCGATTCCGCTTTCCTTCAGTGTCGGAACATCAGGCGCGAAGGGCGAGCGCCCCGCGCTCGAGACCGCGATGATCTTCACGCCCCCCGCACGGTGCTGCGGCAGCGCGTCGGCCAGCGTGGTGATGCCGAAGGCGATGTGGCCGCCGATGATGTCGTTGAGGATCGGCGCACTGCCGCGATAGGGCACACGCGTCAGGGGAATGCCGAGGTCCTTCTCCAGCTTCGAGCCGGTGAAATGCGGAATGGTGCCGTTGCTCGGCACCCCGAACGAGGTCTTGTCCGGATGCGCCTTCAGCCACGCGACGAAACTCTTGAAGTCGTTCACGTCGATCGCGGGACTGATCACGAGCGCAAACTCGAACCGCGCCAGCAGCGATACCGGCACGAAGTCCTTCGCGGTGTCGAAGCTCGGTGTCGTCTCCACCATCGGCAGCAGATACATGGTGGGACCGGTCGTCACCAGCACCATGCTGCCGTCGGGGGGCGCGCCCCTGACCGACTTGATGCCGATCAGACCGTCGCCGCCGGTGCGATTTTCGACCACGACGGTCCGTTGCAGCGCCGGCGCCATCTCCTGCGCGATCAGACGGCAGAGCGTGTCGCCGCCGGCCCCCGCCGCGAACGGAAAGATGATCTTCGTCAGGGCCGACTGCGCTCGCGCGCCTTGCGCCAGCAGGGGCAGCCCAAAACATCCGGCCATGAATGTGCGGCGGTCCATCGTTCCCTCTCCCGTCCCGGACTATTGACCGCATTAGAACCCGCCCGGCGCGCAACACAAGGCCGGGCTGCACCGTTTACCATGCCGGCCGCCTTGCGCCGGCCATCGTCCTGCTGCAAAAACGGACCTCATCGGCGCCGCCTCTCGCTCCGCCGTTTCCCAGTGCAGAGCAGATCGTCCGTCACGCCATGTCCAGCCCCGAACTCAGTCAATTCCGCCGCATCGTCGTCAAGGTCGGCTCGGCGCTGCTGGTCGATTCCGACAAGGGCGAGGTGCGCGCCTCCTGGCTCGCCGCGCTCGCCGACGACATGGCGAAGCTGCACAAGGAAGGCCGCGACGTGCTCGTGGTGTCCTCCGGCTCGATCGCGCTCGGCCGCAGCCGGCTCAAGCTGCCGCGCGGCCCGCTGAAGCTGGAAGAGAGCCAGGCCGCGGCGGCCGTCGGCCAGATCGCGCTGGCGCGGATCTGGTCCGAGGTGCTCGGCGCGCACGGCATCGGCGCCGGGCAGATTCTCGTGACGCTCCAGGACACCGAGGAGCGCCGCCGCTATCTCAACGCCCGCTCCACCATCGGCAAGCTGCTGGAATGGCGCGCCATCCCCGTCATCAACGAGAACGACACGGTCGCGACCACCGAGATCCGCTACGGCGACAATGACCGTCTCGCCGCGCGCGTCGCCACCATGGCGAGCGCGGATCTGCTGGTCCTGCTGTCGGACATAGACGGGCTCTACGACGCGCCGCCGAAGAGCAATCCAAACGCGAAGCTGATCCCGGTGGTGGAAAGCATCTCCTCCGAGATCGAGGCGGTGGCAGGCGATGCGGAATCCGAACTGTCGCGCGGCGGCATGCGGACCAAGGTCGAGGCAGCCAAGATCGCCACGACCGGCGGCACCCACATGCTGATCGCCTCCGGCAAGATCGAACATCCGCTTCAGGCCATCGCCGACGGCGGCCGCTGCACCTGGTTCCTGACCCCGGCCAATCCGATCACCTCGCGCAAGCGCTGGATCGCCGGCTCGCTGGAGCCGAAGGGAACGCTGACCATCGATGCCGGCGCCGTGGCGGCGCTGCGCGGCGGCGCCAGCCTGTTGCCGGCCGGCGTGATCAAGGTCGAGGGCCAGTTCGCCCGCGGCGATGCCGTGATCGTGCGCGGCCCCGACACCAGCGAGGTCGGCCGCGGCCTGATCGCCTACGACGCCGACGACGCCGAACGCATCATCGGCCGTTCCTCCCCCGATGTCATGGCCATCCTCGGCATCAGCGGCCGCTCAGAGATGATCCATCGCGACGATCTGGTGATGGGCGGGTAAGGTCCTCTCGCCATCATGCCCGGGCTTGCCCCGGGCATCCGCGGTCTTCGACCACGGCAAGCCGTTGATGGCCGGGACAAGGCCGGCCATGACGTCCGGGGTGGGTCATTGGCCGAGCCGGCCGCGCGATCGCGCCCCAGACTTGCCCGTCCGGGCCTTCGCAAAAGCGGGATTTCCGTGCTAGGACACTGCCTTAGCAGAAGGTTGAACTCACATGGCCGCCCCCCTCAAAGCCGTTGACGGCAATGCCGATCGAACGAGCGATCTCCTGGCGCTGATGTCCGATCTCGGAAAGTCCGCCCGCGCCGCCGCGCGCGTGCTGGCGCAGGCGCCGCCGGATTTGAAGAACCGCGCGCTGGAGGCGATGGCCAAGGTCATCCGGGCCAATGCCGCGACGATTCTTGCCGCCAATGCCGAGGACGTCGCGGAAGCCCGCGCCGCCGGCAACGCCACCTCCTCCTTCATCGACCGCCTGACGCTCACGCCCGCGCGTGTGGCTGCCATGGCCGACGGCATCGACATCGTGCGCGGTATCGCCGATCCCGTCGGCATCGTCACCGAGCGCTGGCAGCGGCCGAACGGGATGACCATCGAGCGGGTGCGCGTGCCGCTCGGCGTCGTCGGCGTGATCTTCGAGAGCCGGCCCAATGTCGCAGCCGACGCCGGCGTGCTGTGCCTGAAATCCGGCAATGCCGTGATCCTGCGCGGCGGCTCCGACAGTTTCCGCTCGTGCCGTGCCATCCATGCGTGTCTGGTGCAGGGCTTGCGCGAAGCCGGTCTGCCCGACGCCGCAATCACCCTGGTGCCGACGCGCGACCGCGCTGCGGTCGGCATGATGCTGTCCGGCCTGAACGGCGGCATCGACGTCATCGTGCCGCGCGGCGGCAAGAGCCTGGTGGCGCGGGTCGAGGCGGAAGCGCGCGTTCCCGTGTTCGCGCATCTGGAGGGCGTCAACCACGTCTATGTCGATGCCAGCGCCGACCTCGCCATGGCGAAGTCGATCGTGCTGAACGCCAAGATGCGGCGGACCGGCGTCTGCGGCGCCGCCGAGACATTGCTGGTCGATCGCGCCGGCGCCTCGACGAGCCTGAAGCCGCTGATCGAGATGCTGATCGAGGCCGGCTGCGAGGTGCGCGGCGACGACGCCGTGCAGAAGATCGACACACGGGTGAAGCCCGCGAGCGACGATGATTGGGACACCGAATATCTCGATGCGATCATCGCGGCGAAGGTGGTGGACGGCGTCGACGGCGCCATCGCGCACATCCAGGACCACGGCTCGCATCATACCGATGCGATCGTGAGCGCCGATGAGGCGGCGGCGCAAAAATTCCTGAACGAGGTCGATTCCGCGATCGTGCTGCACAACGCCTCGACCCAGTTCGCCGATGGCGGCGAATTCGGCTTCGGCGCCGAGATCGGCATCGCGACCGGCAGATTCCACGCCCGCGGCCCGGTCGGCGCCGAACAGCTGACGAGCTTCAAATATCGCGTTCACGGCACCGGGCAGACGCGGCCGTAAGGCAACTTGCAGGGCGCGGGCATTGAGCAACGAATTCGTGGTGCCGCGGAGCGTGGCGCAGGCGGTCCCGCCCTCGACACCGGGGATGCGCATCGGCCTGCTCGGCGGCTCGTTCAATCCGCCGCATCAGGCCCATCGCGCCATCAGCCAGTTCGCCTTGAAGCGACTGCAGCTCGATCGCGTCTGGTGGCTGGTGACGCCCGGCAACCCGCTGAAGGAGAACGGCAAGCTGCACGGACTCGGCGAGCGCATGCAGGCCGCGCGCGAGGTCGCCAACGATCCGCGCATCGAGGTGAGCTGTCTCGAATCCGTCATCCGCACGCGCTACACTATCGACACGATCAACACCTTGCGCCGCCGGTTCCATGGCCTGCGCTTCGTCTGGATCATGGGCGCCGACAACCTCGCTCAATTCCACCGCTGGCAGGACTGGCGCCGCATTGCCGGCCAGGTCCCGATCGCGGTGATCGACCGCCCGCCGCAGAGTTTCCGCGCCCTCGCCTCGCCCGCCGCACGGGCGCTGGCGCGTTACCGCCTGCCCGAGAAGGAGGCGGCCCTGCTCGCCGACCGGCCGGCGCCGGCCTGGGTGTTCCTGACCGGAATGAAGCTCAATCTGTCCTCGACGGGCCTGCGGAACCCGGACGGAAGCTGGAAGGAGGCGACGCGAGACGGACCGAGCTACCACCGCCTCTCTGGCATATTGAAACCCTTAACCCCACATGATGTAGTGTAACCGGCGAGCGTCGGATTCGGCGTTCGCGATACAGTGAAAGGAATGGTCCCTGGCCACATCTGTATTGTCAAAGGCAGCTTCGACCAAGGTAGCTTCGACCAAGTCAGCTACAGCAAAGTCAGCTCCGACAAAGTCAGCTTCCACGAAGTCTGTTTTACCCAAGGCAAAACCGGCGCGTAAAACATCGACCAAAGCTGCGGCCTTGAAGGCGCAACCCGACGCCGACAAGACCCTGAGCCTGATCCTCTCCCGCCTCGAGGACATGAAGGCGGAAGAGACGGTCACCATCGACCTTCGCGGCAAATCGGCGTATTCCGACTACATGATCGTCACCACCGGCCGGGTGAACCGGCACGTCGGCGCGATCGCGGAAAACGTCACCAAGAGCCTCAAGGAAAACGGCATCAAGACCATCCATGTCGAGGGCTTGCCCAATTGCGACTGGGTGCTGATCGATTCCGGCGACGTGATCGTGCACGTTTTCAGACCCGAGGTCCGCGAATTCTACAACCTCGAGCGGTTGTACACGCAAGGCCCCGGGGCGGCGAAGGCGATCTAGGCTCGAAGCCGATTTCGAATCGGCTGACGCGCATGCTAGCGTCATGCGCGCGCATGCTGCGCGCGAAGCGGAAGCGCGGGCCAACGAACCTCATGCGTGTTGTCGTGATTGCGGTGGGGCGGCTGAAGCAGGGCCCCGAACGGGAGCTGGCCGACCGCTATTTCGAGCGGTTCGACGAGGCCGGCCGCAAGCTCGGATTCCGCGAGATCGCCATCCACGAAATCAACGAGAGCCGCGCACGCGACACCGCGACGCGGATGGCCGAAGAGGCCGCGGCGATCGCAGCGCATGTTCCCGACAAGGCGATCCTGGTGGCGCTGGACGAGCGCGGCCAGAACATCGATTCGGCCGTATTTGCACGGCATCTCGGCCGCTGGCGCGACGACGGCGCCGGTCATACTGTCTTCATGATCGGCGGGGCGGACGGACTTTCGCCCGAATTGCGCCGTAAGGCCAAGCTTGCGATCGCGTTCGGCTCGGCGACCTGGCCGCATCAAATGGTCCGCGTCATGCTTCTGGAACAGCTTTACCGGGCGGCCACCATCCTGGCGGGCCACCCCTATCATCGCGCCTGAGGCGCGCCACAACGAGCAACCGCCAACGCAATGCGTGCGCCGATCCTCAACCTGCTGCTGATTGCGAGCGTCTCGGGCGCAAGCGTGTGGGGCGCGAGCCTCGCACGAGCGCAGAGCGCGGCGCCGCAGACCGCGGCGATCTCGCCCGATGCGATCAAGCAGCGCGCGCAGGAGCTCGAGGCCGCCCGCGCCAGGCAGAAGAGTGCCGAGGAGGCGCAGGCCAAGCTCAAGGCCGAGATCGCCGCGCTCGGCCAGGACCGGACCCAGCTCAACCAGCAATTGATCGACACCGCCGCCAATGTGCGCGCCGTCGAGACCAAGATCGACGAGGCCGAAGCGCGGCTGCGGACACTGAACGGCCGCGAGCAGCAGATGCGCACCTCGCTCGATTCACGCCGCGCCGACATCGTCGAGGTGCTGGCCGCGCTCCAGCGTGCCGGTCGCCGCACGCCGCCGGCGCTGCTGGTGAGACCGGAGGACGCGCTGCAGTCGCTGCGCACCGCGATGCTGCTCGGCGCCGTCGTCCCCGACCTGCGCGGCCGCGCCGAAATCATCGCCAGCGAACTCGGCGAACTCGTCGCAGTTCGCCGCACCATCGCCGCCGAACGCGATCAGCTCGCCGCCGACCGCGACAAGGTCCGCAGCGACCAGACACGTCTCACCGCCCTGATCGACGAGCGGCAGCGCCAGCAATCCGCACGCGAAAAGGACCTCGACGCCGAAAGCTCGCGCGCCGTCGCATTGTCGAAGCAGGTCGGAGATCTCCAGGGGCTGATCGCCAAGATGGAGCAGGACCTGCAGAGCGCCGCCAAGGCCGCCGAGGCGGCGAGGCAGGCCGAGGCCAAGGTCGCGGCCAGCACCAAGTCCGGTCCGGCCGCCTTCAAGGACCGTTCCCGGACCAGCCCGGCGATCGCGTTCGCCGCCGCCAAGGGGCTGCTGCCGCTTCCGGTTAACGGTAACAAGATCAGGGATTTCGGCGGTTCCGACGGGGTCGGCGGGGTCCAGAAGGGCATTTCGCTGGCCACCAGGCCGGGCTCGCAGGTCACAACTCCGTGCGACGGCTGGGTGGTGTATTCCGGCCCGTTCCGCAGCTATGGACAACTCTTGATCCTCAACGCCGGTGGCGGGTATCATGTCCTGATCGCCGGGATGGAGCGCATTTCGGTCAGCATCGGTCAGTTTGTGCTCACGGGGGAGCCGGTCGCGACCATGGGGTCGACCTCTCAAGTCGCCTCCATTCTCGCCACCAACGCGAGTCAACCTGTGCTGTATGTCGAGTTCCGCAAAGACGGCACTCCAATCGATCCAGGCCCATGGTGGGCCGCAAATGAAGGCGAGAAGGTTCGCGGATGATGCGCAAGACTTCAGTTATCCTCCTCAGCGCGGCCACCGGCGCGGCGCTGACGCTTTTCGTGACGCAGCCCCGCGTGATGTCGTTGGGCTCCAGCGCGCGCGCCGCCACCGCGGACACCTATCGCCAGCTCAATCTGTTCGGCGACGTCTTCGAGCGTGTGCGGTCGGACTATGTCGAGAAACCCGATGACACCAAGCTGATCGAATCCGCGATCAGCGGCATGCTCACCGGCCTCGATCCGCATTCGAGCTACATGGACGCCAAGAGCTTCCGCGACATGCAGGTGCAGACCCGCGGCGAGTTCGGCGGCCTCGGCATCGAGGTGACGATGGAGGACGGCCTGATCAAGGTTGTCTCGCCGATCGACGACACCCCGGCCTCGCGCGCCGGCGTCATGGCCAACGACATCATCACCAATCTCGACGACGAGGCGGTGCAGGGCCTGACCCTGAACCAGGCGGTCGAGAAGATGCGCGGTCCGGTCAACACCAAGATCAAGCTCAAGATCATCCGCAAGGGCCAGGACAATCCGATCGACGTCACGCTGGTGCGCGACAACATCCGCGTCCGCTCCGTGCGCGCGCGCGTCGAGCAGGACGACATCGCCTATATCCGCATCACCACCTTCAACGAGCAGACCACCGAAGGCCTGAAGCGCGAGATCGCCAACCTCTCGAACCAGATCGGCGACAAGCTCAAGGGCTACATCATCGACCTGCGCAACAATCCGGGCGGCCTGCTCGAGGAAGCGGTCACGGTCTCCGACTCGTTCCTGGAGAAGGGCGAGATCGTCTCGACCCGCGGCCGCAACGCCGAGGAAACCCAGCGCCGCACCGCGCATGCGGGCGATCTCACCAAGGGCAAGCCGGTCATCGTGCTGGTCAATGGCGGCTCGGCCTCTGCGTCGGAAATCGTCGCCGGCGCGCTGCAGGACCACAAGCGCGCGACCATCGTCGGCACGCGCTCGTTCGGCAAGGGCTCGGTGCAGACCATCATCCCGCTCGGCTCGGGCAACGGCGCGCTGCGCCTGACCACCGCGCGCTACTACACGCCGTCGGGCAAATCGATCCAGGCCAAGGGCATCGTGCCCGACATCGAGGTGCTGCAGGACGTGCCGGAAGAGCTGAAGTCGCGCACCGATACCAAGGGCGAGGCTTCGCTGCGCGGCCACCTCAAGAACGACGGCGACGAGAAGACCGGGTCGCAGTCCTACGTGCCGCCGGACGCCAAGGACGACAAGGCGCTCAAGCTCGCGGGCGACCTGCTCCACGGCATCAAGAACAGCGCCTCCGCGGCCCCGGCGCCCGGCGGCGACAACAAGGGCACCACGGACAAGCCCAAGGCCGCCAATTAAGCTGGTGAATTGAGGCCAATGACGCGCCGGACCGGCGTGCATCACGATCTGAAAAAAGGGCGGCCGATCGGGCCGCCCTTTTTGTTTGGAACCGGCCTGCCCGGGCGGTCCCGATCTGCCGCCGCTTGACCCCGGCGTGGTATCGTCGGCAGCAAGTGATTCGGGAACGCGCATGACTGAAACGGCCGATGATCTGAGCGCTCCGCTCGGACAGGACAAGCCGCGCCGGCGACGCCGGCTGCGGCTGCCGTTCACGGGCACGCAGGCGATCGCGGTGCTGCTCGGTCTCTTCCTCGTCACCTTCGCGGGCTTTGCAATCTTCAACAAGGACCCGCTCGGCGGCGAGCCGATGATGCGGATCGCGATCGGCGACAAGCCCGCCGGTGAGAAGCCTGCGGCCGGGCACGGCGCCGACGCCAAGCAGGAAGCCAAGCAGGACGGCAAGCACGAGACCAAGGAGGCGCCGAAGCAGGCGGGCGCCGGCGAGCAAAAGACCGTCACGATGATCGACGGCTCCACCGGCGCGCGCCAGGAGGTCGTGATCGGCGGCGGCGACAGCGCCGGCAAGGCCGAGGCCGGAGCTTCGGCACCACCGCCGGTGATGGCGGGGATCGATCCCAAGCTGCTGGAGAAATCACGCTACGGCATGATCCCGGTCGTGAGCGACGGATTGAAGCCGTTCAACGTCTATGCCGGAGACGCCGACCGCGCCAAGGCCGCCAAGATGCCCGTGGTCGCGATCATGATCGGCGGGCTCGGCGTCGGCGCCGCCAAGACCACCGAGGCGATCATGAAGCTGCCGGCCGCGGTGACGCTGGCCTTCACGCCGTACGGCGCAGATCCGGGCAAGCTCGCCGAGCGCGCCCGTGCGCAGCGCCACGAGATCTTCCTGCAGATCCCGATGGAGCCCTACGACTTCCCCGACAATGATCCGGGTCCGCAGACCCTGCTGACCTCGCTGAGCCCCGACCAGAACATGGATCGGCTGTACTGGCATCTGAGCCGGATGCAGGGCTATGCCGGGCTCACCAATTTCATGGGCGCCCGCTTCGTGGCGACCGAGCCTGCGATGCAGCCCATCATCCGCGAAGCGGCCAAGCGCGGGCTCGGCTTCTTCGACGACGGCTCCTCGCCGCGCAGCATCGCCGGCCAGGCCGCGGGCAGCCAGGCGATGCCGTTCGGCAAGGGCGACATCGCGATCGACGCGGTGCCGACCCCGACCGAGATCGACCGCGCCCTCAACAAGCTGGAATCCACGGCGCGCGAACGCGGCGTCGCGATCGGCACCGCCTCGGCCCTTCCGGTCTCGATCGACCGGATCGGCGCCTGGACCAAGACGCTGGGCGACCGGGGTATCCTTTTGGTGCCATTGACAACCGCGATGCTGAAATCAAAATCCAGCTAAATCAACGAATTGGTGCGGCAGGCGTCCCTCGGGCCGTCAAGCCCATTGGAAGCATGAGGTCTGGCGGAATGGCGCGTTATGAGGATCTGCCCTACCGGACCTGTGTTGGCGTCATGCTGATCAATGCGAAGGGACTGGTGTTCATCGGCCGCCGCGCCGGCGGCATCGAACATGTCGACGACAGCCATGTCTGGCAGATGCCGCAGGGCGGCGTCGATCCCGGCGAGGACACCTGGGAAGCCGCCAAGCGCGAGCTCTGGGAGGAGACCAGCGTCCGCTCGGTGGAGCGGCTCGGCGAGGTGCCGGACTGGCTCACCTACGACATTCCGCGCACCGTGGCCGGCCGCGCCTGGAAGGGCCGCTATCGCGGCCAGCGCCAGAAATGGTTCGCGGTGCGCTTCACCGGCAAGGACAGCGAGATCAATGTCGAGAAGCCCGGCGGCGGCGCCCACAAGGCCGAGTTCGTCAGCTGGCGCTGGGAGCCGATGAAGAATCTCCCGGAACTGATCATCCCGTTCAAGCGCCCGGTCTACGAGCGCGTGGTGAAGGAGTTTTCCGCGCTGGCAGATGACTAATTCGAGTTGTCATGCGCGTTCGGTGCTAAGGCATCGTCCGGAACGACGACGAGAGATGCACGCGTGGACAGCCAGAAGCCCTATCGCCCGAATGTGGGCATCGCCCTCTTCAATGCCGACGGCCGCGTGCTGATCGGCCATCGCTTCAAGGGTGATGGCCCCGAGATCATCCTGCCGGGGCTCGACTGGCAGATGCCGCAGGGCGGCGTCGACGAGGGCGAGAATCTGCGCGATGCGGCCCTGCGCGAGCTCTGGGAGGAGACCAGCGTCAAGAGCGCCGACTATCTCGGCGAGACCGACTGTTTCACCTACGACTTCCCGCCCTATGACGGACCGCAGACCCACCGGCTGGCGAAGTTCCGCGGCCAGCGCCAGAAATGGTTCGCGCTGCGCTTCACCGGCACGGACGACGAGATCGACCCGCTGACGCCGCGCAACGGCCAGCCGGCCGAATTCGACGCCTGGCGCTGGGAGCGGCTCGACCGCGTCCCCGACCTCGTGGTGCCGTTCCGCCGGGAGGTCTATCGCGCGGTCGCGGAGCGGTTTGCGGCCTTCGCGACCTGACCTCCGCAAAACAACCCCATGCAAAGTGGATTGCGAGATCGCGCCGCGGGCATGAAGCGGCCGGCTAACCCTTTGACGCATCTGTCAAAACGTCTGACCGGCCCGCTTTTGCCGATAGCGACTTTCGCCTGCCCTCAGCAGGTCCGTGACGCCGGCTAATTGGTCGGGCCGACCGTGAACGGGCCGATCGCGATCACATGGCAGTCGCTGTCACGCTTGGCGCATTCGGCCAGCGCGCCATTGACCGCGGTCTGCTCGTCCGCCGCTTTCAGGCCGAGGCCAGGACGGCCGGAGGTGCCGACGGCCACCGCATTCCAGCCCGTGCCGTCGCCGAGCCTGCGCACGACGTCGTCGCGCGCATCGGCCACGATCGAGGCATTGGTCGCGGCGTGGAAGAAACCGGTGATCCTGAGCGAGGCCGGAACAGGCACGACGTAATTGTCGTCGAGGGCGACGATCATGCAGGCGACGCCGGCAATGGCGCCGCAGGATTCCAGCGACCGCCGGACCGCCTCGTCGACCGACGATGCGCCGAGCACCATGAAGTACTGACCGTTCGGACCGAGCGCGACCGAACGGGATTTCGCCGCCGGCGCGAACATGGTCTCCAGCCGGGTCCTGGCGTTGTCGCGCACCAGCGGAAAATCCTTCGAGGCGAAGGGGCGCTCGGTGATGGCGTCGTGCCGAACGAACGGCATCGGCGGCATCGGCGGCTTGCCATGCGGGTAAACAATGGTGCTGCCGACCGCATAGAGCTCGCAGCGCCGCGGCGACTGCGCGGCGTCGGCGCGCTTCTGGCACTGCTCGACCGCCATGCTGCGTGCGATCTCCTCGTTGGGCTGATTGAGAGCGGAGCCGGAGAAGCCACCGACATTGAGCGCGAAGGCCTTGAAATCAGCTGCCGCCGAATAGTCGCTGGCGAGAGAGGCCCGCACACGCTCGCTGACGAAGGGCACCAGCTCGGCGGCGAATTTGCCGGCGGCCGCGGTCGACGAAGGCATCGGCATCGGACTGGCCGCCGCCATCGGAGTCGTCGTTGGAATCGTCATGGGAGTCGGTGTCGGCATGGGCGCTTTCGCGGCCATGCCGGGCATCGGACTCGGCGCGGCCGCAACCGCCGTGGCGGAGGGCGCAGGAGCCGGCGGCGGCGCCGCAATCAGGGCCTTGGTGGTCTCGAGCTTGGTGAAATAGAGAAAGCCGCCGACGCCGATGGCGACGATCGAGACCACCCCGACCACCAGCGGCCACATCCAGTTCGGCGCCGGCGCGGCCTTGCCGGAGGGTTTCTTCAGCTGCGGCGTGGCGTAGCTGCCGTCCTCGCGGCGCATCGCCACCATGTAGGCATGCACCGGCGTCGGGATGTTCTTGACCTCCTGCGCGCCGATATCGGCAAACTGCACCGACAGCTTGTTGGCGACCTGCTCGTGCACCGCGCGCGACACGCAGATGCCGCCGACCTCGGCAAGGCCTTCGAGCCTTGCTGCGATGTTGACGCCGTCGCCGAGCAGGTCGCCGTCGCGATCGACCACGTCGCCGATGGTGATGCCGATGCGGAACGACATCTGCCGGCTCGGCGGATAGGCCATGTTGCGGGTTCGCAAGCTCTCCTGGATGTCGATCGCGCAGCGCACCGCGTCGACCGCGCTGGGAAATTCCGCGAGCACGGCATCGCCGGCGGTGTTGAAGATGCGGCCGCCGGCCCTGGCGATGAAGTCGTCGACGACCTCGCGGTAGGAGGCGAGGCGCCGCAGCGTCTCCTCCTCGTCTTCAGCGACCAGTCGCGAATAGCCGGCAATGTCCGCTGCGAAGATCGCCGCGATCTTGCGTTTCATCTGTGACCGGCCCCCGCAACGAATTTGCGGCGGCAGAATGCCGCTATCGGGGGCGCGGTGCAATATGGGGCTTTGAGACCTGAATCATTCGCCATCATGCCGGGGCACGGCAGCAACGCGAGCCCGGACATCGCTCGGCAAGGTCAGCGCCGCGAAATGGATTGCGGATTCGCGACCTTGTCGCGCGTCGGATTGGCGGCGAAGAGAGAGTATCGGCCTCGAACGACCGGCGACCCGGCGCAGCGCGCCGGATCAGTGCATCGCGGTCGCGTTGAGCTGCTGCTGGATGCTCTTGTAATGGTCGAGCCAGGAGATGGCCTGGTCGAGTTCGGAGCCCTCGTGCTCCTTCAGGCCTTCCTCCATCTCGGCGATGGTCTCGGCGAACTTGGCGCGATCGAGGTCGGCCAGCGAGGTCGCGACGTCGGCGAGCACGGTGAGGCCCTTGTCGGACACTTCGGCGAGACCGCCGAGCACGATGATCTTTTCGTGCTTGCCGCCGATGGTGACGGTGAGGATGCCGGGGCGGATCGCCGCCACGAGCGGCGCGTGTCCGGCCAGCACGCCGAAATCACCCTCGACGCCGGGGATGTCGACCTGTTCGACCTCACCCGAGAAGGCGAGCTTTTCCGGAGAGACGAGATCGAAATGGAAGGTGGCCATGGTGTTTCCGCTTGCTTTGCCTGTCACCCGCGGGCTCGACCCGCGGGTCCATCATGCAATGAAATTTTCTCTCGATGGATCGCCGGACTTGGCTTGAAGACGCGCTTCGCGCTGTTGCCCGGCGATGACGACATTAAAGAGATCAGGCCGCTTCCGCAGCCAGCTTCTTGCCCTTCTCGACGGCTTCTTCGATGGTGCCGACCATGTAGAAGGCGGCTTCCGGCAGGTGATCGTACTTGCCTTCCACCAGGCCCTTGAAGCCCTTGATGGTGTCGGCGAGGTCGACGAACTTGCCCGGCGAGCCCGTGAAGATTTCGGCGACGTGGAACGGCTGCGACATGAAGCGCTCGACCTTGCGGGCGCGCGCCACGGTGAGCTTGTCCTCTTCAGACAATTCGTCCATGCCCAGAATGGCGATGATGTCCTGGAGCGCCTTGTAGCGCTGCAGCACCTGCTGGACCTGACGGGCGACCGCGTAATGCTCCTCGCCGACGACCAGCGGGGAGAGCATGCGCGAGGTCGAGTCGAGCGGGTCCACCGCCGGATAGATGCCCTTTTCGGCGATCGAGCGCGACAGCGTGGTGGTGGCGTCAAGATGCGCGAACGAGGTCGCCGGCGCCGGGTCGGTCAAGTCGTCGGCCGGAACGTAGATGGCCTGCACCGAGGTGATCGAACCCTTCTGCGTGGTGGTGATGCGCTCCTGCAGCGCGCCCATGTCGGTGGCCAGCGTCGGCTGATAACCCACCGCCGAGGGAATACGGCCGAGCAGCGCCGACACTTCCGAGCCGGCCTGGGTGAAGCGGAAGATGTTGTCGACGAAGAACAGCACGTCCTGGCCCTTGTCGCGGAAGTCTTCCGCGATGGTCAGACCGGTGAGCGCGACGCGGGCGCGGGCGCCCGGCGGTTCGTTCATCTGGCCGAACACCAGCGCGCATTTGGACTTCACGCTCGGATCCGGATTGTGCGGATCGGCGTTGACCTTGGACTCGATGAACTCGTGATAGAGGTCGTTGCCCTCGCGGGTACGCTCGCCGACGCCGGCGAACACGGAGTAGCCGCCGTGCGCCTTCGCGACGTTGTTGATCAGTTCCTGGATCAGCACGGTCTTGCCGACGCCGGCGCCGCCGAACAGGCCGATCTTGCCGCCCTTGGCGTAGGGCGCGAGCAGGTCGACGACCTTGATGCCGGTGACGAGGATTTCAGCTTCGGTCGACTGGTCGGTGTAGCTCGGCGCTTCCTGGTGGATGGCGCGCAGGCCTTCGGTCTTGACCGGGCCGGCTTCGTCGATCGGCTCGCCGATGACGTTGATGATGCGGCCGAGCGTGCCTT
>CAYREH010000075.1:0-25886 GCA_964423245.1 uncultured Bradyrhizobium sp. | reverse complement strand
CCGGAGTGGGACGACACATACGACAATTCCGAATTTCGGTAAAGCGGAATATTTTCCGCCGATCGCATTGACCGGCATGTTGGGTGTTTTGCCCGACGGGCACCGCAAGATGTTGTGGGTCTCACCCGGGAATGACGCGAGAAAGCAGATGCATGCTTCCCGGATCGCGTCGCGATCCATCCGGCTGGCGGCCTTGACATCCACACCGCTTCCACGGCTGGTTGGCGCGCCGGACCACAGAACGCTCCATGAGGATTCTCCATGCGCATGACGACGGTCGGCGTCTTCAAGATTGCCACCAAAGGCCCCGGCGACGTGTCCGGACTCATGGGCATGATCGCTTCCGGGACGATCGATCCCCGCGAGATCCTCGCCATCCTCGGCAAGACCGAGGGCAATGGCGGCGTCAACGACTTCACGCGGGAATATGCCGTTGCCGCGCTGTGCACGGCGCTGGCGCCGGAACTCGGCCTGACCGCGGCGGAGGTCGAGCAGCGCATCGCCTTCGTGATGTCGGGCGGCACCGAGGGCGTGCTGAGCCCGCACATCACGGTTTTCACGCGGCGCGACGTGGCGCAGCGGCCGGCGGGCGTGACCGGCAAGCGCCTCAGCATCGGCATGGCGCAGACGCGGGATTTCCTGCCGGAAGAGATCGGACGCACCGCGCAGATCGCGGAGACGGCTACGGCCGTCAAGGCCGCGATGGCGGATGCCGGCATCACCGATCCCGCCGATGTCCATTTCGTGCAGATCAAATGCCCGCTGCTGACCAGCGAGCGCGTCGAAGCAGCAAGCGCGCGCGGCCACAAGACGGCGACCACCAATGCCTACGGCTCGATGGCCTGGTCGCGCGGCGCGTCCGCCCTCGGGGTTGCGGTCGCGCTCGGCGAGGTCGCATCCGGGATCCGCGACGATGACGTGCTGCGGCGCACCGATCTGTTCTCGCGGGTGGCCTCGACCTCGTCCGGTATCGAGCTGATGCACAACGTCGTCATGGTGCTCGGCAATTCGGCATCCTCCGCGAGCGCATGCGAGATCGGGCACGCCGTGATGAGTGATGCGATCGACGCCGGCGCGGTGATGTCGGCGCTCGACAGCGTCGGACTGGGCCTCGCGCCCCGCGCCGAAACGGGCCGCGAACTCGTCAACATCTTCGCCAAGGCCGAGGCCTCGCCCGACGGCAGGATCCGCGGCTGTCGCCACACCATGCTGGAAGATACCGACATCAGTTCGACGCGCCACGCCCGGGCTGCCGTCGGAGGACTGATCGCGGGTCTTGCCGGCACCGGCGCGATCTACGTGTCCGGCGGCGCCGAGCATCAGGGGCCCGCCGGCGGCGGGCCGGTTGCGGTGATCGCGCGGCTGCCCTAGAGCATCTTCGGTCCTGATTGAATCAGAACCGAAGCTCTAGATTCTTGTTTTGACGCGTTTTCTTCACGCGAACCGGTGTCCACTTCGCTCGAAAACGCTCTCATGACGCCACGACCTCTCCGCCCGGCGCAACCCTGCCCTTCCTGCCGGCTCAGTTGATTAAACGCGGCGCGTCGCGAAAAGGTGGCGCCGTATCAAGGGATCTGCATGTCATGACTTTGCCGATGAGCTGGAACGAATGGGCGCAGCACGATGGCGTCGGGCTGGCCTCGCGCGTCCGCAAGGGCGAGCTGACGGCAAAGGAATTGGCGCGCCAGGCCGCGGCCGGCGTCGCGAAGGTCAATCCGGCCCTGTCGGGCGTGGTCGAGCTGTTCGAGGATGTCATCGCCGATCCGGGCAAGGACGGCGCCAATCTCGCAGGGCCCTTTGCCGGGCTGCCCTTCCTGATGAAGGACCTGGGACCGACCATGAAGGGCCGGCTGCAGGAAATGGGCTCGCTGCTGATGCGCGGCAATCGCGCCATGGCCGACACCTTCCTCACCGGCAAATTCCGCCAGGCCGGGCTCAATTTGATCGGGCGCACGACGACGCCGGAATTCGGCGTGTGCTCTTCGGCCGACAATCCCGCCGTCTATGTCACGCGCAATCCCTGGAATACCGATTACACGACCTGCGGCTCGTCGGCGGGCAGCGCGGCGATGGTCGCGGCCGGCGTGGTGCCGATCGCGCACGCGACCGACGGCGGCGGCTCGATCCGCATTCCCGCCGGCGTCAACGGCAATATCGGCCTGAAGGTCTCGCGCGGCGTGTTTTCGCTGGCCCCGCACATGTCCGATCTCACCGGCCTCGTCTCGATCCAGGGCTGCCAGTCGCGCTCGGTGCGCGACACCGCCGCCTTCGTCGATCACGCGCGCGGGCCGGCGCCGGGCGAGTTCATGCCGTTCTGGACCACGGCGCAGCCCTATTCCGAGATGATCAAGCGCGATCCGGGCAAGCTTCGCATCGCGCTGTCCCATAGCTGGGGCGATTACACTGCGACGCCGGAGATCGCCGCCGAGCTGGAGAAGGCCGGCCGCTTCCTCGAGGGCCTCGGCCATCACGTCGATTACGCCCTGCCTGAGCTCGACTTCCGCGGCGCCTTCGCGGCCCAGACGATGTGCTACATCTCGAACTTCGCCGTGGTGATCTCCAACATGCTCGCCGCGCGCGGGCTGGAGAAGCCGCCGGAAGATCTCATCGAGCCCATGAACATCCGGATCTGGGAGGCCGGCCGCCACACCAGTTTCGCGGAGCGCGCGAAGATGCAGGGCGTGTTCAACACGACATCGCGCGGCTTCGGCGCCTTCTTCGAACAATGGGACGTGATCCTGACGCCGATCACGGCGCTGCCGACGCCGAAGGTCGGCACGAAGGAATATCTCACCATCTCCGACAACCCCGACGTGCTCGACTGGTTCGGCAATCTCTGGCGCTTCTTCGCCTTCACGCCGCTCGCCAATCTCTGCGGCATGCCGGCGATCTCGATGCCGATGGCGACCCAGGATCACGGCCTGCCGCTCGGCATCCAGGCGATCGGCAAGCAGGCCAATGACGGCCTCTTGCTGCAGCTCGCCGCCCAGATCGAGCGCGCGCTCGACGGCAAGTGGAACGGCGGCCGGAAGCCGAGGGTGCATGTGAGCTGAGCGTGGACCGGAATGCCGGCCTTCAATTCTTGACCGTCGGGATCTCCTCCTGAGACGGTTGCTGCTGCCCCTGCCTGAGCATCGCCAGCGCCTTGTCGAGCGCCTCGCGCAGCGCCAGCGCGGCGGCAGGGCTGCAGCGCAGATGCGCGGTCTGGATCACGTCGACCCGGACGGCGGCGCCGAGCGGCATCAGGAGATTGGCGGCAAGCTCGATCTGGATCGCGCCATTGTGATGGCCGAAGCAGGAGGCGCCGTCGAAATAGATGATCGGCGCCCGCTCCGAGCTCGATGTCGAAATGGTGACGGGGCCCTGACTGTTGGCGGGCGTCTCTGGATCGGCCATGGGCACTCCTTGCGGCTCTCGACGAGGCGCCCACCATCGTTGGTTCGCCCCGCCCTGTCGAGGCGGAAATCGGAGTTTTGCGCCCCGGCCGCCACTGGTCTAGAACAGCATCATGACCACCGAACCATCCACGCTCCCGTTTGAGGAACTCGCCGAGGCCATCAAGGGCCGCCGCTCCGATTACGGCCATATCAGCGGGCTGCAGCTCGACCGCTTCGCGCCGGGCGAGGCCTGGTCCAGCCTGCCCTATCGTCCGGTCTTCGTCGGCGACACCGAAACCGGCGTGCTGCATGGCGGCGTCGTCACGGCGATGCTGGACGAGAGCTGCGGCATGGCCGTGCAGCTCGCGCTCGACGGCACGCGGGCGATCGCGACGCTGGACTTGCGCATCGACTATCAGAAACCGGCAACGCCGGGCCTTGCCATCAAGGCGCATTCGGTGTGCTACCGCACCACCCGCTCGATCGCCTTCGTGCGTTCCACCGCCTATCAGGATTCCGAGGACGATCCGGTCGCGACCGCCACGGCCTGCTTCATGATCGGCGCCAACCGCACCAACATGCTGGCGGACCGGCGGATGGATGCACGCCAGATCCCGATGCTGGAGGCGCCCGACGATCCCGACGGTCCGTTCGCCAACAGCCCGTTCGCGCGCTGCCTCGGCATCCGCCTCAACGATGACGGCACGCTGACGATGCCGTTCTCGCCGCGGATCATCGGCAATCCGATCCTGCCCGCGATCCATGGCGGCATGACCGGCGCCTTCCTCGAGACCACCGCGATCTTCGGCGTCAGGCGCGAGCTCGGCATCGCCTCGCTGCCGAAGCCGATCGGCCTCACCGTCAACTATCTGCGCTCGGGGCGCGCGCTCGACACGATGGCCAATGTCTCGATCGTGAAGCAGGGCCGGCGCATCGTCGCGTTCGAGGCACGCGCCTGGCAGGATCAGGCCGACAAGCCGATCGCCACCGCATTCGGCCATTTCATGCTGCGCCCGACGCCTGGAAACGACGAGGAATAGAGCGTTTTCGAGCAAATTGGATACCGGTTCGCGCGAAGAAGACGCGCCAAACCTGGGATCCAGGCGCATTTCACTTGACGGCCGGGGCTCGCATCGGAACGATGGCGTGGTCTCCTTGCGCAAGAGGTACTGGATTGCGGCATCCGATCGACATCGCTGCCATGTTCGCCGCGCTCTGGCTGCTGGCCTCGATGGTGCTGGACGCGCTGACGCCCAAGGAACTGACGGCGATCATGATCGGCATCGCCATCGGCCCCGCCATGGTCATCACCGCCGTGTTCTATTATCTGCGGTGCCCGCGAACCGACTTCGCCGTGATGTTCGCGGCGCTCTGGCTGATCTCCGACATCGCGATCGCCTTCATCTCGCCGAAGCAATTGCCGCATTTCCTGATCGTGCTCGGCTTCGTGCCCGCGATCGTGATCGGCACCGTGCTGCACTGGCAGCGCTTCCAGCGCCGCCACGAGCATCTGATCGTGCCGTCGGTGAAGCGGGGCTGACGCGGGAGAGAGCCCTCATCCGCCGCGCGCGAGACGATGCTATTCATCGCTCACGGCGCGTCGGCCTCTCCCGCTAGCGGGAGAGGCGAAACAAGCCTTGCTGCCCCGGTGAATCAGCGCGACAGCAGATTGGTCCTGGCGAGATCGAGCACCTCGTCGCCGCGGCCGCTCATCACGGCGCGAAGCACCCAGAGGCTGAAGCCCTTGACCTGCTCGGCGGTGATGGTGGGCGGCATCGACAGTTCCTGCTTGGCGGTGACGACATCGAGCAAGGCGGGGCCGTCATGGGCGAGCACCTCCTTCACCGCGCCGGGCAGCTCGCCCGGATCCTCGACGCGCCGCGCGAAGATGCCCATGGCGCGCGCCATCGCCGCGAAGTCGGGGTTTTCGAGATCGACATTGGTGTCGACGAAACCGGCCGCCTTCATCTCCAGCGCGACGAAGCCGAGCACGCCGTTGTTGAAGACGACGACCTTCACCGGCAGCTTCATCTGCGTCAGCGTGATCAGGTCCCCCATCAGCATCGTGAAGCCGCCGTCGCCCGAGAGCGAAATCACCTGCCGGCCCGGCTGCGAGGCCTGCGCGCCGATCGCCTGCGGCATGGCGTTGGCCATCGAGCCGTGGATGAAGGAGCCGAGCAGCCGGCGACGGCCGTTCATCGCGAGATAGCGCGCGGCCCACACCGTCGGCGTGCCGACATCGGCGGTGAAGACGGCATCGTCCGCCGCATGGTCGCTGATCACCTTGGCGAGATATTGCGGATGGATCGGCTTGGCTCCGGGCGTTCCCCTGGCGAGCGAATCCAGCCCCTCGCGTGCCTTCTTGTAATGCGCGATGGCCTCGTCGAGATGCTTGCGCTGCGTCTTGGGCTTGAGCAGCGGCAGCAGCGCCTCGATGGTGAGACCGACATCGCCAACGATGCCGAGATCGATCTTGCAGCGCCGGCCGAGCGCTTCGGGCCTGATGTCGATCTGGGCCACCTGGCAGTCGGTCGGGAAGAACTGCTTGTAGGGAAAGTCGGTGCCCAGCATCACCAGGGCGTCGCAGGCATGCATGGCCGCGTAACCGGAGGAGAAGCCGATGAAGCCGGTCATGCCGACGTCATAGGGATTGTCCCATTCGACGTGCTCCTTGCCGCGCAGCGCATGCACGATCGGGCTCTTCAGTGCCTCGGCGAACTGCATCAAGGGCGCGTGGGCGCCGGCGCAGCCGCGGCCGCAGAACAGCGTGACCCGCTCGGCGCCGTTGAGGAGATCGGCCAGCGCCTGGAGTTCGCCGGCGTCCGGCACGATCCTGGGCGGCACCAGCGCCAGGCCGCGCGCGGTCGACAGCGCGCGCTTCGGTGGCGCATGGAAGGCGATGTCGCCGGGCATCGCGACGACGGCAACGCCGCGCAGGCCGACCGCGGCGCGGATCGCGTTCTCCAGCACGAAGGGCAGCTGGCTCGCATCCGACACCAGCTCGCAATAATGGCTGCAATCCCGGAAAAGGTTCTGCGGATGGGTCTCCTGGAAATAGCTGCCGCCGATCTCGGCCGAGGGAATCTGCGCCGCGATCGCCAGCACCGGCACGCGGCTGCGATGCGCATCGAACAGGCCGTTGATCAGATGCAGATTGCCCGGGCCGCAGGACCCGGCGCAGACCGCGAGGCTGCCGGTGATCTCGGCCTCGCCGGCGGCGGCGAAGGCCGCGACCTCTTCGTGCCGGACATGAATCCATTCGATGGTGCCGCGGCGGCGCAGCGCTTCGGTGAGGGCATTGAGGCTGTCACCAACGATGCCATAGATGCGCTTGATGCCGGCCTGCTCGAGCGTTGCAACGAACAGATCAGCCACGTTGTTGATCGCCATGTCGGTCTCCTGCCGCTTGCGTTCGGATGCACGATGCGGACAAGGGCATCGGCGAATACCGGGCACAATAGGGCAGGATTGGATTACCGACCGTTAATCCCGGCTCAATCCTGCGTCATCGCGCGGTCATAAGCCGCAACGGTGGCCCTGGCCCGGATTGCGACATCGGCCGCGCTCATGCCGGGCTTGTAAAGGCTGGAGCCAAGTCCGAATGCCGTCACGCCGGCCTTGATATAATCGGCGAAGTTCTGGTCCGAGACGCCGCCGACGGCCGCGATCATCACGCCGGGCGGCAGCACGGCGCGGATCGCCGCGATGCCGGAGGCGCCGAGCACGCTGGCCGGAAAGAATTTCAGGCCCGATGCGCCCGAGCGCAGCGCCAGCAGGGCTTCAGTCGGCGAAAACACGCCGGGCAACGTCACCATGCCGTGGTGATCCGCACGCGCCAGCACCTCGGGATCGACATTCGGCGACACCATCAATCGCCCGCCGGCCTCGTGAAGACGATCGACATCCGCTGGTGTCAGCACCGTGCCGGCCCCGATCAGGACGCCTGATGGCGCAAGCTTCGCGGCGGACGCAATGGAGCGGAACGGATCGGGCGAGTTCAAGGGAATCTCGATCGCGGTCATGTCCGCCGCGATCAGCGCGGCGACGATCGCTTCGGTCTCTTCGGGCCTGATGCCGCGCAGGATCGCGACCAGCGGGCGCTTCATCGGCGGGAATGGAAGACTCATCGCGACGCTCCTCTCATGTCGTCCAGATCGCGGCGGCCGCCATCGACAGGCCGCGCCGAACCGCCTCATCCGCATCGACTGGCGTCACAGCAACCGACAGCGCCGCGAAGGCGAGCTCATAGAGTTTCGCCAGCCGCCCGGACGCAATCAGCGTGACGCCGATTGCCGGCACGGCAACGGACAGGCCCGCCGCGAGTTCGAGGCCGATCAGCGTGCCCGACAGCGTCTCGCGCGCCGCCGCGGGCGTGCCGCCGAACAGCAATTGGCGCGCACGCACGCCGAACAGCAGATTGGCCGCGAAGGCCGGCGCCTCGAACGCCGCCCGCACCGCCGCCTGGAAGCTCGCGACGTCCTCGGCATCCCCGGCGCCGGCGATCGCGAGCGACAGGATGGTCTCGCGCGAGACCGCGCCGAACAATTCGCCGGTCATGAAGGTGGCGAAGCCCTCGACCGTGCCGTCCTTCACCCGCACCCATTTCGAATGCGTGCCGGGCATGCAGGCGAGCGCGGCGCCGGCCGCATCGAGGCCGATGGCGCCGAGCAGCTGCGTTTCCTCGCCGCGCATCACGTCGGGCGCGGCGACATCGCGCTGCGCGATGCCGGGCAGGATGCGGATGTCGCGCGCTTCGCCGGGCACGCGGACTGCCTGCCGCAGGATCGCGGCGAGCGGCGCGGGCGTATCGACATAGCCAGCCTCGACCCAGCCTTGCCGCGCGCCCGCCATGCCGCAGACCAGCACCGGCAGATGCAAGGGCGCGGCGACCGCGGACAAATGCGTCTGCAGTACGGCCGGAAAGCCGGCCTTGGCCGCCGCCAGCATGCCTTCGCCGCTGCGGCGCTCGGCGAGCACATGGCCGGCGCGGTCGATCAGCCAGAGCCGAAAGCTGCTGGTGCCCCAGTCCACCGCGACATAAGCGGGCTCCGCCATTCCCTTGATCTCGTCCCTTGTCTCACCGGCAAGACAGCGTCTCACGACGATGAGACGAGGCCCTGCAAATCCGCCCCGGGATATCGGCTATTGCCCGGTCAAACCAGCCTTTTTCGTGCAGGCCTGCGGCCCGCGGGCGCTGGCACACCGCTTGCTGAAGCCTTTCCCGCTGACGTCCCAAGAACCGCGCCACAAGACGCGTCAACATCAGATGAGGAAACCCATGGAGATCGGCTATTTCACGATGCCTTCGCATCCGCCGGAGTGCGGCCTGAAGGAAGGACAGGACTGGGACCTGCAGGTGCTGCGCTGGCTCGACGAGCTCGGCTACCAGGAGGCCTGGATCGGCGAGCACCACACCGCCCCCTGGGAACCGAATCCCACGCCGGACCTCCTGATCGCCCAGGCTCTGCTGCAGACCAAGCGCCTGCGGATCGGACCGGGCGGCTTCCTGCTGCCCTATCATCACCCGGCCGAACTCGCCAACCGCGTCGCGATGCTGGATCATCTCTCCGAGGGACGCCTGATGTTCGGCGTCGCGGCCTCGGGCCTGCCGAGCGACTGGGCGATGTTCAACGTCGACGGCATGAGCGGCCAGAATCGCGACATGACCCGCGAGGCGCTGGAGATCATCCTGAAGATGTGGAGCGATCCGGCGCCCTGGACCTACAAGGGCAAGTTCTGGACGGTGAGCAAGCCGGACACGATGTTCGACTTCCTCAAGCCGCACATCAAGCCGTTGCAGACGCCGCACCCGCCGATCGGCGTCGCGGGCCTGTCGAAGAACTCGGACACGCTCAAGCTCGCGGGCGAGCGCGGCTTCATCCCGATGAGCCTCAACCTCAACCCGGCCTATGTCTCGAGCCATTGGGACTCGGTCGAGATGGGCGCCGCCAAGGCCGGACGGAAGGCGAACCGTCAGGACTGGCGGCTGGTGCGCGAGGTGTTCGTCGCCGATACCGACGAGGAGGCCTGGAAGCTGTCGGCCGGCGACATGATGGGCCGGATGATGGGCGAATACTTCCTGCCGCTGCTCAGCCATTTCGGCTTCAAGGACTATCTGAAGCATGCCCCCGAGGTGGCCGACAGCGACGTCACGGTCGAGTATTGCGCAAAACGCAACTGGATCGTCGGCTCGCCCGCGACCGTCGCCGAGAAGATCGAGAAGATCTACGACGAGGTCGGCGGCTTCGGCGTGCTCTGCGTGTTCGGCTTCGACTACAAGCACAAGCCGGAGGCCTGGCACCGCTCGCTCTCGCTGCTCAAGAACGAGGTGATGCCGCGCCTCAGCCATCTCGGTGCGGCCAGGAAGGCGGCCTGAGACGTCTCCCGCGGGGAGAGATCAACGCGGAGCACCGGGTGAGGGTTTCGATGCCCGTGGGGGCGCGCCCCCTCACCCGAATTGCTGCGCCATTCGACCTCTCCCCGGTGGGGAGAGGTGAACATAGCGAGCCGGACATGACCCTCGACGCAAAGGACTTCAAGCAAGCGATGCGGCAATGCGCCGGCGCGGTCGCGCTGGTGACGGTGGGCCGCGAGAACGGCAGCCGCACCGGCCTCACGGTGACGTCGGCCTGCTCGCTGTCGGACGACCCGCCGTCGCTGGTCGTCTGCGTCAACCGCAATGCCAGCGCGCATGCCCGTATCCGCGCCGAACGCGCCTTGGCGATCAACTTCCTCCACGAGGATCACGCCGCGCTCGCGCTGACCTTCAGCGGCCAGAAGGGCATCAACGGCGACGACCGCTTCGGCTTCGGCCAGTGGACGCGCGCCGTGACGGGTGCCCCGGTGCTGGTGGATGCCGTGGCGGCGTTCGATTGCGTGCTGACGCAGGAGTTCGAGACGAAGACGCATTCGATCTTCGTCGCCGAAGTGCGCGGCGTGTCGCATTCGCCCGCGGCGACGCCGCTGGTCTATCTGCGCAGCAACTTCCATACGCCGCGGGAGATGCGGAACGTCACGACGATCGGCGACCGCGATGCGCGGCATCTGAGCTGGTCGGATTTTTCGTAGATCGCTCGCTCTCTTCCTTCTCCCCTTGTGGGAGAAGGTGGCGCGAAGCGCCGGATGAGGGGTCTGTCTCCGCGGACTCAAATGCGGGTTGGACTCGCGGAGACAGACCCCTCACCCGTCTCGCCGCTATCGCGGCGAGCCACCCTCTCCCACAAGGGAAGAGGGGAAGATGTGCCTATTGCGCCGTCTCGATCTTCAGCTGCCTGATCCTGCGATAGAGCGTGGCGCGGCTGAGCTTCAGGGCGCCGGCGGCTTCAGTCACGCGGCCGCCATGCTGGCGCAGCGCCTCGATGATGGTGGCGCGCTCGGCGGCTTCGAGATCGGGTTCGGCCGCCCGGCCGCCGAACGGCGGCAGATCGAGATCGGCGTCGGTGATGAGACCGTTCTCCGCCGTGCAGCCGGCGAGCCGCAGCACATGGCGGAGCTGGCGCATGTTGCCGGGATAGGGATAGGCCGACAGCAACGTCCAGGCCTCCGGCGACAGCCGGCAGTTCGGCGCCTCCTCGCCCGCGATCTGGCGGATGATGTCGGCGCGATCGGCGCGATCGCGCAAGGGCGGCAGCCGTACCTCCATGCCGCGCAGGCGATAATAGAGGTCGGCCCGGAACGCGCCGTCCTCGGCCATGCGGCCGAGATCGCGATGGGTGGCGCTGATCAGGCGGATGTCGACCGGCACGGGCTTGAGCGCACCGAGCGGCCAGACCTCGCGATTTTCCAGCACGCGCAACAGGCGCGTCTGCAGCGCAAGCGGCATGTCGCCGATCTCGTCGAGAAACAGCGTTCCGCCATCGGCCTGCACGATCAGGCCCTTCGAACCGTCGCGCCGCGCGCCGGTGAAGGCGCCAGCCTCGTAGCCGAACAGTTCGGCGTCGATCAGGCTCTCCGGCATCGCGGCGCAATTGAGCGCGACGTAATGGTTGCGGGCGCGGCTGCTGGCGGCGTGAATGGCGCGCGCAAAGACGTCCTTGCCGACGCCGGTCTCGCCGTGCAGCAGCACCGGAAGATTCTGGTCGCCGATGCGCCTGAGCCGACTCACGGCCCGGACCAGGCCGGGATCGCTGCCGGCCAGCCGTTGCAACGCATCGGCGCGCGCGACCGACGCGTCCCGGCGCATCGGTGATGTTGCTGGCAGAGGCGGCGCGACATGGACCCGCCCCAGCGCACGCCCATCGCCGTCACGCATCTCGACGAGGTCGCTTGCCTCGCGTGATGCAGACCGATCGAGCTTGATGTAGCGCGACAGATCGATGCCCGATGCGATCATGCCGTCGGTGAGGCCGAGAAGCGCGCGGGCGGAACGGCAGGCACCGACGATGCGGTGGTCGTCGTCATAGGCGAGCAGGCCGTTGCCGCCGTCGCCCGGCACGGTCGCGATCCAGGCCTTTCGGAAATGCGCACGGAAGATCGCGCCTTCCATCCGCCGTGTCGCCTCCATCGTCACGGCGAGTGCAAGCTGATGGGCCGGGCGCTCCAGATCCGCGCGGCAGGAGGTGATGTTCACGGCGCCGGCAAGGCAGCCGGTCTGGTCGAACAGCGGCGCGACGGCGCAGGAGAACATGTGCCATTGCGCGCGAAAATGCTCGTCGCGATGCACCAGGATCGGCTTCTGCTCGGCCAGCGCCGTGCCGAGCCCGTTGGTGCCTTCGCAGTCTTCCGCGAAATTGGAGCCGGTGTAGATCTTCCAGTCCTTGAACAATTGCGCATCGGACTCGCCGGGCAAACGGCTGAACAGCATGGTGGCGTTGGCATCGGCCAGATTCACGCAATAGCCGGCATCGCGCAGCACGCGCGCGAGATCGTCGAGCTCGGGCGTGAGCAGCCGGATCGTCTCCTCCATGGGTTCGGCGACGTGGCGGATTTCATCCTCGGTGAAGGTCTGCGGCGGGCCCTGGCGGGCGGGATCGAGCTTGTGGCCGATCAGGCAGCGGCGCCAGGAATTCGCGATCCGCGACGAGGCGTCGACGTCGGCCACATGGCGGGCGACGGACATGACACGGGCGACATGGTTCGAGGCCGAAAGGCTGGCCATCGCGGACGTCTCCACCCTGTATTATGATGCAAAGTCTGGCACCACGGGCGGGGATGTCAATCGGGAACCAGCGCACGCAGGCGGGCACACTGTCTCAGCAGCGTCATGGCCGGGCTTCGTCCCGGCCATCCACGCCTTTGCGGCATTGCGAAAGAACGTGGATGGCCGGGACAAGCCCGGGCATGACGGCGTTGATTAAAGAGCGCCTCAGGCGACTCCGACTTGCTGCAGTGCCCTCACCAAGTGTCGATGCAGGGCCGCTTCTTCTCGGTCCGCGGGGCGGGCTTCGGCACGGTTCGCAGGCCGGCCATGATCCAGCGTCGCGTCTCGGCGGGATCGATGACGTTGTCGATCTCGAACACCGAGGCGATCGAGACCGCCTTGCCGTTGGCGTAGAGCTCGGCGACCTTGTTGCGGTAATAGGCCTCGCGCTCGGCGGGATCGGCGATCGCCTCCATCTCCTTGCGGAAGCCGAGCCGGACATAACCTTCGAGACCCATGCCGCCGAACTCGCCGGTCGGCCAGGCCGCCGTGAAGAAGGAGGCGTGGAAGCCGCCGCCGATCATGGACTGCGCGCCGAGGCCGTAGCCCTTGCGCAGCACGATTCCGAACAGCGGCACGGTGAGGCTGGCGCCGGTCACGAACATGCGCGAGACGTGGCGCACGATCGCGGTCTTCTCCGCCTCGGGCCCGACCATGAAGCCGGGCGTGTCGCACAGCGAGACGATCGGCAGGTCGTAGGCATCGCAGAGCTGCAGGAAACGTGCGGCCTTGTCGCCGGCATCGGCATCGATCGCGCCGCCCAGATGCCGCGGATTGTTGGCGATCAGGCCGAACGGCCTGCCCTCGATGCGGATCAGCGCGGTGATCATGCCGACGCCGTAGTCGCGCCGCAGCTCGAGAACGCTGTCCTTGTCCGCGACGAGGTCGATCACGCTGCGGATGTCGTAGACGCGCAGGCGGTTCTCCGGGATCGCGCTGCGCAGCAGCCGCTGGTCGGCCGCCTGCCAGTCGGTGACCGGCCCCTGGAAGTAGGACAGGTATTTCTGTGCGACGGCCGTCGCCTCCTCTTCGTCCTCGACCAGAATGTCGATGACGCCGTTCGGCGCCTGGAACGAGACCGGACCGACCTCGGCCGGATGATAGACGCCGAGGCCGCCGCCCTCGATCATGGCGGGGCCGCCCATGCCGATGGACGCGTTCTTCGTCGCGATGATGACGTCGCAGCAGCCGAGCATCGCGGCATTGCCGGCGAAGCAATAGCCGGAGACGATGCCGATCACCGGCACGAGACCGGAGAGCCGCGCGAACTGCAGGAAGGACGGACCATCGAGGCCGGTCATGCCGAGCCGGTCGGTATCGCCGGGCCGGCCGCCGCCGCCCTCGGCGTAGAACACCAGCGGCACGCGCCAGTCTTCCGCAAGCCGCAGCATGCGGTCGATCTTCTTGTGGTTCATGTGGCCCTGGGTGCCCGCCAGCACGGTATAGTCGTAGGCCACGACGATGCAGCGGCCGCCTTCGGTGCCGAACTTGTCCGCATTCACCGTGGCGACGCCCATCACGAGGCCGTCGGCGGGCGTGTTCTTGATCAGATCGTCCAGCTTGCGCCGCCGGCGCTGCGCGGCGATGGCGAGGCTGCCATATTCCATGAAGGAGCCTTCGTCGACCAGTTGCGCGATGTTCTCGCGGGCCGTGCGCTGATTGGTGTTGCGGCGGCGCTCGACCGAGGCGGGACGGTTGGCATCGAGCGTATTGGCCTGGCGCGCAATCAGCTCGGCGAGATCGGGCCGGATATGGTCGAGATCGATGTCGTCCTCCGTCGCCGACATATCGGCCGCGACATCGAGCGGCTCCAGATACAGGATCGGCTCGCCATGCAGCAGCGTGACACCGTCGCCGGCGACGAGCTTCATGACACGGCCGCCCTGCTCGGCCATGACGAGATGCTCCATCTTCATGGACTCGATCACGGCAAGCTGCTGGCCGGGGCGGACGATCTCGCCTTCCTTGACCTGGATCGTCACGATGGTGCCCTGCAAGGGCGCCGCGACCGTCACCGCCCCCTCCGGCGCGGCTTGCGTGACCGTGGCGCCGGTGCCCCTGGCGTCGCTTCGTTCGGCCGCCGCAAAGTACATCGGCCGCGCGGCACCGTTGGCGGCTCCGACCAGCGCGCCGATGTTGCGGTCGATGAAGTCGGTCGCGATGCGGTTGGTCCTGAAATCCGGATGCGCCAGCACCGCCTGGAGGAAAGTGATGTTGGTGACGACGCCGTCGATCCGGAATTCGCGCAGCACCCGCGAGCCCTTTGCCACGACATCGTGCCAGGACTCGCCGGGCGAATGCACAATGACCTTGGCCAGGAGCGAGTCGAAGGCGGCGCTGGTCTTGTAGCCGGCATAGCCGAAACTATCGACGCGGACGCCGGGCCCCGAGGGCGGCTCGAACACGGCAAGAACGCCGCCGGTCGGATGCGTCGCCCCGGTTGCGTCGAGCGTCTCCATGTTGACGCGCAGCTGCATGGCAAAGCCGCGCGGCTTCGGGATCGATCCCTGGGCGAGGCCGAGCGAGGCGAGCGAACTGCCTGCAGCGACCGCGAGCTGGGCGCGGACGAGATCGAGGCCGAGCACTTCCTCCGTGACGGTATGCTCGACCTGCAGCCGCGGATTGGCTTCGATGAAGGCAAAGCTGTCGTCGGCGGTCCCGTCCACCAGGAACTCGAAAGTGCCGAGATTGTCGTAGGACGCGGCGCCGGCAAGCTGCTTCGCCGCCTCGATGATGCGGCCGCGCAGGGCCTCCGTCAGCGACGGGCTCGGCGCAACCTCGACCAGCTTCTGGTGCCGGCGCTGGATGGTGCACTCGCGCTCCCAGAGATGGCTGATCCCGCCATGGCGGTCGCCGATGATCTGCACTTCGATATGGCGGGCCTGGCGGATCAGCCGCTCGGCATAGACACCGTCGAAGCCGAACGCCGCCTTGGCCTCGGACTGGCAGCGCGCATAGGCTTCCGCAAGATCGGCCGCGCTCTCGACGACGCGCATGCCGCGACCGCCGCCGCCCGCCATCGCCTTGATCACGATCGCCGCGCGGTCGCCCAGCGAGGCGAAGAAGGCCGCGATCTCCGCGAGCGACGACGGACCATTGGTGCCGGCGATGATCGGCACACCGCAGCGCCTGGCCAATTGCCGCGCGGCGACCTTGTCGCCGAACAGTTCGAGCGCGGAAGGCGACGGCCCGACGAAGACGATGCCCGCATCCGCACAGGCTTTGGCGAACGCGGCATTCTCGCTGAGGAAGCCATAGCCGGGATGAACGGCATCGCAGCCGGCGCCCTGCGCCGCCTTCACCACGGCATCGATGTCGAGATACGCGCGCGCCCCCCGTCCGGGAATTTCGACGGCTTCGTCGGCGACCCGCACATGCAGCGACAGCGCATCGTCCGCCGGATGGATCGCGACCGTCGCAAGGCCCGAATCGGCCGCGGCGCGTGCGATGCGAATGGCGATCTCGCCACGGTTGGCGATCAGGAGTTTCTTGAACGACATGCGGATCTCCATGCCCGCAACGCAACATGCGGGGGCGGCAGGTTCGATGATCCTGCTTCGGCACTTTAGCCGTGATCGTCAAGAGCGAGACAGCGAACGCGAGATTCAGCTCCCGCAAGCCGGAATATCAGACGGCCGTGGGTGCCTTGACGAGGCCGATAATCCGCGCGACGGCAGACGGGATCGGCGCGATCACCGGCACCGAAAACATCGGCTGAAGCGCGCGCGCCGCTTCGCCGAGCGGACCACCGCCGATGATGACGGCCTCGGCGCCGTCCTGCGTGACGCAGGCCTCGACCGCGGCGGCGAGGGCCGCACGCAATTGCGCGGGATCGCGCATCAGGGCCTGCGGATCGCCATCGGCGAAGCGGGTGCCGGTGTAGCTCGATTGCAGACCCAATTCCCGCGGCAGCGCGTCGATCTCCGCCTTCAGCAGCGGCGTCGTGGTCGCCACGCCAAAACGGCGGCCGTTGCGCGCAGCGTCCAGCATCGCGGATTCGCCGATGCCGACGGCCGGAACCGGCAACGCATCCCTCACCGCGCGAAGGCCCGGATCGCCAAAGGCTGCGACGATGATCCCGTCGCACTGATCGCGATGCGCCCGCGCGATGTCCACGACTTCGGAGCTTGCCGCCGCCAATGCCTCCGGCGTGACGATCATGCCCGGCGCGCGCGTTGCCGTGGCGCCGATGATCTCGACACCGGCAGCCGCGACTGATGTCGCGATGGCGACCATCATGGCGGTCGTCGCCTCGGAACTGTTCGGATTGATCAGGAGGATGCGATGGCCTGCCATGCTATGTCCCCGTCCGCGCCCTCGCGTTGATCTCCTTGAAGATCGCCGTGAGCTCGTCCACCTCCTGCCCGCCCGTCTGCGGACGGATCCGCTGCTCCATTTCGTCGATGTGCCGACGCATGGCATGGATCGCAGCCGTCTTGTCCCGCGCGAGAATGAGGCCGCCGATATCGGGATGCGCGTCGGGGGAGCAGTCGGGCTCGCCCGGCTGCTCGAAGGTCGCGATCGCAAGCGACGTCCTCAACACCAGCTCGCGCGAGATATCCAGCAGCACCTTGTTGCCCGCGAGTTTGGCGACAAGCACATGAAACTCGGCGGTCAGAGACAGCGACGCCCAGCGGTCGTGGCGGTCGTGATGAGCCTCGAGCGCCATATGCGCCTTCAATTCCGCTCTGCCGGCCTTGTCCAGCCGATCGATGGCCGCGGCGACGGCGGCAGCCTCGATGACCCGGCGGGCGGCAAAGATGTCCTGAGCTTCCTGCCAACTCGGCCGGTAGACGAACGCGCCCCGATTGGGGATCTGCATCACCACCTTGCGGGATGCGAGATGGGCAAGCGCCTGGCGAACGTGAATTCGGGTGGTGCCGAACGCCGCAGCGAGCTTGTCCTCGCCGAGCTTGGCGCCCGGCTTGAGGCGCTTCTGGCTGATGGCGGTCAGAATGCCCTGGACCACCGGGTCGTCGTCGATACTGCGCGCGTCGGCAATTTCCGTCTCGGGAGGTATCGGCTCGGAGCGCTTGGGCTTGCGACTGGCAGGGCGTGACGGCTTCATGCCGCGATTCTACAGCGACGCCGCCGATTTTGGAAACGCCAGCAACGCTCGTTTCCTGGACAACACCGCCCATTTTTTGTTCACAATATATGTAATATTTTGGCGCCAATCTTTGGCGCCATAAAATTACAATCATGTTTACAATATGATGGAGCATCCGCGCCCATGGCACGGCGCTTGCTAACCGGTTCCTGCGACGGAGCGGGAGACGATGGAGCAGGCATTGGGCGGAGCGCGCGGACATTCGCTGGAGCTGAAAGGCATCGGGCACGCATTCGGCGCGACGCTCGCACTCGACGGGATCGATCTGGCGGTGGCGGCCGGCGAACTGATCGCGCTGCTCGGCCCGTCCGGTTGCGGCAAGACCACGATGCTGCAGATCATCGCCGGATTCCTCCGCCCGTCGCGCGGCGAGGTGCGCTTCGACGGCGCGAGGGTCGAGCACATCCCCGCCAATCGCCGCCGCATCGGCATGGTGTTCCAGAACTATGCCCTGTTCCCCCATCTGACCGTGTTCGAGAACGTCGCGTACGGACTGCGGGCGCGCAAGGCGCCGCGGTCCGAGATTGCCGCCAAGGTCGAGCAGATGCTCGGCCTGGCCCAGATGACGGCGTTCGCCCGCCGGCTGCCCGGGGAGCTGTCGGGCGGACAGCAGCAGCGGGTCGCGCTGGCCCGCGCGCTGGCGATCGATCCGGGCCTGGTCCTGCTCGACGAACCGTTCTCCGCGCTGGACAAGAACCTGCGCCTCGACATGCAGATCGAGATCAAGAGCCTGCTCAAGACGTTCGGCGTCACCTCGATCATCGTGACGCACGACCAGGAGGAGGCGCTGTCCATGGCCGACCGCATCGTCGTGCTCAACAAGGGCCGGATCGAGCAGATCGACAGTCCCGATGCGCTCTATGACCGGCCCGCGAGCCTGTTCATCTCGAGCTTCATCGGCCACACCAATCTTCTGCGCGGAACCGTGACGGATACCGATCGCGTGCGCCTCGATGCTGGTCCCGAGATCGACCTTGGCCGTTCGGTGCAGCGCCGCCGCGGCACGCCGGTAACGATCTCGGTCAGGCCGGAGAACATCGAGTTCGGCGCGGCCGGACGGCCGGACGCAATTCCCGTGAAAATTCGCGCCAGCATGCCGCTCGGCGCCGTCAGCGTGACCGACGGCGTCACCGACAGCGGCGAAACGGTGAAGATCAGCCAGGCGCGCGCGGCGGCAACAGCGACGGCGCAGGCCGGATCGTCCGCCTGGCTCGCCATTTCGGACGTCTCGCGCGTCAGCATATTCAGCACACCGCCCGACGGCGGCGTGGTCCATCAGCAAGGGAGTGTTTGACATGAGCCTGTCCAGGAGATCGCTGCTCACCGCCGGTACGGCCGCCATTGGTGCAACGGCGTTCGGGTGGTCGAGGGCATCGCGCGCCGCCTCGTCGATCGTGGCGACGACCTATCCGGGCAGCTTCGACGAGGCGTTCCGCGCCATCGTCGGACCGGCCTTCAAGAAGACCAGCGACGCCAATGTCACGTTCACGCCGCTGCTCGGCGTCGATCAGATCGGCAAGATCCAGGCCTCGCGGAACGCACCTCCTTTCGACATCGTCCTGTTCGACGAGGGGCCGCTGATCCCGGCGATTGCGAGCGGCGTGCTGGAAAAATTCCCGGTCGAACAGTCGAAATCCTATGCCAACATCCCGAGCGCTTTCCGCCATCCCGACGGCTACGCGCCTGTCATCACCTGCCAGTTGATCGGCATCGCCTACAACCCGAAGAAGATCACGACGGCGCCGACCTCGTGGGAGGATCTCTGGCGGCCGGAATACAAGGGGCGCGTCGGCATCACCGGGCTCGGCTCGAGCCTCGGCACGGCCTTCATGGTCGAGATCGCAAAGCTGAACGGCGGCTCGGAGACCAACATCGAGCCGGCCTTCGATGCCATCAAGAAGCTGCTGCCCAATGTCGGGGCGATCGCGGCCTCGCCCGGCGCATTGGCCGCGCTGTTCCAGCAGGGCGAAATCGACATCGCCTTCAACTTCTGGAACAACGTGGCATTGCTGGCGGCCAAGGGTGTCGACATCGCCTTTGCCAAGCCGAAATCGGGCGCCGTCGTGATCCGCACCAGCGCGCAGATCGTCAAGAACAACCAGGACCCGAAGCTGGTGCTCGACTATCTCGACACGGTGATGTCGATCGAGGCCCAGAAGGGGCTCGAAGCCGCGCCCTGGGTGATGATGCCGACCAACAGCAAGGTGCCGCTGACGGGAGCGAACCTCACCGTCGCCAAGAGCGTCGACGATCTCGTCGCCAGCAATGTGCTGCTCGACTGGACCAGGTTCCAGCCGCTGCGCGGCGAATGGATCAGCCGGTTCAACAAGGAAGTGAAGATCTAGATGAGATCCGACGGCGCGACCGCCACGCGACAATTGCTGCCGGCGGTCCCGCTGGCAGCACTCTTCCTGGCCGCCTTCGTGCTGCCGCTGATCGCGCTCGTGGCGGTCAGCCTGTTTCGCGACTCCCAGACCGCCAGTCTCTCGCCGGTTCAATATCTGCGATTCCTGTCCGATCCGTTCAGCATCCGGGTCCTGTCAGATACGCTGTGGCTGGGAGCGGAGGTCGCGCTGGCGACGCTGGTGCTCGCCTATCCGCTGGCCCTCGTCTACGTCGCCAGCGGCCGCGTCGTCCGCACCCTGATCAGCTTCCTGATCATGCTGCCGCTCTTGACCAGCACGGTCGTGCGAACCTTTGCCTGGATCGTCATTCTCGGCCGCGACGGCATCATCAACACCACGATGATGTCGCTCGGGCTCTGGGAGGCGCCGGCACGGCTGCTCTACACATGGGACGGCATGGTGCTGGCCCTGACCCAGATCCAGCTGCCGCTGATGGCGCTGCCTGTCATCAACAGCCTGCTCCGGCTCGACGGCAATCTGACGCGGGCCGCGGAAGGGCTCGGTGCGAGCCGCGGCCGGATCTTCCTGACGGTCGTCCTGCCGCTCACGCTGCCGGGTGCCATCGCGGGCTGGCTTCTCGTGTTCGCGGCCGCCGCCACCGCCTTCATCACGCAGACTCTGGTCGGAGGCGGACGCATCATCCTGATGCCGTCCCACATCTATCAGCAGGCCGTCGGCGTGCAGGACTGGCCCTTCGCGGCCGCCCTGTCGCTGGTCTTCACGCTGGCGGTGACCGGCATCGTCTTTGTGATCGGCGCGCTCTCCCGTCGCCATGTGCGAGGCGTCGATGCAGCGTAGCCTTGCCGACCGCGCCTACGCCATCGTCGTCGGAGCGATCACCGGCTTCGGCATGCTGCTGCTGCTGGCGCCGACGGTGATCGTCCTGGTGATCTCCTTCACCGGCGGCATCGCGCTGAAATTCCCGCCGCCAAGCTGGTCGCTGCGCTGGTACGCAGAACTCCTGCAGTCCCCGGACATCATCGCGCCCGCGCTGACCAGCCTGAAGGTTGCCGCTGCGGCGACCATCCTGTCCGCCCTGCTGGGCGGAGCCGCCGCGCTCGGACTGGCGCGCAGCAGGTCGCCGATCGCCCGCATGCTGGATGCGCTGTTCATGTCGCCGATGGTGCTTCCCGCGATGGCCTTCGGCCTGTCGCTGCTGCTGGTCTTCAACCTGCTCGGCATCCGCCTGTCGCCCGCCACGCTGGTGCTCGGCCACACCATCATCTGCGTGCCGTTCGTGATCCGGATGGTCACCGCGTCGGTCCAGCAACTCAACCCGGTCCTGATCACCTGCTCGCTCAGCCTCGGCGCCGGTCACTGGTATACGTTCCGGCGCATCACGCTGCCGCTGATCCGCCGCGGCCTCGTTGCGAGCAGCTTCGTGGCGTTCCTGACCTCGTTCGACAACGTTCCGGTGTCGCTCTTCCTTGCCGATGCCCGCACCGAAGTGCTGCCGATCAAGCTCTGGGCCATCCTCGAAGGCAGCCTCGACGTCCGGGTCGCCGCCGTCTCCGGCGTGATCGTGCTGGCGACGCTGATCGGCCTCGTCTGCGCCGAGATATTCGGCGGCGTCAGCCGCCAGATCGGGGCGCGCTGACATGCCGATCGAACGTGATCTCGTCGGATACGGCCGCAACCGCCCCGCCATCATCTGGCCGAACGGCGCCCGCGTCGCGGTGTCGCTGGTGGTCAATTTCGAGGAAGGCGCCGAACTCGCGATCGAACAGGGCGACACCGAGACCGAGCGCTTCGGTGAGGTCGCCTCGACCTCGCCGCCCGGCACCCGCGACCTGGTGCAGGAGCAGGTGTTCGACTACGGCATGCGCGCCGGCCTCTGGCGATTTCTGGACGCCTTCAGCGCTGCCGACGTCCGCGCGACCTTCATGATGTGCGGTCGCGCGGTCGAGCGCGTGCCGGAGCTGGCCCGCGCGGTTGTGGAAGCCGGACACGAGCCGGCGGTGCACGGCTGGCGCTGGCAGCCGCATGTCCTCTATCCCGATCCCGCGCGCGAACGCCGCGACATCGAGCGGACGCGCGAGATGATCGCACGTGCGACCGGGGTCGTGCCGGTCGGCTTCATGTCGAGAGGCAGCCAGAGCGCCTGGACCCGGGACCTGCTCAGCGAGCTCGGCTTCGCCTACGATTCCAACGCGCTCGATGACGACCTGCCGTACTGGAGCCGGACGCAGCACGGGCCGATGCTGATCTTGCCTTACGGCTTCGACACCAACGACATGAAGTTCTTTCATCCGAACGGCTTCGTGCAGCCGGCCGACTTCTCGGGCTATGTGATTGCCGCGCTCGAAACGCTGATCGAGGAGGCCGCGCGCGGTCGTTCGGCCATGCTGTCGATCGGCTTCCACCTGCGCATTTGCGGCCGGCCGGCCCGGTTTCGCGCGGTGCTGGACATTCTGGCCGAGCTGGCCCGGCTGGACGGCCGCGTCTGGGTGGCCACGCGCGCCGACATCGCCGCGCATGTCCGCATGGCGGCGACGCCCGGCGGCTCGGGGACCTGATAAGGCTGCGCGGACCTGATCAGGCCGCGCGCACGGACGTCAGGAACGCGCTGACCTTCTGCTTCAGGCTGGCGCTGTCGGTGGCCAGCGAGCGAGCTGCCGAGAGCACCTCGGACGAGGCCGCGCCGGTCTCGGACGCGCCGCGCTGCACGTCGGTGACGCCCGCGGACACCTGTTGCGTTCCATGCGCGGCCTGCTGGACGTTACGCGAGATCTCCTGGGTCGCGGTGCCCTGCTCCTCGACCGCGGCCGCGATCGCGGAGGCGATTTCCGCAAGGCCGCCGATCGTGCTGCCGATCTCCTTGATCGCCGCCACGGACTCGCTGGTGGCGGCCTGCATGCCGCCGACCTGCTCGCTGATCTCGCCGGTCGCCTTGGCGGTCTGTTCGGCCAGCTGCTTCACCTCCGAGGCCACCACGGCGAAGCCGCGGCCGGCTTCGCCGGCGCGGGCAGCCTCGATGGTGGCGTTGAGCGCCAGCAGATTGGTCTGCTCCGCGATGCCGTTGATCAGCGCGACGATGTCGCCGATGCTGCTCGCGGCCTTCGCCAGTTCGCCGACGCGCTCGTTGGTCTTCTGCGCCTGGTTCACCGCCTCGCCGGCCATGCGGGCGGAGGTCTGCACCTGGCGGCTGATCTCGGTGATCGAGGAGCTGAGCTCCTCCGTCGCCGCAGCCACCGACTGGACGTTGGTGGAGGCTTCCCCGGACGCCATCATCACGCCCTTGGCAAGCTCCTGCGACCGGTCGGCCGTCGACGTCAGCGTCCCCGCCGAATTCTCGAGATTGCCGGCCGCGCGCGAGACCGTCTCGATGATGGTCCCGACCGCATGCTCGAAATCATCGGCGAGCCGGTTCATGTCCTGCTTGCGCTGCGCGGATGCGTCCGCGCGCAGTCTCTCCTGCTCGCCCCGCAGGCGCTCGCCCTCGGCCATGCGATCGCGGAAATATCTGGTGGAACGCGCCATCTGCCCGACTTCGTCGGCGCGCTCGGCCTCCGGCAGGTCGACCGAGAGATCGCCGTCGGCCAGCTTCTGCATCGCGGCGCTGACGCTGCGGATGCTGCGGCTGACGGCAAATCCGACCAGGCCGATGAGCGCGATGGCGGGAAGCGCGAGCAGCGCGATGATGCCGACGATCTTCCAGACCATCGTCAGGAAGTCGGACCAGATGTCGTTAACGAAGACGCCGGTGCCGATGAAGATCTTCCACGGCGCGAAGCCCTTGACGTAGGACAGTTTCACCGCCGTCGCGGGATCGTCCTGCCGCAGCGGCCAGTCATAGGCGTAGGTCCCCTCGTTCTTCGCCTTCACGATGTCGAGCAGCGCGGGAATGACGGGAACGCCCTTGGCGTCCTTGATGCCCGAGACGTCCTTGCCCATCAGCTTCGGACTCGGATGGGCGAAACCGATCTGGTCGTAGGTGTGGGCGAACAGATATTCGTCACCGGCGTAGCGGATCTTGAGGAGTGCGTCCTTGAAGCGCGCCTGCGCCTCCTCGCGCGTCATCTGGCCGGCGGCCGCGGCGGCCTCGAACTTCTCGGCGAGGCTGTAGCCGGCGTCGACCATGACCTTCAGGACGTTGACGCGGTCCTGGTACATGCGCTGGTACATCGACCACAGCGCGATGCCGGTGACGCAGCAGATCGCGACGGCCATCGCCACGACGGCGCTGAACAGCTTGGTGCGGATCGACATCTGGTTGAGCACGGTCGTTCTCTTTCAGGCGCAGCAGGCGCGCGGGATCTGGGTTTTCGGCGACGCAGTGTCGCCGGTTTACCGAATATTCCCGGAATCGGCTTAAGAGGTCGTAAACCTCAGTTCGCGCCGGATCGCCGCGCCCTGCTGCTTTTTGAGGCGTCGACCGACTCCCGGATGCGATCGCCGATCACCGGATCGATCGCATCGGCCGCGATGCCCGCGGCTGCGGTCGAGGGTGCGTTCGAGCACCACAGGTGCAACGCCGGTGCCCTCTCGAGAATCGCAGCTGCGAGCAGGCCGATGAGTTTCGAGATGGATGCACCACTCGGGCCGGATGCAGAATCTAGAAGACCTCGATATCGCCCCGCCCCGCGTTGACTTGTGCACGGCTTTGCACGAACGATCGAAGCGATCGCGACGCCGGAATTGGCGCGCGCGAAAGGCCAGGAAGGCGGCGGCTCAATGTACACATCGACCTATGCCGGATCGATCGATCTTCCCACGCTGACCGCGGCGGAGCGGCTGTTCATCTGGGGCTTCCGTGCAAAAGCGCGCAGCGGCGGCGCCGTCCCGAGCGCAGCCGACATCCAGCAGGTGTACGATCATTTCCGCGTCGGCGACGCCGTGCCGTCGCTCGACGCCATCATCGAGGTCTTCGCCTGCACTGCGCACACGGCGATCGAGGTGCATTGTCCGAACTGCCCGCGCGTGTCGGAGAGCGAGCGCGGACTTCTGCGCGCAGTCACCGCCGCGCAGAACGAACGCGACGACCTCGTGCGCGAGCAGTTCGAATGCTGGCTGCCGCCGATCGGCGCGGATTGGGCGCTGTTTCCGGTGCGGGGACTGGCGACGATCTTCCGCACCGCCGGGCTCGTGCTACCCGAGCGGCATCGCGCCCCCGCCACGCCCGGCCGGATGGCGGCGATGAAGAGCTGGTTCGTCGGCGGACCGCCGACGCTGCACTGACGAGCGTCACGATGCCGCCGTGCTGCGATTCCACGCCGGAGCTGGGCGCCACCGACGCTGGCCCGCTTCAGACCGCATCCGCGATGCCGCGGCACATCGAGAGCTACGATGAATTCTGCCGCGTCGCGCTATCGCTGGTGCGTTTCATCGGAGCGGCCTACGCGACGGGCGCGTCGGATTGCTGGGAGGCAGCGCATCGCTACGCCGACGAGGCGCCGGGCGTCGCAGACAGTCCGTTGATCGTTGCGCGCGCGGCCGCGCTGGTGCGACTGCTGCGGGGCCGCCCCTGCGAGACGTGCTTCATGCCGCCATCCTGCAAGCGCCTCTCGAACGACGAAGCCGAATTGATGCGGCTGCTCGCAATGGCCCGCAGCCGGCGCCCTGGCGAGCTCGAAACAGTGGCCTGCCAGTTCGTCGGCGGCGAAGGCGGTGTTGCGGCGGCGCGCGCCGTCGATGCGCTGGCGCGCTGCTGATGCTTCGAGGAGTTCTATTCGCCCCGCATGCAGCCCTGCGCTATGGTTGAGGCCCATGGAGACACGGTGCTCGATGCTCTCCATGAAACCTCCGGACGGCCCCGCCGGCTTTCCGCCGGGGGCCGCGTTCGTCGGCACGGCTGTCAGGTCGCCGTGGCACAGCCCCGCATGATCCCCGCGGTCTCGGCCTGGGAGAGCACGCCC
>CAYREH010000074.1:0-26206 GCA_964423245.1 uncultured Bradyrhizobium sp. | reverse complement strand
CGACCATCGCCACCTTGCCCGACATCATCACGTCGGTGCCGCGGCGGATGCCGTCGACCAGCGATTCACGGCAGCCATAGAGATTGTCGAATTTCGACTTGGTGACGCTGTCGTTGACGTTGATCGCCGGCCACAGCAGCGTGCCTGCCTTCTGCATGTCGTAGAGACGATGCACGCCCGTGGTGGTTTCTTCGGAAACGCCCTTGATGCTTTTGGCGATCCCGGCGAAATAGCCCTTCGGCTTTTCCTTGAGCTGCTTCTTCAGAAGCGCGAAGAAGACTTCCTCCTCCTCGGAGCCGGGCTTGTCGAGGAATGCCGTGTCGCCGTTCTCGGCGCGCAGACCGAGATGGACATACATGGTGGCGTCGCCGCCGTCGTCGAGGATCATGTTCGGGTGGCCGCCGCCGTGCCAGTCGAACAGCTTTGCCGTGTAGTCCCAATACTCGGTCAGCGTCTCGCCCTTGACGGCAAAGACGGGAATGCCGGCGGCCGCAATCGCGGCGGCAGCGTGATCCTGCGTCGAGTAGATGTTGCAGGAGACCCAGCGGATGTCGGCGCCCAGAGCCGCCAGCGTCTCGATCAGAACGCCGGTCTGGATCGTCATGTGCAGCGAGCCGGCGATGCGCGCGCCCTTGAGAGGCTGCTTCGGGCCGTACTCCTCGCGGGTGGCCATCAGGCCGGGCATCTCGGTCTCGGCAAGCGAGAGCTCCTTGCGGCCGAAATCCGCGAGCGAAATGTCCTTGACGATGTAATCGTTGAAGCCTGGCTTGGCGTTCATTGCGGGTGTCCTGTTGTTGGGATCGTCGTTCCGGAGCGCTGACGCGACCCCGGAACCTGCAAAACGATGGATAAGATGTCGGGGATCACTCGCGCGAGCGGCCCCCGGAATATTACAGGTCTCAGACCGCGCGCTTGAGCGGCTCGACCAGATCGGTCTTCTCCCAGGAGAAGCCGCCCTCGTTGTCCGGCGTCCGGCCAAAATGGCCATAAGCCGAGGTGCGGGCGTAAATCGGGCGATTGAGGTCGAGATGGGTGCGGATGCCGCGCGGCGTCAGATCCATCGCCTGGGCGACCGCCTTCTCGAGCTTGTCCTCCGAGACCTTCCCGGTGCCGTGCGTGTCGATGTAGATCGAAAGCGGACGCGCCACGCCGATGGCGTAGGCGAGCTGCAGGGTGCAGCGGTCGGCAAGACCGGCCGCGACGATGTTCTTGGCGACGTAGCGCGCGGCATAGGCCGCGGAACGGTCGACCTTGGTCGGATCCTTGCCCGAGAACGCGCCGCCGCCATGCGGCGCCGCGCCGCCATAGGTGTCGACGATGATCTTGCGGCCGGTGAGGCCGGTGTCGCCGTCCGGACCACCGATGAAGAACTTGCCGGTCGGATTGATGTGCCAGATCGTCTTCGGGGTGATCCAGTCCTTCGGCAACGCCTCGCGGACATAGGGCTCGACGATGTCGCGGATCTGGTTGGACGAGATATCCTCGACCAGATGCTGGTGCGAGACGACGATCTCACGCACGCCGACGGGCTTGCCGTTCTCGTATTGCACGGTAACCTGGCTCTTGGAGTCCGGGCCCAGCACCTTCTCCTTGCCGGAGTGGCGAGCCTCGGAGATCAGGCGCAGGATCTTGTGGGCGTAGAAGAGCGGGGCCGGCATCAGGTCCGGCGTCTCGTTGGTGGCGTAGCCAAACATGATGCCCTGGTCGCCCGCGCCCTCTTCCTTGACCTCACCGGGCTGCAGCGCATCGACGCCCTGCGCGATGTCGGCCGACTGCGGATGCAGCAGGATCTCGATGTCACAGGTCTTCCAGTGGAAGCCTTCCTGCTCGTAGCCGATGTCCTTGATCGCGTTGCGGACCACGCTCTCGATCTGATCGTTGGTCACGGACTTCGGACCACGGGTCTCGCCGGCGATCACCACCTTGTTGGTGGTGGCGAGGGTTTCGCAGGCCGCGCGGATCTGCCAGGGATCGATGCCGGCCTTGGGCCCTTCGCGATAGAACAGGTCGACGATCTCGTCGGAGATCCGGTCGCAAACCTTGTCGGGATGCCCCTCGGACACGGACTCGCTGGTGAAGAGATAGGACGCGCGCATCAGTAACCCCTTGTTCCGCCACGACCGGCGGTTCGTTTGCGATATTTAGCCTTGGATGATGTCAATCACGCCGTCGCGAGATGACGTAGGATTCGTCGAGAAACCAGAGACCGTTATATTTCCGCAGCACGTCCCTGGCGGCGTCCAGAGTCCGGCCGTTTTGAGTCATATCTGCCAATCGGTCGTCCTCAATCTGCGCCACATACACTGCCGCATTCCACGCCGCAAAGGCCGTCGAAGTACCGATGGTCCCCGTAACCTCGTTGGGCAGCGCTTCCATATCATACCTGAAGATCGAACGGTTGTCCGCATAAGCATTAAAATTTAGGTCGCGGCCCAACGATCCGAGTTCGTACTTTACAGCGCGCAGCAGCTCATGGCGGCTGACCGAGAAAGGATTTTCTCCCGGCCAGATCGCCTGGATCATCTCCATCCCGGGATCCTGCCCATGAGAGTGAATGCCGATCAGCCGCCCCCCCGGCCGAAGCGCCCGGGCGAGCGGCGCGATGATGCGCTTGGCCCGGAAGTTGACCGAGGAGAGCGCGCGATAGGGCTGGGACGCGATCACCAGATCGAAATTGGCCTCCGCCTGTCCCGGTCGCGGAATGGTCGAATCCAGCAGAAACCTGTGGTCTTCGCGGTAGAGCACGAGGACGACCGGCCGCTCGTACAGTGGCATCGCCGTGCGCGGACTGATCGCGGCGCGCCAGTTCTGTTCGAGGAATGGCCTGAGTTCCGCGATCTGCTGCTCGAATTCGCCCGACGAGGCGCCACGTAGCGGCACTTCGTGCCAAACGGTGGCGGCGGCCGCAGCGGGTGATGCCGGCGTCAGCCAGGGCGCCTCGGAATAGAACATGTTGGTGAAGACGAAGACCGATGCCGGATGCTCGAAGATCCGATCGGGCACCTTCTCCAGCGTCAGGCGCAGATCCTCGAGGCTGAGCTCCTTGCCGGCAACGTAGAACGGCATGTGAGGAAAGCGCTGGTGCGTGGCGCGCAAAACACGCGCCAGCACCGTGCCATCACCGACGCCGGCGTCGAACAGGCGCAACGCCGGCGGGCGCGGATGGATGGTGGACAATTCCAGCGCCACACGGTCGGCGATCACCCGCTTTTCGCTGCAGGTGTGGACGAACAGCAGGTATTTCTGCCGATTTTCGAAGAACCGGAAATTGCCGCGCGGATCGCGCTTCTCCGGGGGAACCTGAAGCCCCCGCGGCGGCGGCAGGCCGCCGGCCGTGGACGCCGCGATATAGGCCTGGATGCGCTCCAGCGTATCGATGGTGATGCGCTTGCCCTCGCGCAGCCTGTGCACGAGCTTCCCATCATTCACGGCCCGCCGGCCAAACGTCGATTCCGCCATGTCCGCCGCGCGACAGAAGGCGGTGATCTGGCTGAGGATTTCGTCGTTTTTCATGAAATGGGATGTGGTGGGCAGACCAATTGGGCAGGATCTCGTAGCAGCTTCTGCCCACCCATGAAATAGCAGAGATTTTTTTATTGCCTTGCCGATAACGGGGCTGTGAACCGAGTTCCCGCGCCTGGCAACAAAGAGGCATGCTTTTCACCGGGACCGCCGCCATGCGCCGCCTGTTCGTCGCAATCTGCCTGCTCGCAGCCCCAACCTGGTCTGCCCCCGCCTCGGCACAGGCCCGCAACCAGCTGGGCCCGCTCTGCACCACCGAGACGACCCCTGCGGACCAGATGATCGACGCCTGCAACAAGATCATCGCGCTGAAGGTGTTCAAGGGCGAACAACTCGCGACGATCTATTTCTGGCGGGCCGTCGGATGGAACAAGAAGGGCGACTACGCCAGGGTGATCGCCGATGCCACCGAAACCATACGGCTGCAGCCGAGCCAGGCGGCCTACAATCTCCGGGGGTCGGCCTATTACGACAAGGGCGAGAGCGACATCGCGATCACCGATTTCGACGATGCATTGAAGCTCGGTCCTCCGAACGGCACCATCTTTCACAACCGCGGCAATGCCTGGCGCGCCAAGGGCGATTATGCCAAGGCCATCGCCGACTACGACGCCGCCATCAAGGCGGACCCGCGCTCGGCGTTCTCGTTCCAGAACCGCGGCATCGCCAAGGAGGCGCAGGGCGACCTCGAGGGCGCGCTTGCCGACGTCAACCAGGCGATCCGGCTCGATCCGTCGCTGCCGCAGCCGCTGATCAATCGCACGGCGATCTGGCGCGCCAGGGGAGAGCTCGACCGCGCCATCGCCGACGGGACCGAGGCGATCCGGCTCGCCCGGGAAAAGCCCCCTGTCAATGTCATGACGCCGCCGAACAGCGTGCTGATCTCGGGCTATACCCATCGCGCGCTGGCCTATGAGGCGAAGGGCGACTATGCCCGCGCGCGCGACGACTACAAGGCGACATTGTCGATCGTTGCTTCGGACGCCGGCAGCAAGGCCAATCAGGCGACCGCGAAGGTGCGGCTGTCGCTGGTGACCGAGGCGACTGCACCGATCCCGCGCGACGCGCCTTCACCCGGCCCGCAGCCGGCGACGCAGGAAAGCCCGGCGCCGGCGCCCTCTCCCGCCACCGCCATTCGCGGCACGCGCATGGCACTGGTGATCGGCAATGGCGCCTATGCGCATGTGAAGGCGCTACCGAATCCGCCGAACGATGCGCGGGCGGTGGCCAGGAGCCTGCGCGAGATCGGCTTCAGCGTGTCCGAAGGCATCGACCTCGACCGCGCGACGATGCAGAAGGCGACCCGTGACTTCCTGCGCCAGGCCGCACGGGCGCAGGTGGCCGTAGTCTATTATGCCGGCCATGGGGTACAGATCGATGGCCGCAACTACTTGATTCCGGTCGACGCCGAGCTCAAGCCGGGCGCGAGTCTCACGGAGTCCATGATCGACATGGACACGATCATGGCCGGGCTCGACGACCAGATCCGCACCAACATCCTCATCCTCGATGCCTGCCGCAACAATCCGATGGCGCCGCAGGTCGCATCGGCGGGGGCCAACCGCGCCATCGAAGGTGCATCGGGCCTTGCCGCGCCGACGAGCCTCGGTTCGGGCGCGACGCTTGGTGCGGGCACGCTGATTGCATTCGCGACCGCGCCGGGTCAGGTCGCACTCGATGGCGAAGGAGCCAACTCCCCGTTCTCCGCGGCGCTGTCCCGCCATCTCGGGACGCCGGGCCTCGAGGTGCAGCAGATGCTGACGCGGGTTCGCGCCGAGGTCGTCTCGACCACGAAGAACAAGCAGGTGCCGTGGTCGAACTCGTCGCTGCTGGGCGAGGTCTATCTGGCGGAGAAGTGAGGGCGGACGCTGTGCGGTCGAGCGAAGATCTCGCGTCAAACCCGGTGTCGTCCCGGCCTCGTGCGGAATTGCGCACGGGGGGCCGGGACCGGTAACCACCGGACCGGCTTTGGCGAAGACTCGAAGAGACCACCCCGGCGCGACAAGCTCTTCCTTGGGGGTGTGTCCCGGCCTTCGCCGGGACGACATCGAAAGTGTTGCGCCTATGGTCGTTCAATCACGCCACGAAGTAGAGAACCTTACTGGCCCCACACTTCCTTCGCGATCTCGACCGCGAGGCTGAGCTTGGCCCACTGCTCCTCCTCGGAGAGGATGTTGCCTTCTTCGGTCGAAGCAAAGCCGCATTGCGGGGACAGCGCGAGCTGCTCCAGCGGCACGAACTTGGCGGCCTCTTCGAGGCGGCGCTTGATGTCGTCCCTGCTCTCGAGCTCGCCGAATTTCGAGGTGATGACGCCGACCACGACGACCTTGTTGCCCTTCGGCAGGAAACGCAGCGGCTCGAAGCCGCCGGCACGGTCGGAATCGTATTCGAGGAAGTAGCCGTCGTAATTGGTTCCCGCGAGCATGGTCTCGGCCACCGGCTCGTAACCGCCCGAGGAGATCCAGGTCGAACGGAAATTGCCGCGGCAGACATGGGTCGTCACCACCATGTCGGCGGGCTTTTCCGCCAGCGCGTAATTGATGATGCGCGCATAGATCTGCTGCAACCCGTCGGGATTGTCGCCACGCTCGCGCGCCTTCTGCAGTTCATCCTGCGAGCAGAGGTAGGCCCACACCGTGTCATCGAACTGGAGATAGCGACAGCCGGCATCGTAGAACGCCTTGACCGCCTTGCGGTAGGTCTTGCCAAGATCCTCGTAGAAGGCCTCGAGATCCGGATAGACCTCCTTGGAGATCGACTTGCGACCGCCGCGGAAGTGCAGCACGGCCGGCGAGGGGATCGTCATCTTGGCGGTGACATGAGCCTGATCCGCGACCTTCTTCAGGAAGCGGAAGTGGTCCAGCATCGGGTGGCTGTCGGGGAAGTCGAGTTTGCCGATCACGCGCACGGCGTCGTGGCGGGTCTGCACGCCCGCGAACTGGATGCCGGCGTCGGGATGAAACAGCTCGCAGCCGGTCAGCTTGGCCAGGAAGTCGAAGTGCCACCAGGAACGACGGAATTCGCCGTCAGTGGCGAGCTTGAGGCCGATAGAGGCCTGCTTGTGCACGACCTTCTCGATCTCCATGTCCTCGATCTTGCGGAGATCGTCGGCGGAGATCTCGCCCTTCTCGAGCTTTGCGCGGGCTTCCTTGATCTTGGCCGGGCGCAGAAGGCTTCCGACTTCGTCGGCGCGGAAGGGGGCTCTGGTTCGCTGCATGTCTGACTCCCGAGTTTTCTTAGTGGGCCGCCGCCCCCGCAACACCAAGGTGGCGCTCCAGGGCCGATGGGTCGGCCTTCAGCGCGGCGCTCGGGGCGTCGTGGACGATCGTTCCGCGCTCCAATATCACAACGCGGTCCGCCAGCCCCAGAATCTTTTGCGCATTCTGCTCGACGATAATCGAGCAGATGCCGCCGGCCCGGGTAATGGTCCCGATCGCCTTGAGGAGCTCCTCGACGATGATGGGGGCGAGCCCCTCGGTCGGCTCGTCCAGCAGCAGGACCTTCGGATTGAGCGTCAGGGCGCGGCCGATCGCCAGCATCTGCTGCTCGCCGCCGGAGAGCTGGTTGCCGAAATTGCTGCGCCGCTCCTTCAGACGCGGGAACATCTGGTAGACCTTGTCCACCGTCCAGGGCCCGGGCTGGGCCACCGCCGTCATGTTCTCTTCCACGGTCAGCGAACGGAAGATGTTGCGCTCCTGCGGCACCCAGCCGATACCGGCGCGCGCGCGCTGGTCCGGCCGCAGCGCCGTCACATCGACGCCAGCGAGCGCAACCGATCCTGAGAAACGTCGAGTGACACCGACGATGGAATTGATCAGCGTGGTCTTGCCGGTGCCGTTGCGGCCGAGCAGCGCCAGCACCTGCCCCTCGGCGATGCGCAGCGACATGTTGGGCAGCACCACTGCCTCGCCATATCCGGCGCGCAACGAATCGATCGCGAGCAGGTCAGACATTGACCGCCTCCTCGCCGAGATAGACGGCCTTCACCTGCGGATCGCGCGCGACCTGCTCGGGGGGCCCTTCCGTGAGCAACCCGCCCGAGACCAGGACCGAGATGCGATCGGCAAAGGAGAACACCAGATCCATGTCGTGCTCGATCAGCAGCACGGTGACATCGCGCGGCAGGCCGCCTACGACGGCGAGAATGTCGTGGCGCTCGCTTTCCGGTACGCCCGCGGCGGGCTCGTCGAGCAGCAGCACGCGGGGCTTCGCAGCAATCGCCACCGCGATCTCGAGCAGGCGCTGCTTGCCATAAGGCAAAGTCACTGTCTCTTCGTTCATGACGTCGAGCAGATGAAAGCGCGTCAGGAGATCGGCGATCTCGCCATTGACGTCGCTGCGCGTACCCATCCGCCGCCACCAGTCGCCGCCGTGCCCGAGTCGCTCGGAGACGGCAAGACCGATGGTCTCGAGCGGGGTCAGGTCGGGATAGAGCTGGTTGATCTGGAAGGTGCGGGACAGGCCGCGCAGCACGCGCTTGTGGACCGGCAGGTCCGTGATGTCCTGTCCTTCGAGCAGGATACGGCCCGAATTGGGCTTGAGCACGCCGGTGAGCTGGTTGATGACCGTGGTCTTGCCGGCCCCGTTCGGGCCGATCAGCGCATGGCGGGCGCCCTGCTCTATCCTGAGCGACAGATCGCGCGTCACGCGCAGGCCGCCGAACTGCTTTTCGAGATTACGGGTCTCGAGCGCGATGGTCATGCGTCGCTCTCCGGCATGGCGGCGGTGGCCTTGCGTCCGGCGACCTGCTTGATGACCAGGTTCGGCACATAGAGCACCCAGCGATACAGGCGCTCACGGCCGAGCAGCACAATCACGACCAGCACGAGACCGATCCAGAATTGCCAATATTGCGGAGTGATGGTGGAGAACAGTTCCTGGAGCATCCGGAACACCACCGCTCCGATCAAGCCGCCATAGAGGTAGCCCGTCCCGCCGATGACGAGGACCAGCATCAGATCGGCCGAGCGCTCGAAGGAAAACACGTCGAGCGAGGCGATCGCGGTGGTCTGGGTGAACAGCGCGCCGGCGATACCGGCATAGAACGCCGCCAGCGTATAGATGGCGATCAAGCGGCGATTGACCGGGATACCGATCGCGGCCGCGCGCAGGGGATTGTTCTTGATCGCGCGCAGCGACAGGCCGAATGGCGAATGCACGACGCGGCGGGCGAACAGGAACAGCAGGAACAGGACGGCAAGCGAGTAGAAGAAGCCGGTCCTGCCGAACATGTCGAACGGGATCTCGCCGAAGATCGGTTGCATCTCGATGCCCTGCAGGCCGTCGGTGCCGCCGGTGATGTTGGAGAAGCGTTCGGCAAGAGCCTCCAGCAGCAACGCGATGCCCAGCGTCACCATCAGGCGGGTCAGGTCGACGCCGCGGATCACGAGGAAACTGGTGGCGAAACCGAGCACCATCGCGGCGAGGCCGGCGACGATCAGCGCAAGCACGGGCTCCTTGACGATGCCGTGCAGGGCCAGCAGTCCCGCCGCATAGGCGCCAACGCCGAAAAAGGCGGCATGCCCGAGCGAGACGATGCCGGCATAACCGAGGATCAGGTCGAGCGACATCGTGAACAGCGCCAGCCGGAGAATATCCGTCATGATCAGATAGCGCGTTGGGAACAGGAAGCCGCAGGCCAGCACGATCGCCCAGAAAGCAACTTCGCCATAATGCCAGCGCGCTTGGCGCTGAGCGTGATAGCCGACGTCGGAAGATGCGCTCATCGTCGAACTCAGCGCGCGGCCGTGCGGCCGAACAGGCCGTTCGGACGCCAGATCAGGATCACGATCATCATGGTGTAGATCACGAAGGGTCCCATCTTCGGCACGTAATATTTACCGGCGACATCGCCGATACCGAGCAGCAGAGACGCGAGGAACGGGCCGGTGATCGAGGACGAGCCGCCGACCGTGACCACGATCAGGAAGTAGATCATGAACTTCAGCGGGAAATAGGGATCAAGGCCGAGGATCTCGGCACTGAGCGCGCCGCCGAGCCCGGCGAGCCCGCAACCGAACGCGAAGGTGAAGGCGAACACTTGCGGCACGTTGATGCCGAGACCGCTCGCAGCGCGCGGATCGTCCACCGCCGCGCGCAAGCGGCTGCCGAAGCGCGTCTTGGCCAATACCATCTGCAGCGCAATGGTGAGCAGTCCGCAGATCACGATGATCATCAGCCGGTAGCGGCCAATGCCGACACCGAACACGTCGAACTGGCCCTGCAAGGCGGCGGGCAGATTGATGAAGACTCGCGAGGAGCCCTGAATGTAATCGACGGCGGCGACCGACATGAAGGTCAGGCCGATGGTGAACAGCACCTGGTCGAGATGGCTGCGCGTGTAGAGGTGGCGGTAGAGCGTGCGCTCGAGCAGGATGCCGAGCGCCGCCGACGAGACGAAGGCGAGCGGCAGCGCGGCGAAGAACGGCCACCCCATGCGGTTGACCAGCACCATGCAGATGTAGCCGCCGGCCATGGCGAAAGCGCCATGGGCGAGATTGACGAAATTCATCAGGCCGAGGGTGACCGCAAGCCCGCAGGCCAGAACGAACAGCAGCATGCCGTAGGCGACGCCATCGAACAGGTTGGTGAGGATTGCGGTCATCGTCTCAGCTTGGTGTTACTCGTCTCATATTGGCCCGGCTCTGCGCTTTACGTGGATGCCCGGGACAAGCCCGGGCATGACGTTGGAGCGAGGTGCGAGATCCCGGGCGCGCGCTCAGGCGCGCCCCGGGATGACGCGCTTTCGCGCGTCACTTCTTTGTCTTGCCGAGATCCTTGACGGCCTCGAAGGTCGCGAACTCGACATTGTAGAGTTCGCCGTCGACCTTCTCGACCTTGCGGATGTAGATGTTCTGGACGATGTCGCGGGTTTCGGGATCGATCGAGATCGGACCACGCGGGCTTTCCCACTTCTGTCCTTTCATCGCCTCGATCAGCTTGTCGCCATTGGTGTCGCCACCGGTCTTCTTCAGCGCCTCGTAGATCAGATGGATGCCGTCATAGCCGCTCACGGCCATGAAGCCCGGACGGTTGCCGAAGGCCTTCTTGTAGGCCGCGACGAAGTCCTTGTTCATCTGCGAGGGGTGTGCCGCCGAATAGAGGTGAGCTGTGACGGTGCCAAGCACTGCATCTCCCATGTTGTTGAGGAGATCGTCGTCGGTCACGTCGCCTGGTCCGATCACCTTGATGCCGGCCTTGTCGAGGCCGCGCTCGGCATACTGCTTCATGAAATTGCCGCCCTGACCGGCCGGCACGAACACGAAGATCGCGTCGGGCTTGGCGTCCTTCATGCGCTGGAGGAACGGCGCGAAATCGGGGTTCTGCAGAGGCACCTTGACCTCTTCGACCACTTCGCCACCGCCAGCGGTGAAGTTCTGCTTGAAGAAGTTCAGAGCATCGTTGCCCGGCGCGTAGTCCGAGGTCAGCGTCGCCACCTTCTTGATGCCATTCTTCACGGCCCAGTCGCCGATGATCGTCGAGGACTGCGCCAGGGTGAAGCTGGTGCGCACGATATAGGGCGAGCGCTCGGTGATGATGGAGGTACCGGCCGCCATCACGACCTGCGGGATCTTTGCCTGCGTCGCCAGCGGAGCGGCGGCGAGAGCGGCCGGCGTCACGCCGAAACCGGCGATGAAGTTGACCTTGTCGTTGACGATCAGCTCCTGCGCGGCCGTCTTGGTCTTGTCGGGAATGGCCGCATCGTCCTTGACGATGATCTCGATCTTCTTGCCGGCGACAGTGTCGCCCTTCTGCTGCATGTAGAGCTTGATCGCATTCTCGATCTGCTTGCCGGTGGACGCCTGGCCACCGGTCATGGGCAAGATCAGGCCAACCTTGACGGTGTCCTCTGCCCGGGCCGGCGCGACGGCCGCGAAGCCCGCCACCACCGCCATGGCGGCAATCCGAGTAAGTTTTCTGCGTTCGAACATCCTTGTCCCTCCCCTTCATTCCTCAACGCTCGAGCGGCGGACCACGTGCCCGGTCCTTGCCTTACTCTGGCCCGCGCGCGAGCCTTTCGCGGGCCACATGGCGTCTTTAGCGGCCTCATTGTCAATCGGACGTTCGGCGACCATTCGGCGCAAGCCGATTTGCGCGGTGCGAAGCGGGGTCCGTAGGTCAGGCCCGTAAGGCAAGCGCTTTTCAGAACGTCAGATCAATTTGTACGATTGTACAAACAAAATGGACCTGTCAACAAAAACCCTGTGTCGACTGCCCCCTCTGTCGCGTCAGAGCTCACATAGTCTAGAAGCCAGACCATCCCCGGGAGTGAGGATTTGGTCATTTTCTTGCAGAATCCCGACATGGTCGCCGCCCAGGCCCGGGATCATCGGTATTCAAGCACCCATCTCAGATAAGTCTATTTTACCGAGTTGAAGGCTAATGTCCGGCGCCAGCTCACACGGCGTCCTGCCAAACACGCGCGCTTCACGATGCCCAAGCCTTTCGCCCTCCTTCTGACCCTCGCGACACTCGCCGCGGGGGTGTCCGGCTGCGGCACCGTCAATGAAAAGTTGTCTGCCGGCATGGGCGACTACGTCCCGCAATGGGCCGGCGGCCTGCCGGCCGACGCGCCGCCTCGTCCGGGCAGCCCGCAATACGACGCCTACATGAAGGATCGCGAGCGCAAACGGCTGATGCCGGCCGCCGATCGCGAGAAGGAAGAGCAGGCCCAGAAGGGAGCGACAGGATCGACCTCCGGCAGCGCGGGGCGCTGAGGCGCAAAGGTCGGAGCAAGCAAGTTCTGCTTGCCCCCGCCACTAGTCGACGAACACCACGGTTTTTCGCCCATTGAGGATGACGCGGTCGTCCAGATGGTAGCGAATCGCGCGCGCCAGCACGCGGCGTTCGATGTCGCGCCCCTTGCGCACGAGGTCTTCCGGCGTATCCCGGTGGCTGATGCGCTCGACATCCTGATCGATGATCGGACCCTCATCGAGGTCGCGCGTCACATAATGCGCGGTGGCCCCGATCAGCTTCACGCCACGCTCGTGCGCCTGGTGGTAGGGCTTGGCGCCCTTGAAGCCCGGCAGGAACGAATGGTGGATGTTGATGCAGCGGCCCGACAATTTGGCCGAAAGATCATCTGACAGGATCTGCATGTAGCGGGCGAGGACGACGAGATCGGTCCCGGTCTTGGCGACGAGGTCCAGGATCTGCCCCTCCTGCTCGCGCTTGGTTTCCTTGGTGATCGGCAGGTAGTGAAACGGTACGTCGCCGAAATCGAGCCCGCCATAGACCTCGCGCGGATGGTTGGAGACGATCGCAGCAAGCGTCATCGGCAGTTCGCCCGTGCGCCAGCGATAGAGGATGTCGACGAGGCAATGGTCCGACTTCGACACCAGCAGCATTACCCTGCGGTGGGCGGCGCGGTCGCGCATCTGCCAGTCCATCGCGAAGCGCTCGGCGATGGCGGCAAATCCGGTTTGGAGCGCCGACAGTTCCACGGCGAGATCGGCGGCCGTGAACACCACCCGCATGAAGAACTTCTTGGTCTCGATGTCGTCGAACTGCTGGGCATCGAGGATGTTCTGCCCGTTATGGGCAAGGAAGGTCGAGACCGCCGAAACGATGCCGGGGCGATCCGGGCAGGAGAGGGTCAGGACATATTGATGATCGGGCATGGCTCTCGATGAAGATTTGTGCAACGGCTGCGGGACGATCTGCACTCTGCTCTATCACCGCGTCCACCTTGCGCCAATCCCGGGCACGGAGTCAGGATGAACGGACGATTGCAGATCGATTAAGGGAGACGGCACATGGCCGATCGATTGAACGGCACCCGCATCCTGATCCTGGAAACGCGGGAGGAAGCGCAGTTCTCCAAGCTTCTGGCCGAACAGGGCGCCGACGTCGTGCAATGCCCGATGTTCACCATCTGCGACGCGCCGGACCCTGCCCCGGTCGAAGCCTGGATACGCCGCGCCATCGACCGGCCCTTCGACGATCTGGTGCTGACGACCGGCGAGGGGCTGCGGCGGATCATGAAACTCGCGCGCTCCCGGGGGCTGGATCAGGCGCTGGTTGCGGCGCTGGCGGGATCGCGAAAATTCACCCGCGGACCCAAGCCCGGCAAGGCGCTGCGCGAAATCGGGCTGGAGGCCCAGCAGACCACCGAGAAGCCGACCACGGAGGGCGTGATCGAGATGCTGGGGAAACTGGACCTCAGGGGACGCCGCCTGGGGCTTCAGCTTTACCCGGACAAGGATCATGGCGCATTGACCGGCGCGCTGGCCGCACAGGGCGCCGCCGTCGATACGGTGTTGCCCTACGTCTATGATTCCCTGGCCGCGGACGCCCACATCGTCACCGCCATCGACGAGATGGCCGAAGGGCGAATCGATGCCATCGCGCTCACCAATCTCGGGCAGGTCCGCCGCCTGATCGAGGCCGCGAAGGCGCACGGCAGCGAAGCGAAGCTTCGGGCAGGCCTCGAGCGGACACTCATCGCTTCGGTGGGGCCGGCCGTATCAGGCGAACTGGCGGCCCATGGCCTGCGGACCGACGTCTCTCCGGCCGATGAAGCCTTTTTCATGCGACCTCTGATCTCGGCGATGGGAACGGCACTGGCGGAGCGGAAGCCGGCATCAAGCCGAGAGCCCGGCGCAGGGCCGACCTGCGGCGACTCCGGTTGACACGAGCGACGCCAACCTTAGCTTGCCGGCCGAACAAGCATCTTGGGCAGGGAAACGTCGTGACACGCGTCATCGCGTCTTGATCGTTGGTGCGCGGCATTCTGCGCTCGCGCCATTTCGCATCCGCAACTATCGTTTTCAATGGCCGTCCGACCTGCTCACCTCCTGGGCCTTTGAGATCGAGACGCTGGTGCTCGGCTGGTACATCCTGGTCGAGACCGGTTCGGTACTGCTACTCACCGTGCTAGGGTCGCTTCAGTACGTGGGGACGCTCGTCGCGCCGGTGCTTGGCATGATCGGCGACCGCGTGGGTCATCGCGATCTCCTGGTCGTGCTGCGACTCACCTATACGGTGCTCGCCTCGACCATCATGGTGCTGGCGCTGACGGGCCATCTCGGGCCGCTCAAGGTCATGATCATCGTGACGATCATGGGCCTGATCCGCTCCTCCGATCTCGGCCTTCGCAGCGCATTGCTCGCCGACATCATGCCGGCCGAGTTGCTGGTCGGCGCGATCAGCCTGTCACGCACAACCCAGGACAGCGCGCGTATTGCAGGAGCGCTGACGGGCGCCGGGCTGTTTGCCGTGCTCGGCATTGGACTGGTCTATGCGGCGGTCGCCTGCCTTTATCTGTTGGCTGCGATTCTCATGGTCTGCCTGACCCGGCCGAAAAAGCCTGTCACGACGAGCGATCTCCCGGCGAACAGCCACGCGATCTCGCGATTGCTGGAAGAACTCAAGGAAGGGATGGTCTACGCCTGGAATGGCCCGGCAATGGGCGCAGCGCTGTCGGTCGCCTTCCTGGCCAATCTCACCGCATTTCCGTTCACCAGCGGATTGCTGCCCTACATCGCGCGCGACATCTTTCACACCGACCAGACCGGCCTTGGCTATCTCTCGGCAAGCTTCGCCGTCGGCTCGCTGATCGGCTCGATCACGCTCAGCCTGGTCGGCGGACTGCGCATTGCCCGGCTCCTGATCGGTGCGACGCTGGCCTGGTACGCCGTGCTGCTGGTGTTCGTCGAGATCAGGACCATGCCTGTGGCGATGGCCTGCCTCGTTCTCGCCGGCATCGCCCAGAGCATGTCGATGATCTCGGCGGCCGTAATCCTGATGCGCACGGCAAGCGCGCATCTGCGCGGCCGAGTCATGGGTGTGCGCATGATGGTCATCTACGGCCTGCCGCCCGGCTTGCTCGCGGCCGGCAGCCTGATCGACATCATCGGCTATTCCGCGACAGGTTCGCTCTATGCCGCCGCGGGCTTCATCGCGATGCTGGCGATCGCAATCCGGTGGCGCGCCGATCTCTGGCCACTCCACGCCCCGGCCAACGCACGCTAGCTAGTCACCGTAGCCGCGCAGCCGCTCGACATCGAGGATGGTGACCCCGCCATATTCAAGCCGCAGCAGCCCCTCCTTCTCCAGCCGGTTGAGTGCCCGATTGGCGTTCTGACGGGACATGCCCGAGAGCGCGCCTATCTCCTCTTGGGTAATTTCCAGATGGGCGGTCGATCCCGGGTAGAGGATCGGGTTGAACAGCGAGGCGATACTGCGGGCAAGACGCGACGTGGCATCCAGGGTGCGGTTGACCTCGAGCATGCCGATGAACTGGCCGAGCCGCTCGTTGAGCTGGCGGACCAGGAACCGGTTGAAACCAACACTATTCTCGAACAGCCACATGAAGGCGGCGCGGTCCATCAGCGCGACGCGGCTGTCGCGCAGCGCGACCACCTCGTAGCGGCGCGGCTCGTTCTTGAGCATGCTGCCCTCCCCGAACCAGGCCCCTGCGGTCAGACCGGCCAGGCTGGTCTCCTTGCCGTCCCGCGACACCCCTCCCATGCGGGCGAGTCCGGAGACCATGCCGGCCCAATAATCGAACCTGTCGCCGCGCATGAAGACAGTCTCGCCCGTGCTGTAAGACCGCTCGGTGACCCCGGCGCGGGCCACGTCGATCTCGCGCTCGGTGAGCTCGCGCGCCCAGGCCGCGACCCGCTTCAAATGATCGTCTGCAATCATGATCCCGAAGTCAGCCGCACCGTTTCGTCACCCCATTACCCTGCTGCACCGCAACAAGAGCCTTTCGACCGTCATCCGACGAAAGATGAAGACCGCGGCCGCTCCACAAACTTTGTCGCGGAATTGTCAGGCCGGAGACATTTCAAACTAGCGCTTTCGCCTATGGAGAGCCACCTCGGGCGATGCGGCTTTTGATCCCCATGGGAACGAAAGTGCACCGCTCCGGTCGAGACCATCTGATACATGGCCTCGCCGGGACGATGCGACTAGGATCGCCCGACAGAAACGGATGAAGAGCGCCGCTGAACGCGCCATCACCGGGAGGGATCGTTTGGTGACCACTAGTCTTGAAGTGCGCGGCGTGTCCTTGCGTTTCGGCGGCGTCCGCGCCCTGACCGATGTCAGCTTTGCCATCATGGAGGGCGAGCTGTTCTCGATCATCGGCCCCAATGGCGCCGGCAAGACCTCGATCGTCAACTGTATTTCCGGTCGCTACAAGCCGACCGAAGGCCACCTGTTCTACCAGGACCGCGACATCACCGGCCTGACGCCCAATGCCCGAGCCTCGCTCGGCATCGGCCGGACGTTCCAGAATCTGGCGCTGTTCCACCACATGAGCGTGCTCGACAACATCATGGTCGGCCGCCATCACCTGCTGAAGAACAATTTCCTGACGGGCTCGCTCTATTGGCTCACCGGCGCACGCAGGGAAGAGCTCGAACACCGCCGCAAGGTCGAGGAGATCATCGACTTCCTCGATCTCCAGTCGGTCCGCAAGGCCACCGCCGGCACCCTCTCCTACGGCCTGCGCAAGCGCGTGGAGCTTGCACGCGCCATGGCGCTGGAGCCGCGCCTCATTCTTCTCGACGAGCCGATGGCTGGCATGAATTTCGAGGAGAAGGAGGACATGGCCCGCTACATCGTCGATCTGAACGAGGAATTCGGGATGACGGTGGTGATGATCGAGCACGACATGGGCGTGGTAATGGACATCTCCCACCGCGTCATGGTGCTGGATTTCGGCCGCAAGATCGCGGAGGGGGATCCGGCTGCGGTACTGGCCGATCCCCATGTCAAGCGCGCCTATCTCGGCGAAGAGGACGAGGTCCTGGTCGACCCCGACGACAGACCCGCGACACCGGAGTGCGCGGCATGATGGACTATGCGGGCCGCGTGGCGCAGGCCGACACCTATCCGAAGATGCTTCGGCTCAACGCCAGGGAGCATGGCAACGAGATCGCGCTGCGCGAAAAGGATCTCGGGCTCTGGCGCCTGTTTACCTGGAACGACTATCAGACACGGGTCCGCGATTTTGCGTTGGGGCTGGTCGAGCTCGGCCTGGGCCGCAGCGACGTGATTGGCATCATTGGCGACAACCGCCCCGACTGGATCGCCGCCGAAGTGGCCACCCATGCGATCGGAGGCTTGAGCCTCGGCCTCTACCGCGACGTCCTGGACGAGGAAGCGGCCTACCTTCTCAACTATGGCGAAGCCCAGCTCGTCTTCGCGGAAGACGAGGAGCAGGTCGACAAGCTGCTCGCGCTGGCCGATCGCGTGCCGAAGCTGCGGCATATCATCTATTCCGATCCGCGCGGCATGCGGAAATATGACGATCCCCGGCTGATGTCCGCCGAACAATTCGCCGAACTCGGCCGTGCGCGCGCGGCGCGCGAGCCGGAGCTATACGACCGGCTCGTCGATGCCACGAAGGGAGAGGACGTCGCGATCCTCTGCACGACCTCGGGCACGACCTCGCATCCGAAGCTCGCGATGCTCGCCGCCGGCCGCGTCCTGGGCCATTGCGCGACCTATCTCGCCTTCGACCCGAAGGGGCCGGAGGACGAATACGTCTCGGTGCTACCGCTGCCCTGGATCATGGAACAGGTCTATGTGCTCGGCAAAGGTCTGCTCTGCCGGATGAAGATCAACTTCGTCGAAGAGCCTGACACGATGATGAACGATCTGCGGGAGATCGCGCCGACCTTCGTTCTGTTCGCGCCGCGCGTCTGGGAATCGATCGCGGCCGACGTCCGCGCCAGGGTGATGGATGCCAGCCCCTTCAAGCAGCGCCTGTTCGAGGCCGGCATGAAATCGGGCCTCGCCGCCCTCGACCAGGGCAAGCGGTCGGGTTTCGCGGACGCGATCCTGTTCCGCGCGCTGCGCGACCGCCTTGGCTTTACGCGGCTGCGCTCGGCCGCGACCGGCGGCGCGGCGCTCGGACCCGATACCTTCAAGTTCTTCCAGGCCATGGGCGTGCCGCTCCGTACGCTCTACGGCCAGACCGAGCTTCTGGGGGCCTACACGCTGCATCCTGAGGGCAAGGTCGATCCCGATACGACAGGCGTGCCGATGTCCGACAACATCGAGATCCGCATCGACAATGCCGACGTCCATGGCGTCGGCGAGATCGTCGTGCGGCATCCCAACATGTTCCTAGGCTACTACAAGAACCCGGAGGCGAGTACCGCCGACATGAAGGACGGCTGGATGCTGTCGGGCGATGCCGGCTATTTCAATGCCAACCAACAGCTCGTCGTCATCGACCGGATCAAGGACCTGGCCGAGACGGCCCGCGGGGAACGCTTCTCGCCGCAATTCATCGAGAACAAGCTGAAATTCTCGCCCTACATCGCCGAGGCCGTGGTGCTGGGCGCCGGACGCGACGCACTCGCGGCGATGATCTGCATCCGTTACTCCATCATCTCGAAATGGGCGGAGAAGAACCGGCTGTCCTTCACCACCTACAGCGACCTCGCCTCCCGCCCCGAAGTCTATGCGCTGCTCCGCAAGGAGGTCGAGACGGTCAACGCGACGCTGCCGCCGGCGCAGCGCATCTCGCGCTTCCTGCTGCTCTACAAGGAGCTCGATGCCGACGACGGCGAACTCACCCGAACGCGGAAGGTGCGCCGCAGCGTCATCAACGAGAAATACGAAGGCATCATCGACGCGATCTATCGCGGTGACGCCGACATCCCCGTCGACACCGTGATCCGCTTCCAGGACGGCACCACGCAGCGCGTGCGAACCACGCTGCGCGTGGTGGATCTGGGCGGGCATGGTCCCATGGCGGAGGCCGCGGAATGAGGCAGTCTGTCACTCAGCACGCGGTTGCCCTTCGCCTCTCCCCGCCTGCTGCAGGGCCATCGCATATGGATTTCACGAGGACCGCGGGCTTGCCCCGCCTCTCCCGCGTGCGGGAGAGGCCGACGCGCTCGCAGAGCGCGGCGGGTGAGGGTTCTCACCACTCGGGGACATCCTCCGCAATTCGCAACAATCCCAATGCGGAGCCAGCCCCCACCCCAGCCCTCCCCCGCAAGCGGGAGAGGGAGCCGACTGCCAATGCCGCCGTATCGTGCGCTCCCTATGCGATAGCCCTGCCGCAAGCGGGGAGAGGCGAAGGACAGCATATCACATGAATACCGCCTTTCTCATCCAGCTCCTTGTCAACGGCCTCGTCGTCGGCACGCTCTATGGCGTGGTCGCGATGTCGTTCGTGCTGATCTACAAGGCGACCCAGGTCGTCAATTTCGCGCAAGGTGAACTGCTGCTCGTCGGCGCCTGGGTGTGCTGGGCGCTGCTGGCGAAGTACCAGGTACCGTTCTGGATCGGCATGCCGATGACGCTGGTGTTCATGTTCGTGTTCGGCATCGCGATCCAGGTGCTGATCCTGCGGCCGATGATCGGCGAGCCCATCATCTCCGTCATCATGGTGACGATCGGACTCTCCACCGTGCTGCAGGCCACGCTGAAATGGATGTTCGGCGTCAACCCGCAGCCGTTTCCGCGCGTGTTCGAGAGCCAGTCGGTCAGCCTGTTCGGGCTGCAGATCCAGACCGTCTATGTCATGAGCCTCGTGGTCTCGGTCGCGATGATGATCGGCATGGCCTGGTTCTTCAAGGCTTCGAAGTACGGTCTGGCGATGCGCGCCACCGCGTTCAACCAGCAGGTCGCGCAGTCGCTCGGCATTTCCGTGAAGAGCGTGTTCGCGATGGCCTGGGCGATCTCGGCCACCGTGTCGGCGGTCGCAGGCGTCGTGGTTGCCGTGGTGAACGGCGTCTCCTCGGGCCTCGCCGCCTACGGCATCAAGGTGTTTCCAGCCGCGATCCTCGGCGGGCTCGACTCCGTCGGCGGCGCCGTACTCGGCGGCATCATCATCGGGCTCCTGGAAAACATCGCGCAATATGTCGACAGCGAGTATCTGCACTGGGGCAATCTCTACGAGGTCGCGCCGTTTTACGTCCTCATCATCGTGCTGATGATCAAGCCTTACGGCCTGTTCGGCACCCACGACATCGAGCGGATCTGAACCATGGCCGGCCCTGCCCTCATCCCTGCTGGTGATTTCCGCACCTCCTATGCGGCCGACACCACGATCTTCCCGACTACGACCAGCCGCAACTTTGCGATTCTCGGCGTGCTGATGCTCTGCTTCGCGCCGCAACTTCTCGCCGGCTACTGGCTCAGCATCCTGATCCAGATCGGCATCTTCTCGATCGCGGCGCTCGGCCTCAACATCCTGGTCGGCTTCACCGGCCAGATCTCGATCGGGCATGCCGCCTTCTTCCTGCTCGGCGCCTTCACCTCGGCCTACATCTCCAACAACGCGCCGATCCCGGTGTTCTTCGCGATCCCGCTCGCGGGCGTTATCACGGCGCTCGTCGGGCTGGTCTTCGGCATCCCGGCGGCGCGCCTGAAGGGGCTGTATCTCGTCATCGCGACGCTCGCCGCGCAATACATCCTGCTCGACTTCTTCTCGCGCGCCGAGTGGTTCACCGGCGGATCGGTACCGGCCAGCGCCAACCCGTTCTCGATCTTCGGCTACACGCTGCGCGGCGACCGGCAATATTTCTACGTCGTGCTCGCCTATGTGGTCGCAAGCTACATCCTCGTCACCAATCTGATGCGGACCCGCGACGGCCGCGCCCTGGTAGCGATACGCGACCACTATCTCTCCGCCGAGATCATGGGCATCAACCTCACCAAATATCGCACGCTGTCGTTCGGACTTGCCGCCTTCTTCGCCGGCATCGCTGGCGCGCTCTATGCGCACAACCAGCTCGTGGTCTCGCAGGAAGGTTTCGGCATCGAACGCTCGATCCTGTTCCTGGCCATGATCATCATCGGCGGCACAGGCTCGATCATGGGCACGCTGATGGGCACCGCTTTCGTGGTGCTGCTGCCTGAGATGATGGAGCTTCTCAGCGCGACCCTGAAGGGCGGCGCGATCGACAAGGCGCTGTCACTCAACAACAACCTCACCTTCCTTCGCGAGATCGCGATCGGGGTGATCATCATCGCCTTCCTGATGTTCGAGCCCGACGGGCTCGCGCACCGGTGGCGGCAGATCAAGGCCTACTGGAAACTCTACCCGTTCTCGCATTGAGCGCGGCAACGTCACGTAAAACGATAAAAGGAGGAACGAACCGATGAAAACCAAGTCCCTATTGAGCACCGCATCGCTCGTGCTTTTCATGGCAGCTTTTTCCGCAGGCGCGCAGGCGCAGATCGCGGTCGGCCACCTCGAGGACCGCTCGGGCGGCACGTCCGATGTCGGCACCCCCTACGGTCAGGCCGTCGCTGATACGTTCGCCTGGGTCAACAAGAACGGCGGCGTGGGCGGCAAGCAACTCAATGTCGACACCAACGACTACGGCTACCAGGTGCCGCGCGCGATCGCGCTCTACAAGAAATGGTCGGCGCCTGACTCCAAGGTCGCCGCGATCATGGGCTGGGGCACCGCCGACACCGAGGCGCTGACCGGCTTCCTGGCGCAGGACAAGATTCCCGACCTCTCTGGCTCCTACGCCGCGGCCCTGACCGATCCCGAAGGCATCAGCGGCAAGGCCAAGCCCGCGCCCTACAATTTCTTCTACGGCCCCAGCTACTCGGACGCGCTGCGCGCCATGCTGATGTGGGCCGCTGAGGACTGGAAGGCCAAGGGCAAGTCCGGCAAGCCCAAGTTCGTGCACATGGGCGCCAACCATCCCTATCCGAACGCGCCGAAGGCCGCTGGCGAGGCCATGGCCCAGGAGCTTGGCTTCGAAGTGCTGCCGCCGCTGGTGTTCGCGCTGGCGCCGGGTGACTACAGCGCGCAGTGCCTCAGCCTGAAATCCTCGGGCGCCAACTACGCCTATCTCGGCAACACCGCCGCCTCCAATATCTCGGTGATGAAGGCCTGCAAGACCGCCGGCGTGGACGTCCAGTTCATGGGCAATGTCTGGGGCATGGACGAGAACGCCGCCAAGACCGCCGGCGATGCCGCCGACGGCGTCATCTTCCCACTCCGCACCGCCGTCAGCTGGGGCGGCAATGCCCCAGGCATGAAGACCGTGATGGAGATCTCGAAGATGTCGGACCCCACTGGCAAGGTCTACCGTCCGGTACACTACATCGCGGCCGTCTGTTCCGCGCTCTACATGAAGGAAGCGATCGACTGGGCCGCCAAGAACGGCGGCGCCACCGGCGAGAACGTCCGCAAGGGGTTCTACCAGAAGAAGGATTGGGTGCCGGCCGGCATGGAAGGCGTCTGCAATCCCTCGACCTGGACGGAGAAGGACCACCGCGGCACGCTGAAGGTCGATCTCTATCGCACCAAGATCAGCGGCGCCACCGACGGCGACCTCAACGATCTCATGAGCAAGGGCGCGATCAAGCTCGAGAAGGTCAAGACGGTCGAGTTGCCGCGCAAGCCCGAACTGCTGGGCTGGTGAGGCTCGCTGTTCCTACAGCTGCAACTGTCATCCCCCGCGAAGGCGGGGGATCCAGTACGGCGCGACTTCTCGATGAACCGACGGCGCCTCTGGAATACTGGGTCGCCCGGTCGAGCCGGGCGACGACGGAGGAGATTGACGAAACATGACCCAGACTGCAGAAGCTGTTAGAGCCTCCCCCACCGCCGTCGCATCCGCGCCCCTCCTCGCGGTGCGCAACATCGAGGTCGTTTATGACGACGTCATCCTGGTGCTGCGAGGCCTCAGCCTCGATGTGCCCAAGGGTGCGATCGTGGCCCTGCTCGGGGCCAATGGCGCCGGCAAGTCGACCACGCTGAAAGCAATCTCGGGACTGCTCAAGACCGAGGACGGCGAGGTCACGCGCGGCGAGATCTTGTTCGAGGGCGAGCCGATCAATGGCATCGATCCGGACAAGATCGTCCGCCGCGGCATTTTCCAGGTCATGGAGGGCCGGCGCATCGTTGCCGACATGACCTCGCTGGAGAACCTCAGGCTCGGCGCTTTCACCCGCAGGGACCGCGAGATCGATGCCGATCTTGGCATGGTGTTCGACTACTTCCCGCGCCTGAAGGAGCGCACCGGTTTGGCGGGTTACCTTTCCGGCGGCGAGCAGCAGATGCTGGCGATCGGCCGCGCACTCATGGCACGTCCGAAGATGATCCTGATGGACGAACCGTCGATGGGCCTCTCCCCGCTCCTGGTGAAGGAGGTGTTCTCCATCATCCAGAAGATCAACCGCGACCTCGGCGTCACCATCCTGCTGGTCGAGCAGAATGCCCGCGCCGCACTGTCCGTTGCCAGTCACGGCTATATCATGGAGCAGGGCAAGGTCGTGCTCGACGGCACCGCGGACGAACTTCGCGACAACGAAGACGTCAAGGAGTTCTACCTGGGCGGCGCCGGCGACCAGCGCAAGAGCTTCAAGAATCTCAAGAGTTTCAAGCGGCGCAAGCGCTGGCTTTGATCGTCAGCCGAGGACCTGCTCCGCTTCGGTAATTGCGCAGAGAACATGATAAAACGACGATGCAGGAATGGTCTCGATCAGCGATGTCCCGTCGCGGTCGAATTGATCGTACCACCCGCCTTTGACGGGGTGGCTGAGATAGTGCCGTTCGAACCGCACCAGCGCCGCACGCGCTTCGTCGGCGGCGCCGGCCTCACCGGCTTCGGCCTGCGCAATCCACGCTTTGGCGATCTCGGTCTGCGGCCACAGCCGTCGCGTGCTGCGACGGATGTTGCCGGCGTCATCGCCTTCATCGATCAGGCAGCCCGTCGCCTCGTCCTGATAGCGCAGCGCAGACGCCAGCAGTTCGCCGCGCCGCGTCCCTGTCGGGCAGCCCGTGATGCGTTCGAACCCCTTCAACAGCCAGACCCACTCCGCCTGATGGCCGGGCTCGACGCTGACGGGCGCGATCTTCGACCAGTCTTCCTCGAAATATTCGCCGAGCACGCGTCTCTGCTTGTCATAGAGATTGGCGAGAAACAGCGCGAAGAACTCGCCCGCACGGTTCTGGAACGACAGATCGTGGGTCGCGTCGAAGCAGGCGATCATCGCCTCGAACAGATGCATGTGCGGGTTCTGCCGGCGCGGCAGCGTGACCGGCAGGCCTTCATGGACGCCGCCATGGGGCGAGCGGAGATGGCTGTCGAGAAAGCCGAGCAATGCGTCGATCTCGGCGCGGACCTGCGCGTCCTTGTCGAGCGCATAGACGCTGGCAAGCGCGAACAGGATGAAGGCGTGGTCGTAGGAGTCGCGCCGGGCGTCCAGCACCGCGCCCTCCGGGGTCAGGCGATGCACGTAGCCGGGACGGCCGTCCGGCGCCTTCGCCTTCGCCAGCAAATGCTCCAGCCCCTTCAGCGCGATGGCACGCCCCTGGGGGTACCAGCCCATCTGCGCAGCCTTGGCGTAGCAATAGATCTGCCGCGCCTGCACGAAAACGCGTCGCGGCGCCGCAAAATCGGCTCTGCCGTCGCGATGGAGCCTGTCGATAAAGCCGCCCGTCGTCTGATCCCAGCCGACCGTCGACCACAGCGGCAACGCCTCCTCGATCATGCGGCGCTTCAGCCGCGCGACGACGTCGGCCGTCCCGTCCGTCGTCGTGCTTTGCTCGTCCGCCATGCCACTGTCTCCGCGCCCCGACCAGGGTCGTCTGATACCCATGCGAGCGGCGGCGCGCAACGGATGCCACCCCGGAAAGGCCAGCCATGACCGCCCATTACGACGCTCTCGAGACGCGCGACCCGGCTGTCCGCGAGGCCGACCTGTTTGCTCGACTTCCGGGCGTATTGCGGAGCGCAGTGGCGGCCCCGGCCTATGCCGAGCGCCTCGCCGGCCTCGATCCGGCCACCGTGACCTCCAGGGCGGCCCTGGCGGCGCTTCCGGTGCTGCGCAAGTCGGAACTGCCGGCGCTGCACAAGGCCTCCCCGCCCTTCGGCGGCCTCGTGGCGACGACGCCTGGGTCGTTCGCCCGGCTCTTTACCTCCCCTGGACCGATCTTTGAACCCGAGGGCCGGCAGGCCGATCCCTGGCGCGGCGCGCGAGCGCTGTTCGCGGCCGGGTTCCGTCCGGATGACATCGTTCTCAACACCTTCAGCTACCATTTGACACCGGGCGGTTTCATCTTCGATGCGTCGGCCCGTGCGCTAGGCTGCGCCGTGATCCCGGCAGGGCCCGGCAATACCGAGCAACAGTTCGAGCTGATCGAGGCCTACCGCCCGGTGGGCTACAGCGGCACGCCGGACTTCTTGAAGATCCTGCTGGATTCGGCCGCAAGTGCTGGCCGCGACCTTTCCTCGATCAGGCGCGCGCTGGTCTCCGGCGCGGCTTTCCCGCCCTCTCTGCAGGCCGAGATCAAGGCACGCGGCATCGATGCCTACCAGGCCTTCGGCACCGCCGATCTCGGGCTCATCGCCTTCGAGACCGAGGCCCGCGACGGTATGGTCGTGAACGAGGACCTGATCATGGAAGTCGTCAAGCCCGGAACCGGCGAGCCGGTGGCGCCTGGTGACGTCGGCGAGATCGTGGTGACCTCGCTAGACCCGCATCACCCCTGGATCCGCCTGGCGCTCGGCGACCTCACAGCCGTGCTACCGGGAACGAGCCCCTGCGGGCGCACCAACATGCGCATCAAGGGCTGGATGGGCCGCGCCGACCAGACCACCAAGGTCAAGGGCATGTTCGTCCGCCCAGAGCAGATCGCCGAAATCGGCAAACGCCATGCTGAACTGGGCCGACTTCGTCTCGTCGTCACGCGGCAAGGCGAGACCGATCTGATGACGCTGAAGGCGGAGACAGCAGCACC
>CAYREH010000073.1:0-26647 GCA_964423245.1 uncultured Bradyrhizobium sp. | reverse complement strand
CGACGCAGCGCAGCGATTTTTGACGCTTGCCAAATCTCGGGGACGGGCAGAGCATTCGCGTTTGCCGACCCAATCATGGGCCGAGCTCCACACCAAGGAGGCGGCGAAATGGGACACGACGTCAGAAGTCCCCCAATCAATAAACCTTTGGGTCCGCGGTGCATTGCGCTGGTGGGCCCTTTCCAGAGCGGTAAAACCACACTTCTCGAAGCGATCCTGGCGCGAACGGGCGCGATCCCGCGCGCCGGCAGCGTCGATGCCGGCACCTCCGTCGGCGATGCCACGCCGGAGGCCCGCCATCACAGGATGACGGTGGGACTGACCGCCGCCACCACGAGCTTCATGGGCGACAGCTACACGTTCCTCGATTGTCCCGGCTCCATCGAGTTCGCGCACGACATGCGCGCTGCGCTGCCGGCGGTCGATGCCGCGATCGTCGTCTGCGAGGCCGACGAGAAGAAGCTGCCGCAGCTCCAGATCATCCTGCGTGAACTTGAAGAGCTGAAGATTCCGCGTTTCCTGTTTCTCAACAAGATCGACCGCGCCAGCAAGCGGATCCGCGAGACGCTCGCGACCTTGCAGCCCGCCTCGCGCGTGCCGCTTGTGCTGCGCCAGATCCCGATCTGGAAGGGCGAATTGATCGAAGGCTTCGTCGATCTCGCGCTGGAGCGCGCCTTCATCTATCGCGAGCACAAGGCCTCCGAAGTGGTCGCGCTCGAGGGCGGTGATCTCGATCGCGAGAAGGAAGCCCGCTTCTCGATGCTGGAGAAGCTCGCCGATCATGACGATGCGCTGATGGAGCAGCTGCTGGAAGACATCCAGCCGCCGCGCGATGCGGTGTTCGACGATCTCGCCCGCGAATTGCGCGAAGGTCTGATCTGTCCGGTGCTGCTCGGTTCGGCCGCGCGTGAGAACGGTGTGCTGCGCCTGATGAAGGCGCTGCGTCACGAAGCTCCCGGCATCGCGGAGACGGCGAAACGTCTCGGCGCGACCGGCGGCAAGGACCCACTCGGCTACGTCTTCAAGACGCTGCATTCGCAGCATGGCGGCAAGCTGTCGCTGACGCGGCTCTTCGCCGGCCGCCTCGACGATGGCGCGACGCTGCAATCGACGTCCGGAGCCCCCTGCCGCGTCTCCGGCATCTTCGCCGTCAACGGAGCCTATGACAGCAAGCGCGCGGCGGCCGAGGCCGGCGACACCGTGGCGCTCGGCAAGCTCGATCCGATCAGGACCGGCGATACGATCGGAGGCGGCAAGACCGCGCCCGTCGCGCTGGCGGCCGTCACGCCGACGCCGCCGGTGCTCGCGATCTCGATCGCCGCCACCGACCGCAAGGACGACGTCAAGCTCGGCCAGGCGATGGCGCGACTGCATGAGGAGGATCCCTCGCTCGGCGTCGTGCAGAACGCGCAGACCCACGACACCGTGCTGTGGGGGCAGGGCGAGATGCATCTGCGCGTCGCCGGCGAACGCCTGCGCGACCGCTTCGGCGTCAAGCTCATCTCGCATCCGCCGGCGATCGGCTATCAGGAGACCATCCGCAAGCCGATCATCCAGCGCGGCCGGCACAAGAAGCAGTCCGGCGGCCACGGCCAGTTCGGCGATGTCGTGCTGGACATCCGGCCGCTGCCGCGCGGCGGCGGCTTCAAATTCGCCGAGAAGGTGGTCGGCGGCGCGGTGCCGCGCAACTACATCCCGGCGGTGGAGGAAGGGATCATCGACGGCCTCACGCGCGGGCCGCTCGGTTTCCCCGTCACCGATGTGCAGGTCACGCTGACGGACGGCTCCTATCACAGCGTCGATTCCTCGGACCTCGCGTTCCGCACGGCCGCGCGGCTCGGGCTCAACGAAGGCCTGCCGCAATGCCAGCCGGTGCTGCTGGAACCGATCCACATGGTCGAGATCGTCTGTCCGACCGATGCGACCGCGAAGATCAACGCGATCCTGTCGGCGCGCCGCGGCCAGATCCTCGGCTTCGACACGCGCGACGGCTGGAGCGGCTGGGACTGCGTCCGTGCCATGATGCCGGAGGCCGAGATCGGCGAACTCATCGTCGAACTCCGCTCCGCCACCGCAGGCGCCGGCAGCTTCACGCGCCAGTTCGATCACATGGCCGAAGTCACCGGCCGCGCTGCCGACCAGATCATCGCCGCGCACCAGCACGCGGCGTGACCGGCTTCGGGCGGTAAGGGACCCACAACGCCCTCCCGCTCCCCGCTCTTGCGGGGAGCGGGGAATTGACGCCGCGCCCTCTCCACGCGTCTTTGCGAGCGCAGCGAAGCAATCCAGAATCCCTCCGCGGAAAGACTCGGGATTGCTTCGCTGCAGATCGCTTGCGTTTGGTTCAGAATGATGTATTTTACATCATTGTATATGGTAATTGTATCACTTATAACTGTTGATACGTGAGGCCAAGGTGATCACGTCGTTCCAGATGCGGGCAGCCCGCGCGTTGCTCGGCATTGACCAGAAAACCCTGGCCGAACTTGCCGGCGTGTCGCTGCCAACCATCCAGCGGATGGAAGCCTCCACCGGCAACGTGCGCGGCGTGGTCGAGACCCTGATGAAGGTGGTCGAGGCCTTCGAGCGGGCCGGCGTCGAGCTGATCGGCGAGCAGGCGCGCAGCGACAGCGGTGGACGCGGCGTCCGGCTGAAAGAGCCGGGGGCGCCGCGCAAGGTGGGAGCATGATCCGGCGAGGATCGTGCTCGGAAACGAACTGAATTCACGCACCGTCGCGCCGAACACGCGGCCGCACGATGCATCGGAGCGTTGTGGGCAGCGGAGCACTTTGCTGAAATGAGCATCACGGGCGAACACGCGGACAAGCTGCATCGGCTTCGTCAACCGACCTTTGCCGAACTGTACCTGCCGAAACTCGTCACCGTCTGGCGTGAAGGTTACGGCCTCGGCGATTTGCGCGCCGACGTGTTCGCGGGCCTCACGGTCGCGATCGTGGCGCTGCCGCTGTCGATGGCGATCGCGATCGCCTCCGGCGTGACCCCGGACCGCGGCCTCTACACCGCCGTGGTCGGCGGCTTCATCGTCTCGCTGCTCGGCGGCAGCCGCTTCCAGATCGGCGGTCCGGCCGGCGCGTTCATCGTGCTGGTCGCCGTAACCGTGGAGCGGCATGGCGTCGACGGCGTCATTCTCGCGACGCTGATGGCGGGCGTGTTGCTGGTTGCCGCGGGCCTGCTGCGGATCGGCACCTACATCAAGTTCATCCCCTATCCCGTCACGGTCGGCTTCACCGCCGGCATCGCCGTGATCATCTTCGCCAGCCAGCTCCGCGACCTCGCCGGCATCACGCTGGCGGCGAAGGAGCCGAGCGAATTCGTGCCGAAGCTGGTCGCGCTGGCCGGCGGCCTCAATACCGTCAACCCGTCCGCGGTCGGCGTCTCGATCGTCTGCGTCGCCATCATCGCGGTCCTGCGGCGCTGGCGTCCGTCCTGGCCCGGCATCCTGATCGCGGTCGCCCTTGCGGCCGTCGCGAGCGCGGTGCTGTCGCTGCCGGTCGAGACCATCGGCTCGCGTTTCGGCGGCATTCCGCGCGAATTGCCGTCGCCCGCGCTGCCGGTCTTCTCGCTGGCGAAGGCGCAGGCCGTGCTGCCGGATGCCATTGCCTTCGCGCTGCTCGCGGCGATCGAGTCGCTGTTGTCGGCCGTCGTGGCCGACGGCATGACCGGCCGCCGCCACCGCTCCAATTGCGAACTGGTGGCGCAAGGCGTCGCCAATATCGGCTCGGCGCTGTTCGGCGGCATCTGCGTCACCGGGCTGATCGCCCGTACCGCGACCAACATCCGCGCCGGCGCGCGCGGGCCGCTCGCCGGCATGCTGCATGCGGTGTTCCTGCTGCTGTTCATGCTGATCGCCGCGCCGCTTGCGAGCTACATCCCGCTGGCCGCGCTCGCTTCCGTGCTGGTCGTGGTCGCCTGGACCATGGCCGAGAAACACGAATTCGCAACGCTGATCCGCTCGTCCTGGGGTGATGCCGTCGTGCTGCTGGCCACCTTCCTGCTGACCGTGTTCCGCGACCTCACCGAGGGCATCCTGGTCGGCTTCGCGCTCGGCGCCGTGCTGTTCATTCATCGCATGGCGGAGATGACCGGGATCGAGGAGGGCGCGCCGCTGGTCGCCGCCGATCGTCCCGATGACGGCAATGGCGATCGCGTCCGCTACGATTCCGCGCTCACGGTCGATCGCGACGTGCTGGTCTACCGCATCACCGGCGCGTTCTTCTTCGGGGCGGCCTCCGCGATCGGCGCCGTGCTCGACGGCATTGCCGACCAGCGCAAGGCGCTGGTGGTCGATTTCGCCGCCGTCCCGTTCCTCGATTCCACCGCCGCCAACGTGCTCGGGCGCGTCGCGGCCAAGGCGCAGCGCCAGGGCATCCGCCTGTTCATCACCGGGGCCTCGCCCACCGTGCGCCGCGCGCTGCTCACCCACGGCGTCAGCCCGAAACGCGCGCGCTACCGCCAGACGGTCGAGCGCGCCATCGCCGACATCAAGGGCGCCGCGCCGGCCGAGGCTTGATGCCCTTCTCAAGCCGGCCGATTTGACCGACACTGCCGTCTCACGTTGATGGTGGGGCATGCGGGATTCGCGTCGGAACATTGCGCTGGCCTGTGCGCTCAGTGCGCTCGCAGGCTATGTCGACGGCATCGGCTTTATCCATCTCGGCGGCCTGTTCGTCTCCTTCATGAGCGGGAACTCGACGCGGCTCGGCGTCAGCCTGGCCGAACTGCAGTTTGGCCAGGCGGCCGAAGCGCTCGGCCTGATCGCGCTGTTCGTGACTGGCGCCGCCGCCGGCAGCCTCGTCGTGCTCGGCGGCGGCGCCGAACGTCAGCCCTGGCTGCTCCTGATCGAAGCCGCGCTGCTCGCGGTCGCCGGGACCTGTCATGTCTACGGTCAGCCGGCGGCCGCGATTGCCGCGATCGTGCTCGCGATGGGATTGGAGAACGCGGTGTTCCAGATCGCCGGCGGCGCCGGCCTCGGCCTCACCTATGTCACCGGTGCGCTGGTCAAGGTCGGGCAGATGCTCGCGGTCGCGCTGCGCGGCGGCCCGCGCTGGGACTGGATGCCGAACCTGTTGCTGTGGGCCGCGCTGGTCACGGGCTCGGTGGCGGGGGCGGCCACCTATGCGAAGATCAACCTCGCCGCGATCTGGTTCGCCGCCGGGACGGCGCTCGCCGTGAGCGCGATCCTGGCGATCGCGCAGCGGTCGTCCCGACCTTGACAGGGCCGGCGGGACGCGAAATGGATCGCGGCTCCAGATATCTCCGGGGAGGACGAAAGTGACCAAGGCTCCTGCAGCCTGTCTGATCGGATGGCCGGCCGCGCATTCGCGCTCGCCGCTGATCCATCATTACTGGCTGCGCACGCTTGGCATCGATGGCGGCTACGTCATCGAGGCAGTGCCGGTGGAGGATCTGCGTGATTTCGTGCTGCGGCTGTCGCTGCGCGGCTTCGTCGGCGCCAATGTCACGATCCCGCACAAGGAAGCCGTGCTGGCGCTGTCGAAACCGGATGCACGCGCGCAGGCCGTCGGCGCCGCCAACACGCTCTGGTTCGAGGCCGGCGAGCTGCGTGCGACCAACACCGACGTCGAGGGCTTCATCAACAATCTCGATGCCTGCGCGCCCGGCTGGGATGCGGCGGAGGATGCGCTCGTGCTGGGCGCCGGCGGTTCCTCGCGCGCGGTCGTGTTCGGCCTGCTGGAGCGCGGCATCCGGCGTGTGCATCTTTCCAACCGGACGCTCGCACGCGCCGAGACCCTCGCGACGCAGTTCGGCTCCCGCGTGCAGCCCGTGACCTGGGATCGCGTCGACGACGTGCTGCCGCGCGCGGGCCTGCTCGTGAACACCACATCCCTCGGCATGAAGGGCCAGCCTGCGCTCGAGGTGGATGTCAGCCGGCTGCCGCAGACCGCCGTCGTCGCCGACCTCGTCTACGTCCCGTTGCTGACGCCGCTGCTGGCGGCGGCGCGCGGGCGCGGCCTGAAGACCGCCGACGGGCTCGGCATGCTGCTGCACCAGGCGGTCCGCGGCTTCGAATTGTGGTTCGGCCGCCGGCCCGAGGTCACCGCCGAGTTGCGCGCGCTGGTCGAGGCCGATCTCACAAAGACTTGAGAGAATAGGGCAGGCGGTCCGGAGTTTTCTCCTCCGTGGGGACAATCGGAGACCGTCATGCCTTCTCAACGTGCACTTTTCACACGCCCGCTGATCGCCGTCGCGATGCTGGCCCTGTCGTCGCTATCCGCGCTCGCGCAGCCGGCGCCGACCACCCGCATTCGCGGCACCATCGAGAGCGTCGACGGCAATCTCCTCGGCATCAAGACCCGCGAGGGCAGCGACGTGAAGGTCCGCATGACCGACAACGCCGCGGTGTTCGCGGTGGTGAAGACGTCCCTGTCGGAGATCAAGGAGGGGTCCTATATCGGCGTCACCGCTCTGCCGGAGCCCGACGGCACACAGAAGGCGATCGCCGTGCACATCTTTCCGGAGAACCAGCGCGGCGCCGCCGAAGGCTTTCGTCCCTGGGATGCCCGGGCCAATTCGACCATGACAAACGCCACCGTCGCCCAGACGGTGAAGGGCACCGACGGCCAGAACATCACGGTGAAGTACAAGGACGGCGAGAAGAAAGTCGTGGTGCCGCCGGAGACGCCGATCGTCACCTTCGTGGCCACCGACAAGTCCGAGATCAAGCCGGGCGCCAAGCTGATCATCCTCAGTGCCGTAAAGAAGGAGGACGGGACGCTGGAAGCCAACCGCGTCAATGTCGGCCGCGACGGCGTCACGCCGCCGATGTGAGGCACATTCTCGCTGTCGTCCCGGCGCAGGCCGGGACCCATACAGCGTGATCGGTCGACAGGTTGAAGATCGTCGTACCGCGCGAAGACCGGAAGCAACCCGTCATCGCCAAACCACTTCTTGTGGTCATCGGTCCCGGCCTGCGCCGGGACGACAGTCATTTGCTGCTGCAGGCTTTGTGGGCGCGCTTGGCAGGGTGGTCACGCTTTGCTCTGCCGCCCCCGCGTTGCGCACCTCACACCGCGATGATGTGCTCGTCGATCTCCTCGACCCGGTTGACGCCGCACAGGCCCATCGTCGTCAGCAGTTCCTTTTGGATAATGTCGATCGCCTTGGCGACGCCGGCCTGGCCGCCGGCACCCAGGCCGTAGGCATAGGCGCGGCCGATCATGCAGGACTTGGCGCCGAGCGCGAGCGCGCGCATCACGTCCTGGCCGGAGCGGATGCCGCCGTCGAACATGATCTCCATGCGGTCACCGACCGCCTCGGCGATCTCGGGCAGCACCTCGATCGAGGACGGCGCGCCGTCGAGCTGGCGGCCGCCATGGTTCGAGACCACCAGCGCCTGCGCGCCGGTCTTCGCCGCTTCCTCGGCGTCCTCGACGTCGAGGATGCCCTTGATGACGAGCTTGCCCGGCCAGATGCTGCGGATCCATTCGACGTCCTTCCAGTTCAGCGAGGTGTCGAACTGCGAGGCGGTCCACTCGGCGAGGCGGTTGAGATCCTCGGTGTTCTTCACATGGCCGGCGATGTTGCCGAAGGTGCGGCGCTTGCCCTGCAGCACGCCCGAGACCCAGGCCGGCTTGGTGGCGAAATCGAACAGCTTCGACAACGACCATTCCGGCGGAACGGTCATGCCGTTCTTGATGTCGGCGTGGCGCTGCCCGATCACCTGCAGATCGACGGTGAGCACCAGCGCGCTGCACTTGGCCGCGATCGCGCGCTGCACCAGGTCCTTGATGAAGCCGCGGTCCTTCATCACGTAGAGCTGGAACCAGAACGGCTTGTCGACGCTGGCGGCGATGTCCTCGATCGAGCAGATCGACATGGTGGATTGCGTGAACGGGATGCCCGCGGCCTGCGCGGCGCGGCAGGCGTGGATCTCGCCGTCGCCATGCTGCATGCCGAGCAGGCCGACCGGCGCGAGGATCAGCGGCATGGTCGAGGGCTCGCCGAGGATCGTGGTCGAGGTGTCGCGCCTGGACACGTCCACAAGGATGCGCTGCCGGAATTTGATCCCCTGCATGTCCTCGCGATTGGCGCGCAGCGTCTCCTCGGCATAGGAGCCGCGGTCGCAATAGTCGAAGAACGCCTTCGGCACCCGCCGCTTATGCAGCGCGCGAAGATCGTCGATACAGGTGATGTGCTTCATGAAGGTTTTCCCGGCCCGTCTTGCATCAGGGGATTCCGGGCTCATCTAGCATGGTTGGATGCTGAGCCAAATCGTTTGAGAGGACGGAGCCATGACGAAGCCGCACGACGCACCGACAAAGGACGAGGCCAGGGAGAAGCAGCGGCTCGACGACGCGCTCGAGGAAGGACTGGAGGAGACCTTCCCCGGCTCCGATCCCGTCAACGTCACCCAGCCGCCGCCGAGCCGCGGCGATGGCCATATCAGGCGCAAGGATTAGCGCGCCGGTTCCCCAGATCGCAGGGCCGGCGCGGGGAAATGCAGTGTTAACAAGCGTTTACCGCTGCCGTCCCGCCCTGGGTTCCGTAATGATTCATCATATTTTTTGAACCCAAGTTAGGCGCGATGGCATTATAAGACCCCAGCAAATCAGGGATGCGGGGCCGGACCTGGCACCTGCAGGTTGTCCTTGGGGGACCCTGGTTGTTGCGTGGGGGACGATATGAGCCGCAAATATTTCGGGACGGACGGGATTCGGGGCCGCGCCAACGGACTGATCACGCCGGAGCTCGCGCTCAAGGTCGGCCAGGCCGCGGGCCTCGCATTTCAGCGTGGCGACCACCGCCACCGGGTCGTGATCGGCAAGGACACGCGCCTGTCCGGTTACATGATCGAATACGCCATGGTCGCCGGCTTCACCTCGGTGGGCATGGACGTGCTGTTGGTCGGCCCGATGCCGACGCCGGCGGTCGCGATGCTGACCAAGTCGATGCGCGCCGATCTCGGCGTGATGATCTCGGCCTCGCACAATCTGTTCGAGGACAACGGCATCAAGCTGTTCGGGCCGCAGGGCTTCAAGCTGTCCGACGACGTCGAGAAGCAGATCGAGCTGCTGCTCGACGAGCCCATCGAGAAGCGGCTCGCGCAGAGTGCGAGCCTCGGCCGCGCCCGCCGCATCGACGGCGTGCATGACCGCTACATCGAATTCGCCAAGCGCACGCTGCCGCGCGATCTCTCGCTGGACGGCCTGCGCGTCGTGATCGACTGCGCCAACGGCGCCGCCTACAAGGTCGTGCCGGAAGCGCTGTGGGAGCTGGGTGCCGACGTTGTGCCGATCGGCGTCGAGCCCGACGGCTTCAACATCAACAAGGATTGCGGCTCGACCTCGCCGGAAGCGCTGTCGCGGAAGGTGCGCGAGATGCGCGCCGACATCGGCATCGCGCTCGACGGCGATGCCGACCGCGTCATCCTGGTCGACGAGCGTGGCCACGTCGTCGACGGCGATCAGCTGCTGGCGGTGATCGCGCAGAGCTGGAAGGAAGACGGCCGCCTGTCGCGGCCCGGCATCGTCGCCACCGTGATGTCCAATCTCGGGCTCGAGCGCTTCCTGAAGGGGCAGGGGCTCGATCTCGTTCGCACGCCGGTCGGCGACCGCTACGTGCTGGAGCAGATGCTGAGCGGCGGCTACAATCTCGGCGGCGAGCAGTCCGGCCACATCATCCTGTCCGACTACGCCACCACCGGCGACGGCTTCGTGGCCGCATTGCAGGTGCTGGCGGTGGTGCAGAAGCTGCGCCGGCCGGTCTCCGAGGTCTGCCACCGCTTCGATCCGCTGCCGCAGATCCTCAAGAATGTCCGCCACAAGGGCGGCAAGCCGCTCGACGATTCCGACGTCAAATCCGCGATCTCCGACGGCGAGAAGCGCCTCAACGGCCACGGCCGCCTGCTGATCCGCTCCTCCGGCACCGAGCCGGTGATCCGCGTCATGGGCGAGGGCGAGGACCGCATCCTCGTCGAGGACGTCGTCGACACCATCGTCTCGGCGCTGGGCCAGGCCGCGGCCTGATCTCTTTCTTACCCTCCCCTGGAGGGGTCCGGGACGAGCGCAGCTCGCCCGTGGGTCGGCTCACATTGAGTGCAGCGAAAATGTGAGACGGGGTGGGGTGACGGTCTCCCCACCTACAACAGTGCCATGTGGAGAGATCACCCCACCCCGCTCGCGCTCCGCGCGATCGACCCTCCCCCTCCAGGGGAGGGTAAGCAACGAGAACGCTCTCGCATTCCAGCCATCGACGATTGGCGGTGGTTCCCCCGCTGCTATCATCGTACCCAGCAGGTCGCGGCACTCTGCCGGCCGGGATGCTCCAATGAACAAGACCGTCATCGTCTCAGAGGGAACGCTGACCGAGCCCGTGGTCGTCAGCGACGTTGCCCCTGCCGCCGCCAAAGCCGCGGGGCCGGCCTATGTCGTGCTTGCCGGCATCAGCGTCTCGCACTTCCTCAACGACACCATGCAGTCGCTGATCGCCTCGGTGTATCCGATCCTGAAGGACACCTATGCGCTCGACTTCGCGCAGATCGGCATGATCACGCTGGCCTTCCAGTTCACGGCCTCGCTGCTGCAGCCGGTGGTCGGCCACTACACCGACAGGAAGGCGCAGCCCTATTCGCTGGCGATCGGCATGGCCTCGACCTTCTTCGGTCTTCTGCTGCTCAGCGCCGCGCACCAATATCTCGTCATTCTCGTTGCCGCCGCGCTGGTCGGGCTCGGCTCGGCGGTGTTCCACCCGGAATCCGCGCGCATCGCACGGCTCGCCTCCGGCGGCCGCTACGGCTTTGCGCAATCGGTGTTCCAGCTCGGCGGCAGTTTCGGCACCTCGATGGGGCCGGTGCTGGCCGCGCTGATCGTGGTGCCGTTCGGGCAGGGCAGCATCGCCTGGTTTTCCTCGATCGCATTCCTTGCGATCGTCATCCTCTGGCGCATCGGCCGCTGGTACGCACCGCAGATCAAGGCGAAGACCACGGCGCGGGTCGAGGCTCATCCCGACGCGCCGGGGTCGCGGCGGGTCGTGTTCGCGCTGCTCGTGCTGGTCGCGCTGCTGTTCTCCAAGCAGCTCTACGTCTCCAGCCTGTCGAGCTTCTACATCTTCTATCTGATCGATCGCTTCGGCGTGTCGACGCAGACCGCGCAGATCTATCTCTTCATGTTCCTCGCCGCCAACGCGGTCGGTGCGTTTCTCGGCGGCCCCCTCGGCGATCGCTTCGGCCGCAAGATCGTGATCTGGATCTCGATCCTGGGCGCGCTGCCGTTCACGCTGGCGCTGCCTTATGCCGGGCTCGCCGGCAGCGCGGTGCTCAGCGTGATCGTCGGCCTCATCATCTCCTCGACGACGTCCTCGATCATCGTGTTCGCGCAGGAACTGGTGCCGCATCGCTTCGGCATGATCTCCGGCGTGTTCTTCGGCGTCGCCTTCGGCATCGGCGGACTCGGCGCGGCCGTGCTCGGCAAGCTCGCCGATCACACCTCGATCGCGTTCGTCTACCAGCTCTGCGCCTTCCTGCCGGCGCTCGGCCTGCTCGCGATATTCCTGCCGAAGCTGCCGCGCCACGCGCGTTAACGCATTCTCTCCTGCCGCGATGCGGCTTCATCATTCGTTAGCAAATGCGGCGCATGCGCTGCATTTTTGCAACGCTTCCGCCGCGGTCGCGTGTGCGGTGAGAAAAAATCAACCTTAAAAATTAGGGTTAAGTGGCGCTTAAACATTTGGTGCGATGGTCGGCTCGTGAGTTTCCAGAACGTGAGGCATCTGCATTTTGCCTCACCGGCCATAAGGAAGAAGCCAATGCGTAGCGTTAAGTCTCTCCTTGCCGCGGGTGCGGCAACCCTGATCTCGTCGATGGCGTTCGCCGCCGACATGCCGATCGCCGCTCCCCCTCCGATGTACGCGCCGCCCGCTCCGCCTGCCGATTTCGGCGGCTGGTATCTGCGCGGCGACGTCGGCATGACCAACCAGAGCGCCAAGCGCATCGACAGCACCACCGCACAGCAGTTCCCCACCCAGACCGTGGGTCTCGGCTTCGACTCCTCGCCGCTGTTCGACCTCGGCGTCGGCTACCGCTTCAACAGCTGGTTCCGCACCGACCTGATCGGCCAGTATCGCGGCAAGGCCAACATGCACGGTTCGGACAACGTCACGCTCGGCGCCACCGACTATCTCGCCAACGACTATTATGGCAGCAAGTCCGAGTGGGTCGTGATGGCCAACGCCTATGTCGATCTCGGCACATGGTGGTGCATCACCCCGTTCATCGGCGCCGGTGTCGGCGGTTCCTACAACAAGCTCAGCGGCTTCCGCGACGACGGTACGCGCATCACCAACGGCGCGCTGTCGAACAGCGTCACCTACTTCGCCGACAACGGAAAGTGGAATTTCGCCTGGGCCGCCCATGCCGGTCTCGCCTACAAGGTCAACCCGGGCTTCACGGTCGAACTGGCCTACAGCTACATGAACCTCGGCGATGCCTCGCCCGGCAATTACCGCGCCTACGACAACAGCATCTCGGGCGCGAGCTCGATCAAGGTCAAGGACATCACCTCGCACGACGTCAAGCTCGGCGTGCGCTGGGACATCAACAGCCCGCCGGCCTACGCGCCGCCGCCGCTGATCACCAAGGGCTGATCGACCGACCTGATCGGTTAATCTTTCTGAACGGCGCGGGAGCATCCCGCGCCGTTTTGCTTTGCGTATTTTTCATGGCTTTGCGGCGGCGAGGGCCGTCCGCGCAACCATTGGTTAAGGTTAACGGGGCATGATCGGCGCAACAGTTCGAGTTCGATGGAGCGTTGCGATGCGTAGGCTGATCCTGGCGGCTGTGATGGGGGCGACGGTGTCCGCGGCGCAGGCTGCCGACATGCCCGACCTGCCGATCCTGCGCGGCAGCGTCTCCGAGGGATTGAGCAGCGCCCAGGTCAACTGGCAGGGCTATTACGTCGGCGGCCAGGGCGACTACGGCACCATCACCTCGAAGATCTCCTCCAGCGCCAACAGCGACCTGCAGTCGACCTTCATTTCACCCGGCCCGGCCTACAACTGGCAGCCTCTCGCAGCGGCGCACAGCAACAGCGGAGGCTATGGCGTCTTCGCGGGCTACAATGGCCAATGGGACGATGTCGTGATGGGCATCGAGGCCAACTACATTCACGGCGGATTCAAGTCGACCACGAACTCGGCGGGACAGACATTCAGCAACGCCAACGCGCTGATCGCCACTACGTCGTCCTCGGCGGTCGTCGGCATCTCCGACTTCGGATCGCTGCGCGCCCGTGCCGGTTATGCCTGGGGCTGCTTCCTGCCCTATGCGTTCATTGGCGGCGGAGCCGGCTATCAGACCGTTGATCGCTACGCGTCGGCCTCGCCCGATTCGGTACGGCCGGCGACGACCTTCGCCACCAAGAGCAAGCTGGTCTACGGCTATTCGGGCGGCATTGGCGTCGATGCCATGCTGGTCGGCGGCCTGTTCTTCCGCGCCGAATACGAATACCAGCGCGTGACGTCCGACATCGACACCAGCATCAATACCGTGCGCGCCGGGCTCGGCTACAAGTTCTGAGAAACGCGCATGGCGCCGATTGACAGGGCAACGCGGCCCTGATGCTCTGTCGTCCCAACAGGAGGCGGCAGTGATCACGATCTACGGCGACAGCAATTCCGGCAATTGTCTGAAGGTGAAGTGGGTCTGCGACACCCTCGCGCTGCCTTACCGATGGACCGAGGTCGACACCCGCAAGGGCGAGACGCGCACGCCGCAATTCCTCGCCATGAACGGCGCCGGCCAGGTGCCGACGATCGCCTTCGACGACGGCCGCACGCTGGCGCAGTCCAATGCCATCATCCGCTATCTCGCCCGCGACAGCGCGCTGATTCCGCGCGACGCCTTTGCCGCGGCCAAGATGGATGAATGGCTGTTCTGGGAACAGTACAGCCACGAACCCTATATCGCGGTGTGCCGCTTCCAGCTGGTCTATCTCGGCAAGGATGCCTCGGAACTCGATCCCGACAAGGTCCGGCGCGGCTATGCGGCGCTCGAGCGCATGGAGCAGCATCTGGCGGCGCACCGCTTCCTTGCCGGCGAGACGCTGTCGCTCGCCGACGTCTCGCTGCTCGCCTATACCCGCGTGGCGCATGAGGGCGGTTTCGATCTCGGCCGCTTTGCCGCGCTTCGGCGCTGGATCGGCGAGGCCGAAGCCGGCCTCGGCCTTCCGCCCGCCCGCTGAAACCTGGAGTCCCCGAGCATGAATGCCGCCGTCTCGATCCGGCCCGCCCGCCGCGACGATGTTCCCATCATGATCGCGATGCTCGCCGACGATCATCTCGGCCGCGCCCGCGAGCGGCTCGAGGATCCCCTGCCGGCGGTCTATTACGAGGCGTTCGAGCGGGTGCAGCGCGACCCGAACCTGACGCTGGTGGTGGCGGAGAGCGAGGGCAGGGTGGTCGGCTGCCTGCAACTGGCGATCCTGCCCGGCATCAGTTCGCAGGGCGGCATCCGCGGTCTGCTCGAGGACGTGCGTGTCGCATCCGATTGCCGCAGCCGCGGCATCGGCGAACAATTGGTGCAATGGGCGGTCACGGAGGCGAAGGCGCGCGGCTGCATCCTTGTCGAGCTGCTGACGCACCAGAGCCGCACCGACGCGCAGCGCTTCTACAAGCGACTGGGATTCGCCGCGAGCCATGTCGGAATGACTGTCCGCTTTTGACGCAGCTCGGAGCGTGTTCATCCTGCCTGGCTGGCGGCCATTGCCGCTTCAGCGAATCCGCGAGGCACATTGCTTCGCGTTAAGCGTCGGTAAACTAACCACGCGTCGTTCATGTGGACGCAGGAACGAAGGGTGCTACGGGGGCATCTGAAACCGGGCTCGGTTGGTTCGGGGATTTCGATGCCAAGCTATTCCATCATCAAGGTCGGCAACGACTATGTCGTGCAGGCCCATGACAAATCCATTTTGAAGGTCGGCAGCCGACGCCGCGCCCTGCAATTGATCAGCGAGGCCACGGACTTGCTGAACGCGCTCGAGGTCGTCGAGTCGCCCGACACCGTACCGGATCAGCCTTCACGCCAGCGTGAGACGCCGGAACTTCCTTGACGAGTTCGGGCGATTCCCGTATCAGCCGCGGCGGGACACCTCCCCCCAACGGGAGGCTTACTATCTGGAAGGATAGATCATGACCGTAGCGAAGCCCGCTTCGCGGCCCGTCGTGCCGCATTTCTCATCCGGCCCCTGCGCCAAGCGCCCCGGCTGGAACGCCCAAAATCTCAAGGACGCAGCGCTCGGCCGTTCGCATCGCGCGAAGGTCGGCAAGACCAAGCTCAAGCTCGCGATCGATCTGACGCGCGAGGTGCTCGAGGTGCCCGCCGATTACCGCATCGGTATCGTGCCGGCCTCCGACACGGGCGCGGTCGAGATGGCGCTGTGGTCGCTGCTCGGCGCGCGGCCCGTCACCACGCTCGCCTGGGAATCCTTCGGCGAGGGCTGGGTCAGCGACATCGTCAAGGAACTGAAGCTCAAGGACGTCACCAAGCTCAACGCGGCGTATGGTGAGATTCCCGACCTTTCCAAGGTCGATTCCGACACCGACATCGTCTTCACCTGGAACGGCACCACCTCCGGCGTGCGCGTGCCGAACGCCGACTGGATCAAGGCCGATCGCAAGGGCCTGACGATCTGCGACGCGACGTCGGCCGCATTCGCGCAACCCCTCGACTGGGCCAAGCTCGATGTCGTCACCTTCTCCTGGCAGAAGGCGCTGGGCGGCGAGGCCGCGCATGGCATGCTGATCCTCAGCCCGCGCGCGGTGGAGCGGCTCGAGACCTACAAGCCGGCCTGGCCGCTGCCCAAGATCTTCCGCATGACCAAGGGCGGCAAGATCAACGAGGGCATCTTCGTCGGCGAGACCATCAACACGCCGTCGATGCTCTGCGTCGAGGATTATCTCGACGCGCTGAACTGGGCCAAGTCGATCGGCGGCCTCAAGGCGCTGATCGCGCGCGCCGACGCCAACACCAAGGTACTGGCCGACTGGAAGGCGAAGACGCCGTGGATCGATTTCCTGGCCAGGGATGCATCGATCCGGTCGAACACGTCGGTGTGCCTGAGGTTCACCGATCCGGCGATCACCTCGCTGTCCGACGACGCCCAGGCCGAGTTCAGCAAGAAGCTGGTGGCGCTGATCGAGAAGGAAGGCGCGGGCTACGACTTCGCCTATTACCGCGATGCCCCGGCCGGCCTGCGCATCTGGTGCGGCGCCACCGTCGAGGCCAGCGATGTCGCCCTGCTCACGCAGTGGATCGACTGGGCCTTCGCCGAGACCAAGGCCACGCTGGCCAAGGCGGCTTGACGCGTTTCCCTTCATTCTCGTCATGGCCGGGCTTGACCCGGCCATCCATCGCTCAAGAGATGGGTCCGCGGGTCTTTGGCACGAAGACGCGCTTCGCGCTTTTGCCCGCGGATGACGTTCCGTAACTGCAGCTCGCACCACGGATCATCCCCATGACCAAGCCCAAAGTTCTCATTTCCGACGCACTGTCGCCGGCCGCCGTGCAGATCTTCAAGGATCGCGGCGTCGAGGTCGACTTCCAGCCCAATCTCGGCAAGGACAAGGACAAGCTCGCCGAGATCATCGGCAATTACGACGGCCTCGCCATCCGCTCCGCGACCAAGGCGACCGCCAAGATCATCGAGAAGGCGACGCGGCTGAAGGTGATCGGCCGCGCCGGCATCGGCGTGGACAATGTCGAGATTCCCGCGGCCACCGCCAAGGGCATCATCGTGATGAACACGCCGTTCGGCAATTCGATCACGACCGCCGAGCACGCCATCACCCTGATGCTGGCGCTGGCGCGCGAGATCCCGCAGGCCGACGCCTCGACCCAGGCCGGCAAGTGGGAGAAGAACCGCTTCATGGGCGTCGAGATCACCGGCAAGGTGCTCGGCGTGGTCGGCTGCGGCAATATCGGCTCGATCGTCGCCGACCGCGGCCTCGGCCTGCGCATGAAGGTGATCGCGTTCGATCCCTTCCTGTCGCCGGAGCGCGCCAAGGACATCGGCGTCGAGAAGGTCGAGCTCGATGACCTGCTCAAGCGCGCCGATTTCATCACGCTGCACACCCCGCTCACCGAGAAGACGAAGAACATCATCGATGCGACCGCGATCGCCAAGATGAAGAAGGGCGTGCGCCTGATCAATTGCGCCCGCGGCGGCCTGGTCGACGAGCAGGCGGTGGTCGATGCGCTCAATTCCAAGCACATCGCCGGTGCCGCCTTCGACGTGTTCGTCGAGGAACCCGCGACCTCGAACGTGCTGTTCGGCCATCCCAACGTGATCTGCACGCCGCATCTCGGCGCCTCCACCACGGAAGCGCAGGAGAACGTCGCGCTGCAGGTCGCCGAGCAGATGTCGGATTACCTGCTGACCGGCGCGATCTCCAACGCGGTCAACTTCCCCTCGATCACCGCGGAGGAGGCGCCGAAGCTCAAGCCGTTCATCGCGCTCGCCGAGAAGCTGGGCTCCTTCGCCGGCCAGCTCACCGAGAGCGGCATTCTCAAGGTGCAGATCACCTATGAGGGCCAGGTCGCCGAGATGAAGATCAAGGCGATCACCTCCGCCGTGCTGTCGGGCCTGCTGCGGCCGATGCTGGGCGAGGTCAACGTCGTCTCCGCGCCGGTCGTCGCCAAGGAGCGCGGCATGGTGGTCGACGAGATCGTGCGCGCCGCCCAGAGCGATTACGAGAGCCTGATCACCGTCACGGTCACCACCGAGAAGCAGGAGCGGTCGGTTTCCGGCACCGTCTATGCCGACGGAAAGCCGCGCCTCGTCGACATCAAGGGCATCCGCGTCGATGCCGAGTTCGGCAAGTCGATGATCTACGTGACCAACGAGGACAAGCCGGGTTTCATCGGCAAGTTCGCGGGCCTCCTCGGCGAAGCCGGCATCAACATCGCGACCTTCCATCTCGGCCGCGTCGCGCCCGGCTCGGACGCCATCGCGCTGGTCGAGGTCGACGGCGCCGTGCCCGCCGACCTGCTCGCCAAGGTGCAGGCCCTGCCGCAGGTCAAGCAGGTCAAGGCGCTGGCGTTCTGATCGCGCTCTTCACCGTCGTCATGGCCGGGCTTGTCCCGGCCATCCACGCCTTGGCTGGCCGGCGGGAAGAACGTGGATGCCCGGGACAAGCCCGGGCATGACGTGCGGACGGAGCGTGGCGCGCCCCCTGAATGACGGCCATGAATTCCGACATGCGGAACAGTCGCGCCGCCCTCGCCGGGGCGGCGTTTTTGTTGATGCCGTGCCGCACTTTATTTCTCCCGCGGCCTTCCAACTTTGTGTACCAATGGCGCCCGATGCTCCGTACCAAACGTCCGAAGGGAGAAAACAATGCGTGAAGCCGTCATCGTGTCCTATGCGCGCACCGGTCTTGCCAAGTCCGGCCGCGGCGGATTCAACATCACGCCGCCGATGTCGCTGGCCGCGCATGCGATCAAGCACGCGGTCGAGCGCGCCGGCGTCGAGAAGGATTATGTCGAGGACTGCTATCTCGGCAATTGCGCGCACGGCGCGCCGAACATCGGCCGCCAGGCCGCGCTGCTCGCCGGCCTGCCGAAGAGCACCGCCGGCGTCTCGGTGAACCGCTTCTGCTCCTCGGGCCTGCAGACCATCGCGATGGCCGCCAACTCGATCCGCTCCGACGGCGCCGACTGCATCGTCGCCGGCGGCGTCGAGAGCATCTCGATCCCCGGCGGCGGCTCGCCGAAGGAATGGGTCGATCCTGACCTGCTCAAGGTCGCGCCCGACATCTTCATGGCGATGATCGACACCGCCGACATCGTCGCCGAGCGTTACAAGCTCAGCCGTGAATACCAGGACGAGTTCTCGCTGGAGTCGCAGCGCCGCATGGCCGCGGCGCAGCAGGCCGGAAAATTCAAGGACGAGATCGTCCCGATGAAGACGCAGATGAAGGTCGTCGACAAGCAGACCAAGGCCGAGAGCATCGTCGACTACGTCGTCGACCGCGACGAGTGCAACCGGCCCGAGACGACGCTCGAAGGCCTCGCCAAGCTCGAGCCGGTGAAGGGCCCCGGCAAGTTCGTCACCGCCGGCAACGCCTCGCAGCTGTCCGACGGCGCCGCCGCCGTGGTGCTGATGGAAGCCAAGGATGCCGAGAAGCGCGGCCTCAAGCCGCTCGGCCGCTTCGTCGCCTGGGCGACCGCCGGCTGCGAGCCCGACGAGATGGGCATCGGCCCGGTGTTCGCGATCCCGAAGCTGCTCAAGCGCAACAACCTCAAGATCGACGACATCGATCTCTGGGAGCTCAACGAGGCCTTCGCCAGCCAGTGCCTGTATTGCCGCGACCAGCTCGGCATCGATCCCGCCAAGTACAACGTCAATGGCGGCTCGATCGCGATCGGTCATCCCTTCGGCATGACCGGCGCCCGTCTCACCGGCCACCTGCTGCAGGAAGGCGCGCGCCGCAAGGCCAAGTGGGGCGTGGTGACGATGTGCATCGGCGGCGGCCAGGGCGGCGCCGGCCTGTTCGAGATCTATCACTGAGGACAACCGCGCGCAGGCGCGACTGAAGCAGGCACGGCGCCATCGGCGCCGTGCTTTTTTTGCATCACGCCGCCCGGTTGGCCATGGCGGCGGCTTCGGCGGCGGCGCGCTGCATGCTGGTCGACATCTCGTTGGTGACCGTGCTCTGCTCCTCGACCGCGGCGGCCGTGGACGTCACATATTCGCTGACGCTGTTGATGGCCTGCTTGATCATGCCGAGCGCGCTGACCACGTCGCCCGAGATGCCATTGAGGCTGCCGATCTCGTGACCGATCTTGTCGGTGGCCTGCTTGGCCTGGTTGGCGAGGCTCTTCACCTCCGAGGCGACCACGGCAAAGCCGCGCCCGGCCTCGCCGGCGCGGGCGGATTCGATCGTGGCGTTGAGCGCCAGCAGGTTGATCTGGCCGGTGATGTTGGCGATCAGGTCGACGATGCCGCTCATCGCCTGCGCCGCCTCGGTGAGGCGCTGCGCCTGCGAATCCGCCGCGGCGACCTGCTCCACCGCGCCCATCGCGGTCTCGCGCGACTTGGTCATGGCTTCGGAGATCTCGCGCACCGAGGCGTTGAGCTCCTCCGAGCCGGCCGCGACCGATTCCATCATGGCGCGCACCCGCTCGTTGCCCATGCGTATCAGCACCTGCTTCGTGGTGTCGGTGGCATATTTGACGACCTTGAACGGCTTGCCGTTGAGATCGTAGATCGGATTGTAGGACGCCTGGATGTAGACCTCCCTGCCGCCCTTGCCGATGCGTTTGTATTCGGCCGCCTGGTACTCGCCCCGGTTCAGCGCCGCCCAGAACTCGCGATAGGCCGGGCTCTCGCGCTCGGACGTCTCGACGAACATGCTGTGGTGCTTGCCCCTGATCTCGGCCAGCGTGTAGCCGAGCGTATGCAGGAAGTTCTCGTTGGCCGTGATGATCGTGCCGTCCATGTTGAACTCGATTACCGCCTGCGCCTTGCCGATGGCGGCGATCTGGCCGGCGAGGTCGGCGTTCCGGAGCTTCTCGGCGGTGACGTCGGTCGCGAACTTGACGACGCCGATCGGCTTGCCGGTGTCGTCCATCACCGGATTGTAGGAGGCGAGGATCCAGACCTCCCTGCCGCCCTTGCCGATGCGCTTGAATTCGCCGGCCTGCAGTTCTCCGCGGTTGAGCGCGGCCCAGAACTCGCGATAGGCGGCGCTGTCGCGCTCGGCCGCCGGCATGAACATGCTGTGGTGCTTGCCCTGGATCTCGGCGAGGCTGTAGCCGAGCGCGCCGAGGAAGTTCGCGTTGGCATTGACGATGGTGCCGTCCAGCCTGAACTCGATCATGGCCTGCGCGCGGTCGACGGCGGCGAGCTTGGAGGCGTCGGCCATGCCGCGCAGCTTCTTGTCGGTGATGACGGTGGCGATCTTCACCACCTTCACCGGCTTGCCGGCGGCGTCGGTCACCGGGTTGTAGGAGGCCTCGATCCAGATCTCGCGGCCGCCCTTGGCGATCCGCTTGAACTCGGCGGCCTGGAACTCGCCGCGGTTGAGCGCCACCCAGAACGCGCGATAGGCCGCGCCGTCGCGCTCCTCCGCCGGCACGAACATCGAGTGGTGCTTGCCGGTGATCTCGTCGAGCGAATAGCCGAGCGCATCGAGGAAGTTCTTGTTGGCGGTGATGATGGTGCCGTCCATCTTGAACTCGATCACGGCCTGCGAGCGGCCGATGGCGTCCATCTCGGCTTTCGCGTCGCTTCTGGTCCTGCCACCGAACATGGGCCTTGTCTCCTCGTTGGTCTGTTGGGTGCGTGGGCGGGGCCGGCGCGCCGTGCCGTCTCGCGGCTTTGTCGTCGTCGAGAGAAACAGAGTCGGGTTAATCGGGCCTTTGTCCGAGAACTGACAGCGAGGCCGCATTTTGACACCGCGATTAACCCGGTTGCGACGTTTGGCGCGCGATCCGGCTCCGCAAGGCCCCGCATGCGCGAAATCGAATCCGATTTCGACGCAACCGGTACGCGAATGCCTCGTCCGCTCCGGAGAAATACGTGACGCGGCCCAGCGTCACATCCGGTATTGCCCGGTCTGCCTCGCGCCGTCGCGACGGGCGCGGGTGAAGAGATCATCGCGCGCGGCTGGCTCCCGCAGACTACGGATTGCGCCGCTTCTGCCGGATTTCGATACGCGATTTAAGGATTGCTGAAGCCGTTGCATGCGACAGCGGCGGGGCGTGGCCTTGCAGCTGCAGCACCACGCGCGAACCAATCGGAATCCTCACATGAGCGCAACGACCGTACTGGCCATGATCCTCGAGGCGGAGCTGACCTCGCGCGGCATCGAGACGCTGACCTCGGACGACTATGCCGAGATCGCGGAGCGTCTCGTGCTCAAGATCACCGAACTCGACCGCGTCCTTGCCGCCCGGACCGCGGGCGAGGGCCGCGCGCACTAGCGCGCCACCGACGCCCGCGCCACCGGCGCGCGCGTCAGGCCTTCGCCGGAACGGCCGCGAACACCACCTCGACCAGCGTGCCGGACTGGCCCGCATTCTTGATGTTGAACTGGGCGCGGTTGGCTTCGACCAGCGCCTTGGTCAGCGACAGGCTGAGCGCCGAATTGTCCGCGGCATCTCCCGGCGGCGGCGTGCGGAACGGCTCCATCGCCGCGGCGACCTCCCGCTCGGAAAGGCCGTGGCCGGTGTCGCGGATCCGCAAGGCGACCTCGCCGCGGTCCGACAGCGCGGTCGAGACGATGACCTGGCCGCCGGCGCTGGCGAGCCGGATCGAGTTCGAGATCAGGTTCATGGTGATCTGCCGCAGCGCGCGGCTGTCGGCCGTCACCTGCGGCAGCGCATGCGCGAGCGAGGTGCGGATGATGATGCGCTCGCGATTGGCCTGCGGCTGCATGATGGTGACGCAGGCCTCGACCAGATCGTTGAGGTTGAGGCTGGCGAAGTTCAGCTCGAGCTTGCCGGTCTCGATCCGCGACAGCTCCGAGAGGTCGTCGATGATGGTGATGACGCGCTCGCCGGAGGCGCGGATGTCCTTCATGTATTCGCCGTAGCGCTCGTTGCCGAGCGCGCCGAACCGTTCGGAGATCATCACCTCGGCAAAGCCGATGATGGCGTTGAGCGGCGTGCGGATCTCGTGGCTGATGCGCGCCAGCATGTCGGCCTTGGCGTTCGCCGCGCCGTCGGCGAGGCGCCGCGCCTGCCGGAGTTCGCTCTCGCCCTTCTTGCTCTGCGAGAGGTCGCGGAACACGGCGAAGAAGTTCGGGCCGTCGGGCCGCGTGCGGCCCATGATCATGGCGAGCGGCAGCACGCCGCCCTTCTTCTCGCGCCCCAGCACCTCGCGGCCGTGGTCGAGCAGGCTGGCGATGTCCTGGCTCTTCAGGCTGTCGAGATAGTCGGCGACGATGCCCTGGCTCTCCGGCGCGAACAGCGTCACCAGGTTCTGCTGCATCAGCTCCGCGCCGTCATAGCCGAACAGCGCCTCGGCGCTTCGGTTGCAGGCGTGGATGTTGCCTTCGGCATCGAACATCACGATGCCCTCGGCCGTGGTGTCGAGGATCGCGGCGAGATCCTCCGCATCGGCCTCGCCCGCCTCGGGCTCGGCGTCCTCGTCCGGCAAATCGGGGATCACGATCACCGGCGGCGCGGCGGCCACGGGCGCGGAAACGGGGGCCGCGGCCGGCACGGGCGCCGCGGCCGGCAGCGCGCAGATCAGCGCATGCGCGCTGTCGCCGTCCCAGTCGATCGTGTGCAGATGCGCCTCGGTGGTCGCGAGCGGCGCCTCGCCATTGGCGAGCGTCGCGCTGATCGTCACCGGCGTGCCGGATTGCGAGGTGCTCGCGGCCGACGACACGCCCGGCTCGACATAGAGCGCGTCGAGCCCGCCGGCCTGTTCCAGCGCGCTGAGGCTGTCATGGCCCATGCGGGCGAGGAAGGCGGGGTTGGCATAGAGCAGGCGGTCGAGCCGGTAGATCAGGATGCCGGTCGGAATCAGGTCGAGCAGCATGCGGTCGCGCTTGCCGTCGCCGCGCGCGGGCGGCGCGGGCTCGGTCAGCCATTCGGCGGCGGGCGGCGGCACGTGTTGCGACGGAAGCTCCCCGTCGCGCGTCGGTTGCTCGGGCGCGATGTCGGCGGTCGCCGGCTCCAGACCGTCGGCGGTGATGCTCTCGCGCTCGCGTTCGAGCCGCTCGGACAATTGCCGGGCGAGCTCGTTGAAGGCGCTGTTCTCGACCGGCGTCAGCGCCGGTGACCGCGCATCGCCCGGTGGGCGGAACGGCACGACATTGGGAGGCGTTTCCACGGATGTGTCCGGTTCGGTTGGAGGTGAGGGCGGCTCGGCTGCGGGCTGTGCGGCGTCGAATGTGGAGGGTGGCTCGGGCGCGGCGGTCGCTTCGGGTTCTGCGGTTGCCTCTCGCTCGGCGGTCGCTTCGGGCGCGGTGATCGTTTCGGCTTCAACGATCGGTTCAGGCTGCGGCGTCGCCTCAGCCGCGGCCGGCGCCTCGTCCGCGACCGGCGGCGGCTCGGGCGCGGGCGCGGCCGGCTCGGGCAGATTGTCCTGCGCAGGCGGCGGTGGCGCGACGAACAGTTCGAACCGCCGCAGCGCATCGAGCCGGTTCAGGCTGTCGATGTCGCGGCAGACGCCGAAGCCGCGGAAGCCTGCGAAATTGCGGTCGCGGTCGTAGATCGGCAGGCCCGCCAGTTCGACCGGCAGGCGCTCGCCGCCATCGGCCGGCCAGTTCACGGTGATGCCGGCCCAGGTGTCCTTGGTCGCCAGCGCCGCCGCGATCCGTCCGTCGGGATCGAGCGCATATTGCGCGGCGATCTCCTGCCAGGGCCGGCCGAAGCCGGCGGCAGTGTGGGTGCCCATCAGGCGGATGAACTCGTCGGAGCCGAGCACGAAGCGGCCCTGCGCATCCATCTGCCAGAGGAAGCGCAGCGGATGCTGCCGCGGCTCGGCGTGGCGCGGCGGCGTATCGGCCGCCGCGTGCTGTTGCTGCGCGATGGCCTCGGGTTCGTTGTCGCTTGCGGAATTGGTCGCGGGCGTCACGCGTTCGACGCGCGCGGCGGTCTCGGATGTCACCTCGCCGGCGGCCGTGTCGCTGCGAGGTCTCTCCTGCGCCGGCACCTCCGGCGCATCCGTCTCGGCAGGCGGCGCATCGTCCGTCTCCGCCAGCGCATCGAACAGCGCGAAGTCCGAGCGCGCTTCGCTCGCCAGCGCCGGCGCGACCGTCTCGGGCTGGCGCGGCTCCGGCACGAGCGTGTCGGCCGCGATCGTCTCCGCAGCGATCGCCTCCGCAGCGATCGTCTCTGTCGTCATCGTCTCGGGCGTGGTCGGTGTCTGCGTCGCGGGCGCAGCCGCTGCGGGCTCTGGCGCAGGCGCCACCGTCGCGCGGTGCGGCCGCTCCATCAGCGGCATGGCACGCGCCGCCGGATCCATCGCGGTAACGAGCACGCCGTCCTTGCCGTCGGGGAAGGCGAGCCGCGCGCAGGCGCAGGTCATCAGCATGCCGAGCGCCGCGCCGAACCCGCGCAGCCGCTCGAGCCTGATGGCGCCGGTCGCCGGCAGCCGGTGCGCCAGCTGCACGATCTGGCGGCGATGGCCGTCGGCCGGTCCGAAGATCTTCTCGGAGAGTGCTGCGGCATCCGCCGCGCCGAACAGCCGCATCCCGGCCGGGTTGGCCCACACGATGCGGGTGCCGTCATGCGACCACAGCCAGGTCGGCAGCGGCGAATGGGCGTGCACGGCCAGCCGCGGATCGTCGACGCTTCGCAACTGGAAATCCGAACTCGTCATCCGACCGGCTTGTATCTCGCTGTCGCGCCTTGGCGCCTCGGGCTGCCGGGAATGACAGCCTTAAGAAAGGGTTAGTATCGCCCGCGGGCGCGGGCAGGTCCACGCCCCCCGCCGGATCGGAGCCCCGAAAGCCGCGATAACCTTAATCAGGCCGCAGCCGCAAGCCGCCCCGCCCCGGCATCCGCAGCTTTCGCGAGCCCGCGAGCCGCCGCCCCCGTTTGCCAACACCGCCGCCCCACCAAAGGTGCCCATCCCTCCCTGAAGGCGCCCATCCTCCCCGGAAGGTGCCCATCCTCCCCTGGAGGGGGAGGATCGGTTCGCATCACATGCGAACCGAGGTGGGGTGACAGTCTCTCCCGGAAAGCCGCTGCCAGCGATCCAGCTCCGCCTCTCCCGCTTGCGGGAGAGGCCGACGCGCCCCGGGGCGATGCGAAGCATCGTCCCGCGCGCGGCGGGTGATGGCTCTCTCCCCGCGGCAAACTCAGCGGGCAAGGATACCGCTCAAGCCCCTCAACCCCCGGTTCCACCGCTAAAATCCCGCATCCTCCCCGATTAAACTTGCGCAACGCATCACGGAACGCGTTGCAGCGCACAATGTTGACATGTTAGGCAGGCAGCATGCTGGGCGTGGGGCGAGCCACATCATGCGTTCTGCGTTTCAGCCTTCGTACCCGCCAACTCCATGGCCCCCGGTCGGGCCGGCGGGCGCGCCGGAAGGCTCACCACATTTCTTCGAAAAGCTAGTGAGGGACAACCATGACAGGTGCGACTGATCCGTTTTCTTCTTCCGTGATTCCGTTCGAAGTTCCCGAGCAGATGCGTGCGTTCGCCGAAAAGGGCGTGTCGCAGGCGCGCGAGAGCTACGCCAAGTTCAAGGACGCCGCCGAGACCCATAACGGCACCGTCGAAGCCGTGTTCGCCACCGCCTCCAGGGGCGCGAGCGAATACACCGCCAAGCTGATGGAGTTCATGAAGGCCAACACCACGGCCCAGCTGGACTTCACCCAGCAGCTGTTCGGCCTCAAGTCGCCCTCGGAGGCGCTCGAGCTCTGGACCGGCCACACCCGCAAGCAGCTCGAGACCCTCCAGGCCCAGGCCAAGGAACTGCTCGAGATCGGCCAGCGCGTCGCCACCGAGACCGCCGAGCCGATCAAGGCCTCGGCCGCCAAGCTCTACAAGCCCGCCGCCTGATCGAAGGCATCGGACAGAGACTGATGAAACCCGGGCCAGTTGCCCGGGTTTTGTTTTTGGGCGGGGCCGGCCGGCGCCGCGCCCGCACCGTCCCTCGCGGGGCAGGCGCTCTCCGCCCGCCCACCTCTCCCAAAGGGAGAGGTCGG
>CAYREH010000072.1:0-28139 GCA_964423245.1 uncultured Bradyrhizobium sp. | reverse complement strand
CATCCCGACGCGAAGGGGATCACGCATGCGCTGCCGGAGCCGGTGTGGTGGGATGCGCGGCTTTATGGGCGGGGGTGAAGCGGGGATCGGGCGCAGCAGGTTTTGCGCACTGTTGCCGCAACTCCCGTCGGCCCCGGGACGTGATCTCGGTTCGCACGCACCAAGAAGGCCCGCGGTCATACCGCGCTGCAGTTAAAGGCAGCTTGTCGAACTCCTGATTTCCGGCTATATTACTGGAAATATCTGCAGGTTCGGCATGGGCAATTCACAGAAGCGCGCGATCCAGAATTATCGCTCCCGTCTCGGCGAGCGCGGCCTGGCTCGTTTTGAGGTGCTCGGCCGGGATGCCGATCGTGATCTCATCCGCTCATTCGCCAGACGATTGTCCGAGGATACGCCCGAGGCCCTGGAGCTTCGCGCCACCGTGAGCAAGTCGATTGCAGGCGAACCGCCGAAGCCCGGCGGCATCCTTGCCGCGTTGCGGCGCTCGCCGCTCGTCGGCGCCGATCTCGATCTGTCCCGATCTCGCGAAAAAGGACGCAAGGTCGAGTTGTGACGCGCTACCTGCTCGACACCAACATCATCAGCAACGTCATCAAGCCGCAGCCATCGGACTCGTTGTTGTCGTGGATGTCGAAACAGCACGACGACGATCTTTTCATCGCCTCGCTTACCATTGCGGAAATCCGCCGCGGCATTCTGGAGAAACCGCGCGGCAGGAAGCGCGACCTTCTCGATCGATGGTTCTCCGGACCCGAAGGACCACAGGCGCTTTTTGCGGGCCGCATCCTGCCCTTCGACGACAACGCGGGACTCGTCTGGGCACGACTGATGGCCGAGGGGAAAGCAGCGGGCAAGCCGCGAAGCGCGCTCGATATGATCATCGCTGCAGTGGCCATCGCAAACGACTGCGTCGTGGTCACGGACAACCAGAGAGATTTCGCCGGACTCAAGACATTCAATCCGGTCCGCGGGGCGGACTGATGCAGCTTGCCGGACGACCGGGGCGCGGCGACACCCGACCGAAGTGATCTGCAGGCATGATGCCCTCCCCGCGCCCTGCCCTCGCCTGCGCCCTCCCAGACAGCGAAGGGCATCGGCTGTACGCTATCGCGCCAGTGTAGTGGGACGAGCGATTATATAGGCGGGGGTGAGATAGAGCGGGTGGTGGCAGGACGTCTCCGGCACTCGGGTCGTTATTGCTTGAAGCGATTCTCGCGGTGCCACTTCAGGAAATGCGGATGAGGACGATCTGAGATGCGGTGTGGTGCTAGTGCGCGGCCCGTCTTGTTGATGATAGACCGCACACCATCAAGATCATTCGTCTGGCGAGAGATCAATATTTCCAGATCATCCCCTAAGCTGATGAGACCACGGTCAAACATCCAATGCGCAGTGCCCGAGAGGGCAACACCGTTGCTAATAATATCCGGTCCATTGGCTTCAACTGGTCTTATATGGGCAGCCGCGACCTCGGCACGCCCCATACCGTTAATGAGCTTCAGCCCGGTAATAGCGCAACGCTCATCATAGGCACGGAGCACGATACGGCGGAAAACTCGATCGCGCAGGACTCTCGACACAGTCAGGCTGACACGGTCACGCTGCTGTTCGAACGCAAATGGCGCCTGATCCTCGTTGAGATCGAGCGGCCGGACGTCATCATCGCGCCGAGGCAAAAGCGGTGCGGCCTCCGCTAGACCAAGTTCGCAAATTCGATTGAAATCCTCAGGAGAGATTGGACGGACGGCCGACTGAGCGCGTCCTGAAATACGTCCCTGCTCATTAAGCACGCCACGTTCTATTGGACCGGCAGGTCCGCTGAACGGGACCGGGTTGGCAAAATCCAGATAGCTGCCGGGTTCGATCAGAGCGAGATACATCCCTGACTTGCCGGGGTCGGAAATAACCTTCTGAACGCGCGCTATCGCAAAGTAGCCGCGCGTTTCGGCCACCTTGCTCGGTTCATAATAGACGATCCAATCGCCGACACAGGCTTCAACGCGGCGGAGGTACTGACCGGGAAACTGATATCGTTCAGCAGGGCTGTCATCGTAGATCGAGTCCGATCGATGGATGAAAACTCCAAATCCCATGACTACGCGGCGTTGCCTCTCCGCTGCCGTGAGCATTGAACCGGCATCTTGATCACCCTACTCCCACTCGATTCTCTCAACGCATCGTAACGCACTGATTTTTAAGCGCAAAATATTTCTTCCGGCGGTCAAAGCCCGACCATCGAGCCGTCAAAATTTTTCGCTTATGATTTCAAAGGAAAATTCGCGCGCTTCGAATTCAGCGACGTTTCAGCGTCTATCGACAACGATCGGCCGATTTTTTACGCCATCGACTTTGTAGCGCATCATGCGCCAACAAAAAGGAAAGACCGTCAGCGTTCATAGCACAGCGCGTTCGTGCTCGCTATGCTCACTGCCTCTCGCAGCTTCAACACCGCCCATTGAGCTTTATGGAAAGCGGCCACGGTCAGTCTCCGGCTGACGTTCTCGCGGCCTCAAGTGCCCGAGACAGATTCAGAAACATCCATTCTGCCTTTCGGTCGGCGGTGAGAAACCCGTCGTAATACGTCCCGTACACCGCGAAACTCAGGTCAATGAGGTCGTTCCGTATCCGATCGACACGCTCCAGCTTCGGGCTGCCGGTCCTTATCCACCAAAGGAGATGGACGACGATCCCGAGGGCGTACCGGAAAAGGTAGGCGCTCATGGCGTGGTCCCGGAGCATCGATCGCCATTGCAAACCGTGCCCCTCCGCCAGTGTCTCCCAGATTTGCTCGGCGGCTCCGAAAATGCTGGCGAACATGTCCTCGGTGTAACGTCCGTTGGTGCGGATGATCCTAATCTGGTGCTCCGAAAACATCTGCTCAGACATTTCCGGCAGCGACGTCACAATGTCGATCGCTCCCTCATGCATGCCAACGAGACTGACAGCAGCGGAGCTCCACAGATTCCTCAGTTGCTGCAGGACGATTGGATCCTCGCGTCGAGGTCCGTTCATGATGTCAGCCATTTCACGGATCAGGGGTGCAACGTTCCGCTGCTCCATGGCTGCGACCTCGCTAGGAAGACCAAGGTTCAGTCTCGCGATCTCTCCTCCAGATTTCAGAACGATGATCTGCTCTGGAAAATCGCCGATGACCGAGAGGAGAGCGAGGACAGCATCCACGGTCTCCTGCTTGTAGACTTCGAACCATGCGAAGTCCGGAAGCACAGCCAGGTTCGCCGTACTTGCGCTGAGGAACTCGCGCAACTCGGCCGACTGCAACTTGCTGCTGTCGATAACCAACCTCGTACCAGTCAATCGCACCTCCTGCCGCACACCATGCTATCTGGCTTCACGGCGTGGGCCTTCTTCCTGAATTCGGCCTCGGGTCCCGTCCAGTAGGCGTATCGTCATTCAGACCTATGTGCCGCGATCCAAGCCATCTGGTGCTTAATGACGAGCCTGGCCTCTCGGCGGCAGCCCGGCGAAGAATGCAGCCACAACCTCACGAAGCCTCGCGTCGTCTCGGGTTTCGCATTCCCAGATCGTGAGGACTTCATAGCCCAGATCGCTGAGAGCCCGCAGGTGGACAATGTCCCGCTCACGATTCCTGGCGAGTTTCTCGGACCAGTATCCGGTATTGGACCGCGGCTTGGAGGCGAGCTGGCAGCCTTCATGGGAATGCCAGAAGCAGCCATGCACGAAGATCGCCCATCGGCGCGTCTTGTTCGCCAGATCGGGCTTGCCCGGGAGGTTCCCAACATGAACTCGAAACCGCAAACCCAGTGCATGGACTGCCAACCGCGTCCGAATTTCCGGCAGGGTGTTCTCCGATCGGATCCGCCCCATCATCTGAGAACGGGTGAGCGGGTCGCGCAGGCGGCGCGGCGCAATCTTTCTAAGTTTTGGGGTGCGCCCGCTCATCAGGCCGAGCCTTTCAATTCCAACTCAGGCAGTTCGTCTTCCGAAAAAACGCAGGTGGAGATGTCAGCACGCAACCGTCCGTCCCGCCGGACGTGCGCATAAACAATCCGAACGCACTCTCCCCGCCGGCAGCCCGTGAGGTCGCCGTGAACCGAGCGCCTCAGCGCGAGTGATAGGGGGCCACCATCGCCAAGCCTCCCATCCAGCCGAAGCGTGATGGCATAGAGATCTCCGTCGACGCCGGGATCAACGGACTCGAGCATTCCTCGTGCAGCCGGCTCTCGCAGCTGAGGCCATGACGAAGCCGCGCACCAGGACCAAAACGCCGGACAGATCGCCTGATATTGGCATTGTCCGCATGCAATATCCCCAGGACTTGCCAGCTCTCCACTGGCGCAGCCGCGCTCCAGCACATCGTTCATCGCCCGCAGGCCGGCGACTGCCGCGTCGGCTTCCGATTCGCAGTCGCTCCTCTCTATATCCTGCTCGAGCACCTGGCCGGACGCCGACACAATCCGTGCGATAGCCGGCCATCCGGCTGTCTCGCCGACAAGCACTGCATAGAGCCTGAGCTGACGCCAGTATCCTTCGACAAGGCTCGCGGCTTCCGGCCAAGCCGGATCGGGCAGCGCCGACTTGTATTCCGTCACGGATCGATGATCGAATTGATCCGGCCTGCCGGCCAGCATTCCATTGCGCGCGATCAAGAGTCTCTCTGTGCCGGTCGCCGACGGAACCGGCTTTCCTAGTCGCGTGCCTATCCCAGGAGGGAGGCCACTTCGCACGGCCGATGCCATAGCGCGCTGGCGCACGAGATAGTAGCCCGACCAGCGCTCCGGACTCGCGAACCGCTGGTCCAGCCGGTGGCGAGATGCCGCCGTCCGCAGATCGCGGATTGCGCTGTCCCAAACGCGCTCTGCCTCAGCCTCATCTGACGGGCGCGCCGCCATGAGACGGTGAAACGCAGTACCGAGCCATGCACGAGGCCTATGAAGTACCCAGTCTCCGGCTTCTCTCGACGTGCTCAATGCCGCTCTCAACGCGCAGAGCCGCATCTGCGACCAAAGTGTCGGGCTCGTGCGCGCCGCCGGCCTTATCGTTACCTTTGGCCTTGCTGTCATTATGCAGGCCGCCGCAGAGCGTCGAATACGGAAATGAAGCTCCACGATGGATCAACCCGAAGCCCATGGTTGCGCTCGGCATCGTCCCATGCGGCGGCAACTTCGGGGCCCGCCCCTGCCCGGTCTGTCAGCCAGAGCGGGTGAGTCACTATGATGGCATCCGAACCGTTGCTGAGACCTGGGAGGCCGGCGAAGGTCGCGCGTGCGAAACCAGGCCGGGCTGCCGCTAAAGTCGACGCGGCAAGGTCGGCTACCCGCATCCACAGCGGCCCCAATAACGACACGACGCTGCTGGCGTCCAGGGCGAGGTTTGCCATGTCGATTGCGAGCCGCCAGTCGAGAAGGTTGTGATAGGCCAGATTGCTGTAGCTGCGCAGGCAGTCCGGGCATGACGTATCGCATGCGTCCGCGTGCGAGGCATGGACAAGCCGATCGTGGAACTGCCAGTGCGAATTCTGGACGATCATCTGCAGCAGCTGCTCGCTGACAGCCGGCTGTCCCAAATGTGTTGCATAGCCCGCGCCGTTCTCGAGCGTGTCGCAAAGAAAAACCTGGCCGACCACCGAGCCGAGGGCCGGATCCTCCTGGCTTCTGATCCCTGCCTTCAGCTCATAATCTTGGATGTCGAGATAGACCGCCGCCGCGCGTCTCAGCATGAAAGCGAGAGAATAGAGTGCCGCACGTCCTGCTGGAGTTCGCGGATCAGCGGCGCGACCTGGCCCATAGTCCCGGACACCCAGCAGCTGTCAGTCTCGCTGATCGCCGCGAGCGCGCATGTCACGACTGGTGCCGTCGCTGCGAGCGCCGTGCCAGGGCGGCGCCCAACAGATGCGGCGTGCTTCTCGTCCGCCGCGTTTGCCGAAGCAATATCGACCATCGCGCCGCGAGCCCAAGGCTCGGCGGAGAGATGGAATAGCCGGCCAGCGTTATCGTTGATGACGTGGAGCCGTCCCTGGCCGGATCCGATGTCGAAATTCCGGTGCACGCCTATGTTGAAGGGAGGACGGCCCACTTTCGGCCGCGCAGCGCGCGGCACGAAGTCAAAGACACCATCGTAGTCACGCGCCTTGGTGAAGTAGCTCACGAAGCCCTTTGGCTGCCGCAGGTCTATTGCCTGGTAGTCCCGATCGCCGGTTCCAGCAGGCGCGCCACACACGGGACAGGCAGGACTATTGGGCGCCGCCGTCTCGACATGCTGACAGTTGCCGCACAGGCCGACCATTACAGCCGGGCCAAGCGGATTCGGATCGGGAACCGCGAACGGTCCCTGGCGTGTATAGTGCGCCACGCCGATTGCCGTGTGGATGGTTCGCTCCTTCACGGTCTCCGCACCTGGAGCAAACATGCTGACCGCCAGCTCGAGGTCGCGATCGACCGTCTGGCGCGGCGGCCAGTTCTGCGGCTGCCTGTGGTAGAGCAGCCGTGCGCGCGTAGGGAACCCAAACATGGGCAGAATGCCCTTGTTCGCGAGGCGCTCGCTCAGACCGTCCTGAACTAGGCTCTGGTCTTGAGCCGCATTCGTCACTTCGTGGACCAGATCGTTCATGATCCAGTTCACCGCATCAGCGCGATTCGACGGCGCGGCGCGCAGTCGGGTCTCCACCAGCAGCGAGTCGCAAATCTGCTCGACGAGCGTCTGGTTTCGCCCGATCCACTGAGCAACCACACCGGCAACGTCCGCAGGTGCGTACCCCGCCGGAGGATTATCGGGCGGAAGGTTCCACGCTGCCGCCATGCCAAACTCGCCATGCACGCTGTCGCCAGCGGTCCCCGCAAAGAGCCCCAGCTCTGAGAAGGCTCTCCGCAGGACCTCTTTTGCAAGGACCCGCCGCAGAATCTGGAGCCGGTTGGTATCGACATATGGCGGAGGCGGCGGATCGGCAGTAATGCGCTCGGGCCGCTGAAAGTAATAGTCGTCGTGACTTCGGCCCCGGCAGAGAGTTAGCGCGAGCGACAGGGCGGCCCCCCGCCGGCCAGCCCGGCCCACGCGTTGCTGATAGTTGAAGCGCATCGGCGGCATGTTCGCCATCATCACGGCAAGCAGCGAACCGATGTCGACGCCGGCTTCCATCGTGGTGGTGACACTCAGCAGATCGATGTTTTCAGTGAGGCCGACCTCGTCTCCAACCGTGATGTTCTGAAACAGCCGCTGGCGGTCGCGCGCAACGACCTTGTCGGTCTGACCGGTCATCTCCGCGCAATTCAGCCGGAAGATCGGACCGGCATCCAGTGCAAGCCAGCGGTAGTAGTCGGTGTCTTGGCCGGCATCGTCCACACCGATGACGAGCGGCGCTGTGAGCGGCGTCAGACAGCCGCTGCAGATGCCGCCGCTGCGGTGGAGGTGGACCCGTGAACAGCGGCCGCACTCGTAATAGCGCTCGCCAGGATCGGCCACGAACAGGCCCCGAAACAGGAGAATGCCCTGGCTGAACACGCCGGCCCGCGTCAGCAGCGCAGTGACATCGCGCTCGAAATCCGCCGGAGCAATCGCGTTTGTGTTGGCCACTGCTTCGAGGTAGTCGCGAGCGTACTTGGGGAGCTGGTTGTCGTCCCCTGTCGCGCGATGCGTATCGATCCGCCGCCGCTTGCCCAGCATGCGAATGCAGCTGTCCGCCGCTTCCTGATATACGGCGCTCGGCGCCGGGAAGCTGAGCCGGTCCGTCGTCACGCATCCGAGCTTCAGCGATTCAAGATCGCGCCGGCCACCTGAGAACAGCGATTCAGCGACTGCTTCACGCGCGGCGGCCAGAATCCGGGTGCGATGATCGGCCTCTTCCGCGCTTAGCGCCGCCCGGTAGCTGGGCGGGACCACCGCCCAGTCGAACAGATGCTGCCATTGTCCCTGGTTCTGATCCAGGTCCGTCCACATGACGCTCCGGTCGACGCCGCCTGGATTCATCCCCGTCGTCAGCAGCCTCCGAGCTGCATCCTCTTCGAGGTCGGTTGCTCTCGAAAGGCCGGATCTCGCGTGGCCGAGTGTGCGGTCAGCGAGCTGCTGCATCGTGAGCCCGCCAACTGCCGACGGCATTCCTGCCATGGCAGGATTCTGAGCCGCCATGATCGCCATGGCCTCGCTCTGCCGGCCCGTAGCGAAGACGCCCGCAAGCGCCGCATCCTCTGCGCTCAGCGCCACACCGCGGACTTGCTGCTCGAAAGCCAGCGCCGCCCTCGTGCTGTCATCCATTCCGCTCACGAGCGCCTGGCGCAGCGCGTCAAGCCAGTGGGACTTTGCAACGCCAACCGCGAGCTTGGCTGCGTCCTGCCGGCTGTCGGAAAACAGAACGAGCTTCCGCCTGGGATCTTCGACTGGGTGGCCAGCTTCGACCTCCGGAGGCGCAATCTCCCGCAAGAGCGAGTCCGAAAGCACCTGGGCTATCTTCTGGAAGCCGGTGCGCTGCGTGCGGATTGGCGCCGAGCTGGCCATGCGGCTCCAGTCGGCTTCGCAATGAGGGCACACCGATGGACGCTCGCTCCGGATGCTCGGCGCCTGTGCTCTCGGCGGCACGGGATTCTGGTGAAGGTCCGCGACATGGTACAGCCATCCAGTGGCATCCGCAGCGCGGCGGGCGACCTCGATTTCGCCGGTCCTGTGGTCGTAGCGCGCCATCCGCCACTGGCGCTGTACGCCCTCCTGACGCCACGTAGGGCGCTGTGGCTGGCGGAGGGTTCCGTCTGCCAGCCGCGCCGGCCAATAGACGGCGAAGTTGTCGTAAGACCGGTCGTTCGCCGAATGGTCAGGCGCCTTCTCGATGTTCGGGTCGTCGGGAACAAGAGACCAGCTATTCGGATTGAGAACCCGCCTGTAGCCGCCGAGAAAAATGTCGCCGCACGGCTCGCAGTACAGCATTTCCAAGACGCGCGAGCCGCAGTCGCATGTTGTTGTAGGCCGGTCGAATAGGCGCCCAACCCGTATGTCAGGTTCTGACCAGTGCGAGCCCGAGCACGCCGGATTCGTGCATGCCCATACGCCTTGAACATTTCGGAAAAAGAGATGGACCCGAGTTGGCAGCAGCGGCGTCCCTCCGTCCGCCTGGGCGGCAGACATGGACATAATCAATGCTGCCGCGGCCTCTCGCGCGCGTGGTTCGGGCTCTCCCGGAAAGAGGGAGTCGGCGAGTGCCTCGATGGTCCGGGGGACGACGGTCGGGCTCTGATCCGATCCGTCATTACACGCGGCCCGTATCGCCTCGGGCGCCCCGCTCGCAGATAGTACGGCCCCAAGCCGCTCGGGAAGCGGAAGCGCGATATCCGGAACCGCCACCGCCGCCGCCGCCGCGAATGCCCCGATCGCTGCTTCGAGGTTCGTGTCCGAACCCGAGATCGCAGCGGACCCAAGGTCGGAGACAGACTGTGCCAGTCCAGCGAGGCGCACGGCCGACCCAGCCGGCAGCGGTTCAGCGCCGCCGCGTATCAGCGTGAAGGGACGGGACCGGCCAAAGAACTGGCGGAGATAGTCCTGCGCGCGGGCATCGTCGTCGCCGAGCGAAGCACTCGAGGCGAGGATGCGCAACTGCGGATGGTCCGGGTGCAGGCCAAGTCGGTCGTAAAGAACCCGTAGGATGTATCCGACCTCGGTGCCAGGCGTGCCCCGGTACGTATGCAGCTCGTCGACTACCAGATGGAAAATGTTGGCCGGATCGGCGAGCCAGTTTCTCGTTGCAGCGAAGATCTGATCCTCGATGTCCCGCATCAGCATGATGTTCAGCATGCTGTAGTTGGTGATGAGGATGTCCGGCGGCGCATCCTGCATGTCCCAGCGGCTCCACATTTCGCCGCCGTCAAACCTCGGGAAGAAGCGCTGCGCGTCCGTCCCCGCCACCCGCGTAGCTAGCGAGCTGAGCCGTCGCAGTTCAGTTCTCAGTTCGGCTTCCGCGCCGTCACGGAGAGGGCTGCCCGCTATCGGTGTCCAGCCCGTGTAGCGGCCGAACCAAAATCTGTGCCCTGGCCGGCGCCTGTTCAGCCAGCCGCGCAGCCGGTCGCTGTCCAGCGCCTGGCGAAGCCTCGACATCTGATCCTCGGCCAGCGCGTTGAGCGGATAAAGAACGAGCGCCCGGATGGCGGCGGGCCGGCCTCCTGCCTCGTGTGCCCGCTGTGAAATCCGCGGATGGTAGACGCGATTTGCGGATCCAGCCGGCGGAGGCATCGACCACCAGTCGTTCCGGGGAGCCGGCGGAATCGCAGGCCAGCCAAGGGATTCACGGACAAGCGCCGCAAGGACAGGGAGATAGATCGACTCAGTCTTTCCCGAGCCCGTGCCAGTAAGAATAACAGTGTCCGACCGGTCCACCACGCTCGCGCGCAGCATCGCCTCCTGATGCCAGTACAGCTCGATTGGCCGGGCTCCCCGCGCCAGGAACAACCCCTCCTCAGCCACGTCGGCAAGATCAGCGACCATCTGCGCCGACCATCCGGTCGCGCCGGCGAGAACGGCCGTCGCAGCAGCTTGGATGTCATGTCCGCTCAGGACATATCCAGGCTGGGGCTCGATCAAGGGCTCGCGATAGAGGACGCCATCACGGTCGAGCAGCTGGCGGCGTGCCTGGACGAGGTCTTCGAATCGCAGGTCGAAGGGACTGTCGAAGTACCTGAGATAGCCGCCCTTCAGACTGTTGAACGTATCGATTGGATTGCTCATTGCAGCCTCAGTCCGGTAAGCGCGAGGATCAGTCTCAAATGTTCTGGCTGGACGCCCGCAAAGCTAATTTGCATCGCCTCCCGGTCGAAGTTCGGCAAATACCCGCTGCAAAGGACGAGTCCACGCGCCATTACTGTCGGCGGATAGAGTTGTGCGGGAAGCGATAGCACGCCGCTCTCGCGCGACCAGCGCGCCGCCTTGCACTTGGTCACCGCGGCAAGCCGGCCAGCGCGATCGTCGATCAGGGATGCTGAGGCGGACCCGCTCTTGAGCAGGCTAACCCAATCCCAGTCACGCTTGATACGGAAGAAACCCTTAGTGGCCGCCGTTGCCTCCGAAAGCGTAGATGCCACCCATCGCATGCGCGACTTCGAAAAGCGGCGGACCAAGTCGACCTTTCCTTCCACCATTGGAAATGGCGTCCGTGGCCACTCGCGGATCGACGGGGAGCATGCAAGCAGGTGCAATCCCGCCTCCCTCTGAAATGGCAGGCCAGCGGCCTCAGCCAGATCGACCAGGGCATCGCGGGATGGAGCCGTGACCGTGATTACCGCCGGACCCGCGCTCTGCTGAAGGACGCTGATCTGGCCGCCCGATGCATCGCTTGCCTTGCCAACACTCTCAAGAAGCGCTGGCGTTCGGGCGCCGCACAGCACTGCCGATGGCCCCACATTGCTGGGCAGTCCTGCTAGCACGGGAGGCGCGACCCGCCAGCCATCGGCCCCCGTCATTTCCGCATGACCGAGGCTCACAAGATCGCTGAGAACACGGCGCGCCGGCGCGCTGCCAGTGAGATCGATGCCGAGATCGGCGATCTTGCCCGACCGCCGGAACGACATCCAATGAAGAGCCGCGTCCGTCATGTCACTGTCCTGCGGTATCGCCGCGCTCGCACCCGCGCGCGGCGCCAGGCTTCCTGCCCTGCCGGACTGTCAGTGCTGAGCGGCAGCCTTCGCGACGCCGCGCTGCGGACCACGGCCACCCAAGACAGGTCGATTATTCGGGCGAGCCGCTCTCCCGACGGCGGGACGAGCCAGTCGACCCGCCCCTGAATTCGCCTGGGCCCCGACGACGAAATCAGGAAGGCAGGCACTTCGCGGAGGAGCCCAACCGCGACGGGTGCGTCAGGCCTCACGCGAAGCATCGCGACACCGCGCCGGAGACCAAGGGCAATCACGCTCGACATGGCCTCGGCCGCCACGACGTGCTCGCCAGAAGGACCAGAGACTCGGGCGCCGCATATTTGCGCGCGCGCCCAGGGCGCGTCGTTCGGGACTAGAAATCGGCTGGAATGCGCGTCCCAGGACTCCCAGCCGCCCTCCGTCCAGGGGTCGCCCACAATACGGTAGGTCACCGACGGCCCGGGGACTACATCGACAAGGTGATCTCCCGGCCTGTCCCACCCCGCTGCCTCCCAGCACCCGTCGTCATTCACCTCAGCGGGCATTCCATCGATGGTGACCTGTGCGCCGGCAGGAAACGGCTGGATCTCAATTCGCGGCGGACAGCCTTGGGCAAAGGAGCCGGAACGCACTTGGAGGCCGCCAGAGAGCCGGATTTCCGCTCCGACGCCAGGATCGAGCGTGGTGAGGTGCGGCTCGAGAGGCATCGACGCGGCATGCGCGGGCCGATACCCCGACAGCACAGCCCATCCCTCGGGCACGCCCGTCCAGCGGTCGTGAGAAACAAGCTCGGGCGATCCACACGCCACTGCGGCCGACTGCACTGCCTCCGCATCTTCTTGCATGCAGACGACCGCACTGGGCGAGTTTAGGGTCGCGGAGCCGACTGACATCAGCCCTTGCTCGTTCGCCTGCTCGCAAAAAATGTGGATGCGGCGGCTGCTCCGAAGCCACTGATAGCCCTCTCGCGAGTCCAGCCTGACCTCCCCTAAGAGCAGGCTTGGAGTCCAGTCAAGATCGACATCGTCGTAACGGTCTTCCCCGTATGCTCCGACATCCGTCTCGGCGCCGAGAAGCAGCGTGATACTGTCGGGATAGCCGGTGGGCCGCGCCAGCACTGCGGAAATGCCAACCGTTCGCCGGACGGGATGGATGATCAGGCGGAGCCTCGCTTCTGCCGGCGTGCGCAGCACTGCCGCCGGCGACGGCGTAGCTTCGCTCGACGCAGCGGCCGGCTTCGGCTGCACCGGCCTTCGCTGGCCCCGCCGGTCGCGATGCCGAGCCGGTTTGGGCGGGCGTGGCCTGGACGCAGGCGCGAGCTCGGCGGGCGCCTCTTCCTCTGGTTCCGAAGGCGTTTCGGCTCCGGCACCAGGGAGCGCCGCCAAGTCGTCTTCGATCGCTTCGAATGTCAGGTCATCAGCGACGCCGGCAGATTCCGCCGGCCGCTCAATGGCGAAGCCACCACACTGCCGTGGCGGCTCTTCAGCGGACGGCGCCTCACTTTCGCAGCCGTCCTGGGTAGGCGCATCACCGGATGCATCACCCCCCGTGCAAACCTCGCTCTGGCTCGTCGACGTCACGCCGGCTTCACAACCCGCGTCGCCGTTCGCTTCCGCCAAGCCGCCGCCGTCTTGCGCGAGCGGAATTTCTTCGGGCGGCGGCGACAAAGGAGGCCCGCAGGAATCCGCACTCTCCTTCGCCATAGACTCAGAGCCCGCGGATTCGTTTGGCGCTGGCTCGGGTTGCTCGCACTCTGCGACAGCTGTGGCGAGGCCGGGCAATTCCTCCTGCCCGCCTTCAGCTAGCGGCGCATGATCAGGTTCATTACGCACTGCCGGCACGCTTTCCGACTCTGAGCCGGCCAGGATTTCCGCGGCTCCCGAGGCTGTCTCTGCCGTCGGTAGGCGCCCGGTCACTTGTGCACCTCCGGCCCCGTACAGAGTCGCGGGCACTGGAACATCTTCGGACTTTATTTCTGAACGTTGCGTGGCGACTGCCGGATTTGCCGCAAGCGGAAGTGCAAAACGCTCGCCACTACTGCCCGCGTCGGACTCCGTTGCCGTTGCCTTGGCCGGTGGCACGCTTTCTGGCTCGGTGTAGTCGTCTAAGCCGCCTCGATCCGCGGTTCCAACCGGCTCTGGGCTTGCGCGCCTCTCATCGCGATAGTCCGGCACCAGCTCGGTCGTGTGTCTCGCAGAATGCGCGGTCGCTGGAACGATCCGCAATCGCGTCCGGCTGCGCCGGGACACGATCCATAGGCACAGCGCAATCGCGCCAACACCTCCGCTCACAAGCAGAATGAGAACGGCCCCCAGCATCGCTAGCTATCCAGTCATAGCCAGCAGGCCTTCAGCCGCACGTGCGACGGCGAGCCCCAGCAGTGGTGGCACGGCGTTGCCAACCTGCTTGAGCTGCTGCCATTCGCTCCCGTAAAAGACAAAGCCGTCATGGAACGACTGCAGGCGGGCAGCCTCGCGCACAGTAATCCAGCGATCGTACGTGGGATGAATCCACTCCGACAGATCCCGGTGCATCTGCGCTAGTATCGTGTAGGATGGCTTGTCAGGATCGAGTCTTCGCCATTTATGGCCGCGCGTGCCATTCCAGAGCTCCTTCGGAAGTGAATCACCCCGTGCGCCAGGCTTGATCGCTTTCAAAATGGCCTGGCGGCGCTCCTGGATGCCCTTGGTGTGGTGATTGAAGAGCTCATCTTTATCCAGGCGGCTGCGCTTTTGCTTTGACGATAGAGGCGGCTGGTCACAGTCGAGCCGCATCAGCTTCTGGTAGCGAGACAGCGCGCGCTTTTTTGTGTGTGGATATGGCAGGACACCATCGTCCGTTGCGACGCCGGCCGGCAAGTCGGAAAGCGCTTCGCGGACGGTGACCGCCTTTTCCGCCTTCTGCCTTTCGACCAGCGCTGCCGCTGCTTCAGCAAAGTCGCCGTCGAAGTCCAAGTCATCCCGGAGTCCGAAGATGAAAACGCGTCGGCGGTCCTGCGGCACGCCAAACTCAGATGCGAGCACTGGGACGATCGCCGTGCGCCGGTAGCCGGCGGAAGCAAAAGCAGACAGGATCTTCGTCCTGAAGTGCCCATTCTTCATCGCCACCATGTTTGGGACGTTTTCCATCACGAACGCCCGCGTGCGGACCGCCCGGCAGATGCGGACAAATTCCTTGTAAAGAGCGTTGCGTGGGTCCGAGAGATCGCGGGGTCCAATCTGGCTGAACCCCTGACAGGGAGGGCCGCCATAAACGACATCGATAGAATCGGTTCCCAGGGTTCGGCGAGCGGCGCGGCCCGTAAGGAAATCAGCTATGTCACTCTCATGAAGCGCCACTTCGGGGAAGTTTGCCGCATGTGTTTTGCAAGCTTGGGCATCCGATTCCACGGCCGCTACGACTCGCCAGCCGGCCATGCGGGCGCCCTCGCAGAATCCGCCGGCGCCGCAAAAGAGCGAGATCGCCCTTGTCTTCACGAGTCGCTGCTTTCTTCTTGGATGCTAGCGGGTCCTCGGCAATGCCTTGCTTTCTGCATCCATTTCACTCCCCCGATTCGGCCATGAGTCTATTGTAGGATTACCCGGTCTAAGATTGCGCCACTGCTTAGTGCCTGTTCTGGTTGAGCGGGCAACAGCCCTTTTGCCCAGGCCGTCGACTATGATACATTTCCTCGGATGAAAGCTCAAGAGACCCGAGGAACCGTATCAACCGAGCTTCCCACCCAGCGGGAACAGCTCGCCGTGTTCCTGCGCGGGCGCGGCATTGCCCGTCTGGCCGAAATCCGCCGGGCCGGCATCACTGCGGCCACCGTCTCCCGGCTGGAACGGGAGGGCTTCGTCACCAAGCTCGGCCGCGGACTCTATCAGCTCGCGGACGCCGCCCCCGAGGGCAATCATAGCCTTGCCGAGGCCGCCAAGCGGGTGCCCAGGGGCGTCATCTGCCTCGTCTCAGCCCTCGCTTTCCACGGTATCACCGACCAGATGCCGCGGCGGGTGTGGATCGCCATCGGGCCGAAGGACTGGAAGCCGCAGATCGACTATCCGCCGCTCCGCATCGTCCGCTTCGCCGACAAGTTTCTCCGCGACGGCGTCGAGACGCATGACATCGAAGGTGTCCCGGTCCCGATCTTCGGCGTGGCGAAGACAATCGCCGACGCTTTCCGTCACCGCCGTTCTGTTGGAACCGACGTCGCCGTCCCCGCTCTGAAAGAGGCGCTGCGCCAGCGCAAGACCACACCATCGGAGATTTCGGCATGCGCGATGCGAGGCGGCGTCTGGAACGCGCTTCGCCCTTACCTGGAAGCGTTCACCGCCGATGGCTAAGCCGCCAACGAACATCGCCGCATCCGTACGGGCGCGCCTGCTCAATCTCGCACGGCAGACCAATCAGCCGTTCGACGTCCTGCTGACGCGCTTCGTTCACGAGAGGCTGCTCTACCGGCTGAGTCTCTCGCCGCACGCGGATCGCTTTGTCCTCAAGGGCGCGATGCTGCTCACCACTTGGCTGCCGGAGACAGCCCGCGGCACGCGCGACCTTGACCTCCTGGGATTTGGCGATGCCAGCGAGCAGCGCATCCTCGGCATCTTTCGCGAGGTGCTTGCGATCGCCGCCGATGATGGCGTCGCCTTCGATCTGGAGGCGTTGCAGGTCGGGCTGATCCGCGAGGAGCTGGAATATGGCGGCGTCCGCCTGCGCGGTACAGCCTCGCTCTCTGGTGCGCGCATCGCGGTCGTTGTCGATGTCGGTTTTGGCGATTCCGTGGAGCCGGGCCTCGAGACGATCGACTACCCCGCGCTGCTCGACCTTCCGGCACCGAGGCTGCGCGCTTATGCCCCTGAGACGGTCATCGCCGAGAAATTCCAGGCCATGGTCGCACTCGGACGCGCCAACAGCCGGATGAAGGACTTCTATGATATCTGGATACTGACCAAGACTTTTGATTTCGCCCCAGACCGGTTGGCGCGCGCTATCGCGGCGACCTTCGCGCGCCGACAAACCGCGATTCCCGCGGATCGGCCAGACGCGCTCACACCAGCTTTTGCTGAGGATCCTCTGAAGCAGCGGCAGTGGGCAGCCTTCGTTGCCGACATCGACACTGCCCCCAGGCAGCTTGCCTTAGTCGTGGACGAGCTTGCGCCTTTTCTCATGGATGCGGCGGCGATGGCGCTTCATCAGCCTCCGCTATGACGGCACCCTTAGTATTAAACAACGATAATCCTTCCGAGCGGGGGCGGGTCGATGACAAACTCAAAAGATGATCAGAAACAGCTTGAGGATATAGCCCGTGAGAGCCTGGGCACCTTCGCGACGATCGCCGACGCCGCAAAGGACCATCTTGCTTCGGCTGCCGACGGCAGTGTTTCGATACCGATCGCCGACAACACCTGGACATCCCCCGAGCCTGACAGGAATAGGCGTCGCATCGATCAGGAAAACGCGGACGGTTATCGACAGCTTTCGCTCGAGCCTGCCATTGCGCGGGTGGCCGTTATCGATGAAGAAGGCGCCACGACAACATACTACATCTGTCGCGCAGCCCCCGTCTCCGTTCCGGACAAGCGGATCAAGCTGGCGAGCTATCGTTCCCCTGTCGGCCGATTGGCGGCGCTTCCAGTCGGCGCGGATCATACGCTGCGCCGCGGCGAGCGTGCCATTTCCGTCGAAGTTCTGGAATATGCACGATTTCAGCCGAAGTTCGCTGACGGCGAATGGGATGCTCGAAATTCCATCGTCGAAGGCGACGCGTACGGTCCTCTGACGATTGAGTCGCTTCGCAGGCTCCTGGAACGCGGCGGGTTGGACATCGACGCAACCCTGCTCGACAGCCTACTGGGTGAGGAAAGCGAGGCAGAGAACGTCCGCGAGGGCCTCCGCCGCAGCGTCATCATGAAGATGGATCTGCGCGATCAGCCGATCCTCAACCAATATCAGGACGAAATCTTCCGTCTGCCTCTAAACAGCCGCCTTCTGATTTTGGGGGCGCCGGGCACGGGTAAAACGACGACTTTGATCCGTCGCCTTGGCCAGAAGCTCGACATAGCATTTCTCGACGAAGACGAGCGCCGCGCCATCAGCACTGGATCGCCCGACGGCCAAGCCAACCACGCTCGTGATTGGGTCATGTTCACCCCAACCGAGTTGCTGAAGCTCTATGTGAAGGAGGCGTTCAACCGAGAAGGGATTCCCGCTCCAGACGATCGTATAAGCACCTGGGCCGATTTCCACGAAGACCTCGCCCGGAACGAATTTTCCATCCTTCGGTCCGCTGCCAACAGCAGCTCTCTTGTGCTCAAAGACGGTGCGCGCTCCCTCAAGGCTGAGGCAGAAAGCGACCCGATCGGCTGGTTCAACGATTTCGACCTATGGCAGAAGACCGCCTTCTGGGACGAGATGCGCGACTCAGCCACAAGCCTGAAGGAGCACGCAGCTCCCAACGTGTCGCGCCTCGGCGCAAGTCTTCTCGCAACTGTCGGAACAGAGCGGACAGAAGCGCCACAGATTTTCGTCTCGCTGCTGCCCATAGCCGATGAAATTCGGGTGATGGTGGAAGCCCAAAAGGCCGACACAGACGCGAAGATACGCGGAGCTCTCAACCTTCAGGTCAATAAGGACCGCCGTTTCCTTGACGATCTCGCTGGGTTCATTGAAGGCTTATCCGATCTTACAGACGACGCAGAAGATCAAGACACGGAGGATGACGACGAGCTAGCCCAGCCGCGCGTCGGACGAGCTGCTGCCCTGAACCACTATATGCGCGTAGTGCGTACTCTGGCGCGCACGCGCGCGAGAAAGCGCAACGTCGCCAAATCCAGTCGAACCGGACGCATCATTGAGTGGCTTGGTGAAAGGACGCTCCCCGATGCCGACCTCCAGGCGGTCGGTGAGAACCTGCTGGTTCAGTCCGCGTTGAGGTGGTTCGTCAACCCGGTACGGAGATATGTCGATGGCATACCTCAGCGCTATCGCCGTTTCCGGCGGGCACGCCAGATAGACGCTCGGTGGTATCAACCCGACGGATTCAGCCCTACAGATATTCATCCGCTTGAACTCGACCTTGTTCTTCTCGCCATGATGCGCGGCACGGACGAGTTGGTGAGACGTGCCCGCCGCCTCGCCGATGCAGAGACTCCGGCACGACCGGTATTGGAACGGATGAGCCGCCTATATCGGACTCAAGTTCTCGTCGATGAGGCGACCGATTTCTCGCCCATCCAGCTTGCGTGCATGGCGACGCTAGCACGCCCGGGAACGCGCTCCTTGTTCGCCTGCGGTGACTTCAACCAGCGCGTCACGAGTTGGGGGACTCGTTCGCTGGAACAAATGCGATGGGCGGTCCCCGACATCGAGACCCGCTCGATCTCGGTTGCCTATCGACAAAGTCGGCGGTTGCACGAGCTCGCACGACAATTGGTCAGCCTCGCCGGAGATGCCGCCGCCGAAGTCGTGCTGCCCGACTATGCCGAAAACGAAGGCGTTCCTCCGGTGCTAGTCCTGAACATGAATGATCGATCGAAGACTGCTGCGTGGCTAGCACAGCGAATTCTCGAGATCGAAGCGTTCGTCCGCGAATTGCCGTCCATTGCTGTTCTCGTGGACGGCGAAGAGGAAGTTCGTCCCGTCGCAGCTGCACTTGGGGCAGCCCTAACCGAACACAACATCCGCGTGATACCTTGCTCCGATGGTCAGGTGCGCGGTCGCGAAAGCGCCGTACGGGTGTTCAATGTCCAACACATCAAAGGACTGGAGTTCGAGGCCGTATTCTTTGTCGGTATCGACGCGCTTGCGGAGAAGCAACCCGATCTGTTCGACAAATATATCTATGTTGGCGCGACACGTGCAGCCACATATCTCGGCATGACGTGCGAGCAGATGCTCCCTGCTCGAATTGAGGCGTTGCGCGAACAATTTGAGGACTCGTGGCGGTAGCTTCCCTGATGCCAAGCACAGATCGGGCTTCCCAAGGTCCTCTGCTCCGATCCAGAAGGTCTCGACAACGGGAGCCAAAGGCGTTGGCCGCGGCGCCCGCAATCTTGAAGTGACTACTTCGGTGGAAACTCCGGCACGCTTTCCATCAAATGAGTCTTATGTTCAAGCACGTCGTCAGCCACGAGCGCGAGGCCAGCATTGTATTGGTCGCTCGTTCGCCACTCATCATGCGCACCGCGATTGTCCCACTTGGCTGGCGACCAGAAGAAGGTAGCCTTCTCGACGTCTCGATACACCGTCATCTTTCCTGGACCTAAGGCACCACAATTTTTCAAGAAGTGTGCTTCTCTGTCTGGCTTCACAATCCAGGTATCGACTGTCCAGATGGGCTCGCCTGCATCCAGCTGCGGCATCGTTCCAACCTCGTCGACATTCATCTATTCGAGGTAAAAGTTCGATCTCTTGACGCCGATTGGCAAGGGCCAGATCCAGACAGCCTGGCATAGCTGATGGCACCCACCCGATCTCATTCTGCAGGCTTCCAGTCCCCTTGCCTGTTAGGGGAAAGCCTTCCCCTGCGGCCGAGCCAAGGTCTCGGCCGACCCCTTCTGCGGGGAGACCCCCAGGCTGTGCCAAAACTCGGCGGCACAGAGCACCGGCGACTGCAGCGAAGCGCCGTGCGGCTCAGGCCGCTGGCGTTAGACGCTCCGCACCGAAGGCGTTCACCGCGTGGAGGATGTTGAAAGCCAAGATCGAGAGCGCGGCCTCCGCTTTCACCGCTCTGAGCCCTCGTGTGAGGAATCTGCCGCCGCCCGACATTCGCTTAATCGTGCCGAACGGGTGCTCAACAGTACATCGGCGCGTCACCATCAAGCTCGGATCGGCGTAGATCCTAGCCTCCATCCGATCGAGGGCCGCCTGATCGAAAAGTCGATGGATCGTCCTCTGGGCGCCGGGCGTGCATCGGGATTTCAGTCGACAGTCCTTGCACGTGGACGTTCGGTATCGGATGGCGCGGTTGCGCGTGTGCTTGCCCGACGGCCTCAGGGTCTCGCCGGCCGGACATCGGATGGTGTCGGACACTTCATCGTAGGTAAACTGGATCGGCCGGAAGAAGTCGGAGCTCATCGCGCCACGCTTGATCGGCGCAGCCACCTCGATGTTGTCACGCTCACATTCGGCGACAGCCTGGGCGTTCGAGTAGCCGCCATCGGCCAGGATTTTGAGCCGGTCGATCTCCAACACCTCCATCGCCGCCAGCGACATGGGGTGAAGGAGTTGGCTGTCGTTCGCCTCGTTGGCGACGTCGTGATGAATGATCAGTCCGCTGTCGACATCGACGACGCTTTGCATGTTGTACGCAGGGAACTTGGGCGCGCGGCCGTAGCCCATAGGCTTGGCGTCAGGCTCGCCGAAAACGAGCACCTTCTCATCGCGATCCGCCAAAACCTGCTGGCGGCGCACAAGACGATCCTTTCGGCGGCGCAGAGCGGCGATTGCATCCGTAAACGCCTGGCGGTGCTTCGGCTGATCGTCGAAGCCCTTGGCCGACGCCTCGTCCATGATGTCGAGCCGGTCCAGGTAGTAGCCGATCTCCTTTTCCGTGTGCGCCAGGTCGCGCGCAAGCCGATCTGCGCCGGCGATATTCTTGGAGCTGGCGACCGCGCGCATCTTGGTCCCATCCAGCGCGACGAGACGGCCGCTGATCAGGCCGGCTTCCCTGCAGAACTGAATAAAGGCGGCGCTCGAAGCGATGATGGCTTCCGGGTTGTCGTGCCGGAAGGCGGCGATCGTGCGGTAGTCTGGGGCCAATCGGCGGAGCAACCAGAGCGCTTCAAGGTCGCGAGTGCATGCGCGTTCCAGATGGCGCGAGGATCGGAGCTGGTTGAGATAGCCCCAGATATAGAGCCTGAGCATGTCGCCCGGGCGGTAACCAGGACGGCCGGTGGACGCGGCGACGGTGCGGCCAAAACCCAGTTCAGTCAGGTCGAGACTGGCGACGAACGCATCGACGATGCGCACGAGCGCGTCCGGGGCGACATAATCGTCGAGGCAAGGCGGAAGCAGGCTGGCCTGACCGCGTTCTGTTCCTTCGATAAAGCTCACGAACACCTCAGGGCAGGCCTGAATCAGGTGTAGATTCTAGTAGTGTTCGCGCCTCTCGGACAGACGTAGTCACAGTCTTGCGTTCGTACACTGAGATTTTCCTACATCGGCCGAGGGCCTTCAGTCTAAGGCATTGGCGAGCGCTACAGCATGTAACCCAGGTCCGATGCGCCGGTCGGATAGGCGAACATGGTGGAGCGAAGGTCGGCGGCGGTCAGGCCGTGGCGGATCGCCAGGCCGAAGAGGTTGATCACCTCGTCGGCGCCCGGCCCCACAAGATGCGCGCCGAGGACCAGGTCACTGTGCTCCTCGATCAGCACCTTGTGGCCGTAGACCCGCTCGGCCAAGCGGCGGGCGGTGAACCAGTCCGGCGTCGAGGCGGCGTTGATGCGGAACACCAGCCCGCGGCGACGGGCCTCCGCCTCCGAGAGTCCGACTGCGGCGATCGGCGGCACGGTGAAGGCAACGCTCGGGACCCCGCGATAGTCCGGCTTGCGCGACGTGCCGTCCAACAGGTTGGCGGCCACCACCCTGGCGTCGTGGCTGGAGACCGGCGTCAGGGGCGGCCCGACGCCGGCCGCGTCGCCAGCGGCATAGACCCGCGGGTTGGAGACGCTTTGCAGATGGTCGTTTAGCTGCATGCGGCCGTCGCGCACGGTGACCTGGCCCGCCGCGAGGTCCAATGCGTCGAGGTCGGGCCCGCGGCCTGCGGCGTGCACCACCAGTTCGGCCGGGACAGCGAGGTCCGGCGCGCCCGGACGGCTGGCATGGACTAGCAGGCCGCCCTGGACCGGCTCGACACGGGTGACCGTAGCGCCGGTCTCGACGGCGATGCGGAGTTCATGGAAGCGCGGCATGAGCCAGCCGACCAGGTCGGGATCGAAATTCGGCAGCAGCCGCGCAGGCCGTTGCAGGATGGTGACCTCGGCCCCGGCGCGCGCCGCCAGGTGCGAGAATTCGGCGGCGACGTAGCCGCCGCCGATCAGCACGATCCGGCGCGGGAGGCGTTCAAGCTCCATGAAGGTGTCGCTCGTGACGACCAGTCCCTCGCCCGGGATGCCAAGCGGGATCGGCCGCGCCCCGGTAGCGATCAGCACGTGGCGGGCCTGCAAGGTCCGGCCGTCCACCTCGATCGTGTCTGGGGCGGCGAAGCGGGCGAGCCCGTGGACGGCGTCGACGCCCAACTCGGCGTAGCGATGTTCTTGTTTGGCGGGGATGGGATCGGTGAAGGTCCGCTTGAACCCCATCAGGCCGGGCCAGTCGATCGCTAGGGCGCCTTCGACGCCATGCCCGGCCATGCGCCTGGCCGCGTCGATCGCTTCCTCGCCGCTTACCAGCATCTTCTTGGGATCGCAGCCGCGGAGCGCGCACGTGCCGCCGAACGGCCGGTGATCGATCACGGCGACGGACCAGCCGGCGGCGCGGACCTTCGCAACGGCAACCTGGGCCGCCGTGCCGCTGCCGATGACGATCAGGTCGTAGGCCATGGCCGCAACTCCATCCGCATCGGCGCGAAGATCGCGCGGCCGACCTCCAGCGCTTCGGACAGGCTCAGGCGCACCCCGTCCTGACCGGCGGCCAGGCTGTTCGTGCGCCAGGTCTCCAGGTGAGCGTCATCGCAGAAGAAGGCCTGCAGGGTGCAGAGCGAAGACGCCGCGCAACCGGCGGCGTAGCGATGGCCGGACCAGACGACGATCCCCGAAGGCTCGACCTGATCCAGTTGGCGGCCGTGGCTCCGTGTGTGGATGGCGAGCGCACGGGCGCACTGACGGCACGCCGAGCGGACGGTGATGTCGCGCTCCAGCATCGCCCCGACGCCGAGCGCGTCGATGGCGCACATGGCGCCCACGGAGAGCCCGCCGGTCTCGACGTGATGCTCAGTCGGACCATCGGTGAACGGATAGGCGCCGCCTATCCGGCCGGCAACGTTGAGAATGAGGAGGTCGCGCCCGGCCAGACGCCGCAGCACGCTGTCGGTCTCAGCGATGGCGAGTCCGGCCCCGGCGGCGACGTCCGCGGCCTCCGGAGCGTGCCCGCTCATGGCGTAGGCGCTCAGGACGATGCCGTGGATTCGGCTCTCGGTCTCATCCAGCCCATCCCACTTGGGGCCGATGAAGGCCTCGACGACGGCCCTCAGGGCGTTTTGGGCCTGTGGTGTCGTGACCGCTCCCCAGTCTGGGATGATCACGCCGCCTCGAAACTCGACGGCGGGCCATCCGGTGGCTTCAGCGTGTGAGGTGGGCGTCGTCATCACGCGCGCTCCGCTCGCCACCCAAACTGAACCTTCAACCGGCGCAGCAGGAAAGCTGTTTCACATCCTTGGAGAAGGTCTGGGCCGCGAGCTTCAGGCCTTCCACCATGGTCAGATAGGGGAACAGCTGGTCGCCCAGCTCGCCGACGGTCATGCGCGCCCGGATGGCGAGCGCGGCCGTCTGGATGATCTCGCCCGCCTCCGGCGTCACCGCCTGGACGCCAATGAGCCGGCCGCTACCAGCTTCGGCGACCAGCTTGATGAAGCCGCGGGTGGCAAAGTTGGCGAGCGCGCGCGGGACGTTGTCCAAGGTCAGGAGCCGGCTGTCGGTCTCGATCCCGGCGCGGTGGGCCTCCGCCTCGCTGAGCCCGACCGTGGCGACCTGCGGATCGCTGAACACGACCGCCGGCATCGTGGCCAGGTCCAAGGCGGCCTCACCGCCGGTCATGTTGATCGCCGCCCGGGTTCCGGCCGCCGCCGCGACATAGACGAACTGAGGCTGGTCTGTGCAGTCGCCGGCGGCGTAGATGTGCGGCGTGCTGCTGCGCATGGCCGTGTCGATCACGACGCCGCCCTGCGCGTTGACGGCGACGCCGGCCGCCTCCAGGACAAGCGTCCGGGTGTTGGGCGCCCGGCCCGTCGCGACGAGCAGCTTGTCCACGCGCAGTTCGCCCTGGCCGGTGGCGAGGACGAACTCGCCATCGGCGTAGGCGACCTTGCTCGCCTGGGTGTGCTCCAGCACCTCGATGCCCTCGGCGCGGAAGGCGGCCGTGACCGCCTCGCCGATGGCCGGGTCCTCACGGAAGAACAGGGTATGGCGCGCCAGGATCGTCACCTTGCTGCCGAGCCGAGCGAAGGCCTGGGCCAGTTCGACAGCGACGACCGATGAGCCGATCACCGCTAGGCGCGATGGGAGGGTCTCGCTCTCAAGGGCCTCCGTCGAGGTCCAGTACGGCGTATCCGACAACCCCAGAATGGGCGGCTCGGCCGGGCTGGCGCCGGTGGCGATTAGGCAGCGTTCGAAGGTCACATGTTGCTCGACCCCGTCGGACTGGCGCACGAGCAGGCTGTGGGCGTCCGCGAAGCGGGCCTCGCCGCGCAGCACCGTGATGGACGGGGTGTCGGCCAGGATGGTCTCGTATTTCGCCTGCCGCAGCTCATCGACGCGCGCCTGCTGCTGGGCCAGCAGCTGCTCGCGCAGGATCGCTGGCGTACAGGCCCCGATCCCGTCATCGAACGGGCTTTCGCGACGTAGATGGGCGATATGCGCCGCGCGGATCATGATCTTGGACGGCACGCAGCCGACGTTGACGCAGGTTCCGCCAATGACGCCGCGCTCGACAAGGGTGACCTTCGCGCCCTGCTCGACGGCTTTCAGCGCCGCCGCCATCGCCGCGCCGCCGCTGCCGATGACGGCGATGTGCAGCGGGACGCCGCCGGCGCCGCGTTGCGCGCCGCCCGCGTCGGCGACCGAGGCGCGATAGCCGAGCGTCGCGACCGTGGCCGCAAGGGCCTCGGAGCTAACCCCCGCATCGGCCGCGATCTCCGCGCGCGCCTTCAGATAGGAGACGGCGGCCGAGCGCACGCCTGGGACGCGCTCCAACGCCTCCCTCACGTGCGTGGCGCACGAGTCGCAGGTCATTCCGTCAATGCGCAGGGCGATCGCGGCGGTCACGGGGCAGGCTCCTCAGCGCTTCACGGTGGACGGGTAGCCCGCGCCCGCCGTCGCCTTGGTCAGGGCGGCGACCGTGGTCTTGGCGTCATCGTAGGAGACGACGGCCTCGCGCTTTTCGAAGCTGACCTCGGTTTTCTCGACGCCGTCGACCTTGGCAAGCGCCGTCTTGACGGTTATCGGGCAGGCCGCGCAGGTCATGCCGGGCACCGCCAGGGTGACCGTCTTCGTCGCGGCCCACGCGGGCGAGCTGAGCGCGCCCATCAGGGCGATCAGGGAGACGAGCGTCTTCATGGGGACTTCCTTTCAGTAGAACAGGGGCAGGACGTAGGGGAACGCCAGCGCGACAAGGACGAGCGCTGCGACCGCCCAGAAGATGACCTTGTAGGTGGTCCTGACCTTGGGCACGGCGCAGACTTCGCCGGGCTCGCAGGCGCGGGCCGGGCGAAAGATTCGGCGGTAGGCGAAGACCATGGCGATCAGCGCTGCGCCGATGAACAACGGACGATACGGTTCCAGCGCGGTCAGGTTGCCGATCCAGGCGCCGCTGAACCCGAGGGCGACCAAGACGAGCGGGCCGAGGCAACAGGTCGATGCCAGAATGGCGGCTACGCCTCCTAGCGCCAACGCACTGCGGCCGCTTTTGGGTTCTGACAAGTCGACTCTCCTTCCGATCAACTCCGCCATCACGTTAGGAAACAGCCCTTTCGCGGGGTGGCGCGGGCGCATTGCGAGGCGGTGCAGCGAGATCCCAGATCGCGACGACCACCATCAAGGTCAGTCCGGGATAGAGGAGCCACGCCGTCGGCCAACCGCGGGTGGCCATGAGCAAAGCCGCCGCCAGCACCAAGATCGGCCCGATGACGCTCAGCGCCATTCGCGGCCACCGGCGATGGCGAAGTCCGCCGACCACGTTGGCGACGAGGGCGATCACGGCGAACAGCGGCAGGAGGTAACGAATAAAGACGCCTTCGTACTGGCTCAGAAACCCGAGGCCCAGCGCGGCGCCAAGGCTCGCAAGAGCCGGGAAGCACGCCGCGCAGCCCATGGCGGTGACGATCGAGCCGATGACGCCCGCCTTGTCGGCCGCGCGGGTGAGGGGATTCTGGATGGGCATCGCAATAGCCTCGGCGACTTCGTGGAACCGTCAGAGCGACGCTACAATCAGGACTGCAGCTTGCCCGTGGGGGCTGAGGATCACTACATACGATCTGTAGCGACTACAGACTCAAGCCCAAAATTGAGAGGCGCGAACAGCATGGCGGATACCGCGATTCCGATTGGCGAACTGTCCCGGCGCACGGGCTGCAACATCGAAACGATCCGCTACTACGAGCGGATCGGCCTGATGCCGGCCCCGCCCCGGCGGGGCCGCTACCGGAGCTATGGCGCGGACGACGTGGGCCGCCTCGGCTTCGTGCGACGGGCCCGCGAGCTGGGCTTCACGCTGGACGAGGTGCGCGCCCTGCTGGGCCTTGCAGGCGGCGGGCACGCGTCCTGCGCCGAGGTGCGCAACCTCGCCGCATCGCATCTGAAAGACGTGCGCACGCGCATCGCCGACCTGAAGCGGATGGAGCGGGTGCTGGCCGACTCGGTGCGGGCTTGCGACGCGGGGCAGGATCCAGGCTGTCCGCTGATCGAGGCGCTCCGCGCCGCCTGAGCGGCTGCGATATGATCGTGGCGGCTGCGACTTTTAGCACAGCCTGCCCCGCAACGCCCCCTTTAGAGTGAGAGTGCGGACCGGGTTTGCCGTGACGGGTTGAGGGCTGGAGGAGAGGCCTCCGGCGCCCGTCGCGGAGAACCGCGATGTCCAGACATGAACGCGATGCTCGCTCCGGCGCCGACCGGACGAGCCTATATGACGACATCACCAACAAGATCATCGCCGAGCTGGAGGCCAGGCGCGTGCCCTGGGTCCAGCCGTGGGGCACGGCGGCGGCGAAGGCTCCGCTCGCCATGCCAGCGAATGCTGCGACCGGGCGGCAGTATTCCGGGATCAATGTGCTGATCCTGTGGGGTGCGGTGATCGAGCACGGCTTTCCGGTGCAGAGCTGGCTGACCTTCCGTCAGGCGCTTTCGCTCGGTGGCCATGTCCGCAAGGGCGAGCACGGCACTACCGTGGTCTACGCCGATCGCTTCATCCCCGATGAGGAGAAACGGCGCGCGCAGGAGACCGGCGAGGAAGCGCAGGCCATTCCTTTTCTCAAACGCTTCACCGTGTTCAACGTCGCGCAATGCGAGGATCTGCCCGGCGACCTCGACATCGCCCCGCCTGCACCAGAGCCGGGCCTGATCGAGCCGCGCGTCGAGGCGCTGATCAAGGCCACGGGCATCGACGTCCGCATCGGCGGCGATCGCGCCTTCTACATGCCGACGGCCGACTTTGTGCAGGCGCAGGTGCCGCCACCGCAGGCGTATTTCGAGACGATCAATTGGCATCGCACGGCCCTGCACGAGCTGGGCCATGCGACGGGCCATGCGTCCCGCCTCGGCCGCGACCTGTCGGGCTCCTTCGGGTCCAAGAAGTACGCCTTCGAGGAACTGGTCGCCTTATCTTGACAGTCTGCACCGACTCTCAGCGTCTTGCTTACGTCGATGCAAC
>CAYREH010000071.1:0-28172 GCA_964423245.1 uncultured Bradyrhizobium sp. | reverse complement strand
CCCCTCATCCGGCGCTTCGCGCCACCTTCTCCCACAAGGGGAGAAGGAAGAAAGGACCGGGCCAGACGTGACAACACACCCCAACGACCCCAGCCTCCGCTCCTTCATCGCCGTCGAACCCGCCTCCGACTTCCCGATCCAGAACCTGCCCTATGGCGTGTTCTCGACCGCGGCCAATCCGACGGCGCGTGTTGGTGTCGCAATCGGCGACTACGTGCTCGATCTCTGGGAGCTGGAGCAGGATTGCCGTCTCGATGTCGGGCCGCTCGGCGTGTTCTCGGGGCCTTCGCTCAATCCCTTCATGGCGCTGGGGCCGAAAGTCTGGACGAAGACCAGGGCGCGGATCAGCGAATTGCTGCGCCACGATCATCCGGAGCTGCGTGACAACGAAGCTCTGCGCGCGCGGGCGCTGGTGCCGATGCGCGAGGCGCGGCTGCATCTGCCGTTCGCCGTCTCCGGCTATACCGACTTCTACTCGTCGAAGGAGCACGCCACCAATGTCGGCGTGATGTTCCGCGGCAAGGACAACGCGCTGCAGCCGAATTGGCTCTACATGCCGATCGGCTATAACGGCCGCGCCTCCACGGTCGTGGTCTCAGGCACCAGGGTGAAGCGTCCGCGCGGACAGCTGAAGCCGCCGAATGTCGAGGTGCCGAGCTTTGGACCGTGCAAGCGGCTCGATTTCGAACTGGAAATGGGCGTCGTGCTCGGCCAGTCTTCGCCGATGGGCGGCATGCTGACCGAGAGCCAGGCGGAGGAGATGATTTTCGGCTTCGTGCTGCTCAACGACTGGAGCGCGCGCGACATCCAGCAATGGGAATATGTGCCGCTCGGTCCGTTCCTCGCCAAGGCTTTCGCGACGTCGATCAGCCCGTGGGTGGTGACGCGCGAGGCACTGGAGCCGTTCCGCCTGAAGGGGCCGGAGCAGCAGCCCGCACCGCTCGACTATCTCAAGCAGGCGACGCCGCAGAATTACGATGTGGAGCTCGACGTCTCCCTGCGCGCCGCCGGCGCCAATGCGCCCGCCAGCATCAGTCGCACTAATTTCAAGTACATGTACTGGTCCTCCGTGCAGCAGCTGATGCACCATGCCTCCAGCGGCTGCGCCATGAATGTCGGCGATCTCCTCGGCAGCGGCACTATTTCCGGCCCCGAGAAGAACCAGCGCGGCAGCCTGCTGGAGATCAGCTGGAACGGCACCGAGCCGGTCGAACTGCCCGGCGGCGTCAAGCGGTCGTTCCTGGAGGACGGCGACAGCCTCGTCATGCGGGGCTGGTGCCAGGGCAACGGCTACCGCGTCGGCTTTGGCGAGGTCGAGGGGACGATTCTGGCGGCGGAGTAGCCGCCAGCGTTGCCTCAAACGCCGTCATTGCGAGCGCAGCGAAGCAATCCAGCGTCTTTCCGCGGAGACGGTCTGGATTGACTTGTCGCAAGGGCTCATCGCAATGACGTGGAGAGAGCCTACCGCCTCTCCGGCGGCACGTCCCTGATCCGCGCGCAATGCGCGGCGACATCCTCTACGCTGTACTTGAGGTGCACGCGCTTGTCGGATGGCGCCTGCTTCGTCGTGCACACGCCCGGCCGCCATTCCTGTGCCGGCCGGATCGGGCGCGGCGCGAAGCCGCCGCCGCAGTTCGGGCAGACGTTGAACAGTTTGGTCTCGGCGCAGTCCGCACAGAACGTGCATTCATAGGAGCAGATGCGCGCCTCCGTCGCGGCAGGCGGCAGGTCACGGTCGCAATATTCGCAGTTCGGTCGCAGCTGCAGGGCCATGGCTCGATCTCCCGATGGCCGGGATCATCGCAGATCTGGTTCACCGCGCGAAGGCCGCTTTTCCCACCAAATCAGCCAGGCTGCAGGTCCTTCAGCGGCAGCCGCGAGCTCTCCTTCAGCCGGTCGAGGACGATCGACGACCGCACATGGGCCACGCTCTGGTGCGGCATCAGCACGTCGTTGACGAGGTTGGAGAGGCCCTTGAGGTCGCGCAGCACGGCCTTGAGGACGTAATCGGCGTCGCCCGTCAGCGAATAGGCTTCCTGGATCTCGTCGATGCGGTTGACCAGCGTGCGGAAGCGCTTGGCATTGTCGGGCGAGTGGGTAGCCAGCGTCACCTGGATGAAGGCGATCACGCCGAAGCCAAGCACCTCGCTGGAGAGGTCGGCGTGATAGCCTGCGATCACCTTCTCCTCTTCCAGCCGCATCCGTCGCCGCGAGCATTGTGAGGCCGACAGGCCGGCGAGATCGGCCAGTTCCTGATTGGTCAGGCGGCCATCATCCTGGAGCGCGGTCAGGATCTTGAGGTCGAAGGCGTCAACGGAAATCATGCGCATTTCGTCCATTTCGTGCACGGAACGTGCATAACCTAGCGAAACGATCCATCGTTTGCACGCCCCTTGCAGCCGTCATGAAGGATAGTTCACGGGCACCAGCATACCCGAGGAGAGCAGCATGGGTCCGTTTCCGCACGATGCACCGCCGGCCACGATCAGCGCCGACAATCCGATGGGCACCGACGGGTTCGAGTTCGTCGAATATGCCCATCCCAATCCGCAGGAGCTGCACGCGCTGTTCAAGCTGATGGGCTACGCCCCGGTCGCGCGGCACCGGACGAAGAAGATCACCGTCTATCGCCAGGGCGACATCAACTATCTCGTCAACGAAGAGCCGGGCACCCACGGCTATGAGTTCGTCGCCGCACACGGCCCCTGCGCGCCGTCGATGGCGTTCCGGGTGGTCGATGCAAAGGCCGCCTATGACCGCGCGATCGCGCTCGGTGCGGAGCCGGCGGATGTGTCAGACCCACAGAAGACGCTTCAGGTGCCAGCGATCAAGGGGATCGGCGGGAGCCTGCTTTACTTCGTCGACCGCTACGGTGCCAGGGGATCGGCCTATGATGCCGAGTTCGAGTGGCTCGGTGCGCGCGATCCGCGGCCCCTCGGCGCAGGCCTGTTCTATCTCGATCACCTCACCCACAATGTCCATCGCGGCCGGATGGATGTCTGGACCGGCTTCTACGAGAAGATCTTCAATTTCCGCCAGATCCGCTTCTTCGACATCGAGGGCCGCGCTTCCGGCCTGTTCTCGCGCGCGCTGACCAGCCCGGACGGGAAGATCCGCATTCCGATCAATGAGGATGCCGGCGAGTCCGGCCAGATCGAGGAATATCTCAACATCTATCGCGGCGAAGGCATCCAGCACATCGCCTGCGGTTGCCGCGACATCTACGGCGCGATCGAAGGGCTGCGTAAGGCCGGCCTGCCCTTCATGCCGTCGCCGCCCGAGACCTATTTCGAGCGGATCGACGCGCGCCTGCCCAGGCACGGCGAGGACATTGCGCGGCTTAAGACCAACGGCATCCTGATCGACGGCGAAGGCGTTGTCGACGGCGGCCAGACCAAGGTTCTGCTGCAGATCTTCTCCGCCAATGCGATCGGCCCGATCTTCTTCGAGTTCATCCAGCGCAAGGGCGACGACGGATTCGGCGAGGGCAATTTCAAGGCCCTGTTCGAATCGATCGAGGAAGACCAGATCCGGCGCGGGGTGCTCAAGGTGGAGACGGCGGCGTAAGAGCCGCGGCAGGCTGCGACAATCTGACGGATGGCCCCTTCAGGTCGCCTCTCGCCGAAGGCCTCCGCCCGGTGTGCGCAGGATCACACGCCAGCGCCCACCTTGTGAACGCTTTCGCTTGGAGCCGCGTCCGATCGCTCGAAGCCGGGCACCATCTGCCCGGCACCGCAAGGGAGCGAAACATGTCGCGCCAATCAGGCGAGGATCGCCGGCCGTTCCGTCGTCACATAAGGACATTGTCCGGGAGCGTTGCGTTTGCTGCGCTCGTCTGGATGTCGATGCCGCAGGCGTCCGCAGAGAATGCCAACATCAAGTCCATGACGTTCAATGTCCTGACGCCCTACAAGGAAAACACCGTCAACGTTTCGTCGAGTGACGGCGCCAAGTGGGACACCATCGTGCCGGGCGAGGTCAAGTTCTGGGCCGACATGAATGTCGATACCAGATGGCCGGGCTACGTCCAGGATGCCGGCCTCTTTCTCGGCACGTGTGTCGATACCGGATGCGGTCAGGGCAGTCCGCTGATTTTCTACGAGAACGCGATGGAGCGGGATTACCACAGGGCACAATACATCTCGTTTGCGACGTCCAAGTTTCAGATATCTTCGATCATCCCGGCGCCTGCGCCGTATGGCGACGAGATGCTGCGGCGCTGCAATGAGAAGCTTCAGCCCGACGGCGCCACCAAGCCGCATTCCTTCGACATGGCAGTTGCCGTCGCATTCAGCGTCAACACGCGTAAAGGGGCAGGCGATCTGGGTCCGGCAGAAGTGGGCGGGGCCGAGGACCACGCGTGGGGAGGCGGCGACGAGACACGCCACGGCGTGTTCTTCGCTCACGTGGAGTGCCTTGCGAGTTCCAGGAGTACCGCTGATCCGACCCCGGATCCGCACCGCAACAAGATCACCGCCGAGAACATCGAGCTCTTCGTCGCGACCATGGCGCTGCCCGATCCGTCGCCCCGCGGCGTGGACTGCAAGCCGGTAAAGGTGACGACCCGCATCACGACCGACAAGGCCGGTCCCGTCAACGTCAAGCAGTGGCGGCAGGTGAACGGCGGACCGATTACCAGCGAGACGCGGCAGATGGCCGCTACCGCGCAGGGTGGCGGCAGTTTCGGCGACGATTGGGTGAAACTCGAACAGTTCACCAAGACGACCACCGTGCAGTACAAGGCCGAGGTGCTCGGTGGAACGTTCGCCCCGTCGACGCAGTGGAAGAGTGTGACAGTCCATTGCAATGGCAATTACGCAGCGCCCACCAGCGATGCGAATCCCGACAACAGGACGCCGCCGCGCGTTGGAACCGGTACTGCAGACAAGCGCAGGAAGTCCGAGGAGCGGAGCCGCGAGCCCGAGTTTGATGGCCGGGTCGGGGTCATGATCGGGCCGCGTCCGATGGTCGGTCGCCCGGTGATGCAGCCGCCGCGTCCGCTGATCGGCGTCGCACAGCCGGTACCTCCCGCTGCCGGCGGAGGCTTTCAACGGCAGCGGCCGCTGCTGCGCTGATGACGTTCCGCTAAAAACAACGGAGCGGCGCCTCGGCGCCGCTCTTTCTGCATGGGTTCGTGATCAGAGAATCCGGCAGTCGCCTTTTGTCAGCCGCGCGCCTTCCAGGATTGTGTCAGCGCCCCAATCTCCGCTCCCTCCGGCTCACGCACCGCCGACGGCGTGCGCGAGAATCTGGGCGCCGGGCCGGGCTGCTTGATGCCGTGACGCTCCACGAAGACGTTGCGCGCCACCATGTGCGGGTGCTGCGTCGCCTCCGACATGGTCAGCACCGGCGCGAAGCAGATGTCGGTGCCTTCCATGATCCTGCACCAGTCTTCGCGCGTCTTGCTCTTGAAGACCGCTTTCAACTTCTGTTTCAGCGCCGGCCAGGCCTTGGGGTCCATCTGCGCGTCGAATGCCGCATCGGTGAGGTCAGCATGCTGGCGCAGCAGCGCATAGAACTGCGGCTCGATCGACCCGATCGAGATGAAATGACCGCAGGCGCATTCATAGACGCCGTAGAAATGCGCGCCGCCGTCGAGGAAGTTGCGGTCGCGGCCCTCGGTCCAGCGGCCCATCGCGGTCATGTCGAAGAAGAACGACATCAGCGAGGCCGCGCCGTCGCACATCGCCGCGTCGACCACCTGTCCCTTGCCCGACTTCTGCGCGTCCAGCAGCGCTGCGAGCACGCCGACCACGAGATAGAGCGCGCCGCCGCCGAAATCGCCGACCAGGTTGAGCGGCGGTACCGGAGCGTCCTTGGGCCCGATCGCGGCGAGCGCGCCGGTGATCGAGATGTAGTTGATGTCGTGGCCGGCGGCATTCGCCAGCGGACCTTCCTGGCCCCAGCCGGTCATGCGGCCGTAGACGAGCTTCGGGTTGCGCGCGAGCACGACGTCGGGGCCGAGGCCGAGCCGCTCCATCACGCCGGGACGAAAGCCCTCGATCAGCGCGTCGGCATTGGCGAGCAGGTCGAGCACTTGCGCGATCGCCGCCTTGTCCTTGAGATCGAGCTCGATCACCTTGCGGCCGCGGCCCGCCACCGACTTCGCGCTCTTCTTCGCGCCGATGCGGTCGAGCGTGACGACCTCCGCGCCCATGTCGGCCAGCATCATGCAGGCGAACGGGCCGGGGCCGATGCCGGCGAATTCGACGACGCGAAATCCCGCCAGCGGGCCGGAGTTGCGGACGGAAGCGGTTTGGACGGGCTTGTCGAGCACTTGTGTTTCCTCGGATCGCGGGCGCATGCCGAGTCTCGGCGGGCGCAACGTTCGTCTCTGTGGGCGAGTTAATCGTCTGATTAACTTTTCCCGCCTTCACTGCAGCGAGGCAAGCGCTTTTCCTGCATGGGCGCATAATAAAAGCGGCGCGCATTGCTGCGCGCCGCGAAAGATTTGTGTCCAGTGGCTAGCGGTGCGCCGTCAGCCGGCGGCGGCCACCGCGCGTTGCGCCATCACCTTCACGAGGTTGGCGCGGTACTCCGCCGTGCCGTGAATGTCCGCCAGCAATCCGCTCGGCGGAATGGTGATGCTGTCCAGCGCGGACGGCGACCAATTGCTCTTCAGCGCGGCCTCGATGGCGGCCACGCGCATCACGCCGCTCTGCGACGCGCCGGTTGCCGCCACCCGGATCTCGCCGGACTTGGTTTTGGCAACGAACACGCCGGTCAGCGCGAAGCGGGAGGCCGGATGCCGCATCTTCTCGTACCCGGCCTTCTCGGGCACGGGGAACGACACCGCGGTGATGATCTCGCCGTCCTCGAGCGCCGTCGTGAACAGGCCCTTGAAGAAGTCTGCCGCCGCGATCGACCGCTTGTTGGTCTTGACGGTCGCCCCGAGCGCGAGCAGCGCCGCCGGGAAGTCCGCGGCGGGATCGTTGTTGGCAATCGAGCCGCCGATCGTTCCGCGATAGCGCACCGCGGGGTCGCCGAGCACGGAGGTGAGATGGGCGATCGCGGGGATCGCCTTCTTCACGTCGGCGCTCTGCATGATGTCGTAATAGGTCGTGCCGGCCTTGATGGTCAGCACGTCGCCCGACAGTTCGATCCCCTGCAGCTCCTTGATCTTGCCGAGGTCGATCACGTCCGAGGGGCTGGCGAGCCGCTGCTTCATGACCGGCAGCAGCGTCTGGCCGCCGGCGAGGAACTTGGCTTCGCTGCTCTTGCCGAACAGGCTGACGGCCTCGTCGACCGTGGAGGCGCGATGATAGGTTGTCTGGTACATCTCAGGTCCTCTCTCAAGCCGCGTGGATCGTGCGCCACACCCGGTCCGGGGTCGCGGGCATTTCCAGGTTGTTCTTGCCGATCGCATCCGTGATCGCATTGATCACGGCCGCGGAGGCGCCGATCGCTCCGGCCTCGCCGCACCCCTTGATCCCGAGCGGGTTGCCGGGACACAGCGTCGTGGTGTGGGAGAGGTTGAACGAAGGCACGTCATCGGCGCGCGGCATGGCGTAGTCCATGAACGAGGCCGTGACCGGCTGGCCGCTGGCGTCGTAGATCGCGTGTTCGAGCAGCGCCTGTCCGATGCCCTGCACGAGGCCGCCATGAACCTGGCCTTCCACGATCATCGGGTTGATCAGCCGGCCGAAATCGTCGGCTGCGACGAAGTTGACGAAGCTGGTCTTGCCGGTGCCGGGATCGACCTCGAGCTCGCAGACATAGGTGCCGGCCGGGAAGGTGAAGTTGGTCGGGTCGTAGAAGGCGCTTTCCTTCAGGCCCGGCTCCATCCCGTCAGGCAGATTGTGCGCGGTATAGGCCGCGAGCGCGACCATCGGCAGCGCGATGGCCTTGTCGGTGCCGGTCACCTTGAACTCGCCGTTCTCGATGACGATGTCGGCCTCCGAGGCCTCCAGCGCATGCGCGGCGATCTTCTTGGCCTTGGCCTCCATCTTCTCCATGGCCTTCAGGATCGCGGTGAGGCCGACGGCCGCCGAGCGCGAGCCGTAGGTGCCCATGCCGAACTGCACCTTGTCGGTGTCGCCATGGACGATCGAGACCTGGCTGATCGGCACGCCGAGCCGCTCGGCGACGAGCTGGCAGAACGTGGTCTCATGACCCTGGCCGTGGCTGTGCGAGCCCGTGAGGATCTCGATGGTGCCGACCGGATTGACGCGAACCTCGGCCGATTCCCACAGGCCGACGCCGGCGCCCAGGCTGCCGACGGCTTTCGAGGGCGCGATGCCGCAGGCCTCGATGTAGCAGGAGACGCCGATGCCGCGCAGCTTGCCATCGGCCTTCGCCTTGGCCTTGCGGGCAGGGAAGCCGGCATAGTCGATCGCCTTCATCGCCGCGTCGAGCGAAGCGTTGAAGTCGCCGATGTCGTAGGCCATGATCACGGGCGTCTGGTGCGGGAACTGGGTGATGAAGTTGGTCCGGCGCAACTGGGCCGGATCGACCTTGAGTTGCCGCGCCGCCGTTTCCATCAGCCGCTCGATCAGATAGCTCGCCTCGGGGCGGCCGGCGCCGCGATAGGCATCCACCGGCGTGGTGTTGGTGTAGACCCCGATCACCTCGGCATGGATGGCCGGGATGTTGTACTGGCCCGACAGCAGCGTCGCGTAGAGATAGGTCGGCACCGAGGACGAGAACAGCGACATGTAGGCGCCGAAATTGGCGTAGGTCTTCACCTTCAGGCCGGTGATCTTGTTGTTGGCGTCGAACGCCATCTCGGCATGGGTGACGTGGTCGCGGCCATGCGCATCGGTGAGGAAGGCCTCGGTGCGGTCGCCCGTCCATTTGACCGGGCGGCCGACCTTCTTGGAGGCCCACAGCGCCACCATCTCCTCGGGATAGATGAAGATCTTGGAGCCGAACCCGCCGCCGACGTCGGGCGCGATCACCCGCAGCTTGTGCTCGGGTGCGATGTTGTAGAACGCCGACAGCACGAGGCGGGCGACGTGCGGATTCTGCGACGTCGTGTAGAGCGTGAAATGCTCTTCCGCCGCGTCGTAATCGGCGATCGCCGCGCGCGGCTCCATCGCGTTGGGGGCGAGGCGGTTGTTGGTGACGTCGAGCTTGACCACGTTGGCGGCCTTGGCGAAGGCGGCGTCGGTGGCGCCCTCGTCGCCGATCACCCAGTCATAGACCTGGTTGCCGGGAGCTTCCGGGTGGAGCTGCGGCGCGCCGGCCTTGATCGCGGCGTGAATGTCGGCGACCGCGGGAAGTTCCTCGTACTCGACGACGACCGCTTCCGCCGCGTCGCGGGCGAGGTTCTTGCTGTCGGCGATCACCACTGCGACCGCCTGCCCGACGAAGCGCACCGTTTCCGGCGCCATCGCCGGCCATGCGCCCATCTTCATCGGGCTGCCGTCCTTGGAGGTGATGGCCCAGCCGCAGATCAGATTGCCGACCTTGTCGTCGACCAGTTCGCGTCCGGTGAGGACGGCGACCACGCCCGGCATCTGCAGGGCCGCGGAGGAGTCGATCTTCTTGACCTTGGCGTGCGCATGCGGGCTGCGGATGAAGTGGGCATGGGTCATGCCCAGGAGCTTGATGTCGTCGACGTAGCGGCCCTTGCCGGTAATGAAACGCTTGTCTTCCTTGCGCACGACGCGTGCGCCAATGCCTTCAACACCCATGTCTGGTCCTCCCGACCGGAATTCTGTCATGGCCGCGCCGTCCCTCGACAGCCGCGGCGGTGGTTCGTTGTCGCGGCGGGCCGATCTACTCGGCCGCCTGCGAGACCTTCATGCGGCCGGCCGCATCCAGCACGGCCTTGACGATGTTGTGATAGCCGGTGCAGCGGCAGATATTGCCTTCGAGCTCCTGCCGGACGGTGGTCTCGTCGAGCTGGCCACCATGGCGGTGCACGATGTCGATCGCGGACATGATCATGCCCGGGGTGCAATAGCCGCATTGCAGACCGTGATTGTCGCGGAAGGCGGCCTGCATCGGGTGCAGTTCGTCGCCCTTGGCGATGCCTTCGATGGTCGTGACATGGGCGCCGTCGGCCTGCCCGGCGAGCATGGTGCAGGACTTCACCGCCTTGCCGTCCACGTGCACGACGCAGGCGCCGCACTGGCTGGTGTCGCAGCCGACATGGGTCCCGGTCAGATTGAGGGTGTCGCGCAGGAGCTGGACCAGCAGCGTGCGGTCCTCGACGTCGACAGCAACGGCCTTGCCGTTCACCGTCAGTTTGACTGTAGACACGGAATATACCTCCCCGGGATTGATTTTGATTGCTTCTAATTAGAGACAGCGCCCCCGGACTTTGCAACTGGGATTTTGGTCGCTGCCGTCATTGAAAAGTCATCGACGTGGCTGCTGTCGTGACCGTGTGCCGCTTTTTCAGGCGCGAACTCGCGCCTTTGGTCGGATGCCACCCTTCATCCGGTCGAGGGCGTGCCTTCATAAGGGGCCGTTATCCTGCGGATCGGCCGAATTTACCCCCCTTTATCCATTGTGCCCTAACTTTCCGCATCCGGTTCCGGGGGCGGGGCGTCTCCGGATCACGGCGGAATGGAAAATGGGGGTGGGAATGACCGGGCGTATCGCGTCGCCGTCGAAGCGTACAATATTTCCGACTCTCCGGTTCCGCGCCAAGATCATTCTGGGTTTTGCCGCGGTCCTGGTGATCTCCGCCGGCAGCATGGCCTTTGCCTATTTCGGGTTCGAGCGCGTGGCGTCCGGGGTGGGGTCCTACCGGGCCAGCGTCTCCGAGGCTGATCTCGCCCGCACCATCGACCGCGAGCTCCTCGCCTACCGCTCTGCCGTCCGGTATTTCGTCGTCACCGGCAAGGAAGACGATGCCAAGGCGGCACTGGATGCCGAAGCCGGCCTGAAGAACGCCATCGACCAGGCCGTCAAGAGCGCCAAGACGCCGGCGCGTCTTGAGACGCTCAACAAGCTCGCGCGGGAATATTCCAACTTCTCCGCCACCTTCGCCAAGGTGCTCCAGGCCAAGCGCGACAGCGCGCTGCTGGTACAGAATCAACTGACGCGAAACGCCAATCTCCTCAAATACAAGCTGGACGATGTCGGCAACAGCGCCTCCGATTCCGAGGCGCAGGCCATCGAGTTCGGCACCAAGCAGGTCAACGCCCAGTTTCAGACGGCGAGTGCGGCCGCGACCAATTTCGTCCTGACCTCCGACCAGGCGATCGCCACCAGCGCACTGGCGCGGCTCAAATTCGTCGAGAATTCGCTCGGGGCGGTCTATTCGATGGACGACAAGATCGTCGCCGGACTGAAGGATGCCAAGGCGCTGCTGGTGGCTTATCGCGAAGCGCTGGAAAAGCTGATTGCCAATGCCAAGCTGGTCGACGATCTCGTGACGGCGATGAACAGCTCTGCCGCCGCGATCCTCCAGGGCGCCACCGCCATGAAGGCGGACCTCGTCGCCGAGCAGCAGCGGCTCGATTCGGAATCGGAAGCGACCATCGGGCAGACCGAGCAATTCGTGCTGATGCTGGCGGTCGGCGGCACGCTGCTCGGCGTTGTGCTCGCCTTCCTGCTGGGGACCGGCATTTCGCGTCCGATGATCGCGATGTGCAAGGCGATGCGGGAGCTTGCGTCGGGCAATTTCGACGTGGTTCTGCCGGGCCTTGGCCGCAAGGACGAGATCGGCGAGATGGCCGGCGCGGTCGAGGAATTCAAGGTGCAGGCCGTGGCCAAGGCCGAGCGCGATGCCGCCGCCAGCGAGGCCCAGAACCGCGAACTGGCCGCCGCGCGCCGCTCCGAACTGATCCGTTTCGCCGACGATTTCGAGAGCGCAGTCGGCGCCATCGTCTCCAACGTGTCGTCGTCGGCCGTGCAGCTCGAATCGGCGGCCTCGACACTGACCCGCACCGCCGAGACCACCCAGAGCCTGTCCAGCCAGGTCGCCGGCGTCTCCGAACAGGCCTCCAACAACGTGCAGTCGGTCGCGACCGCGACCGAGGAACTCTCCGCCTCGGTCGAGGAGATCGGCCGCCAGGTTCGCGATTCCAGCCGGATCGCCGAAGCCGCGGTGGCGCAGGCGAAGGAAACCGACGGCCGCATCGGCAAGCTGTCGCATGCCGCCCAGCAGATCGGCGAGGTCGTCAAGCTGATCACGGCGATCGCCGAGCAGACCAATCTCCTGGCGCTCAACGCCACCATCGAGGCGGCGCGCGCCGGGGAGGCCGGTCGCGGCTTTGCGGTGGTCGCGAGCGAGGTGAAGTCGCTGGCGAGCCAGACGGCGAAAGCCACCGACGAGATTTCCTCGCACATCGCGGGCATGCAGGGCGCGACGGCCGAATCGGTCGCGGCCATCAAGGAGATCGGCACGACGATCGGCCAGATCTCGTCGATCGCGACCTCGATTGCGAGCGCGGTGGAGCAGCAGGGCGCCGCGACGCAGGAGATCGCCCGCAGCGTGCAGAGCGTGGCGCAGGGCACGCAGGCCGCCGCCACCGACATCGGCGAGGTCAATCGCGGTGCCGCCGAGACCGGTTCGGCCTCGGAGGAGGTGCTGAACTCGGCAAGGACCCTGTCGAGCGAGAGCACCCGGCTCCGCGCCGAACTCGACCGCTTCATGGCCAATATCCGCGCCGCATAGGCGCGGTGGCTTGTCGCGGCAGCCTGCTCAGAGTCGTTCCCGGAAGGCCGGGGCGACGCGAGACGCCGTGAGCCCGCGCCTAACCGCAGGTTGCGGCGCCAAAACATTTACCGCCGCTTATCATTTGCCAATTAACGTCATCCCGAGTCGGGGAGCTGGGACTTCCGGGCTGCGCCTGGTTTTCCGCAAATGGAATGGGGTGGGGGAATGTCCGTTAAGTCCAAGAAGACGTCGTGGCTGCCGACCGTACGCTTTCGCGCAAAGATCATTCTTGGCTTCGTGGCGGTCCTGGCCATCCTGGCCGTCAGCATGGCGTTTGCCTATTTCGGCTTTGAACGGATACAGGCCGCGGTCACCGCCTATCGCACCAGCGTGTCTGAAGCCGATCTCGCGCGCAACGTCGATCGCGAATTGATCGCCTATCAGGGACTGGCGCGCGCCTATACGCTCACCGGTGCGGCCGATGACGAGACCGCGGCGAAGGCCGCCGAGGAGAATTTGAAGGCTGCGATCGCCAAATCTCTGGCAGCCGCATCCAGCGCGGAGCGGCGCGAGCAGGTCGGCAAGCTCGAGGCCGACTTCCAGACCTTCACGAAAGTCTTCGGCCAGATCATCACGCTCACACGCGAGAACGGCAAGATCGCCGCTGACGAACTCAACAGTGTGGGCAACAAGATCCGCTTCAAGTTCGACGATCTCGCCGACACCGCGGCGCTGGCGGGTCTGAACTCCGTCCAGACCACCGCGAAGGACGTCACGTCGCAATACCTCGCGGTGTCCACCTCGGTCAGTGCGTTCGTCGCCAAGCCCGAGCCGAAGACGGCCGACGGCGTGGTCGCGCGCATCAAGTTCCTGGAGACCCTGCTGGTCTCGATCTATGCCAGCGACCAGAAGATCACCGACCGTGTCACCGAGATCGGCAATCTGCTGAAACAGTACCGCGCTTCCTTCGCGAAACTGTCCGAGAACGTGAAGGTCATCGTCAAGCTGAACGCCGAGATGGGCAAGACGGCGGCCTCCATCCTGAAGCTCTCCGGTGAGCTTCGTTCCAATCTCACCGCCGACCAGGAGCGCATCGAGGCGAGCACGAATGCGACGATCGGCGAGACCGAGCGGCTGATGCTGATGATGGCCCTGGGCGGGCTCGCCATCGGCGCGGTGCTGGCGCTGATGCTCGGCAACGGCATTTCGCGTCCGATGATCGCGATGTGCAAGGCGATGCGGGAGCTTGCGTCGGGCAATTTCGACGTGGTTCTGCCGGGCCTTGGCCGCAAGGACGAGATCGGCGAGATGGCCGGCGCGGTCGAGGAATTCAAGGTGCAGGCCGTGGCCAAGGCCGAGCGCGATGCCGCCGCCAGCGAGGCCCAGAACCGCGAACTGGCCGCCGCGCGCCGCTCCGAACTGATCCGTTTCGCCGACGATTTCGAGAGCGCAGTCGGCGCCATCGTCTCCAACGTGTCGTCGTCGGCCGTGCAGCTCGAATCGGCGGCCTCGACACTGACCCGCACCGCCGAGACCACCCAGAGCCTGTCCAGCCAGGTCGCCGGCGTCTCCGAACAGGCCTCCAACAACGTGCAGTCGGTCGCGACCGCGACCGAGGAACTCTCCGCCTCGGTCGAGGAGATCGGCCGCCAGGTTCGCGATTCCAGCCGGATCGCCGAAGCCGCGGTGGCGCAGGCGAAGGAAACCGACGGCCGCATCGGCAAGCTGTCGCATGCCGCCCAGCAGATCGGCGAGGTCGTCAAGCTGATCACGGCGATCGCCGAGCAGACCAATCTCCTGGCGCTCAACGCCACCATCGAGGCGGCGCGCGCCGGGGAGGCCGGTCGCGGCTTTGCGGTGGTCGCGAGCGAGGTGAAGTCGCTGGCGAGCCAGACGGCGAAAGCCACCGACGAGATTTCCTCGCACATCGCGGGCATGCAGGGCGCGACGGCCGAATCGGTCGCGGCCATCAAGGAGATCGGCACGACGATCGGCCAGATCTCGTCGATCGCGACCTCGATTGCGAGCGCGGTGGAGCAGCAGGGCGCCGCGACGCAGGAGATCGCCCGCAGCGTGCAGAGCGTGGCGCAGGGCACGCAGGCCGCCGCCACCGACATCGGCGAGGTCAATCGCGGTGCCGCCGAGACCGGTTCGGCCTCGGAGGAGGTGCTGAACTCGGCAAGGACCCTGTCGAGCGAGAGCACCCGGCTCCGCGCCGAACTCGACCGCTTCATGGCCAATATCCGCGCCGCATAGGCGCCCGCGCCGCCGGGAACCCGGCCACGCCGCAGACGTTGTCGCAGGTGCTGGCAGAATGCCGCACCCACGTGACCGGCCCGGCCCCCGTCACGCCTGTGACTTTCGGGGGCTGTTCCTGCTGGTCAACCGCGCGACGCCATGAATCTGCAGCAAACCACGGCGCTGAGCGAGGCATCTTCGGTGACCGCCGGCTCCGGGCGCATCATCGAGACCAGCATCCCGGCGCGGCTGGATGCGCTGCCCTGGAGCCGTTTCCACACCCGTGTCGTGGTCGCACTCGGCATCACCTGGATCCTCGACGGGCTGGAAGTGACGCTGGCCGGGGCGCTCTCGGGTGCGCTCAAGCAGAGTCCATCACTGCACTTCTCAAATCTCGATCTCGGAATCGCCAATTCCGCCTATCTCGCCGGCGCCGTGCTCGGTGCGCTCGGCTTCGGCTGGCTGACCGACCGGATCGGGCGCAAGAAGCTGTTCTTCATCACGCTGGCGCTCTATCTCACCGCGACGGCGGCGACCGCCTTCTCCTGGAGCGTCGCGAGTTATGCGCTGTTCCGATTCCTCACCGGTGCCGGCATCGGCGGCGAATATACGGCGATCAACTCGACGATCCAGGAACTGGTGCCGGCACGCTATCGCGGCTGGACCGACCTCGTCATCAACGGCAGCTTCTGGCTCGGCGCGGCCATGGGCGCGGTGGCGGCCATCGTCCTGCTCGATCCCGCGGTGATCAGTCCCGATTTCGGCTGGCGCCTCGCTTATCTGATCGGCGCCGTCATCGGTCTCGGCGTGCTGCTGATGCGGATGTGGATTCCCGAAAGCCCGCGCTGGCTGATGATCCATGGCCGCCCCGAGGAGGCGCACGCCATCGTCGACGACATCGAACGCTCCGTGATCGGGCGCGATCAGGACGCAGACGAGGGACGCTTCAGCAAGATGCGGCTCAGGATGCGCGATCACACGCCGCTTCGTGAGGTCGTGCACACGCTGTTCTCGACCTATCGACGGCGGTCCCTGGTCGGTCTCGTGCTGATGAGCGCCCAGGCATTCTTCTACAACGCCATCTTTTTCACCTTTGCGCTGGTCCTGACCGATTTCTACGGCATCAGCGCCGATCACGTCGGCTGGTATCTCTTGCCTTTCGCCGCCGGGAATTTCCTCGGCCCGCTGCTGCTCGGTCGTCTGTTCGATACGTTGGGCCGCCGCACCATGATCACGGTGACCTACGGCGTTTCGGGTCTGCTGCTGGCGCTGTCCGGTTATCTCTTCTCGATCGGCGCGCTGAGCGCGCAGGGACAGACCATCGCCTGGATGGTGATCTTCTTCTTTGCCTCCCCTGCGGCCAGCGCCGCCTATCTGACGGTCAGCGAGACGTTTCCACTCGAGGTTCGGGCGCTGGCGATCGCGGTGTTCTATGCGATCGGCACCGGCATCGGCGGTGTCGCCGGCCCCGCGCTGTTCGGCGCGCTGATCGACACGGGGTCACGAGGCAGCGTGTTCGCCGGCTATCTGCTGGGAGCCGTCCTGATGATCGCGGCCGCGATCGTGGCCTGGCGCTATGCCGTCGCCGCCGAACGCAAATCGCTCGAAGAAATTGCGCGGCCGCTGGCGTCCATGGAGTAGACTATGACATCGAAACTCGCGAAACGGGATCCGAACCCCACGATGGCCGACAATGCGCCCGAACAGGTGCCGGCGCCGCATGCGCTCGTGCCGCATCTGGACGAAACCGCGATCCTGCTCGACATCGACGGCACGCTGCTCGATCTGATGCCGACGCCGCGCGAAGTGTGGGTGCCGCCGGGCTTGTCCGACACGCTGAAGCGGCTCACCGAGCGCACTTCCGGAGCGCTCGCGATGGTCAGCGGCCGCTCGCTCAATGACATCGACCTGATCTTTGCGCCCGACATGTTCCGCGCCGTCGCCGGTCACGGCGCCGAGATGCGCCTCGCCATCGGCAGCGAAGCCGATGCCGTGCATGCCCCGCCGATGGACAAGGAGCTGAAGCGGCGCCTTGCCGCCATCGCCAAGCTCAGCCCGGGCATTCTGCTGGAGGACAAGGGCTATTCGTTCGCCCTGCATTACCGGCTGGCCCCGCATGCGGAGAAGGCGATCTATGAGGCGGTCTCGGTGATCCGGGCCGATCTTCCGAACGCGCCGATCGAGGTGTTGCCCGGCAAGTTCGTGTGCGAGATCAAGCATGCCGGCTTCACCAAGGCGACCGGCGTGCGCGAATTGATGACGCATGCACCGTTCAAGGGACGCCGCCCGATCTTCATCGGCGATGACGTCACCGACGAGACCGTGTTTGCGATCATGCCCGACATGAACGGCCTCGCCTTCTCGGTCGGTCGCAAGGCCATGGGCGTCAATGGTCATTTCGATGCGCCGGCCGATGTGCGCGCCTTCCTGGCGCAGTTGCTCGACGAGAGCAGGCTGAAATAGGGCCTCGTCACCGCGAAGCCACAATGCCGCGCGCCGGACGCAGTCCGACGCACGTTCGCCGCCGTGCGTGAATTTCGCTTGCAGCGACATTCGTCAGCGATATCGCAGGGTTCCCGCGAAGGAAACTGGTTCCAACGCGTGTGCCCGATTTTGGTTTCATTCGGCAGAAATGATGGCAGGAACCATATTGATGAACGGCAGTTAAACGGGTGGAATGAACAGGAGGGGACGACCTGTGAACCTGATAGTCGTTTCGAACCGTGTGGCGCGCGGCAAGGCCAATGAACCGATGACGGGCGGCCTCGCTGCGGCGCTGCTCCCGGTGGTGGAGCAATCTGGAGCCATCTGGGTCGGATCGTCCGGACGGGTCCGTGACGGTCATCAGAAGGAACCTTTCGCCGAGGTCGAATCGCTCGGCGCAGGCGCCCTGGCGACGCTGGATCTGCCGGCGGCGCATTACGGCGGCTATTACGAAGGCTTCGCCAATTCGGCGCTGTGGCCGGCGCTGCATTCGCGCAGCGACCTGATCCGTGTGTCGCAGGACGATTATGTCAGCTATCGCGAGGTCAACGCCTTCATGGCGCGCGCCCTGATGCGCTTCCGCAAGGAAGGTACCGCGTTCTGGGTGCAGGACTATCATTTTCTCGCGCTCGGCGCCGAGTTGCGCGATCTCGGGGTCGACGATCCCATCGGCTTCTTCCTGCACACGCCATGGCCCGTCGCCGCGGTGATGCAGGGCGTGCCCAATCACCGCGAGCTCATCCATGCGATGCTGGCCTACGATCTCCTGGGTTTCCAGACCGAGGAGGATCGCCGGAACTTCCTCGGCTATGTCGCGTCCGAGCTCGATCTGACGATCGACGATGGCGTGGCGATTTCCGCGCATGGCCGGACCCGTTGCGAGGTATTTCCGATCGGCATCGATGCCGAGAAGTTTGCGCAATATGCCGCCAAGTCTGTCTCGCACCCCGACGTGTCGCGCCTGCGCCGCAGCCTCAATGGCGAGCGGCTCGCGATCGGTGTCGACCGGCTCGATTATTCCAAGGGGCTGGTCAACCGCATCAGTGCCTTCGACCGGCTCTGGACCTCGCGGCCCCAATTCGCCCGCGGCGTCTCGCTGCTGCAGATCGCCACCCCCTCGCGCGGCGGGATCGAGGCCTACGGCAATCTCCAGAACGAGGTCGCGCGCCTGGTCTCCGACGTCAACGGTCGCCACGGCGAGGTCGACTGGACGCCGATCCGCTACCTCAACAAGGGCTTCAGCCAGGCGGTGCTTGCCGGCCTCTATCGAACCGCGCAGATCGGCGTGGTGACGCCGCTGCATGACGGCATGAACCTCGTCGCCAAGGAATATGTTGCCGCGCAGAATCCCGCCGATCCCGGCGTGCTGGTGCTGTCGAAATTCGCCGGCGCCGCCAACGAGCTGGATGCCGCGCTGCTGGTCAACCCGCACGACATCGACGGCATGGCGCGGGCGATTGCGATGGCGGCCGCGATGCCGCTCACCGAGCGCAAGATGCGCTGGGAAGCGATGATGCAGAAGCTGCGCGATCACACCATCCAGCAATGGTCCGCGGATTTCGTCGCCGCACTGGAGAAATGCCGCGCGGAGAAGACTGCCATTGCTCCGCTGGTCGCCCAGCCGCCGCAAGCACTGCGCTGGCTGAAATCGGCGATGTCAGGCGTGCGATTGATCTAGTCGCTCCGTTCCCCTCACGCCTCCAGCGGGGCGGGGCGCGATTGCACCCCGTCCGGGGGCTCAATAGCAGTAGGTCACGCCATCCAGGATGGCGCATTGCCGCTTGTTCGGCGCGTTCGGGTCGTCCATCGGCACCATGCCTTTGCCGCCGTTGCCTTGGCCGACGAACACGCCCGGTCCGACATGCACCGAACTCTTGTTGCCGATGATCACGCTCGGATGGGGAGTCGAACGCGAGCGGGTGCCGTCCGGCCAGAGGATCGCGTCGCCCGACAGCACCCCGCGCCGGCCATCCTCGCAATTGACGTCTACGCCTTGCCGCTTGCAGACCTGCGCCTCGGCGGGCCGTCCGGAGTTGGCCATGAAGGTGGCAAGCAGGCCCATTGCGGCCAAGGCTTTCAGGATGGTCATGGCGTCCCCTGGCTTGTTCGTCGGCGTGTCGTGAATCGTCGCAGCAAACCGGCTTCCGGTTCAGCAGGCGGCGGCCTCGTTTCCGGCGCTGGTGCAAAAATTAGTATCATAAAATCAATTACTTATGGAAATTTCGTCTGATTTCCGCGCGATCCCTTGCAAAATCGTCGGCGCCCCTTCAAGAGAGGGCGCTCCGGAGAGATGGCCGAGTGGCTTAAGGCGCACGCTTGGAAAGCGTGTGTGCGGGAAACCGTACCGTGGGTTCGAATCCCACTCTCTCCGCCATTTGCGCGATTTTTGCCCCGGAGGGCAATTTCGGGTCCTTGCGAACAGCGCAATTCCCGGGGGGACGCCGGGTCAGTCGCGCGACAAGAACTCCTCGAGGACCATCTCAGAAAACGAAGGGTTGCAGGCTCCCGTCCTGTCGGGGCGGCCGAGGCGCTTAGTTGCTTTCGTTGCCGGGCAGCGGCTTCATATTTGCGCGGTCATGCCCCTCAGGAGCTCAGTCCGTGCCGCAAGCTATCTTATCTGCGCAGAGCCGACCTTTACGTTCGTCCGCCGAGTTGTCCTCCATCATCACGACCGTCTATGAGCGCATCGAACGGGACCGGCATCGCAATTGCTGGATCTATGTGCGGCCGATCGAAGAAGCGTTGGCCGAGGCTGAGGCCCTCCTGCAGCGCGCGGCGGAGGGGGAAGACTTGCCGCTCCTGGGCGTGCCATTCGGCGTCAAGGACAATATCGACGTCGAGGGCATGCCGACCACGGCAGCCTGTCCGTCATTCGAATATGTGGCTGCGCGATCGGCCAGCTGCGTCGAGCGATTGACGGCCGCGGGGGCGATCTGTCTTGGCAAAACCAATTTGGATCAATTCGCAACCGGACTGTCCGGCGCCCGCTCCCCCTATGGCGCCTGTTCCAGCGCCGCCAACGACCTCTATGTTTCCGGCGGTTCGAGCTCCGGTTCGGCTGCGGCCGTAGCATCCGGCCATGTTGCCTTCGCTCTCGGCACGGATACCGGTGGTTCTGGCCGGATTCCCGCAGGCTTCAATGGGGTCATCGGAATCAAGCCAACCGTCGGCCTCGTCTCATCCCGCGGGCTTGTGCCGAACTGTCCGACGCTCGATTGTCCCTCGATCTTCTGCAATTCCATTGCCGAGGGTCGAATCCTGCTCGCGTTGATCGAAGGATATGACGACAGCGATCCTTATAGCCGTCAACGGATTGCCTCGTCTCCCACATCGCCTCGCAAATTCCGGTTCGGCCAGGTCGCTGCCGCCGATCTGAATTCATTCGGCATGCCGGAATGCGATGACCTTTACAGGCAGGCCTGCAAACGGCTTTCGGGACTGGGAGGCCAAGCGAGGCAGATTGACTTCGCGCCGTTCGCCGAAGCCGGAGACATGCTCTTTTCAGGGCCCTGGATTGCCGAACGTCATGCGGCGATCAGCCAGCTCCTGGACGTCGAACACGGAGACCTGCTTGACGTCATCCGCAACGTGCTGAGCGCTGCTGCCCGCTTTTCCGCAACGGATGCGTTCGCCGCGCAGCATCGACTTTTGAAGCTGCGACGCCAGATCCAATCGCTCTTCGAGGAGATCGATGTCCTGGTGGTACCTACCGCGCCACGACCCTTCACGATCGCGGAGATGACGGAAGATCCCATCACGCTCAACAGCCGCCTCGGTTACTACTCCTATTTTGCCAATCTCGTCGACTTGTGCGCGGTGGCAGTTCCCAACGCAACGCTCGGCAACGGCATGCCGATGGGCATCACTCTGCTGGCGCCTGCGTGGCGTGACCAGGCTCTTCTCGAGCTTGCCGAGCGATGGTTGCCTGATACGAAGGCCGGACTGTTTGAACCAAAAGTATATTCGAAGGCTGCGTCCTAGACGACCTCGAGATCGAGAGCGCGCAGGTTGAGGATCACGATCAGGCCCCGGTGATAACGGATGACGCCGCGCGCCTGCATGCGGGAAAGCTGCACCGTCACCCATTGGCGGGTTGAGCCGATCAGATTGGCGAGATCACCATGGGTGAACGGGGTCCCGATCACGATCTCACGGCCCTGCTGCGAGCCGTAGATCTTCGAGAGGAAGACCAGCAAACGATGCAACCGCTCGGTCACCGAGCGGGTCCCCAGCATTTGCGCCATGGCCGAGTAGCACCGTGCCTTGAAGGCGAGCGCATCCAGCAGCGCGACCGCGATACTTGCCGATTGAAGCGCCAGCTCGCGCAGAGCCGGGCCGGGCAGGAACGTCACCCGGCTGCGTTCCACCGCAACCGAAGACCAGACGTGGGCACCGGTCCCGAACAGATCCGGGCCGCCGACGAAATTGCCGGCGAACCAATAGGCCAGCGTCACCTCCCGTCCGGACGGAGCCGCGTAGTAGCTGCGAATACGCCCCTCTTCGATCAGATAGATGCCGTTCTGCAGATCGCCCTGACGCCAGACATGCTTGCCTGCCTGCAGGACCTCCTCGCGGCCGATGGCGAGGACACGACGCCGGTCAGCCTCACACAGCGGGTCCAGGAGGCTGGGCAGCGATCCGAGCAGAGCATCCGATCCCGCCAGCATGATGCCGGTCGTATGCTTGAGACTTGCCGCTGACATCTGCTCGCTCCCTTGCCGCCGCAGGGGAAAGTCATTCAAGAGCCATGCCAGACCTTCCGCGAGGCGCCTACGTCCTGCTTTCCATTTGATCGAAGGCCTTGCGGCCTTCGGAGCGGATCAGGTCGAGGCAATCCCGCTTGAGGGCAAGATAGGCGGCCTCCGCAACGATGGCGCTGGAGCGCGGTCGCGGCAGGCTCACCTGAAGGTCCTTGAGGATGCGGCCTGGTCCCGCGCTCATGATCAGCACACGGTCGGAGAGCAGGATCGCTTCATCGACGTCGTGTGTGACGAAGACGATCGTTGCGTTGATTCGCTCGCGGAGCTCGAGCAGATTGTCCTGCATGACCGCCCGGGTCTGCGCGTCCAGCGCTCCGAAGGGCTCGTCCATCAACAGCACGCTCGGCTGATTGGCGAGGGCACGGGCAATCGCAACCCGTTGCTGCATGCCTCCCGACAGCGTGTGCGGATAGGCCGACGCAAATCGGGTCAGCCCGATCATCTCGATGAGCTCGTCGGCAATGCGCAGCGCCTCCGCCTTCGGCTTGCCGAGGGCGCGCGGCCCGTGCGCGATGTTCCGGCGCACCGATTTCCACGGAAACAAATGTGGCTGCTGGAAGACCATCCCGATCTCGGGCCGTGGCGCCAGCATTGCCTTGCCGGCGATGAGGACCTGGCCTTCGAACGACCGCTCGAGGCCGGCCATCGCATTCAGCAGCGTGGACTTGCCGCAGCCCGATGGACCCACGATCGAGACGAATTCTCCTTGGGACACCGACAGGGATACGCGATCGACCGCGATGACCTGTCCGCTCCGCGCCTCGAAAACGATGCTCAGATCCTCGACCCGGATGATCGCCTGACGCGCCGGGGCGGACGGCGCGTGCGTATCCACGAGCTTGAGCGGCTGGTCCGGACGAAGCAGGCTCGGGGTCATCGCCACCACACGGCACGTTCGGCAAGAGTAGCGAAGGAACGGTCGGCGATGAAGGAAAGCAACCCGAGAGCCGCCAGCCCTCCCATGACTTGACCCGTTTGCATGTTCTGCTGCGCAATTTCGATACGGTAGACGATGCCGGCGAACGCTCCTGCCAACTCGGCGGCGACCAGCGTGTAGAAGGAGATGCTCACCGCGGTCCGAAGACCGACTGTGATGTAGGGCAGCGCGCCGAGAAAGACGACCTCCCACAGCATCTGCCGCTGCGGCGTGCCGAGCATCTGGGCGGCACGGATCAGTCCGCGGTCGACTTTCTGCACCCCGATGTGGGTCGCGAGCCACACCGTGAAGAACACGCCCCAGACGACCAGGAAGAGCTTGCCTGCCTCCGAGAGGCCGAACCAAAGGATGACGATCGGCACGAAAGCTATGGGAGGAATCGGGCGAAGAATGTGAAACAAGGGTGAAAGCAGGCTGGACACCAGCCAGAACCGGCCAGTGAGGACGCCGAGCACGATCCCGGCCACGGCCCCGACCGCAAATCCCGCTGTCACGCGCGAGAGGCTCGCCATCAGGTCGGCGAGGAATTGTCCGCTGCGAATCCATTCGAGAATGGCGACAGCGACGGTCGATGGTGGCGGAAACAGCACGGCGTTCACGATGCCGGAGCGCGCCACCAGCTCCCACACGGCTGTGAACGCTGGCACGGAGAGGATGGCGACCAGTACGCTCAGCCGCGCGGTCGCGCTTGCGCGGCTGCGTCCCCCGACGTTCACGGGCGCGCCGCCAGTGTGACGCGAGCCGGATCGAGCGCCTTCAGCGGCGCCGTCACCAGGACTTTCGAGAAGTCGGGCATGCTCGCTCCAGGGGGATGATTGCCGGTCTCGAGCCGCCAGGCGGCGTGAGTCTTCAGAGTCGTGAGGATCCTGTCGTCGAGCCGCACATGGTAGACATAGTCCGGCCAGATCGAAGCCAATTCGTCGCGTTTCATCCCCGTCGCTGTCGCGATGACGTCGATGGCTTCACCCGGATTCGCCTTGAGCCAGCCCTCGGCCTCGATGAGGGACGCCAGGAATTTGCTGACGATCGCCGGGTTGGCCGCGAGGTAGGATTGCGTCACGACAATATTGAAGGTCTCCGAGTAGAGGCCTTTGGTATCAAGCGGGACCGCGCCTTCGCCAAGAGCCTTCTTCGCATTCGCGACGTGCGGCTCCCAGGTATCGAACGCATCGATGCTGCCGGCCGCCATGGCTGGAAGCATCTCCTGAGGTCGCAGGTTGACGAGCGTCACGTCCTTCGAAGTCAGGCCCGCCGCCTTCAGCAGCACCGACGTGTAGACCTCGCTGCCGGTTCCGGCCGTAAAGGCAATACGCTTTCCACGCAGATCGGCCTTGGTCTTGATCCCGGCAGAAGCCGCGGTCATGGTCTTGAGGTCCGAATATTCCATCCCCGCGACGAAGGCGATCGGCTGTTGCGCCATCGCAGCCGCCGTGACCGGCGCCTCGGCGGTTGTCGCGAAATCCGCTCCGCCTCCAAGGACCGTATCGAGGCACTGCTTCCCGCTGGTGAAATTGGAGACCGAGATGTCGAGCCCCTGCCTGGCGAAGATGCCCTTCGCACTGGCGACAATCGCCAGTCCCGAGATCGGCCCGAGATTCTGGGCGAGCCGCGCCTTCAGCAAGTCTTCGGCCGTCGCCCGCTGAGCTGTCGCAAGCAGGATGGACGCCGTAAGCACGAACACGGCAGAGCGAAGAGCGGTCGTTGATCGCATGCCAAACTCCTGTGATGCCGGCGACCGGAGTGATCGACCGTGACGAGAGCGTCGTCTCAAGACGGGAGACCGTGAAGCAATTAATCGACACGGTTCGAAGCCGTCCAGGTTTTGCTCGAGCGGACCAGCCTCCGACTGCGGCTGGGGCAATAAATTGATCAAGATGCTCACGCCTTGGGCGCATTGTCGCCTGCGGCAACGGCACCCTCGCTGGCATTCGCCAACCCTTCGTCCCGATTCAATCAGAACCGATCGGGCTTTCGATGCCGTTGCGTGCGCGACGAAACCAGGCCCATGTCTGTCGCGTCACTGCGATGTAGCCCGGCCCCCGATAGACGATCTGTTCGGCGACGATCCGGTTCAGTTTCGGCAGCGCATGAAACGGAATCGAAGGATAGGCATGGTGTTCGACATGATAGGGCATGTTCCATGCAAACCAGCGCACGAACATGGCGGTATAGGTGGTGCGTGTATTCTGGAAGGCGCTGCGTGTGCGATCGCAGCCGGTGTGTTCGGCGAGCAGATACGGACGCAGAAACAATTGACCGACGATCACGGGGACGACCCAGACCCACAACAGGATCGAGGTGTGCAGCGCGACCGATGCCAGCAGCAGCACGACATAGCCTGCCAGATAGAGGCGCGCTTCCGTCACGACGATGTTGCGCTTGTTCTCCGGAATCCAGGGCGACGTGGCGTTGCCAGTCAACGCATGGCGAAGCATCAGCCCCAGCCGAAAGGCAACCTGCCGCAAGCCGCTGTAGACGATCACCAGTTGCGCGTCCGAGGTCGGGATCGGAACGGACAGCAGTTCCGGATCCCGCGCCGGATCCTGCGTATAACGATGATGATCCCAGTGGAACAGGCAGTAATATTCGTAAGGCAGGCCGACGGCGAATGACGAGAGATGACCGAAGGCGAGATTGAGCGCGCGGCTTCGAAACGCCGTCTTGTGGGCGGTCTCGTGGACCACCATGAACAGGAATGCGACGAAGTAGCCTTGGACGACGACCAGCGGCAACGCCCAGACGATTCCATAGCGTGACGAGATCAGCCAGATCAGGGCGCCGATAAAGACGATGACGCCGTAATGGCTGGCCGCCCGGACCAGACCCTGCCAATCGGACCGCACCGACAATTCGCGCAGCATGGCCGGGGTCAGTGGCTTCTCTCCGGTGGCAGTGATGGCATTGCTCATGATGGTGGTCGCCTCTTTTCGGACTCGCGAATTTTGACGTGCGCGTGCGGACGTTGGGTTTCGTCAAGCGCGGACCGATTTTAGGAAGCGACGCTGCAAGCGCAGAGCAATTAATTTCACGGCCGTCGTCGGCCGGTCGCAAGTGCCGCCACGGGGCATCCTTCCGGCTCAAGAGAGGCCTTGCGCGCCGATCAGGATCGTAGTCTCATTCGGACGGATTTCAGGCGCTTCCCGGGGTTCATCGCAAGCGGAGGACTTGAGATGTTGGATCGCTCGTTTGGCATGGGCCTTATTCTAACTGCGTTTTTCAGCTGCTCCAGTTTCGCCGAAGATTTTCCACCTCTCCCTGAGCCCAACCCTTATACCGCCCCTCCTGTGGCGTCGCAGACCGGTACGTGGACCTTCGGTGTAGAGGCATCGCCTCAGGTCACTGCGAACTTCGGAAGCATCGATCCGCGTGCGGGGCGGATCTTCCAGATGGGGATCAGCGGCTCCACGGACTACAGCAACGCAGACATCACGGTGACGAACACGCTGGTCGGTAACCAGACCGGAATCAACGCAATCGCGCACGATACGATTACCGTCAGCGGCGCCGGTCTCTTTGCAGGAAACGTCAATCAGACGACGGCCTCCTGCCTGAGCGCGCCATGCGTGGCACAGCAACATTTCGGCGGTAATCTCGGCTTCAACCACGGAACCGGTCAGGGCTCGACCGTCTTACCTTACACCTCGCACAGCGCCGCCGAGTTCGTTGCAGCCAATCAATCGGCCTACGGACCACAGACGGTGACATTGTCGTCAAGCACGGCGACGACCGACGTAAATGGGTCGTTTACGAAATACAGCGTCACCGGAAACTACTCAGTCGGGCTCGGCAGGCCGCTGGCGCCCTGGACGTCGGACGATGTCATGCACGGGCAGCTGAACGTGCCGCAAAAGCCAAGTGCCGGCGGCATCACGGTCGATCCGACGCCGGCCCTCGGGTTCACCGCGCGAGAAGCGGCCAATCTGTCCGGCTACAACAACTTCAACTACCTGCAGACCTTCACCTCGTCCGGAACCTATGTTCCTGGCAAGGGAACGAGGCTCACCGAGAATTTCAGCGGCAACCTGTTTCCTGACGTGACGAGCAAGATCGGAGATTTCGATCCGCTGATCGGAGGTAATAACTCAAAGCAGCCGAGCGACCAATTTGCCCCCTACTGGGATCAGGTGAAGGTCCCGGGCGCGGTGCTCCCAATAGGCGCGACCAATCCCGTCGAAGTCCTCAATTTCAATTATGGTCTGAAATTCGTCGACGGCCCCGACCTGTACATCGCAGGCCGGTTCGTTACGTTTCGAACGCAACTGGTTGGTGTCTCCCAGACGGACGTCAACACGCTCACGTACAGTCCGCTCACATATGGCGAAGGCACGGTTGACCCAACCCTGGTTTTCAATTGGGTCTGGTATCAGGAGAAAAATCATTGCGACACGGAGGTCACCGGTTGCGTCAACGTGACCGGCAAGGGCATGCCTAACTCCAACGATCCGCTCGGTATGGCTTTCTTTCTGGGCTACGGCGACATGACTAACGAACAGATTCAGGCTGCTGTCGCCCTGCAATTCGCTGACTTGCCCTTGTACGATTCGCTGTTCGCTTCGGCCGTTCCAGAGGTTTCGACTTGGGCCATGATGCTCCTCGGTTTTGCGGGTATCGGCTTCATCGCGCTCCGCACAGGAGGACGATCGATCGAGGCGGCTTCGTCTCACCGTTGACGTGCGGATTGGCACGGCTGGCCGCGCTCGCCGATCATGTTGATCGGCCCGGCAATCGTGCTGCCGTAATTTTGCCAGCGGCGCAGCAGGCCGGTCGGCGTGGCAGCGCGTCCGGCGCAGCAATTTGTTCTGCTCGCCAGGCTATCGGTGGACCGGGGATTGGCGCGTTGACGGCTCGCGCAAACGATGCCGCTCCCGCGCCCCGCGTGTTGGCTCGCTGGTCGCCGGGCTCCAGCCGTCACCGTGGTCGACCCACGATGCTGAAACGGAAGAGCAGATCGGCGCTGATAGCGCCGCGCGTAACCTTGCCGATATCGTGTCGTGGCGAACGGAGAATCGCGCTGCAGGCGTCATGACCGGACGATGTCGTCCAGTTCGGTCGCGCGCGGCATCGATCGTCATCATCCATGGGGCCGTCCCGGGCGCCTTGCCTGTGTCGGCGGCGTCAAGCCGGCCGTGTAAAAATATTCTTCTTTACCGAAATTCGGAATCGACGTAGGTTGCGCGCATCCCGGCTCGATCCTGAG
>CAYREH010000070.1:0-28446 GCA_964423245.1 uncultured Bradyrhizobium sp. | reverse complement strand
CTTTCGGTGTAGCAGTGCGCCCACTTGATCCGCGGCCGTCGGGGCCGCCGGACCCATGTCAGGAGAGCCAAGGATGTACCCCAAAGTTCAGATGTTCATCGCCGGCGAATGGACCGACGGCACCTCCGGCAAGTCCGAGGACATCCTCAATCCCGCGACCGGCCAGGCGATCGGCAAGACCCCGCATGCCTCGCGCGCGGATCTCGACCGCGCCCTTGCGGCCGCCAAGACCGGCTTCGACGTCTGGCGCAAGACCTCGCCGTTCGACCGCTACAAGCTGATGCGCAAGGCCGCGGACATCATCCGCTCCCGCGCCGCCGAGATCGCGCCCGTGATGACCATGGAGCAGGGCAAGCCGGTGGTGGAAGCGCAGGGCGAGACCATGCTGGCCGGCGACCTCATCGACTGGTTCGCCGAGGAAGCCCGCCGCGCCTATGGCCGCATCGTGCCGCCGCGGATGGGCAATGTTTCCCAACTCGTGATCAAGGAGCCGGTCGGCCCGGTCGCCGCCTTCACGCCGTGGAATTTCCCGATCAACCAGGCGGTGCGCAAGATCTCGGCCGCGCTCGCCGCCGGCTGCTCGATCATCGTCAAGGGACCCGAGGAGACGCCCGCGAGCTGCATGGAGCTGGTGCGGGCCTATGCCGATGCCGGCATTCCGGCCGGCGTCGTCCAACTGGTGTTCGGCGTGCCGGCCGAAGTGTCGGAATACCTCATTCCGCATCCGGTGATCCGCAAGATCAGCTTCACCGGCTCGACCGCGGTCGGCAAGCATCTCGCCGCGCTGGCCGGCCAGCACATGAAGCGCGTCACTATGGAGCTCGGCGGTCACGCGCCGGCGATCGTGTTCGCGGATGCCGATCTCGACAACGCCGCGAAGATCCTCTCGGCCAACAAGTTCCGCAATGCCGGCCAGGTCTGCGTCTCGCCGACGCGCTTCCTGGTGCATGAGAGCGTCTACGAGCCCTTCGTCGACAAGTTCGTCGCGGCGGCCAAGAGCCTGAAGGTCGGCAACGGCCTCGACAAGGATACGCGAATGGGACCGCTCGCCAATCCGCGCCGCGTCGATGCCATGGAAGGCTTCGTCGCCGACGCCGTGCAGCGCGGCGCCAAGGTGCGGGCCGGCGGCAAGCGCATCGGCAATGAAGGCTTCTTCTTCGAGCCGACCGTGCTGACCGATGTGCCGGGCGATGCCCGCATCATGAACGAGGAGCCGTTCGGCCCGCTGGCGCCGATCACCGCGTTCCGCAGCTATGACGAAGTCGTGACCGAGGCCAACCGCCTGCCTTATGGTCTTGCGGCCTATGCCTACACCACCTCGACCAAGACGATGCAGGCGATCGGCGCCGACATCGAGAGCGGGATGGTGTCGATCAACCATCACGGCCTCGCGCTGCCGGAAGTGCCGTTCGGCGGCATCAAGGATTCCGGATACGGCTCCGAAGGCGGCCTCGAGGCGATCGAAGGCTATCTCAACACCAAGTTCGTCACGCAGGCGAGCGCGTAAAAACCGACGCGATGTCATTTCGGGGGCGGGCGAAGCGCGCCCCCGGAATCCATGGTACAGCACGTTCCGCGGACAGTTGGAATCCGGGCTCGCGCCAAGCACCGCGCCCGGAATGACGGTGGACCGGCCAGCGTTGCCTCACGGGCAGGACATGGATAGCAATCGCCACCCCGGCAGGCGCGTCTCGCTGGCCGGGATGCATATCGACCGGACCTCGGCGGTGCCGCTGCATCTGCAGATCGCCGCGCATATCCGCGACGGCATCTTGCGCGGCGCTTTTCCGGCGGGAACGCAGTTCCTGGGCTCGCGCGAGATCGCCCGGGAACTGGGCTGTTCGCGCACGGTGGTGCTGACCGCCTGGGACCTGCTCTACGCGGAGGGCTATCTTGAATCGACGCCGCGCGGCAGCGTCATGGTCGCGTCGGTGACGACGCCGCACGCGCAGCCGTCCGAGGCCGCATCGACGTCCGAGGCCCCCGTCAATGTCTCGCAGCGCTGGCAAGCGCTGCTGGCCTCGCATTACGAGACCAACTGGCCGTCGGTATTCAGTCCGGGCGCCCCCGACATCTCGACCTTTCCGTTCAAGGACTGGTCGCGCCTGCTGCGCCAGGCCTGGCAGAATCCCAAGGAGCAGGAGTGCCTCGATCTCCCGGCCGAAGGCCATCCGCGGCTGCGCAGCGAGATCGCGAACTTCCTCGGCGCGGTGCGCGGGCTGGTCTGCACGCCGGAGGAGGTCGTCGTCACCTCGGGCACATCGGGCGCGCTGGATGTCGTCAGCCGGATGATCCTCGATCCCGGCGACGAGGTCTGGGTCGAGGAGCCCGGCTTCGTCGAGGCGCGGTGGGCGCTCACCGCGGCTGGCGCGAAGCTCGTCCCAATCCCTGTCGACGGCAAGGGGCTCGTGGTGTCTGAAGGCATCCGTCGCGCGCCTTCGGCCAGGCTGATCGTCGTCACGCCCTCGCATCAATATCCGCTCGGCGTCAGCATGGGGCTGGAGCGGCGGCTCGAACTGCTGGACTGGGCCAACCGCAACGACGTCTGGGTGATCGAGGACGACTACAATTCCGAGTTCAGGCACCAGGACAGCATGATCGCCTCGCTCCGCTCGCTCGACCGCGAGGGGCGGGTGATCTATTTCGGAACCTTCTCGAAGATCATGATGCCGAACATCCGGCTCGGCTACATGGTCGCCAACAGGCGGTTCGTCGACAGCTTTTCCAGGGGCCGCGCGCGGATCGAGGTCCACACCTCCGGCGTCGGACAATCCGCGCTGGCGGAGTTCATGCGCGAGGGACATCTGCTGCGGCATCTGCGCGGGATGCGGCGAGTCTATGCCGCACGCCGCAAGGCGCTGATCGATGCGATCGAAGCCCTGATGCCCGATGATCTCACCGTGTCCTCGGCCGTCACCGGACTGCATCTGGTGGCGCTGTTCACTCCGGCGATGCAGGCACGGATGAGCGACCGCGAGGCGGTCGCCATGCTGAAGCAGGCCGGTATCCACGTGCAGCCGCTGTCGCAGAATTTCCTGGAGACTCCGACGCGCCAGGGACTGGTGCTCGGCTACGGGCGGCTCGCCGTCGAGGATGCCGTTCCCGTGTTGGCCAGAATCGCGAATTGCATCGGCAGTGCACCCCGCAAAGCAGCATCCGGACTGTCCACATCCTCGCGTACTGATCGTACAATAAAGCGAAGCTGAGCCGACGAGGCTGCATAGCTCCTGAGCAGACGACTATTCCGTCGGCTGGCTCATTCGCCTTCAAATTAATCACGTTGTTCGAGACGTTGCGGATGTGCCCGAGCGATATCGGAGATTTTGTGCAGCGAAATCCTGATCTCAATGCGCTTTCCTTGCACCGCGTCATGCTTCCTCGACTTGCACTAAGCGTGAGCATGACTGCACGATAACGTGCAGCATGTGGCGCGGCGCGCGCCGCCGGCTGCGCGCTGGTCCACTGGTTTGCGGCAACTCTGGCTCTGTTGCGACGCGGCAGGGCTGTCGCACCATCGCGGTCGATGGCAAGAGGAGGAATGCATGATGAGCATTCACGGGTCGGCATCGCGTGTCGGATGGACGGGCGCCCGCGCACCGTCCGGAACGGACAACGCAGCTGACGGCAGACATGAGTAATTCCGGCAGCGATTGGGAGGTTGGCACCGATATCGGTGGCACCTTCACCGACATCATTGCGATCCGGCGCGGCTCTGCGGAGGCGCGCATCGCCAAGGTGCCGTCGCGTCCCGGCGCGCCGGTTCAGGCGATGCTCGAGGCCATCGAGGCGGTCGGCTTGCGCAAGAGCGAGGTCAAGCGCTTCGTCCACGGCACCACGCGCGTCACCAACGCCATCGTCGAGAACCGGCTGCCGAAGGTCGCGCTGGTCGCGACGGAGGGCTTCGCCGACGTGCTCGAGATCGCGCGTTACCGGCGCCGCGATCTCTATCGTCTCGACGTCCTGCCGAAATCGCCGCCGCTGGTGCCGCCGGAACGATGCTTCGGCCTGGCCGAACGCCTCGATCACGAAGGCCGCGTGGTGAAGCCGCTGGAGGACGCCGAGATCGCGCGTCTGGTGGCATGGCTGAAAGAGACCGGCGTGCAGAGCGTCGCGGTGGCCCTGCTGCACGCCTATGCCAATCCCGTGCACGAGAAGATGCTGGGCGAGCGTCTCAAGGACGTGGTCGCTCATGTCTCGCTGTCGCACGAGATCAATCCCGAGTCCCGTGAATATGAGCGCACCTCGGCGACCGTATTCAACGCCGCCGCCATGCCCATCGCCGTCGAATATCTCAGCGAACTGGAGCAGCGGCTGCCGATCGGACCGGGCCTGCAGGTGTTTCACTCGGCCGGCGCGATGATCCCGATTGCCGCGGTCAAGCGGCGACCGCTGGTGATGGCGATGTCCGGCCCGGCCGCCGGTGTTTCCGCGTCGGTCAGCATCGCGCGCCAGCTCGGCACGCCGCGCATGCTGACCTTCGACATGGGCGGCACCACGACCGACGTCTGCCTGATCGTCAACGGCCAGGCGGAGATGACCGATGGCCGCATGCTCGGCGACAAGCCGCTACGCCAGCCGATGCTGGCGGTGCATTCGATCGGCGCCGGCGGCGGATCGATCGTGCGCAACGGTCCCGGCGGCCTCACGGTGGGACCGGAAAGCGCCGGCTCCGAGCCGGGCCCGGCCTGCTATGGCCGCGGCGGCCTTGAGCCCACCATCACCGATGCGAATGCCGTCCTTGGCTATCTCAATCCGGAAACGCGGCTCGGCGACCGGATCGGCATCGACGTCGCGGCGGCTGCGCGCGTGATCGAACCCATTGCCCGCGCGCTCGGGCTCAGCCTCACCGAAACCGCGCTCGGCATCATCAAGGTCGCCAACGCGACGATGGCGCGCGCGCTCCGCCGCGTCACGGTCGAGCGCGGCATCGACGGCCGCGACTGCGCGCTGCTCGCCTTCGGCGGAGGCGGACCGATGCATGCGGCGGGCCTCGCCGATCTCTACGGCATCGCGCAGGTGATCGTGCCGAGCGCCTCGAGCGCATTCTCCGCGCTGGGCTGTCTCACCGCTGATTTCAGCTTCCTGCAACAGCAGACGCTGCGCGCCGCGCTCGAGGGCATCGACCTGACGCGCGTGTCGGAGCGGATCGCAGTCTTGATCGACGACGCCTCGGCGCCGCTGATCGCCAATGGCGTCGCAAAGGACGAGATCCAGGTCGAACTGGTGGCCCTGATGCGCTACGCCGCACAGAATGACGCCATTCCGGTGGCCTTTGCCCTTCCGCTGGATGTCGCCAGGCTCAGGCAGGACTTCCTGACGCGCCATCACGAGCTGTTCGGCTACGCGACGGGCGAGAGCTGCGTGATCGAATCCGTGCGGGTGCAGGCGCGCCGGCCCTCGACGACCGTGGTGAGCCGACCCACGACGACGGCACGCGCCGTCGCCGAAAGCAGGCGCCTGTGCTCCTTCGACGGCCTGCACGACATCCCGACCGCGATCCTCGACCGCACCGCGCTGACCGACGTCGTCAGCGGCCCCGCCATCATCGAGGACGCCTGGTCCACCGTGGTGGTGCCGCCCGGCTGGCAGGCAAGGCCCGACGCGGCCGGACATCTGTTCCTGACCCGGAGGCCGGCATGAAGCTCGATCCATTCGTTGTCGAGGTCATCCGCCACGGTCTGTCGGCCGCGGCCGAGGAGATGAGTCTGGTGATGACGCGCTCGGCGCGCTCGCCGCTGCTGCGCGAGGCGGGCGACCTGTCCTCCGCCATCACCGATGGCCATGGCAATCTCGTCGGCCAGGGCCGCGACATCCCGATCCATCTCGGCGCGATGGCCTACACCATCCCGGAACTGCTGAAAATCGTGCCGCGCGACAGCCTGAAGGACGGCGACGTCCTGATCTACAATGTCGGCGCGCTGGGCGGCAATCACCTCAACGACGTCAAGGTGGTACGGCCGGTCTTCGTCGATGGCGAGATCGTCGCCTTCGCGATCAGCCTCGCGCACTGGCCCGACATCGGCGGCACCTGGCCCGGCAGCTATTTCGCCAAGGCGATCGACACCTTCCAGGAGGCGATGCGCATCCCGCCGGTGCTGATCGCGACATCGGCCGGCATCAACACGCCGATCGTGCAATTGCTGAAGGCCAATGTCCGCGATGCCGAATCCGGCGAGGGCGATCTCCTCGCGCAGATCGCCGCGACCAAGGCCGGCGAGAAGCGCATCGTCGAGCTCTGCCGCGAGCACGGCAAGCCGGTGTTCACGGCGGCGCAGGCGCGCCTGCTCGATCTCTCCGAGATCGAGATGCGCGAGGCGCTGCGCGCGTTGCCCGACGGCGTCTACGAGGGCGAGGACTTTCTCGACGACGGCAGCGTCGGCAACGCGCCGGCGCGCATCCACGTCAGGATCAGCATCAGTGGCGACGAGGCGATTTTCGATCTCTCCGGCAGCTGCGACCGCGTCTCCAATTTCTGCAACACGACGCCGTTCATGGCGCGCTCCGCCGTGGCCTATGCCGCGCGCATCATGAGCGGGCGCGACATGCACCAGAACGCGGGCGCGCTGCGGCCTCTCACCATCGTCACGCGTCCGGGTTCGATCCTGGAGCCGGGCTGGACCGCCTCGGTCGCCGCCGGCAACCACGAGACCTCGATGCGCATCGTCGATGCGATCTTCCGCGCCATGCAGCACACCATTCCCGAGCGGCTGTCGGCCGGCGGGGCGACCACCGCTGGCGTGCTGTTCTTCGCCGAACCGCGGCCGAACGGTTCGTGGAAGATGTTGTACGAGGTTCACGGCGGCGGCGAAGGCGCCCGGCACGATCGCGCCGGCACTTCGGCGACGCGCGTGCATCTGTCCAACACCTCCAATACGCCGGTCGAGGTGATCGAGGCGAGCTACGCGATCCGCCTCGAACAGCAGGCCATTCGCCGCGGGTCCGGCGGCGCCGGCGCCCATCGCGGCGGTGATGGCTCCGTCCGTAGCTACCGCATTCTCGCGCCCTCGATGCATCTGACCACCTGCATCGAGCGCATGGTGATCGCGCCCTGGGGCATGCAGGGCGGCGAATCCGGCAAGGCCTGCCGGATTTCGCTCGACCGGCAGGGCGCCAGCGTCGCGATCGACGGAAAGTCCAATCTGGTGTTGCAGCAAGGCGATCTCGTCACGATCGAGATGTGCGGCGGCGGCGGCTACGGCGCCGCGGCTGCCGGGTGAGGAGATGGCGATGAGCAGATTGTTGCGAACCGGACTCAATGCGGGCGACAGCGCGCCGATGGCCGTGGTCGGCGGCGAGGGCGTGTATTTCCATCTGTCGGACGGCCGCAGGCTGATCGACGGCAGCAACACCGGCGGCGGCCTCGGGCACCGACATCCCGCGATGGTGGAGGCGATCCGCAAGGCCGCGGACACGCCGGTAGTGAACGAAGGCTGGACCTGGGTCGGCCGCGAGCAGGCCGCCGACGATCTGATGGCGACGGCCTTCGCGGGCGAGGAGGATTGGGTCGGCGCGGTGCGCTTCTGTATCAGCGGCAGCGAGGCCAATGACATGGCATTGTCGCTCTGCCAGGCTCTGACGCAGCGGTCCGCGCTGGCGACGCGCGAGCGCGCCTATCACGGCATCACCGGGCTGTCGCGCAGCATGACCGTGCAGCCGCAATGGCATGGTGGCCTTGCCGTCCATGCCGGCGGCTCGCAGCTGCCCGCGCCCGTGGCGCCGGTGCGGATCCTGCCCGCGCCCGATGGTGCGATCTATGGCCCGCCGTTGCACACCACGCCGCCCAGCGAATATCTCGCCGATGCGCCGCGTTTGCTGTCGGACACGGCGGCCACCATCATCGACTACACGCAAGGCGGCTTCTACTACGACGGCGCCTATCAGGACGAGGTGGCGCGCTGCGCGCGGCAGGCCGGCTCCTACTGGATCGCCGACGAGGTCGTGACAGGCGCCGGCCGGGCCGGCCGCTGGTTCGCGTTCCAGGGCGCGACAAGCCGTCCCGACATCGTCACGCTCGGCAAGTCGCTGGGCGGCGGCGCGGCGGCGGTGGCGGCCGTCGTCGTGTCGAAGGACATCGTCGCCCGGCTCAAGGGCTCCAGCTGGCAGAATTACGGCACGCTGCGCGGCCATCCGATCAGCATGGCCGCCGTGAGCGCCTATCTCAGGGTGGTTCGCGAAGAGAAGATCCTGGAGCATGTGAAGACCCTCGAGCAATTCTTCATCCGTCGCCTGCTCGCGATCGCCCAGAAACATCCCAGCGTCTGTCGCATCGCGGGGCAGGGCCTGCACTGGACCGTCGAGCTGCACGGTCCGGACTGGCGCAACTGGCGGGCCGACACCACCGAAGTGCCGATCGCCTCGCGCGTGGCGGCGCGCGCGCTGGACGCCGGCGCGGTCATCGGCACCAGCGGCGAGCAGGTCTCGCTGTTCCTGGCGCCGCCGCTGGTGATCTCCGAACAGGAGGCCGGGATGTTGCTCGATGCCCTCGACCACGGGCTCGACCTTGCCGATGCGGAGCACGCGTGAGCGCGGATCAGGCAACGCCGACACGCTCGCCGGCCTGGCCGGCGGATGAACCCTGGCATCTGCCGCTGCCGGAGGGCACGCTCTATGACGCGTTGGCGCGGGCGGCGCGCGACCGGCCCTCGCATCCGGCCACATTGTTCTACGGCGCGAGCCTGACCTATGCCGAGCTGCTCCAGCGCGTCGATGCGCTGGCCGGGTACCTGCAGGCGGAATGCGGTGTCGGGCGTGGCGATCGCGTCCTGATCGCGCTGCAGAACTCGCCGCACTATGTCATGGCCTATTATGCGGTGATGCGGGCCGACGCCGTGATCGTGCCCGTCAATCCCATGAACAAGACGGCCGAGATCGACTATCTCGCCGCCGACAGCGGCGCGAAGGTCGCGATCATCGGCAGCGAGCTGATCGAGATGTTCGCGCCGCTCGTAGGTCACGCCGTCAGCCACGCGCTCGTCGCGCAATATCGCGACGAAGTGCCCGCTGCGACACCCTACACCCTGCCGTCCTGCGTGACCGAGTCGCCCAGGGACGTGCCGTCGTCGCCGGGCTGGCATGGCTGGGTGTCGGCGCTCGCGAAGAATCTCGCGCCCGTCGAGTTTCGCGCGGGGCCCGACGATCTCATGATCCTGCCCTACACGTCCGGAACGACGGGCAAGCCCAAGGCGTGCATGCACACCCATCGCAGCGCGTTGTTCACGGCCGTGCTCCAGGCACGCTGGTACGGGATGGGAGGCAGCGACGTGATGACCGGCTTCATGCCGCTGTTCCACGTCGCCGGCATGCAGGGGTCCATGAACTCCGCCATCGTCAGCGGTGCCACGCTGCTCCTGATGGCCCGCTGGGACAAGGATCTGCTGCCGGACCTGTTCGAGACCTATGGCGTGACGTTCTGGAACGCGGCGCCGACCATGATCGTCGACGTGCTCGCGAGTGCCGGGTTCCGCGACCGCTGCTTTGCCAGGCTCAAGGTGCTCACCGGCGGCGGCGCGGCGATGCCGACCGCGGTGGCCGAGCGGCTCAAGGGACGCTTCGGCCTCGACTTCATCGAGGGCTACGGCATGACCGAAACGATGTCGCCGACGCATCTCAACCCGATGGCGGCGCCGCAGCGGCAATGTCTGGGCATTGCCGTGCACGAGACCGATGCGCGGGTGATCGATCCGGAAAACTTCGCCGAACTCGACGACAACGTCGTCGGCGAGATCGTCGTGCACGGGCCGCAGGTGCTGCAGGGCTACTGGAACAGGCCGCAGGCGAATGCCGAGTCCTTCGTCGAGCTCGCGGGCAAGCGTTTCCTGCGCACCGGCGACCTCGGCTATCGTGATGCGAGGGGCTATTTCTTCGCCGTCGACCGCCTGAAGCGGATGATCAATGTCAGCGGCTTCAAGGTCTGGCCGGCCGAGGTGGAGGCTGCGATGTATCAGCACCGCGCCATCCGGGAATGCTGCATCGTCTCGGCGCCCGACGATTATCGCGGCGAGACGGTGAAGGCCCTGGTGGTGCTTGACGAGGCGGCGCGCGCCGCGACGTCACCGGATGACATCATCGGCTGGGCCCGTGGAGCGATGGCGAGCTACAAGGCGCCGCGCAAGGTCGTGTTCGTCGAGTCCCTTCCGCGGACCGCCAGCAACAAGGTCAACTGGCGGCTGCTTCAGGATGCCGAATGGGGGCGGTCGGCATGAAAGCTGCTTGGCGGAAGCGCTGGTGTGGGGCAAGCTTTGGCTGCGCGCACCGACATCCCCCTGAAGCTGCCACCTCCGGCTTCCCCGTCAAATCAGGAATTCGCTGATGCGTATCGTCAACGTCGCCGCCGCCCAGATGGGCCCGATCCAGAAAGCCGACAGCCGTGAGGCTGTCGTCAAGCGGATGATCGTGCTGATGGACGAGGCGAAGGCGAAGGGCGCCGACCTGATCGTCTATCCGGAGTTGGCGCTGACCACGTTCTTCCCGCGCTGGTATGTGGAAGACCGGGCCGAGTTCGACATCTGGTTCGAGCGGGAGATGCCGAGCGCGGCAACGCGGCCGCTGTTCGAGCGTGCGGCGCAGCACCAGATGGCAATGAATTTCGGCTATGCCGAGCTGACCCCGGACGGGCATCACTACAACACCGCGATCCTCACCGGCCGGTCCGGCGAGATCATCGGCAAATACCGCAAGGTCCACTTGCCGGGCCACGTCGAGTACGACACGAAGCGCTCGCACCAGCATCTGGAGAAGCGCTATTTCGAGCCGGGCGATCTCGGCTTCAACGTCTGGCGCGCGCTCGGCGGTATCATCGGTATGGCCATCTGCAACGACCGGCGCTGGCCCGAGACCTATCGGGTGATGGGCCTGCAGGGCGTCGAGATGGTGCTGATCGGCTACAACACGCCGTCGGTGAATGCCGAGAAGAGCGAGGAAGGGGTCGAGAAGCGCCTGTTCCACAACCGTCTCTCGGTGCAGGCCGGCGCCTATCAGAACGCGACCTGGGTCGTCGCGGTCGCGAAGGCCGGCGTCGAGGACGGGCATCCGCTGTTCGGCGGCAGCCTGATCGTCGATCCCAACGGCGAGATCGTGGCCGAGGCAAAGACGGAAGGGGACGAGGTCCTGGTTCATCCCTGCGACCTCGACGCCACGACCTTCGGCAAGACCACGATCTTCGATTTTGCCCGGCATCGCCGCATCGAACATTACGGCCTGATCACCAGCCGCACCGGCGCGGTGCCGCCGCCGGAGGCATGAGGCGCATGGCGGAGAACGGCATATCCTTTCGCGATTTGGAGCCGCGCGACCGCTACAAGCTGCTCTGCGGCATGGTGGTGCCGCGTCCGATTGCGCTGGTGACGACGCTGGACGAGAACGGGGCGGTCAACGCCGCGCCGTTCAGCTTCTTCAACGTGTTCTCGGAGAGCCCGGCGCTGATCGTGCTTGGCCTCCAGCACAGACCGGATCACAGCCCGAAGGACACCACCCGCAACATCCACCGCGACGGCGAATTCGTCGTGCACATGGTCGACGAGGCGCTGGCATCCGCGATGAACGATTGCGCCATCGACTTCCCGGCGGGAGACAGCGAGGTTGCGGCGACCGGGCTCCAGACTCTGCCTTCGGTCGACGTGAAGGTGCCGCGCCTCGCGGCGGCGCCCTTTGCGCTGGAATGCCGGCGCCATCTCGTGCTCACCTTCTCCCCGGATCGCGAACTGCTGGTCGGGGAAGTGCTGCGGGTGCATGCGCGCGAGGGACTGCTGGACCGCGCCAGCATGTATATCGACCTCGACGCCTACCACCCGGTCGGCCGGATGTTCGGCAATCTCTACACGACGCAGCGGGACAGGTTCGAGCTGAAGCGCGAGAGCCATGCGCAATGGCTCTCGCGAGAGTCGGGCAAAAAACTGAGGGGCGCCTAGTGAGCCGAGAACTGCACCGTGCCCAGCGCCATGGTGACGGCCGCCTGTGTTGGGTCGATCACGGGAATGCCGAGCGCCTCTTCCAGCGGACGGCGGTGGCGCGCCATGCCGGCGCAGCCCATCACGATGGCGCGGGCGCCGTCCTCGTCGCGCAGCGCGCGGCCGACATCGACCATCCTGGCCAGCGTGCCTTCGCCCGAGGCGGTTTCGGCGACGCTCATGTTGAGCGGACGCTCGCCGGCGAGGCGATCGGTCAGGCCCATCTGCCTGAGATAGCGCATGTGCCGGGGGATCGAGCGCTGGGCGACCGCGATGACGCCGAACGTGTCGGCGCGGGACAGCGCCGTCAGCACGCCGCACTCGGCGATGCCGAACACCGGCCGGTTGGTGCCTTCGCGGCAAACCTGCAGGCCGGGATCGCTGTAGCAGGCGATGACGAAGGCCGCGGAACTGTTGTCGCCCTCGACCAGCTTTCGCAGCGGCATCGCGACGCCGTCGGCGTCGGCCTGGCTTTCGATGCCGTACGGCCCTTCGCTCAGCGTGTGGCAAACCACCTCCGGCCCGTTCTCGAAACCGAGCGGCTTCAGTGCCTCCTCCAGCCCCTGCGTGACGACCTGGTTGGAGTTCGGGTTGATGACGAGAATGCGTGGGCGGGACATGACGGTCTTCCTGCAAGATGGACAACAACTCGGCTTTGCATATCACGGAGTGCGGCATGACTGAACCCGTTTACGATCTGATCATTCGCGGTGGCCGCGTCGCCACCACGACCGACGTGTTCGAGGCCGATGTCGCCATCTCCGGCGAGACCATCGCGGCGGTGGGCCGCGGGCTGCCGGCGGCAAAACGCGAGGTCGACGCGCGCGGCAAGCTGGTGCTGCCGGGCGGCGTCGACAGCCACGCCCATATCGAGCAATTGTCGGCGGCGGGCATCATGAACGCCGACACGTTCGAGAGCGCCACCGTCTCCGCTGCCTTCGGCGGCACCACGACGGTGATCCCGTTCGCGGCCCAGCATGTCGGCATGAAGCTGCCGCAGGTGGTGGAGGACTATCACGCGCTGGCGAAGAAGGGTGCCGTGATCGACTATGCCTTCCACATGATCATCGCGGATGCGACCAAGGAGACGATCGAGGAGCACATACCGGCGCTTGTGAAGCAGGGCCATGCCTCGATCAAGATCTTCATGACCTATGACCGGCTCAAGGTCGACGACGAGCCGCTGCTCGACATCCTGCTGGCCGCACGCCAGTCCGGCGCGATGCTGTGCGCCCATGCCGAGAATCACGGCATCATCGCCTGGATGGTGAAGCGGCTGCTCGCGCGCGGCTACACGCTGCCGAAATACCATGCCGTCAGCCACGCCCGCGTCTCGGAGGCAGAGGCCTTCACCCGGCTGATCGGCATGGCTGCGCTGATCGACCAGCCGATCATGATCTTCCATGTCTCGACGGCCGAAGGCGCGAAGGTGATCCGCGATGCCCGCGGTCAGGGCCTCAAGGTCTTTGCCGAGACCTGCCCGCAATATCTGTTCCTCACCGCTCACGATCTCGACAAGCCGGGCGCGGACGGTGCCAAATGGATGTGCAGCCCGCCGCCGCGCACTCATGCCGACCAGGAGGCGCTGTGGCAGTCGCTGTCGCTCGGCGATCTCCAGACCATCTCGTCGGACCATGCGCCGTACCGCTTCGATGAGACCGGCAAGCTGCGCGCCGGCCCCAACCCGAATTTCAAGCAGGTCGCCAACGGACTGCCGGGCCTGGAGCTGCGCCTGCCGCTGCTGTTCGACGCCATGGTGTCGAAGGGCAGGCTGGGCCTCGAGAAGTTTGTCGAACTGACCTCCACGGCGCCGGCGAAGATCTACAATCTGCACCCGCGCAAGGGTTCGATCGCGGTCGGCGCCGACGCCGACATCGCGATCTGGGATCCCGATCGCGAGGTCACGATCACCGACGAGATGATGCACGATCTCACGGGCTACACGCCGTTCGCGGGACGGAAGCTGAAGGGCTGGCCGGTGTCGGTGCTGTCGCGTGGCCGCGTCGTCATCGACGGCGACAAGTGCCTCGCCAGTGCCGGCAGCGGCAAGTTCCTCGCACGCAGCGGTGGTGAGGCAGCGAGGCCGACGGGACGGCTGGTTGCCGACATGGATCCGGAACGCAATTTCGGGGCGAAGCTGCTGTGATCGTGGATCGCGCGCGATGAAGATCGTCATCTTCGGCGGCACTGGTTTCGTCGGCCTCAACATCGCGGAGGTGCTGCTGGCGCGCGGCCATGCGGTGACGCTGTATGACCGCGCGCCGCTGCCGGCAGCGGCGCGACGCGCCCTGGCCGATCACGATGCACGGCTCGAGGCCGTTCAGGGCGACATCACCGATGCGGGCGCGATCGACGCGCTGATCGGCCGGGGATGCGATGCCATCGTGCTCGGGGCAGCGATCACCGCGGGCGACGATCTCGAACGGGCCTCGCCCGCGCGCGTGCTCGAGATCAACGTGATGGCGCAGATTCCGGTGCTGCAGGCGGCGCTCCGTCACGGCGTGCGCCGGGTCGTCAATCTGTCCTCGGCGGCGGCCTATGGCGCGGCGGGCGGACGTCATGCGGTGCTGGACGAGGCGACAGCCTGCGATCCCGTCTCGTTCTACGCGATCAGCAAGTTCACGTCCGAACGCTCTGTGGCGCGCCATGCCGAATTGTTCGGCGGGGATTTCCTCAGCGTGCGCCTCAGCGCCGTATTCGGTCCGTGGGAGCGGGCCGGCGCGGTCCGCGATACGCCGAGCGTGCAGTTCCAGATCCTTGCCGCCTTCGCGCGCGGCGATGTGGCCGTGTTGCCGGGCCCGGGGATGAAGGACTGGATCTACGCGCCGGATGCCGCCGAAGCCGTCGCGGCGCTGCTCGAGGCCGAGCGGCCACGCCACCGGCTCTACAACATTTCGAGCGGCGCGGCATGGTCGGCGCTGCAATGGGGCGAAGCGTTCGCGGCCCTGCATCCCGGACAGCAATGCCGGCTCGCGGCCCCCGGAGACACGACGCCGATCAGAATGTATGGCGGCGACCGCGCGCCGCTGTCGGTCTCGCGGATGGCTGACGAATTCGGCTGGCGCGCGCGGTTCGGCTGCGCCGAGTCGGCCGCGCATATGAGCGGCTGGTGGACGCAGCACAAGGAGGGCTTCTGATGCGGCTGGAGGGACGGACCGCCATCATCACCGGCGCGGGCTCCGGCATCGGCCGTGCCAGCGCACAGCTGTTCGCCGAGGAGGGCGCGCGTCTGGCGCTGGTCGATCGCGATGCGGCGGGACTCGAGGAGACGCTGAGTCTCGTGCGGGAGGCGACCACGCATGTCGGCGACGTCGGCGACGCCGAGTTTGCTGCGACCGTCGTCGGCGCGGTGGTCGCCCTGCACGGCCGGCTCGATGTTCTGATGACCGCGGCGGGCTTCTCCTGCGGCGGGACGGTCCTGACCACGAGCCTTGAGGATTGGGACGCGGTGTTCCGCGCCAATGTCGGGGGCACCTGGCTGTGGGCGCGCGCGGCGGTGCCGCAGATGCAGCAGCAGAAGAGCGGCTCGATCATCACGCTGGCCTCGCAGCTTGCGCTGGCCGGCGGCAAGGGCAACAGCGCCTACATCGCCGCCAAGGGCGCCATCATCAGCCTGACGCGGACGATGGCGGTGGATTTCGCCGCCGACGGCATTCGCGTCAACGCGATCGCACCGGGCGCGATCGATACGCCGATGCTGCGTCGCAGCTTCGCCCGCCATGCCAATTCCGATGAGGTGCGCGATGCCTCGCGCAACCGCCATGCGATGAAGCGGTTCGGCCGGGCCGAGGAGATCGCGCAGACCGCGCTGCATCTGGCCAGCGATGCGTCCTCGTTCACGACGGGGACGGTGATGGTGGTTGACGGAGGATGGCTCGCGGCATGAGTGACGGACTGACCAAGCTGGAAGCGCAGGTGCGCGCCGATCTCGCGAGAATCGCGCATCCCCACGCGGCCTGGCTCGAACCGAAGACGGGGCCGGACGGCAAGCCCGCGCGCGATGTGCTGATCGTCGGCGCCGGCCAATCCGGTATCGCCATCGGCTTCGGCCTGCTGCGCTCGCGCGTCGACAACATCCTGCTGCTCGACAAGGCCGAGGAGGGCAAGGAGGGCCCCTGGCTGACCTATGCCCGCATGCCGACGCTTCGCAGCCCCAAGGACTACACCGGCCCTGACCTCGATATTCCCAGCCTGACCTATCAGTCCTGGCACGAGGCGCGCTTCGGCATGGAGAGCTGGCGGAAGCTGGACCTGATCCTGAGGGAGCATTGGGCTGAGTATCTGCTCTGGCTGCGCCGCACGATCGGTTTGCCGGTGCGCAACGGCTGCGAGCTGCTGGAGATTGCACCTGCGCCGGGCGGTCTGCTCGCCGCGCGCGTGAAGCAGGGCGACGCCGTCGAGACGCTGTACGCCCGCAAGATCGTGCTGGCGACGGGGCAGGAGGGCATGGGCGACTGGATGATCCCCGAGGTGCTGCGCGGTCTGCCGGCCCATTCGGTCGCGAGGGTCGCCGAGGACATCGACTTCGAGGGCCTGCGCGGCAAGCGCGTTGCCGTCATTGGCGCCGGCGCTTCCGCCTTCGACAATGCCGCGACCGCCCTCGAAGCCGGCGCCGCCGAGGTGCATCTGCTCTGCCGCCGCGCGGAGATCCAGGTGATCCAGCCCTATCGCTGGCTGACGTTCCGTGGCTTCCTGCGTCATCTCAGCGAGCTCGACGATGCCTGGCGCTGGCGCTTCATGCGCACCATCCTCGAAATGCGAGAGGGTTTCCCGCAGCCGACCTATGACCGCTGCGCGCGCCACGCCAATTTCACTCTGCATGAGGGCGCTCCGGTCGATGCGGCCCGGCTGACCGGGGACGGCATCGTGCTGCAGACGCCGCGCGGCGAGGTCGCGGCGGATTTCGTCATCTGCGGCACCGGCATCGCGATGGACTTTGCCGCGCGGCCCGAACTCGCCAGCTTCGCGGGCAATATCGCGACCTGGGCGGATCGCTACCAGCCGCCGGAGAACGAGCGCAACGAGCGTCTCGGCCGCTTTCCCTATCTCGCCGACGACTACGCGTTCACCGAGCGCGTCCCGGGAAAGACGCCGTGGATCGCCGACATCCATCTCTTCGCCATCGCCTCCACCATGAGCTTCGGCCCGTCCGGATCGTCGATCAACGCGATGACGACGGCGGTGCCGAAGCTGGTGAATGGCCTGACGCGCGGCCTGTTTCGTGCGGATGTCGCGCACCACTGGGCCACGCTCAGCGCCTATGACGTGCCGCAGGCCGTGGTTGCGCGGCCAGCGCGAAAAATGGAGGAATCGCGATGATGATCCATTCGCCGCCGTGGCGATGTGTCCGCGGCAGTTTCTCATGAGACTGGCGCGCAACTTGCTTCTTTCTTGATCAGCCTGCCGACCTTCCTGCTCGAAAATTCAAGGGAAAACGAATGCGTTTTGTATCTTTCAGGTCCGCGACCTCAGTTCTCGCCACCACTGCGCTGTTGCTCGTCGCGACCGCGCCTTCGCAGGCGCAAACCAGGGCGGAGACGCTCCGCTACGTGACCGGTGCGTCCGTCAACACGCTTGAGCCCAACATCCCCGGCTCGACCCGAGAATCCTTCGCGCTGAGCATGAGCACGTATGACCGATTGGTTGCGTTTGGCCGCAAGCAGCTCAATGGCAAATGGGTGTTCGATCTCGATACGATCACTGGCGAACTCGCCGAATCCTACGACGTCAGCCCCGACGGTCTGAAGATCACCTTCCGCCTGCGCAAGGACGCAAAATTCCAGGACGGATCGCCGGTCACGGCCGAGGACGTCAAATGGTCGCTCGATCGCTGCGTCACTGCGCCGATCCTCGGCAAGGCGCAGCTCCTGACGGGGTCGCTGACTTCGGCCGACCAGTTCAAGGTGATCGATCCCCTCACCATCGAGGTGACGCTGCCGAAGCCTGACAAGCTCGCGCTGCCCAATCTCGCAACCGTCTATCCCATCATCATCAATTCGAAGTTGGCCAAACAGCACGCGACCGCGGATGATCCCTGGGCGACGGCCTGGTTGAAGGAGCACACCGCCGGCAGCGGCGCCTATGTGGTCGAGAGCTTCAAGCCCGGCGAGCAGGCTATCCTCAAGCGCGATGAGAGCTGGAATCGCGGCTCAGCCAACAAGCCGGCGTTCTTCAAGCGTGTGATCGTGCAGTCGGTGCCGGAGGCGGCAACCCGCGCCAACCTCGTCGAGCGCGGAGATGCCGACCTCGTCGTCGATCTCCAGGCCAGCGACGTGCAGTCGCTGGAGGCCAAGGGCAAGCTCAAGGTGATCTCGACCCCGCAATACAATGCGATCACCTACGTCTCGATGAACAACCAGATGCCGCCGTTCGACAACGTCAATGTCCGCCGCGCCATCGCCTACGCGCTGCCCTATGAGGACATGTTCAAGGCCGCTTTGTTCGGCCGCGGTGCGCCGCTGTTCGGCGCGAGCTGGCCGGACGGCAAGCCGCTGAACGGCACCTATCCGTTCCAGCAGCCGGTGAAGCTCGATCTCGACAAGGCCAGGGAATATCTCAAGGCTGCAGGTCTGCCAGAAGGCTTCTCGACCACGTTCAGCTTCAACGTCGGCCAGGCCGCGACCGCGGAGCCGATGGCGGCGCTGGTGAAGGAATCGCTCGGCAAGATCGGGATCAAGGTCGACATCCAGAAGTTGCCGGACGCGCAGATGTCGACGCTGATCAACGAGAAGAAGGTTCCGTTCTTTATCGAGGGTATTACCGCCTGGCTGCCCTCGACTGACTATTTCTATCGCAATTTCTATACCGGCAACCAGCGCTGGAACTACAGCTCGATCAATAATTCCGAACTGGAGGCAATCGCGCAGAAAGCCCGCTTCGAGCCGGACAAGGCCAAGTACGAGGAAGACGGCCGCAAGCTCAACGCGATCCATTTCAGCGAGATGCCGCAGATTCCGTTGTGGCAGCCTAGCCAGGACGCGGTCATGGCGTCGACCATCGAGGGCTACACCTACCAGTTCCACCGGCTGGTCGACTATCGCGACCTCAGCCGCAAGTGATGGCGGCAGACGAAGTGAACGAGAGGGGCTCCGAAAGGTGAAGACCGGTCTTGCTGCGACATTGGTGCGGGCGGGCAGGCGGCTGCTGTCGTCGCTGCCCGCGCTGTTCGGGGTGCTGGTCTTCACCTTCCTGCTGATGCGCGTCCTTCCCGGCGACCCCGCGGTGTTCTTCGCCTCGGGGCCGAATGCCGGTAAGGAGGAGATCGAGCAGATCCGCAAGCAGATGGGGCTGAACAAGTCGGTGCCGGAGCAGCTGGTGTTCTATCTCTCCGACATCGGCCACGGCAATCTCGGCCGTTCCATGATGACCGGGCAGCCGGTGCTGAAGGATCTGCGCGAACGGCTCCCGGCCTCGCTCGAACTGACGTTCACGGCGCTCCTGATTGCGTTGATCGCGGCGGTGCCGCTCGGTGTCTTCGCGGCGCTGCGGCCGGGGTCGTTCGTCGATCACGGCGTGCGGCTGTTCTGCGCGCTCGGCGTCTGCGTCCCGACCTTCGTGTCGGGCCTGCTGCTGATCTATGTCTTCTACTACCTGCTGGGGCTCGCGCCCGATCCCACGGGGCGGATCGACGTGTTCACGTCGCTGCCGCCGCAGCGCACCGGCTTCCTCTCGATCGACTTCCTGCTCGCCGGGGACGTCGAAGGCTGGTGGGCCGCCTTCAGGCAATTGATCCTGCCGGCAGTGAGCATGGCGCTGTTCGTGATCGCGCCGCTGGCCCGGATCACGCGGGCCTCGATGCTGGTGTCGCTCGGCAGCGACTTCGTCCGCACCGCGCGGTCGGTCGGCCTGTCCTGGCGCAAGGTGGTGGTCACCTATGCCTTGCGGAATGCGATCCTGCCCGTCATCACCATCGCCGGCATCGTGTTCTCGACCATGCTGGGAGCCAATGTGCTGGTCGAGAAGGTGTTCTCCTGGCCGGGCGTCGCCTCCTACGCGCTCGATGCGCTGCTCTCCTCCGACTATGCGCCGGTGCAGGGTTTCGTGCTGCTGATGGCCAGCCTGTTCGTGCTGGTCAATCTGGTGGTCGACATCTGCTACGGCATCGCCGACCCCAGGGTATCGATCGAATGACCAGCGCAACCCTCCGCCACTCGATCTGGATCCTGCGCGGCAATCCGCTCACCGGCATCGCCGCGACCGGCGTGCTGCTGTTCGTCCTCGTCGCGATCTTTGGGCCCTGGATCGTGCCCTACGATCCCATCGTCTCCAACGTCTCGGAGGCGCTGCAGCCGCCGAGCGCGGCGCACCTTGCCGGTACCGACCAGCTCGGACGCGACGTGTTCAGCCGGCTCATCATTGCAGCCCGGCTCGATCTGACCATCGCGGTCTCCGCGGTCGGCATCTCCTTCGTGATCGGCGCCGTGGTCGGCGCCTTCTGCGGCTATGCCGGCGGCCGGCTCGACCGGGCCGTGGGGCGCTTCGTCGACGTGATGATGGCGTTTCCGCTGTTCGTGCTGGCGATGGCGATGGTCGCCGCATTGGGCAACCGCATCGAGAACATCGTGATCGCGACCGCGATCATCAATCTGCCCTTCTACATCCGCTTCGCGCGCGCCGAAGTGAACGTCCGCCGCAATGTCGGCTGGGTCGAGGCCGCGCGCGCCTGCGGCGAGAGCCATTTCTCCGTGGTGCTGCGCTTCCTCTTGCCGAACATCCTGCCGGCCATGGCGGTGCAGATGTCGCTCAATCTCGGCTGGGCCATCCTCAACGCCGCGGGCCTGTCCTTCATCGGTCTCGGCGTCAAGCCGCCGACGCCGGAATGGGGCATCATGGTCGCCGAAGGCGCGCGCTTCATCTCGACCGGCCGCTGGTGGCTGGTCGCATTTCCGGGACTGGCGCTGATGATGGCGGTGCTCTGCTTCAACCTGCTCGGCGACGGAATGCGCGACATCCTCGATCCCCGGATGCGCACATGAGCGAGGCCCTGCTCAGGATCGAGGACCTCCACGTCGCCTTCTCGACGCGCCGCGGCATGGTCGAGGCGGTGCGCGGCGTCACGCTCAATGTCGAGCCCGGCGAAATGCTCGGCCTCGTCGGCGAGAGCGGCTCGGGCAAGTCCGTGACCGGCTTTGCGACGACGCGGCTGCTGGATGCCGCCGGCCGCGTCACCGGCGGCAGGATCCTGTTCCGCGGCCAGGACGTGACCAAGCTGCGCGGCGACGATCTCCGCCAGCTGCAGGGTGCGGCGATGTCGATGATCTTCCAGAATCCGCGGGCGGCGCTCAATCCGATCCGCGCCATCGGCCTGCAGATCGCCGATGCCATCCTGACCCACAAGCGGATCTCGAAGGACGCCGCGCGCGCAGAAGCGCTCGAGCTCCTGCGCGCCGTGCAGATCCGCGATCCCGAGGCGCGGATGAGTGCCTATCCGCACGAACTCTCGGGCGGCATGTGCCAGCGCGTGATGATCGCGATCGCGATCTCCTGCAATCCGTCGCTGCTGATCGCGGACGAGCCGACCACCGGCCTCGACGTCACCACGCAGAAGGTGGTGATGGACCTGCTCGCCGACATCGCGGCGGCGCGCGGCATGGCGATCATCCTGATCACGCACGATCTCGGGCTTGCCGCGCGCTATTGCCGCCGCATCGCCGTGATGGAGAAGGGGCGCATCGTCGAGGAGGCCGATCCCGGGACGCTGTTCAGCCGCCCCTCGCATCCCTACACGAGGCGCCTCGTCGCGGCCTCGCCGACCGCGACCTCCCGCATCGAGGATCTCGTGACGGAGGAGGAGCGGGAGCGCCACGCGGCGGTCGTCGGCATGCCCCGGCATGAGCCCGCGCACGGCACGCCACCGCTCCTCGAGGTTCGCAAGCTCGCCAAGCGCTTCGACCAGGGGTCGGCCGCCGTCGCCGATTTCTCGATGACGATGGCGATGGGGGAGAGCGTGGGTCTCGTCGGCGAGTCCGGGTCCGGCAAGAGCACGACATCCCGCATGATCTGCCGCCTGATCGATGCCAGCGAAGGCGACATCGTGTTCGACGGGCAGTCGATCGGACACATCCCCTCGCGCGACTTCCATCGTTCGCCGTTCCGCAAGGACATCCAGATGGTGTTCCAGGACCCGAACGAGAGCCTCAATCCGCGCTTCACCGCGTTCGACTGTATCGCCCATCCCCTGCTGCGGCTCGACGGCATGCATGCGGGCGATGCGCTGCGCAAGCGCGTCGAGGAGTGCGCCGAGCGCGTCGGCCTGCCGCTCGATCTGTTGCCGCGCTTTCCGCATCAGCTGTCCGGCGGGCAGAAGGCCCGCGTCGGCATTGCCCGCGCCATCGCCTGCCGGCCGCGGCTCCTGGTGCTGGACGAGCCGACCGCCGCGCTCGACGTTTCGGTCCAGGCGGTGGTGCTGCAGCTGCTCGATCGCCTCAGGCGGGAGAACGACATCGCGCTGCTCTTCGTCAGCCACGATCTCAACGTCGTGCGGATGCTCTGCGACCGCACCATCGTGCTGCGCAATGGCGGCATCGTGGAGCAGGGCGAAAGCCGGGCGCTGTTCGACAATCCGAAGACCGACTACACCCGCAAGCTGGTCGAGGCGATCCCGCATATCGAGACCGGCAAGCTGCTGGCGGCCGCGCTTTGAGGTCCTGTTCCGTGCGACGGCGCGCGGACCCGGCTGGCGATAGCGCCGTTGCTGGCATACCATTTGCAGGCCAATGAGCTTCGGTTTCACCCGCCTTTGGCCCATCGCAGGCCAGCACCACGGCATCACTGGGAGGATTTCATGGATCGCAGGACCGTATTGAAGGGACTGGCCGGCGCGGGCGGTCTCGCACTGACCGGCATTTCGGCGCCGGCGATCGCGCAAGGCGCATCGGCGCGCACGCTGCGCTTCGTGCCGCAGGCCAACCTCGCCAATTTCGATCCGATCTGGGGCACGCAATATGTCGTGCGCAACGCGGCGGCGATGGTGTGGGACACGCTCTACGGCATCGATTCTTCACTGCAGCCGCAGCGGCAGATGGTGGAGTCCGAGCAGGTCAGCGACGACGGTACGACCTGGACCTTCAAGCTGCGTCCGGGACTGAAGTTTCACGACGGCGAGCCGGTGCTGAGCAAGGACGTCGTCGCCAGCCTGACCCGCTGGTCGGCGCGCGATCCGATGGGCCTGATGATCAAGGCGCTGCAGCAGGAACTCACCGCCGTCGACGACCGCACCTTCAAATGGGTGCTGAAGCAGCCGTTCCCGAAGATGCTCTATGCGCTGGCGAAGAACAATTCGCCCTGCGCCTTCATCATGCCGGAGCGCATCGCGCAGACCGATCCGTTCAAGCAGATCGGCGACTATGTCGGCTCCGGTCCGATGAAGTTCGCCAAGGGCGAGTGGGTGCCCGGCGCCAAGGCCGTGTTCGAGAAGTTCGCCGACTATGCGCCGCGGCAGGAGAAGGCGTCGTGGCTGGCCGGCGGCAAGCAGATGCTGGTCGATCGCATCGAATGGATCGTGATGCCGGATCCGGCGACGGCCGCGGCGGCCCTGCAGAACGGCGAGGTCGACTGGTGGGAGAGCCCGATCGCCGACCTCGTTCCGGTCCTGAAGAAGAACAAGAACATCAGCGTCGACATCGGCGATCCCCTCGGCAATGTCGGCTCGTTCCGCATGAACCATCTGTTCGCCCCGTTCAACGACGTCCGGGCGCGCCGTGCGGTGCTGATGGCGCTGAGCCAGGAGGACTACATGCGCGCGATCGTCGGCGACGACACCGCGCTGTGGAAGCCGCTGCCCGGCTTCTTCACGCCGGACACGCCGCTCTACAGTGAAGCCGGCGGCGAAATCCTGAAGGGCAAGCGCGATCTCGACGCGGCCAAGAAGCTGCTCGCCGAGAGCGGCTATTCCGGTCAGCCGGTGACCTGTCTCGTTGCGCAGGATCAGCCGATCACCAAGGCGCAGGGCGACGTGACCGCGGATCTGCTCAAGAAGCTCGGCATGAACGTCGATTTCGTCGCCACCGATTGGGGCACGGTCGGATCCCGCCGCGCGGCGAAGACCCCGCCGGGACAGGGCGGCTGGAACATGTTCCACACCTGGCACGCCGGCGCGGACTGCATCAATCCGGCGCCCTACACCGCCATCCGTGCCAACGGCGACAAGGCCTGGTTCGGCTGGCCGAACAGCCCCGGCACCGAGAAGGAAGTCTCCTCCTGGTTCGAGGCCAAGAACCTCGACGAGGAGAAGGCCGCCATCGGCCGCCTCAACAAGGCCGCGCTCGAGGACGTCGTCTACGCCCCGACCGGCTTCTTCCTCAGCTACACAGCCTGGCGCAAGAACGTCTCCGGCATCACCAAGGGGCCGCTGCCGTTCTTCTGGGGCGTGGGCAAATCCGCATGATGCGGCGCTGACAAGACATGCTCTCCTACATCCTCCGACGCATCGTCTCGACCTTGCCTGTCATGGCGATCGTCGCGCTGTTCGTGTTCAGCCTGCTCTACATCGCGCCGGGTGATCCCGCCGTGGTCATTGCGGGCGACCAGGCCAGCCCGGAGGATGTGGAGCGCATCCGCCAGAGTCTCGGCCTCGACCGTCCCTTCCTGATCCAGTTCGGGAGCTGGGTCTGGCGCATCCTGCATGGCGATCTCGGCACCTCGATCTTCACCAATCTGCCGGTTTCGGCGATGATCGGACAGCGTCTCGGCCCGACGCTGTCGCTGATGACCGTCACGCTGCTGCTCACCATCGTCATCGCCGTGCCGCTCGGCGTGGTGGCGGCCTGGAAGGCCGGCAGCTTTATCGACCGCGCCATCATGGCGTTTGCCGTGTTCGGATTCTCGCTGCCCGTCTTCGTCGTCGGCTATGTCCTCGCCTACATCTTCGCGCTGGAGCTCGAATGGCTGCCGGTGCAGGGTTACACGCCGCTCACCGAGGGCGTCTGGCCATGGCTGCAGAACCTGATCCTGCCGGCCGTCGCGCTCGGCTGCGTCTACATCGCGCTGATCGCACGCATCACCCGCGCCACCATGCTCGAAGTCCTGCAGCAGGACTATATCCGCACCGCGCGCGCCAAGGGGCTCGGGCAGGGCGGCATCCTGTTCATTCACGCGTTGAAGAACGCGGCGGTGCCGATCGTCACCGTGATCGGGATCGGCATCGCGCTGCTGATCGGCGGCGCCGTCGTGACCGAGAGCGTGTTCGCGATCCCCGGCCTCGGCCGGCTCACGATCGATGCGATCCTGCGCCGCGACTATCCCGTCATCCAGGGCATCGTCCTGCTGTTCAGTTTCGTCTACGTCCTCGTCAATCTGATGATCGACGTCGTCTATACGCTCGTTGACCCGAGGATCCGCTATTGACCGACACCTCAGTCAATCCGTCGTCGCTGCCATCGGGCTTCGTCGTCGCGCCGCAACTGCCCGAGATTCTCCGCCCCGTCGTGATCCGGCGCGGGTTCGTCGGCCTGCTGCGCGGCCATCCCACGGTCGCGATCGGCGGCGCGCTGCTGCTGGCTCTCGTCCTGATCGCGGTGTTCGCGCCCTATCTGGGCACGGTCGATCCGACCGCGCTGGCGCCGGCGAAACGCACCCGCGCGCCATCGGCGCTCTACTGGTTCGGCACCGACGTGCTCGGCCGCGACATCTATTCCCGCGTTCTCTATGGCGCGCGGGTCTCGCTCACGGTCGGCCTGTCGGTCGCGCTCCTCGCCTCGGCCGCCGGGCTCCTCATCGGCATCGTGTCCGGCTTCATCCGCTGGGCCGACGGAATCCTGATGCGGTTCATGGACGGCCTGATGTCGATCCCGCCGATCCTGCTCGCGATCGCGCTGATGGCGCTGACCCGCGGGAGCGTCGGCAACGTCATTCTCGCCATCACCATCGCCGAGATCCCGCGCGTCTCGCGCCTCGTCCGCAGCGTGGTGCTGTCGCTGCGGGAGCAGCCCTATGTCGATGCCGCGGTCGCCTGCGGCACGCGCACGCCCATGATCATCCTGCGTCACATCCTGCCGAACACGCTGGCGCCGATGCTGGTGCAGGCGACCTATATCTGCGCCAGCGCCATGATCACCGAGGCGATCCTGTCCTTCATCGGCGCCGGTACGCCGCCGACCATCCCGTCCTGGGGCAACATCATGGCGGAGGGGCGGGCGCTCTGGCAGGTCAAGCCCTACATCGTGTTCTTCCCGGCCGCCTTCCTGTCCGTCACGGTGCTGGCGGTGAACCTGCTCGGCGACGGCCTGCGCGATGCGCTCGATCCGCGCATGGCCAAAAGCCTGTGAAAGACCCTGTGATGGCGCAGGTATCAGTGATGTCGAAGGCCTGATCACGATGGCGCTGCTCGAAGTCGAGAATCTGCAAACCCACTTCCGGACGCCCGGCGGCATCAACCGTGCCGTCGACGGCGTGTCGTTCCATGTCGCGGAGGGCGAGACCCTCGCCATCGTCGGCGAATCCGGCTGTGGCAAGTCGGTGACCTCGATGTCCCTGATGCGGCTCATCCCGGAGCCGCCCGGCAGGATCGCGGGCGCCATCCGCTTTGCGGGCCGCGACCTCCTGCAATTGTCCGATCGGGAGATGCGTGCGATCCGCGGCAACGACATCTCGATGATCTTCCAGGAGCCGATGACCAGCCTCAATCCGGTGCTGACCGTCGGCCGCCAGATCCGCGAGACGCTGATGATCCATCAGGGCCTCGACAAGACCGCGGCTGAAGCGCATGCGGTGGAGATGCTCACGCTGGTCGGCATTCCCGAGCCGGCCCGCCGTGTGCGCGAATATCCGCACCAGCTTTCCGGCGGCATGCGCCAGCGCGTCATGATCGCCATCGCGCTCGCCTGCAATCCGAAGCTCCTGATCGCGGACGAGCCGACCACCGCGCTCGACGTGACCATCCAGGCCCAGATCCTCAAGCTGATGCTCGATCTCAAGCGCCGGGTCGGCGCCGCGATCATCCTGATCACCCATGATCTCGGCGTGGTCGCGGAGATCGCCGAGCGCGTTATGGTGATGTATGCGGGCCGCAAGGTCGAGGAGGCGCCGGTCGCCGACCTGTTCCGCTCGCCGCGCCATCCCTATACGCAGGGCCTGCTCGGAGCCGTGCCGCGGCTCGGCTCGTCGCTGACCGGTGCGGCGCGGCGGCTCGCCGAGATCCCGGGGCAGGTGCCTGATTTGCGCAAGCCGATCACCGGCTGCGTCTTTGCCGGCCGCTGCGCGATCGCGACCGATGTCTGTCGCCAATTCGCACCGGGGCTGGAGGAAAAGGCGCCGCGCCATATCGCGGCCTGCCATTATTCGGCCAAGGGGGCGGTCGCCGCATGAGTCCGCCGCTGCTCCAGGTCAACGACCTCAAGAAGCATTTTCCGGTCAACAAAGGACTGTTCGGGCGCAAATCCGAATGGGTCTACGCGGTGGACGGCGTGTCCTTCGAGATCGCGCGCGGCGAGACCCTGTCGCTGGTCGGCGAGTCCGGTTGCGGCAAGTCGACGGTCGGCCGCGCGATCCTGCGGCTGTTCGACATCACGTCAGGGCAGGTGATCCTCGACGGCCAGCGTATCGACGACGCCGCTCCGGCCACGATGCGGCAGATGCGCCGCCGCGTGCAGGTCGTGTTCCAGGACCCGTTCTCCAGCCTCAATCCGCGCATGCGCGTGCGCGACATCCTCGCCGAGCCGATCCGCAATTTCGGTCTCGCCAAGTCCGCCGAGGATCTCGAAGTGCGCGTCACCGCGCTGATGGACACGGCGCGGCTGCCGCGCGAGGCGCTGAACCGGCGGCCGCACGAATTCTCCGGCGGCCAGCGCCAGCGCATCGGCATCGCACGGGCGCTGGCGGCCGAGCCGGAACTCATCGTCTGCGACGAGGCGGTGTCCGCGCTCGACGTCTCCGTCAAGGCGCAGATCGTCAATCTGTTGCAGGACCTCCAGCAGAAGTTCGGCCTCGCGCTCCTCTTCATCAGCCACGACCTCGCCATCGTCGAGCACATGACGCACCGAGTCGCGGTGATGTATCTCGGCAAGATCGTCGAGGTGGCGCCGCGCCGGGAGATCTTTGCCGCGCCGAAGCATCCCTACACCAGGGCGTTGCTTTCGGCGGTGCCCTTGCCCGAGCCTGGCGCCCAGCGCAATCCGATCATCCTCAGCGGCGATGTGCCCAGTCCGATCAACCCGCCGCGCGGATGCCGCTTCCACACCCGCTGTCCGCTGGCCTTCGATCGCTGCCGCAGCGAGGAGCCGGCGCTGCGCGCGGCTGGCAGCGAGCAGTGGGTCGCCTGCCATCTCGCAGAGGCGGTCTAGCGCAGGCGGTCGTCCTCCTGGCCCTGCGGGCAGTGCTGAGCGAAGCGTCATCCGCCGCTCCTCGCTATCATTCCGGTTTGCGTGCGCCCGAACGACGGGGCGAGGCCCACAATATCTTGCGGTGCCCGTCGGGCAAAACACCCAACATGCCGGTCAATGCGATCGGCGCAAAATATTCCGCTTTACCGAAATTCGGAATTGTCGTATGTGTCGTCTCACTCCGG
>CAYREH010000069.1:0-28458 GCA_964423245.1 uncultured Bradyrhizobium sp. | reverse complement strand
GAGATGTTGTTCATGCGCGGGAACGCCATGTCCGGCGCGCCGATCATCAGCGGCACGAACCAGTTGCCGAAGCCGCCGATCATCGCCGGCATCACCATGAAGAAGATCATGATCAGGCCGTGCGAGGTCACGAAGACGTTGTAGGTCTGCGTCTCGTGGAAGATCTGCACGCCGGGATACATCAGCTCGGCCCGGATCGCGATCGACATCGCGGCGCCGATGACGCCGGCGATGACCGCGAAGATCAGGTACATCGTGCCGATGTCCTTGTGGTTGGTCGAGTAGACGTAGCGGCGCCATCCGGTCGGATGGGCATGCTCGTCATGGTGCGCGTGATCGCCGTGTGCCGCTGCGCTGGTTGCCATTTTCAAATCCTGCCTTGCGTCCCAATCGGACCCCGGGAGGTCCCGCCCTTCATGTCGCTTTCAGTCTGTCGAGCCTTCCGATGCCTACTGCGTCGGACCGGCCGCGGAGGCGAAGGTGCTGCTGCCGCCGCTCGCATATTTCTTCTTCGCCGTCTCCACCCAGGAGGCGAAGTCCTGATCGCTCACCACGCGGATCGCGATCGGCATGAAGGCGTGGTCCTTGCCGCAGAGCTCGGAGCACTGGCCGTAATACATGCCGACCTTGGTGGCCTTGAACCAGGTCTCGTTCAGGCGGCCGGGAATGGCGTCGATCTTGACGCCGAAGGCCGGCAGGGCGAAGGCGTGGATGACGTCGGCGCCGGTGGTCTGGACGCGGATCACCTTGTTGACCGGCACGACCATCTCGTTGTCGACGCCGAGCAGGCGGGGCTGCTTGTCCTGGGCCATCAGCGAGTCGAATTCGAACTTGCCGTTGTCGGGATAGGCATAGGACCAGTACCACTGCTTGCCGGTGGCCTTGATGGTCAGGTCCGCCTTCGGAATGTCGAGTTCGAGGAACAGCAGGCGGAACGAGGGCACCGCGACGGCGACCAGGATCAGCACCGGAACCAGGGTCCACACCACCTCGATCATGGTGTTGTGGGTGGTGCGCGACGGCACCGGGTTGGCCTTGGCGTTGAACTTGATCACCACGATGATCAGCAGCGCGAGAACGAACAGCGTGATCAGCGTGATCAGCACGAACAGGAAATTGTGGAACCAGACGATGTTGTCCATCACCGGCGAACCGGACGCCTGCAGGTGCCATTCCCACGGCTCCGGCTGTCCGAGTTCGGCGAATGCCGTGCCGCCCGTCACCAGCATCATGCCGGCCGCCACCAAGGCGATGGTGGTCATTCCCAGCAAATGCCGGCTCACCCGACCCATCGACATCCTCATGCCGCTCGCGCTCCCCTTAACGAAATCACCCCGAGTGCGCTCCCCTGCTCGCGGGGAACGCTTTATTCGATCCGCCCGTCCGACAAGCCGCCGAGAACACCTCTTTCAAGAATACCTCTAAGAGGAATTCGGGCAGGATCGATAGAACGCCGAAATCAAGCCTCTCAAACCATAATTCTTGATCTATCGCAATGCAGTCTTGAGCCCTCTCGGCCAGTCACCACCCGCAAGATATTTCCTTGCAAGATCAGACAAAAATACCGTTTCCCGGGATGCTGCGGCTTGACACCGGGATTGCCCGCGTTAGGCACTGGCGAGCGGCAGCGCAGGAACCTGATTCGGGTCGACGATGGCAGCGCCGGGCGGCGCGGGATTTGCTTGCAAATCGCCTTCAAGACGCCGTCATTGCCGTATCAGTCCGTTGCGTGCGAGCCACAAAGCGAGCAGAGGACCGACCCCGATGGGGCTTTCGAGATGCATGGTGTGGCCGGCTGACGGCATCAAGGCGATGACCGGTTCCCTGAACAGTTCATTGGCCGCGGTCCTTTTCCTTGCATTGGCCCTGCTGTGCCCCGACCTCGCCCATGCGCAGGGCGCGGTGCGCTCCGTGCATGGCGACTGGCAGATCCGCTGCGACACCCCGCCCGGCGCACAGACCGAGCAATGTGCCCTGATCCAGAGCGTGGTGGCCGAAGACCGCTCCAATGCCGGCCTCACCGTCATCGTGCTCAAGACCGCCGACCAGAAGAGCCGGCTGATGCGCGTGGTCGCTCCGCTCGGCGTCCTCCTGCCCTCGGGCCTCGGACTGAAGCTCGACAACCAGGACGTCGGCCGCGCCGGCTTCGTCCGCTGCCTGCCCAATGGCTGCGTCGCCGAGGTCGTGATGGACGACAAGCTGCTTGGCCAGCTCCGCAGCGCCAAGACCGCCACCTTCATCATCTTCGAGACCCCCGAGGAAGGCATCGGCTTCCCGCTCAGCCTGAACGGGCTGGGCGAGGGCTACGACAAGCTGCCGTAACGGCGATCCCTCGCGCATGTCACGTCGCTCGAAGACGCTCTAATCGGCGTAGCGGGCGGCGATGTCCCGGAACTGTTTGCTGATCGCGGCGAAGGCATCCACGACATCGGGATCGAAGTGACGGCCGCGTCCGTCGAGGATGATCGTCACCGCCTCGTCATGGGACATCGCGCCCTTGTAGACCCGACGCGTGGTCAGGGCATCGTAGACGTCGGCCACGGCCATCAGACGGGCCGAGATCGGGATGGCGGCGCCCGCGAGCCCTCTCGGGTAACCGCTGCCGTCCCATTTCTCGTGATGGTTCAGGGCGATCTCCTTGGCGCAGGCAAGGAAATCGACGGTGATGCCCAGCTGTCTTTCGGCCTTCTCGATCGCCTGGTGGCCGAGGCTCGCATGGGTCTTCATGATCTCGAATTCAGCCGGATCGAGCCGGCCCGGCTTCAAGAGGATACTGTCGGGAATGCCAACCTTGCCGATGTCGTGCAGCGGCGCGGATTTGAACAGGATGTCCAGCCGGGATCCGGCCAGATCGGCGGCAAAGGCCGGATGGGATTGCAGCTGGCGGGCCAACGCCCGCACATAATGCTGGGTACGTCGGATGTGATTGCCGGTCTCGTTGTCGCGGGTCTCGACCAGCGATGCCAGGATCACGATGGTCGCATCCTGGATTTCCTGGAGCTTGCCGGTCCGCTTTTCGACCTCGATCTCGAGCAGGCCGTTCTGGTTCTTCAGAACATCCCGGGCTGCCTTCAAGGTGGTCTGCGTCGAGAAATCCTTGCGAACGAGGAATTCGCGCCACCAGCCGATCCCCGCCGCCAGGATGAAAAGCGTCACGACGCGATAGGACCAGTAGAAGAAGGCCCCGACGTCAGTGCCGAGTCCGGCCTGCATCGCGGCTTCGAACACCAGCAGGATCGCGAGTCCCGCGGGCAGCGCAAACCGGAATTGGACGCCCAGGATGACGAAGCAATAGAACTCCAGAAAGGTGAAGTTGAGAATTCCGACCCATGATTTCAGTCCCATGCCGCCTTGCTGGTCGATGACCGACAGAACCCAGAACAGGCTGCAGGCCACCGCCACGATGAAGGTGGACATCACGGACTGCCAGTGTCGCCGCGCCGTATCGGTGAAGGAGTAGGCGAGCCCGATCGCGAGCAGCGGAAGGCAAAGCTGGATGCGGTAGAAATTGGCGGGCGCGTCGAAGGCCATCCGGTCGACGAGATAGTCGCCGAGGATCAGCGCCATCCCCACCGCAAGGCTCGCCTGGGCGTAGCGATAGTAGAAGCCGTGATAATATCGACAGAACCTGTCTTCATAGGCGACGCCGGCAAATGACAGCTTCGGACGCAGCGGCAGATGGTCGGCTTGATCGAGACTCGTCACGGCACGGATTCCCAGCGCGACGACCCGTTCGCGCGCGCGAGCGGGCAAGGTTCCATCGCCACCCTAAATCCAGTTGAAGGTCCCAGCCCGTACAAATACGGCGCGGCGGCTCTCGTCTTGGGTCGTCACGAAGGCCGCCCGACATGCCGTCAGCCGTCACGGAGCTCGACTCAAGCGGACGCTTTCGATCAGCGCGTCAGATATGGCAATGATTTCAATCGTGTCGTTTCGGTAATGTGACGGTCCGCCCTCTCGCCGAACGGCCGGGAAGCCATTATCTTGCCGGACATCTCTCCGACAATGGATGACCGATGACCAATCCCGCCACCACCTCCCTGCTCGACCGCGCCAATCTCGACCGCGACCAGGTTCGCCACGAGGTCGCCCGCGGCCTTGCCGGCGCTGACGACGGCGAATTGTTCCTGGAATACAGCCAGACCGAAGCGCTGATGTTCGACAACGGGCGGCTGAAGCAGGCAACCTACGACACCTCGCAGGGATTCGGCCTGCGCGCCGTCAAGGACGACGCGGTCGGTTATGCCCATTCATCCGACGTGTCGCTGCCGGCTCTGATCCGCGCCGCCGACGCCGTTGCGGCCGTGCGCGGCGGCTACTCGGGCAGCTTCGCCGCGCCGCCTCCGCACACCAATGTCCGCCTCTATGGCGACGACAACCCGCTGGATGCGCCCGGCTTCGAGACCAAGGTGAAGCTGCTCGCCGAGATCGATGCCTATTTGCGCGACAAGGATCCGCGGGTGCGGCAGGTCAGCGTGAGCCTCGGTGCCACCTGGCAGGTCGTCGAGATCCTGCGGCCGGACGGCGAGAGCTATCGCGACATCCGCCCGCTGGTGCGTGTCAACGTCTCGGTCGTGGCCGGCCAGGGCGATCGCCAGGAGAGCGGCAGCAAGGGCTATGGCGGCCGCGCCGGCTATGCGGAGTTCATCGAGAGCAAGAACTGGCGCGAGGCCGCCGATGGCGCGCTGCGCGAGGCGCTGGTCAATCTCGAATCGATTCCCGCCCCCGCCGGCGAGATGGATGTCGTGCTGGGCGCCGGCTGGCCCGGCGTGATGCTGCATGAAGCGGTCGGCCATGGCCTCGAGGGCGACTTCAACCGCAAGAAGACGTCTGCATTTGCGGGACTGATGGGCCAGCAGGTCGCGGCCAAGGGCGTCACCGTGGTCGATGACGGCACCATCGCCTCCCGCCGCGGCTCGCTCTCGATCGACGACGAGGGCACGCCGACCAATCGCACCGTGCTGATCGAGGACGGCATCCTGGTCGGCTACATGCAGGACCGCCAGAACGCGCGCCTGATGAACATGAAGCCGACCGGCAACGGCCGTCGCCAGGGCTATGCCCATGTGCCGATGCCGCGCATGACCAACACCTACATGCTCGCCGGCGACCGCGATCCGGCCGAGATCCTGGCATCGGTGAAGAATGGCGTGTTCGCCGCGAATTTCGGCGGCGGTCAGGTCGACATCACCTCGGGCAAATACGTGTTCCAATGTACCGAGGCCTACAAGATCGAGAACGGCAAGATCGGCGCGCCCCTCAAGGGCGCCATGCTGATCGGCAACGGGCCGACCGACCTGCATCGCATCCGCATGATCGGCAACGACCTGGCGCTCGACACCGGGATCGGCACCTGCGGCAAGAACGGCCAGGGCGTGCCTGTCGGCGTCGGCCAGCCCTCGCTTCTGATGGAACGGATCACAGTGGGCGGAACGGGCGCATGAGCGTTGATAAAGCAACCGTCACGACCAAGCCGAAGAGCGGCGGCTGGGGCGGCCAGCTGGTGCAACTGGCCGGCATCGTCGCGGCCGTATTCATCGCCAAGGGCGCGCTCGCAGAGCCGTTCTACGTGCCGTCAGGCTCGATGGAGCCGACGCTCCTGATCGGCGACGCGCTGATCGCGTCGAAATTCCCCTATGGCTACGGCACCTCTTCCCTGCCGATCCAGATCAACCTGCCCGAAAGCGGCCGTGTCTTCGCGGAGACGCCGAAGCACGGCGACGTCGTCGTCTTCCGCTGGCCGGGCGATCGCTCGCAGGCCTGGGTCAAGCGCGTGGTGGGATTGCCCGGCGACCGTATCCAGATGCGGCAGGGTCAGCTCTTCATCAACGACCGTCCCGCCGAATTGAAGCCCGACGGCGTCGGAGCCGCCGAGGACGACAATGGCGGCAGCGAGCCCGCTTACCGCTATGTCGAAACGCTGCCGAACGGCGTCAAGCACCTGATCTTCAAGATGCGGGACAACGGCCCGCTCGACAACACGGCTGAAGTAACGGTGCCGCCGGGCCATCTCTTCGTGCTCGGCGACAACCGTGACAATTCCGCCGACAGTCGGGTGCCGCTGCGCTCCGGCGGCGTCGGGCTGCTGCCGATCGACAATCTGGTCGGACGCGCCGACGCGGTGCTCGGCTCCTGGGATCTCGGCATCCGCGGCCAGCCGGTCTACACGTGGCTCTCCGGCTTCCGGCTGGCGCGGTTCTTCACCGCCGTGCATTGAAGAGCATCCAGGGGTGGATGAGCGAAGCGTAATCCACCCCTCTCGTTTCCTGCAGGCACCGGCAATCGTGGGCTACGCAGGCGTCCGCGCCTTCATCGCACCACGCCGGACGTGAAACCGGCCTTGCGGCGCGGCGGCTTGATGTCCTTCTTGAGGAAGCAGCGTGCTTCGCGCCCGGTATAGCCGGGGCGGGCATAGGTGAAGGCACGGCACTTGTTGTCGGCGGTGCAGGCGGCCTTGCAGGCATCCTCGCCCTCGCCGTCCTTCAGCTCGAAATTGCGCAAATCGCCGCCGGGGCGGTCGATCGAGGTCTCGACGCCGGCGATGCGCGGCTCGATCACGCCGGCGCCGCGGACGCCGGAGATGCAGCAGCTTCCGGGCACGCGCGGCGGCACGCTGTTCTTGAGCCAGCAGACCGCCGAACCACCCTCGACATCGGGATAGCTGAAGCTCCAGGAGCGGCAGCGCCGGTCACGCTCGCAGGACAGCGCGCAATCCTCCGGATCGCCTGAGGTCACGGGCGCACTGAAATAGTCGCCGCCGGGACGGTCGAAGGCGGTCTGGGCGCGCGCAGGGACGCTCGCGAACAGCAGCGAGAGCAGCGCGGCGCAGGCCATGACGGCCCCGGTCAGGCGGCCCTTCCCCATCGGAACAGCTTTCGAATGATTGACGACGTTCAGGTTTTTCAGCCTGTCATTTGATCGCCGCAAACCTGTATGGGCGATGAACGGCCCCTCCCCGGCGCCCGGCACCGATCCGGGAAGCCAGTCCCCGCCATCCCTGACATCGTGGCTTGGACCCGTCCTTTCGGCGCGACCGTGCGCTGGTCGCGCAAAGCCCCGCGCTAGAACGCGTATTCCTGGTAGGCCGGCTCCACCGACCCGTTCCAGGGCCCGTTGAACTTCTCCAGCATTTCCTCGGCCGGCGTCCGGCCGGAATCGATGATGCGGTCGAGCGGCTCCAGATAGCGGGTCTCGTCGCGGCCGATCTGGTCGATCCGGCCGCGCCGGCGCAGGCCGGCATGGGCCAGGACGAGACATTCCTTCGCGATCTCGAAGAGATAGCGGTCCTTGATCCGGGCCTTGAAGCCGAAGCGTGGCACGTCGTCGCGCAGCGCCTGGCGCTCGGGCGCGGTCCAGTGCTTCACCAGGTCCCAGGCGGCATCGAGGGCGACATCGTCATAGAGCAGACCGACCCAGAACGCCGGCAGCGCCGCAAGCCGGCCCCAGGGGCCGCCGTCGGAGCCGCGCATCTCGAGATAGCGCTTCAGCCGCACCTCGGGGAAGATCGTCGAGAGATGATTGGCCCAGTCCGACAGCGTCGGGCGCTCGCCGGGCAGGTTGTTGTTGCGGCCATCGAAGAAGGCCCGGAACGAGGAACCGGACACATCGATATACTCTTCGCCGCGCTTGACGAAATACATGGGAACGTCGAGCGCATAATCGACATAGCGCTCGAAGCCCATCCCGCCCTCGAACGCCCAGGGCATCATGCCGGCGCGGGCATTGTCGGTGTCGCGCCAGATCTCGGACCTGAACGAGAGAAAGCCGTTCGGCTTGCCTTCCGTGAACGGCGAATTGGCGAACAGTGCCGTGGCGACCGGCTGCAGCGCGAGCGAGACCCGCAGCTTCTTGACCATGTCCGCTTCCGAGGAGAAGTCGAGATTGGTCTGCACCGTGCAGGTCCGGTACATCATGTCGAGGCCGTAGCGGCCGACCTTCGGCATGTAATTGGTCATGATCTTGTAGCGGCCCTTGGGCATCACCGGAATGTCGGCGCGCGACCAGGACGGCGTCATGCCGAGCCCGAGGAATCCGATGCCGAGCGGCGTTGCGATCTCGCGGACCTGCGCCAGATGCGCCATCACCTCGGCCTGGGTCTGGTGCACGTTCTCAACCGGCGCGCCGGACAGCTCGAACTGCCCGCCGGGCTCGAGCGAGATCGCGCCGCCACCGGTGACGTCATAGAGGCCGATGATGTTGCCCTGCTCCATGATCGGCTCCCAGCCGAGCAGAAGCTTCATGCCCTCGAGCAGCGCGCCGATGCCGCGCGCGCCTTCGTAGGGCACCGGATGGTGTCCCTCCAGCGTGAACGGCGTCTTCTCGTGCTCCGTGCCCATGCGAAACTCGGACGGAGGCTTGGAGCCGGCCTCGAACCACGCGACGAGTTCGTCACGCGATTCAAGCGGCGTCATGTCGATCTGGTCTCGCGCCATGTCATACTCTAATCAAAAGCGCTTCGACCGAATGCGCGGGTGACGGGTCGTTCGCGAACCAGCTTGGCGCGCGGACGTGATGGGTCTGCCGCGCGATCATCGCGACGGCGTGGTTTCATTGGCGCCGGCGGGCGGCAGTTTCATCTCGCCGCAGGAGCATCCCAGGCGGTCGAGCAGACCGCTGAGCTTGACGGCATCGGCGTCGGACAGTTTCGAGCCGACATATTTCTCGATTGCAGCTGAATAGGCGCCCCACATCCGCTTCTGCAATTCGCGGCCGGCTTCCGTGATCTCCACGAACTGGCCGCGCTTGTCGATCTTGCACTCGCGCCGGCTGGCCAGTCCCTCGTCGACCAGGCGGTCGATCAGGCGGGAGGTGGAGTATTGCGGGATCAGCATCTGCCGCTCGAGTTCCACCGGCCGCAGCTCGCCCGACGGCGCGCGCGAGAGTTCCAGCAGCGCATCGTACCAGGCCAGTGGGGGAAACCCCGCCTTCTTCAGGTCCTGCTCGACGCAGTCGAGCACGCGGCTCTGGACCCGCATCAGGCGGATCCAGGCGGACGTTGCTTCGGTCGATGGTTTGCGTTTCATGGCCCGGCTCAATCTCGTCGCCAGCTCTTTACCCCATTCGATGCACCTGCATCAATCTTGACTATTTCATGCAGGCGCATGTAGTCGTTCCTTTGCTGGAACCAAGCACAAAGAGGAGGAAATTCCATGAAGCTGTATTATTCGCCCGGAGCCTGTTCGCTGTCACCGCATATCGCTCTGCTGGAGGCCGACCTGCCCTACGACCTGGTCAAGGTCGATATCCGTGCCAAGAAGCTCGAAAATGGTGAGGATTATCTGAAGCTGAATCCCAAGGGCCAGGTCCCTGCGCTGGGCCTCGACAGCGGAGAGATCGTGACCGAAGGTCCGGTTATTGTCCAGATCATCGCCGACAAGGCGCCGGGCAAGGCGCTGGCCCCCGCCCGCGACAGCAATGAGCGCTACAAGCTGCTCGAATGGCTGAACTTCCTCACCTCCGAGCTGCACAAGAGCTTCGGCCCGCTGTTCGCGCCGGCGCTGAACGACGAGGCCAAGGCCTTCTTCAAGGACCGCGTCATGGGCAAGCTGAAATACATCGACAGCCAGCTGGCCGGCCGCGACTACCTGATGGGCAAGCAGTTCACCGTCGCCGACGGCTATCTGTTCACGATGCTGACCTGGGGCGACCGCATGAAGTTCGACCTGTCGGCCATGCCGAACCTCACCGCCTACAAGGCTCGCGTCGCGGCGCGGCCGAAGGTGCAGGAGGCGCTGAAGAAGGAGGGGCTGGCCCAGGCCGCCTGAGCGCATTGATTGTCGGAATTCGAAGGGCCGGATCGATGATCCGGCCCTCTCGCAGTTCTTCCCGGTCGGGATGGCGTCAGGCCGCCGCCTTCTTCGGCGCGAAGCGGCCGTAGAAGGTCTCGCCCTTCGCCGCCATCTCCTCGAGCAGCTTGGGCGGCGTGAAGCGCGAGCCGTATTTGCCTTCCAGCTTGCGGCACAGCTCGACGAACTTCTTCGTGCCCATGAAGTCGATATAGGACAACGTGCCGCCGGTGAACGGCGCGAAGCCGAAACCGAGGATGGAGCCGACATCGGCCTCGCGCGGATCGGTGATGACATGGTCCTCGACCGTGCGCGCGGCTTCCACCGCCTGCACCACCAGGAAACGCTGCTTCAGTTCCTCGACGTCCAGCGTATCCGGGTCGAGCTGCTTCGGCTGCAGCGACGACAGGCCCGGCCACAGGCTCTTCTGGCCCTTGCCCTTCTCGGGATAGTCGTAGAAGCCCTTGCCGTTCTTGCGGCCAAGCCGGCCCTGCTTCTCGACCAGCTCCACCATCAGCTTCTTCTGATCGGGGTTGATGGCGTTGGGGCCGAGATCGGCCTCGGTCGCCTTCATGATCTTGAGGCCGAGATCGAGCGCGACTTCATCGGACAGCGAGAGCGGGCCGACCGGCATGCCGGCCATCTTGGCACAGTTCTCGATCATGGCCGGAGGCACGCCTTCCAGGAACATCTCGTTGCCTTCGGCGACGTAGCGGCCGACGCAGCGATTGGCGAAGAAGCCTCGGGAGTCGTTGACCACGATCGGCGTCTTGCCGATCTGGCGGACGTAGTCGAGCGCGGTGGCGATCGCGAGATCGCCGGTGTTCTTGCCCTTGATGATCTCGACCAGCATCATCTTCTCGACCGGCGAGAAGAAATGGATGCCGACAAACTTGCCCTGCTCCTTGAAGTTCTCGGCCAGGGAGGTGATCGGCAGGGTCGAGGTGTTGGAGGCGAAGATCACCTCCGGCTTCAGATATTCCTGCGCCTTGGCGAAGGTCTCGGCCTTGACCTTGCGGTCCTCGAACACCGCCTCGATGACGAGATCGACATCCTTCAGCGTCGCATAGTCCGCGGTCGGCGTGATGCGCGCGAGCAGCGCTTCGGCGTCGGCCGGCTTGGCGCGGCCCTTCTTGATCTGCTCCTCGATCACCTTCTGGGCATGCGCCTTGCCCTTGTCGGCGCTCTCCTGGTCGCGGTCGATCAGGACGACGTCGAGGCCGGCGCGGGCCGAGACATAGCCGACGCTGGCGCCCATGAAGCCGGCGCCGATCACGGCGATCTTCTTCACCTTGGTCGGGGCAACGTCCTTCGGACGGCGTGCGCCCTTGTTGAGCTCCTGCATCGACAGGAACAGGCTGCGGATCATCGCGGCCGCTTCCTTCGAGCGCAGTACCGAAGCGAAGTAGCGCGACTCGACGCGCAGCGCCGCGTCGATCGGCAGCTGCAGGCCTTCATAGACGCAGCTCATGATGGCGCGGGCCGCCGGATAATTGTCGTAGGTCTCGCGGCGATAGATGGCGTTGCCGGCGGGGAACATCATCATGCCGTTCTTGGAGAACACCGGGCCACCGGGCAGCTTGAAGCCCTTCTCGTCCCAGGGCGCGACGGCCTTGCCGCCACCCTTGATCCAGTCCTTCGCCGCCTTGACGAGGTCGGCGGCGGGCACGATGGCGTGGATGAGATTGAGCGCCTTGGCCTTCTCCACCGTGACCGGGTCGCCCTTGAGCAGGATGGTCATCGCGTCCTGCGGCTGCACCAGGCGCGGCACGCGTTGGGTGCCGCCGGCGCCGGGGAACAGGCCGACCTTCACTTCGGGCAGGCCGAGACGGGTCTTGGGATTCTCCGCCGCCACGCGATAGTGACAGCACAGCGTGATTTCGAAGCCGCCGCCGAGCGCGAGGCCGTTGATCGCGGCCGCCCACGGCTTGCCCGAAGTCTCGATCGAGCGCAGCACCTGCGAGAAGCGACGGCTCTGGTCGAACAGCATCTGGTTCGCCGCGGTTTCACCCTGCGCCTTGAAGACCTTGGCATATTCCTGATTCATGCCTTCCAGCATGGACAGGTCGGCACCGGCGCAGAACGCGTCCTTGGCCGAGGTGATGACGACGCCCTTCACGGCGGCGTCGGCGGTGGTCGCCTTGACGATCGCGTCGAGCTCGGTGGTCGAGGTCTCGTCGAGCACGTTCATCGACCGGCCGGGAATGTCCCAGGTGACGAGCGCGATGCCGTCGGAATCGGTCTCAACCTTGAAGTTCTTGTAAGCCATGTTGGTTGCTCCCTGCCCTTACACGCGCTCGATGATGGTCGCGGTGCCCATGCCGCCGCCGATGCACAGCGTCACCAGCGCGGTGGACTTGTTGGTGCGCTCGAGTTCGTCGAGCACCGTGCCGAGGATCATCGCGCCGGTCGCTCCGAGCGGATGGCCGAGCGCGATGGCGCCGCCATTGACGTTGATCTTGGCGTTATCGATGTCGAAGGCCTGGATGTAGCGCAGCACGACGGAGGCGAACGCCTCGTTGAGCTCGAACAGGTCGATGTCCGACTTCTTCATGCCGGAGCGCGCGAACAGCTTTTCGGTGACGTCGACCGGACCGGTCAGCATCATCGCCGGCTCCGAGCCGATATTGGCGAAGGCGCGGATTTTCGCGCGCGGCTTCAGGCCGTGCTTGGCGCCCGCCTCCTTGCTGCCGAGCAGGACGGCGCCGGCGCCGTCGACGATTCCCGAGGAATTGCCGGCGTGGTGCACGTAATTGACGCGCTCGATTTCCGGATGCGACTGCACCGCGACGCCGTCGAAGCCGCCCATCTGCGCCATCATCGTGAACGAGGGCTGCAGCTGCGCCAGCGACTGCATCGTCGTCGAAGGACGCATATGCTCGTCCTTGGCGAGGATGGTGAGGCCGTTGATGTCCTTCACCGGGACCACCGACTTGTCGAAGCGGCCTTCCTCCCAGGACTTGGCCGCGCGCTGCTGGCTCTGCACCGCATAGGCGTCGACGTCGTCGCGCGAGAAGCCGTATTTGGTCGCGATCAGATCGGCCGAGACGCCCTGCGGCATGAAGTAGGAGGGAACGGCGATCGAGGGATCCATCGGCCAGGCGCCGCCCGAGGCGCCGATGCCGACGCGGCTCATGGATTCGGCGCCGCCGCCGATCACGAGCTCATGCTGACCGCTCATGATCTGCGCGGCCGCGAAGTTCACGGCATCGAGGCCGGAGGCGCAGAAGCGGCTGATCTGCACGCCCGGCACCTTCTCGCCGAGGCCGGCCTTCATCGCCGCGAAGCGCGCGATGTCGGAGCCGGCTTCCCCGACCGGATCGACGACGCCGAGGATCACGTCGTCGACGGAATCCTCGGGCAGGTTGTTGCGGTCCTTCAGCGCCTTGAGCGGCACGGTGGCGAGCGCAAGCGCCGTCACCTCGTGCAGCGCGCCGTCCGCCTTGCCGCGGCCGCGCGGGGTGCGGACGTGGTCGTAGATATAGGCATCTGCCATGGGAGCCTCCTGATGTCAGTTGTTGGTCGGGACCGCGACGCGGCCGATATCGTTGATGGAGCGAAAAATCCTCAGAAGGCTTCCGCCGGCAGTTCCATGACGGTGGCGCAGCCGGCCTGGATACGCGCGAGATTGGCGGCGGTCTCCGGCAGCATCCGCTCCATGAAGAAACGGCCGGTGACGAGCTTGGTCGAGAGATAGGGCGTCGCCCCGCTCTCGGCAATCTTGGCGTTGGTCACCTTGGCCATCTTCGCCCACATGTAGCCGAGCGCGACGAAACCGAACAGGTTCAGGTAGTCGGTGGCGGCGGCGCCGGCATTGTCGGGCTTGGCCATCGCGTTCTGCATCAGCCAGGTGGTGGCCTGCTGGAGATGGCCGAGCGAGGTCGAGAGCGGGCTGACGAAGGGCTTCATCGCCTCGTCGCCGCCGTTCTCCTTGGCGAAGGCCATCACCTCGCCGAAGAAGGCCATGATGGCGCGGCCGCCGTCGCGGGGCAGCTTGCGGCCGACCAGGTCGAGCGCCTGGATGCCGTTGGCGCCCTCATAGATCATCGCGATGCGCGCATCGCGCACGAACTGCTCCATGCCGTGCTCGGCGATGTAGCCGTGGCCGCCATACATCTGCTGGGCCTGCACCGCATTGGCGAAGCCGTAATCGGTGAGGAAGCCCTTAAGCACCGGCGTCATCAGGCCCATGTGATCGTCGGCGGCCTGGCGGTCCTTCGGGTCCTCGGAGCGATGGGCGACGTCACTCTTCAGCGCGGTCCAGATCACGAAGGCGCGCGCGGCCTCGTTGAAGGCGCGGATCGAGAGCAGCGTGCGGCGCACGTCCGGATGCACGATGATCGGGTCCGCCTGCTTGTCCGGCGCCTTGGCACCGGTCAGCGAACGGCCCTGGATGCGCTCGCGCGCATAGGCGACCGCGTTCTGATAGGCGACCTCGGACTGGGCGAGGCCCTGCACGGCGACGCCGAGGCGAGCCTCGTTCATCATCACGAACATCGCCTGCATGCCGCGGTTCTCTTCGCCGACCAGCCAGCCGGTGGCGCTGTCGTAGTTCATCACGCAGGTGGCGTTGCCGTGGATGCCCATCTTGTGCTCGATCGAGCCGCACACGACGCCGTTGCGCGCGCCGAGCGACCCATCGGCGTTGACCAGGAATTTCGGCACCACGAACAGCGAGATGCCCTTGATGCCGGCGGGCGCGCCCTCGACGCGGGCGAGCACGAGATGGATGATGTTGTCGGCGAGATCGTGTTCGCCGGCCGAGATGAAGATCTTGGTGCCGGAGATCTTGAAGCTGCCGTCGGCCTGGCGCACCGCCTTGGTGCGGAGCATGCCGAGATCGGTGCCGCAATGCGGCTCGGTGAGGTTCATGGTGCCGGTCCATTCGCCGGCCACCATCTTCGGCACATAGGTCTTCTTCTGCTCCGGCGTGCCGTGCACCAGCAGCGCCGCGGTGGCGCCCATGGTGAGGCCGCCATACATCGAGAACGCCATGTTGGCCGAGCACTGGAATTCGTTGACGGCCTGCGACAGCGTCACCGGCAGGCCCTGCCCGCCGAATTCGGCCGGCGCCGACAGGCCGAGCCAGCCGCCCGCCACCACCTGCTTGTAGGCGTCCTTGAAGCCGGTCGGCGTGGTCACGCTGCCGTCCTCGGCGCGCTTGCAGCCTTCGAGATCGCCGATGCGGTTGAGCGGCTGCAGCACCTCTTCGGAGAGCTTGGCGGCCTCGCCGAGGATCGCCTCGCGCACGTCGCTCGAGGCATCCGAGAAGCCCGGCAGATTGTCGTAGCGGTCGATCTGGAAGACGTCGTTGAGCAGGAAGTTCACGTCTTCGACGGGGGCTTTGTAGATCGGCATGGTGGTCTCCCGGCCAGGGTTCTGAAGGGGTGATGTTGGACTATGACGATGCGGCGGCGAGCTGCTCCGCCATCAGGCGATGCAGCATGTTGATGGCCTTGAGCGGCCGCACCATCACCTTGAAATGGGTGATGCGGCCCTCGGCATCGAAGCTGATGATGTCGACGCCATTGATCTCGATGCCGTCGATCTGGGTCTTGAATTCGAGCACGGCGCCGGACGCGTTGCGCCATTCGCCGACATAGGTGAAGCCGGGGCCGCCGAGCACCTTCTCGGCGCCGCACAGATATTTGAAGGTGATGTCGCGGCCGCGCTGCGGGGTGTGCACGACCGGGCTCTCGAACACGGCATCGGAATGCAGGAGGTCCCACAGCGCCTTGCGGTCATGAGACTTCATGTAGGCGTACCAGGAATCGAGGCCGGTCATTCCAGCGTGCCTCCCTCAAGGCCGAAAGCATCAAGCTCCGAAAACAACCCCATGCAAAGTAAAGGTGCGGTTGAATTCATTGGGGTTTTCATATCCGGTATCCACCGGGCTCCGCCCCGCCTCATATGCACATTGACGCATATGCGCCGAAGCGCATAAAGTCAAGCTATTCGGTACGCGGCTGAAGACAAGGAGGCCGATCATGGCCCTGGGCGACGCCATCCTCGCATGCCTGACGGAACGGCCGATGACGGGCTACGAGCTCGCCAAGACCTTCGATTCCTCGATCGGCTTCTTCTGGAAGGCCGATCACCAGCAGATCTATCGCGAACTCTCCAAGCTGCGCGACCGCGGCTACATCCAGGGCCGCGAGGTCGTGCAGTCCGGCAAGCCGAACAAGCTCGTATATACGCTGACTCCGGAGGGCCGAACAGCGCTGCGGCACTGGGCCGCGCGGCCGAGCACGCCGGCCTCGACCAAGGACGACCTTCTGGTCCGCCTCCACGCCCTCGACAGCATCGACCTCGAACCGCTGCGCACCGACCTGATGGCGCGGCTGGAGCACCACCGCGACCGCCACGCCAATTACGAGCGGATCCTGAAGAAGCGCTTCCCCGAGGGCAAGGCGGAGGGCCGGCTCGACATCGGCAATCTGCTGCTGCTGCGCCTTGGCGCCCGCCACGAGCAGATGGTGGCCGATTTCTGCGAGGAGGCGCTGGCGGCCCTGGAGGCCGACAGCGGCAAGGCCAACGTGGTTGCGCTGGAGGACGGCAAGCGCGAGACGGGCTAAAGTCAGCTCCGCGAAGACGCAGGCCCCGGCAGGCGGCAGCGCCGGCCGGCCGATCTGCGTCAGCGCGCCAGCTGGCTGACGTATTTGACCGTCTGAAACTCCTGCAGGCCCTCGATGCCGCCCTCGCTGCCGATGCCGCTGTCCTTGTAGCCGCCGAACGGCGTTTCGGGCAGCGAGGCCTGCCAATGATTGACGATCACATTGCCGCTCTGGATCGCCTCGGACGTTGCGGCAACGTTGCGCAAGTCGTTGGTCATCACATAGGACGCCAGCCCGAACGGCAGGCGGTTGGCGAGTCCAATGGCCTCGTCCAGGGTGCGGAACGGCGCCGTCGCCGCCAGCGGACCGAACGGCTCGACGTTCGATGCGAGGCAATCCTGATCGACATGGGACAGCACCGTGGGCCGGTAGAAAAAGCCCCGGTTGCCGCAGCTCCTGCCGCCTGCGGCGACGCGAATCTGGCGCGCCTGCGCATCCGCGACGAAGCGCTCCATGCTGTCCACGCGCCGTTCATGCGCCAGCGGCCCCATCCCGGTCGCGGCATCGAAGCCATCGCCGACGACGATCGCCTCCGCGAGCTCGGCCAGCCTGGCCGCGAACCGGTCGTGGATCGATTCATGGACGAAGAAACGCGTCGGCGAGGTGCAGACCTGGCCGGCATTGCGGAACTTGGCGGTCACCGCCGAGACGGCCGCGGCGTCCGGATCGACATCGCCGAAGATCAGGACCGGCGCATGGCCGCCGAGTTCCAGCGTCATTCGCTTCAGCGTCTGGACGGCCAGCACGCCGAGCTGCTTGCCGATCTCGGTCGAGCCCGTGAAGGTCAGGCCGCGGATGACAGGTGATCGCAGCAGCGTCTGCGAGATCAGCGCGGGATCGCCGAACACGACATTGAGCACGCCGGCCGGAAGCCCGGCATCCTCCAGCGCCCTGGCGATCGCGAGCGCGGTCGCCGGTGTTTCCTCGGCGGGCTTGAGGATGACCGAGCAGCCGGCCGCCAGCGCGCTGGAGATCTTGCGCGCAGGCGTGATCGCCGGCGCATTCCAGGGCGCAAACGCCGCGATCGGCCCGAGCGGTTCGCGGATCGCGATCTGCTGAACGCCGCGCTGGCGGGCGGGAATCACCCGGCCATAGGCGCGGCGGCCTTCCTCGGCATTCCACGTGAACAGCCCCGCGGCCGTGTCGACCTCCGCGCGCGCCTCCGCGATCGGCTTGCCGAGCTCCAGCGTGATCAGTCCTGCGATGCGCTCGCGGCGCTCGATGATCAGCGCCGCCGCCTGCTGCAGGATGCGGCCACGATCGACGGCGGACATCTGCCGCCATTGCTCATGTCCGCGCGCGGCGGACGCCAGCGCCTCGTCGAGATCGCCGGGCCCGGCGCAGGGCAGTTCGCCGATCACCTCCGCGGTTGCGGGATTGCGCACCGGCACGACGTCCCGCCCTTCGGCGGCGCGCCATTGTCCGCCGATGAAGAGCGCGAGCGCGGGATAGTCGATCATTTCAGGGCTCCCGGGACCACGGGCCGCAGCATGTCCTGCGGCCCGGCTTGCCAGCCTCTACTTGGCTGCGACCAGCGGGCAATTGCCGTCCTTGAGCGGACGGAAGGCCTGGTCGCCGGGCACCGTGGCGAGGATCTTGTAATAGTCCCAGGGATATTTGGATTCCGAGGGATCCTTGACCTGCAGCAGATACATGTCGCGGATCACACGGCCATCCTCGCGGATCGAGGCGTTGGTCGTGTAGACGTCGTTGATCGGCAGCTTCTTCATCTCGGCGACCAGCGCCGCGCCCGACTCGCTCTTCTTCGCCTCGATCGCCTTGAGATAATGCGTGACCGCGCCGTACACCGCGATCTGCAGGCTGCCGGGCGCCTTGCCCTTGAAGCGTTCCATGAAGCGCTTGCTCCAGGCGCGCGTCTTGTCGTTCGCATCCCAGTAGAAGCTGTCGGCGAAGATCAGCCCCTTGGCGTTCGCAAGGCCGAGACCGTGGATGTCAGGCAGATTGACCAGCAGCGCCGCGATGCTCTGCCCGCCCGCGGTCAGGCCGAATTCATTGGCCTGCTTCAGCGAGTTCATCATGTCGGCGCCGGCATTGGCGAGGCCGACCACCTGCGACTTCGAGGCCTGGGCCTGCAGCAGGAAGGACGAGAAGTCCGGCGTGTTGAGCGGTGCACGTGCGGCACCCAGCACCGTGCCGCCATTGGCGAGCACGACCTTGGAGGCCTCCGCCTCGAGCGCCTGGCCGAAGCTGTAGTCCGCGGTCAGGAAGAACCAGCTCTTGAGGCCCTTCTTCACCAGGGGCGCCGTGGCGACATTCGCCAGCGCGTAATTGTCATAAGCCCAGTGGACGCCGTTCGGCGAACAGGCCTTGCCGGTGAGATCAGGCGTGCCGGGACCGGTGGCGAGGAACACCTTGTCCTTTTCGCGGGTCAGTTGCTGCACCGCGAGCGCGACGCCCGACGAGACCACCTCGGTGATCGCATCGACGCCTTCGGTGTCGTACCAGCGCCGCGCCACGCCGAGACCGACATCGGCCTTGTTCTGATGGTCGGCCGAGACGATCTCGACCGGCATGCCGCCGACCTTGCCGCCGAAATCCTCGACCGCCATCTGGGCCGCCAGCAGCGAGCCCGCGCCGACATTGTCGGCATAGGGACCGGACATGTCGGTGAGCACGCCGATCTTCACCGTGCCCTTGGCGATCTCCGCCTGCGCGGATCCGAACACGGACAGCGCCGCCACAGCCGCAACCAACGCCTTTGTCTTCACGAGAATCCTCCCTTGTTGTTCTTGAAACCGTTCACTCGATGGTCTTCAGGACGGGCAGCAGATATCCGAGGAAGGCCTCGGGATCCTCGCTCATCGGGAAGTGGCCGAGGCCCTTCATGATGGTGACGTGGCTGCCCTTGATGCTGCTGGCGACCGCGAGCGTTTCCTCGGGCGTGCACGAATAATCGTATTCGCCAGACAGCAGGAACAGCGGACAGCGCGAGGTGTCGATCTGCGCTACGCGGTCGCGGATGTCGCCGTCGAGCTTGTAGAAATACAGGTCGCCCTTGAACACGCCGGGACCGCCCTGCATGTAGTGCCACAGCGTTTCCCAGCGCTCGGCATCCGGCGCACCGGGCCCGACGAGACCCGAGACGATGGCCGCGCAGACCTCGCCGCCATGCACGTCCGGACGGTGCAGGAAGTTGAGATCGTAATAGGGATCGACATGCGCGCCGGCCTGCAGGCCGATGATGGCGCGGAAGCGTTCGGGATGGTCGAGCGCCAGATGCAGCACGATGCGGCCGCCGATCGAGCAGCCCATCACGACCGGCCTGTCGAGTTCGAGCGCCTCGGCGACGCTCAGGATCATGCCCGTGTATTGCGCCGAAGTGAGCTGATATTCCTCGTCGTGCCAGCCTGCCGGCGGCGACGACTTGCCATGCCAGGGCATGTCGAACGCGATGACGCGGAATTTCGATGTCACGCGCGTGTCGTTCATCAGCGCGCGGTACTGGCGGCCGTCGGCGCCCGCCGTGTGCAGGCACAAGAGCGGAATGCCCTGGCCGGCCTCCTCGACATAGAGACGGTGGCTGCGGCCGAACAAATCGAGGTGCAGATAGCGGCCGATCGTGGCTTCGAAACGCGGGCTCATGCTGCTGCTCCGGTTGCGCGCATCTTGACCAGCGCTTCCTTGAAGTAGCGCAGATTGGCCATGAAGACCTGGAGATTGCCTTCGGCCTTGAGGGTGCGCCGCTTGATCAGCGCCATCAGATCGTGCGACCCGGGCTGCGGCTTCGCGCTCCAGAATTTCGACCACTCCTCCTCGGAGGCGCGCAGCGCGAACGACCAGGAGGGCATGACGAACGGACCGCGCGTCACCGCGGCGACCTTGCCGTCGGCGATCGTGATCAGCCAGGCCGTGGCACCAATCTCGAGCAGGAACGTCGTCGACAGAAAGCGGCCGCGACGCACGAGATTCGCGTCCGCGTTCACTCTGTCCTTGAGGTCTTCCATCATCTGTCCTCCCTTTCGGCGAGCGCGACCAGGGCGTCGACGGCGACGACGCCTTCGCCCACCGGCTTGACGATCAGCGGATTGATCTCCGCATCGACCACCTGAACGCTCTCCTCGAGCGCCAGTCGCGACAGGGCCACGATGGCCCCCGCCAGCGCTTCCATATCGCCATGCGGCCGGTTGCGATATCCCCGGAAGATGCGGCTGATGGCGAGGTCGTCGATCATGCTGCGGGCGGTGTCGAGATCGACCGGCGCGAGGCGGATGCTGCGGTCGCGATAGATTTCGGTGTAGATGCCGCCGGCCGCGAGCAGAACCAGCGGCCCGGCCTCCGGATCGACGCGATAGCCGAGCAGGACCTCGCCAAGGCCCGCCGTCATCGGCTGCACGAGAACCCGCGAGGCCACATGCCCCCTGGCCCCGGCGTTGTCCGCAATGCGGCGCATCGCGGCCTTCAGCTCGGCCGCGCTGCCGACGTTCAGCACCACGCCGCCGATTTCGGTCTTGTGAGCGATCTCCGCGGACAGGATCTTCACGGCCACGGGATAGGCGAACGGAAGATCGAACGGCCCTTCTGCGTCGATCTCGAGCGCAACGGCCCGCGCATGGGAGACGCCCAGCTTCGCCAGCAGCGCATAGGCCTCGCTTTCGTCGAGCTGCCGCGTCGGGCCGGACGCGATGCGCTGCGAGGACTGAGCGGCGACCGGACGGCGCAGCAGTGCGGCGCTCATCGCATCGGCACAGGATTCCGGCGTGCGGAATGCGGGCACGCCGGCGGCAGCCAGCATGTTGAGGGCATCGGGCGCCTCCGGCACCACGAAGGCGGCGAGCGGCCTGGCATGCGCGCCGCTGTCGATGACCGGCTTGACGGCGAGATCAGGCTGAAACCGCGCGGACGAGCCGATCACCGCGATGATGGCGTCGAATTCCGGGGCGCCCAGCAAGGTGTCGAGCGCCGCCTTCATCACGTCATAGCGGGTGCCGGCCAGCGTCAGATCGGTGATGCGGTCGTGCCCGGCCTTGACGCCGGCGGCGCCGAGCCGCGCGTAGGTCTCATCGCTCGGGGCGATCACCTCGATGCCGCGCAGCGCCAACTCGTCGACCACCATGGCCGCGCCGCCGCCGGTCGTGGTCACGATGCCGACGCGTGGAGCGCCCGCGCCCGGCCGGCGCGCCGGCACGCGCCGCACCAGCGACAGGGCTTCGAGCAGGGTTTCGAAATTGAAGATGCGGGCAATGCCGCAATCGGCGAGGAACGCGGCCGCGACATCGTCCTCGCCGGCCAGCGCCCCGGTGTGCGACAGCGCCAATTCGGCCGCGACCGCGGACCGGCCGAGCTTGTAGGCGACGACCGGCTTGCCGCGCGCCGCGGCACCGCGTGCGAAGGCCCGCAGGTCATCGGCGTGGCGGATGCTTTCGAGGAACAGCATGTAGCCGGTGACGGCGGGATCATCGAGCGTCGCCGCGCAGATCTCGCCGAGGCTGAGATCGATCTCGTTGCCGACCGAGACGAGGCCGGCAAAGCCGAGATGGCGCGCCTTTCCGCGCGAGACCAGACCGCCCAGCAGGCTGCCGCTGTGCGAGGCGACGAAGGTGCCGCCGCGCGGCAGATCCGGCTCGGCGAACGCCGCGTTGGCGGTGATGATCGTCCGGCGGTGCAGGTTGATGGCGCCGAGGCTCGAAGGGCCAAGGATGCGCAATCCGCTGGCCGCACGCAGCGCCTTCAGCCGCGCCAGCAGCTCGCGGCCGGCTTCGTCGGCCTCCGCATAGCCTGAGGCCAGAATGGTCGCGACGGAGACACCGAGGCGCGCGCATTCTTCGGCGGCACCCACGGCGTCGTCGGTCGGGGTCAGGATGAAGGCGTGGTCGGGAACCACGGGCAGGTCCGCCAGCGACGGCCAGGCCGGTTCGCCGAGCACGGTCTTGCGGCCCGGATTGATCGGATAGATCGCGCCGTCATAGCCGGCGCGCCGCAGATATTGCAGCGGGCGCGACGAGGTCTTCGAAGCGTCGTCCGAGGCGCCGACCAGGGCGATGCTGCGCGGCGCGAACAGTGCCTCCGCCAGCGTGGGTCTGGTCGTGTCAGCCGCCACGTCCGGCCTGCCCGCGCTGGTCGAACCGGCGGTCGAAGACGGATTCCGCGATCCGGTTCTTGAGGATTTCGGTGGAGCCGCCGGCGATCATCCAGCCGCGCGTCCGTCGCATGCAATATTCCGCAAGCGATTCCTGGCTGTAGCCGAGGCCGCCCATGACCTGCACCGCCTCGTTGGCGACCTCGAAACCGGCCTGGTTGCAGGCCAGCTTGGCGATCGCGGTCTGGTAGGGCGAGGGCAGTTCGTCCCGGACATTGGCCGCGCGATAGAGCAGCATCTGGGCGGATTCGAGCTTCAACGCCATGTCGGCGAACTTCCACTGCAGGCCCTGGAATTCGCACAGATGCCGGCCGAACTGCTTGCGCACGGCGGCATGGTCGCGCGCCAGGGTGAAGGCGTAGCGGCCGAGCGCCAGCGAACGCGCCGAATTGCCGAGCCGCTCGACGTTGAAGCCAGCGATCTGCTTCTTGAAACCGCCGATGCCGAGCAGCACGTTGCGCTTCGGAATCCGGCAGTTCTCGAAATAGAGCTGGCTCCACTCCTCGCCGCTCATGAAGGCGGTCGGCTTGCCGATCGAGAAGCCGGGCGTGCCGCGCTCGACGATGACGGAGCCGATGCCGGAGACGCCCGGCGCGAAGCGGACATAGACGAGGTAGATCGCCGCATCCGGACTGTGGGTGCCGAACACCTTGCTGCCATTGATGACGTAATCATCGCCATCCTCGGTCGCCGTGGTCTTCAGTTCGGTGACGGCGGAGCCGGCGTCCGGCTCGCTCATGCCGAGGCTGATGCAGATGTTTCCGGCGAGCAGATCGGGCAGCCAGCGCCGCTTCTGCTCCGGCGTCGCATATTCCACGAAGGTGCGGATCGGGCCGAAATTGCCGGCCTGGACGACGTCGGCGCTGCGCGGGCACACCGCGGCGACCTGCTCGATCGCGATGACGGAATCCAGCAGCGTGCCGCCCTGCCCGCCATCCTCCGGATCGAAGGAGATGCCCATCAGGCCCTGCTTGCCCAGCAACTGCGCGACCTCGCGCGGGAAGCGCGGATCATGCGCGCGCGCGAGCGAACCTTCCCTGAGGTTCGCCTCGGCAAAGCGGCGAACCGAGTCGGCGAACGCCTGCTGCTCTTCGTTCAGTTCGAAATCCATTTCAGTTCAAGATCCTGGGCCTTCAACGTCGCTGGGACGAGCGCCGTCTTCCCAGCCGGGGCTTTGACAAACAACTGATCAAAAGTTATGGGCTAGTTACATTTTGTAATGACCGTGATGATCCCTCCGCTCAACCCGCTGCACGCCTTCGACGTGGCGGCGCGCCATCTCAGCTTCACGCGCGCGGCGAGGGAATTGCGCGTCACGCAGCCGGCCGTCAGCCGCCAGGTCACGATCCTCGAGGCCTTTCTCGGCGTGCGGCTGTTCGAGCGGGACAAGACCGGTTTGCGGCTGACGTCGGAGGGCGAGGAGTTTCATCGCCAGATCGCGCCGGCCTTCCGGATCATCGCCCAGGCCACGACGGGCCTGACCGCGACCGGCAAGGCGCAGCCGCTGAAGATCCGGGTCTATACGACCTTCGCGGCGAAATGGCTGATCCCGCGGCTGCCGTCCTTCTATGTCAGCTATCCCAATATCCGGCTGGACATCAGCAATGTGGTGACGCCGGTCGATTTCGAGAACGACAAGGTCGATCTCGCCGTCCAGTTCGGTTCGGGCAAATGGCCGGGCGCCGAGACCGAATTGCTGTTCCGCGACGTCATCCAGCCGGTCTGCAGCCCCAAGCTCGTGAAACGGGCGCGCCTCGCCGAGCTCGACGATTTGCGCAAGGTCCAGCTGCTGCATTCGCATTACCGCCGCTCCGACTGGCCGGACTGGCTGATGGCGGTGAAACGGCCGGACCTGCTCACCGATCGCAGCGTGAGCTTCCAGAGTTCGATCCTGACCTACCAGGCCGCCGCCGAAGGCGTCGGCGTCGCCATGGGCCAGCTCTTCCTGCTGCGGAACGAGCTCGAGGACGGAACCCTGGTTCCGCTGTTCAACGCGCCGCTGGAGCGCCCCTCAGCCCATTACCTCGCCTGGCCCAGGAGCCGGCCGATGGCCCGCAAGGCACGCAGCTTCGTGGCCTGGCTGAAGGCCCAGATCGCCCAGGGATCGCCCAGGACGTGAACCGCGGGCGCGCCTGAGGCCGGCCGCGCCGGTCGCCGTCCAACTTTAAGACGGCAGCGACGGCTTCCTTAACCCGTTATTTACCGTAACAGGAAAAAGTCGGATTTCGAGGCAGACGACCCGCGCCGATTGGATTTGTCTTGACGACTGGGACGCGCGGGAAAGCTGGAGGCATCGGGTGGGATGCCGAAGTCGGAACCGGACAGAGTCATGAATTCGCGCGTATCGTGGAGTGTTGACGGCATCGATCCATCCGTCAGGGAGCGCGCCGAGGCTGCCGCGCGCCGTGCCGGGATGTCGCTCAACGACTGGCTGAACTCCACGCTCGGCGAGACCACCCCGCCGAACTTCCGCGCGCCCTACGACCAGCGCCCGCAGGCCCCGCCAAGCTCCAGTCCAGCAAGCCCCAGTCCGGAAAGCCGCGACGTCGCCGACATCCACCAGCGGCTCGACGCGATCACCCAGCAGATCGAACGCATCTCCAAGCCCGCGCCCCGCCCGGATGCGCCGCAGCAGGGCGTCGCGCGCCAGCTCAACGACGCCATTTCTCGGCTCGATGCACGGCTGTCGCAGATTTCCCGCCCGCCCGCGGCACAGCAGGCGCCCGCGCCGCGGCCGGGGCCTTCGCCGTCGGAGTCGCGGCAGCGCCAGGCCGATGCGGTCGAGCGCGCCGCCGCCCAGGTCTATCGCAGCTCGCCGCCGCTGAGCCCGGCCTCCTTCGACGTCGCGGTGGCCGAGATCACCGCACGGCAGAGCGAACTCGACGGCTTTGCGCCGAGGCAGATGCCGCCGCGCGCCGCGCCGCCGATCGCGCCGTCCTCTGCTCCCTATGCTGCGCCGATGGCGCCGCCGCAGGCGGCCTATGCGCCGCCGCCGCCCGCCTACGCGCCGCCGCCGTCACAACCGGGGCCCGACTTCTCCGCGCTCGAGCGGCATCTGCTCAAGATCACGAGCCAGATCGAATCGCTGCAGCGGCCGGACAATACCGAACAGGCCATCGCCGCCTTCCGCAGCGAACTCGCCGACATCCGCCAGGCCATCACCGAGGCGATGCCGCGCCGCGCGATCGAGTCGATCGAGAACGAGATCCGCTCGCTGCACCGTCGCATCGACGAGACCCGCTCGTCCGGCACCGACGGCCAGGTGCTGTCCGGCATCGAGCGCGCGCTGTCCGACATCAAGCAGGTGCTGCGCACGCTGACGCCGGCCGAGCAGCTCGCCGGCTATGACGAGGCGATCCGCAATCTCGGCGCCAAGCTCGACCTGATCCTGCGCGCCAATGACGATCCCTCGACGGTGCGCCAGCTCGAAGGCGCGATCTCGGCGCTGCGCGGCATCGTCTCCAATGTCGCCTCCAACGAGGCGCTGGCCAGGCTGTCCGAGGACGTGCAGCTGCTGTCGTCCAAGGTCGACCAGATCACCCGTTCCTCCGGCCCGAGCGACAGCTTCGCCGTGCTGGAGCAGCGCATCGCCGCGCTGACCGCGGCGCTGGAAACCCGCGAGCGGCCGCAAGCTGCCGACAGCTCCGAACATCTGGAAGCCGCGATCCGCGCGCTGTCGGACCGTTTCGACCGCATGCAGGTCGGCAGCGATTCCGCCTCGACCTTCGCCCATCTCGAGCAGCGCGTGTCGTATCTCCTAGAGCGGATCGAGGCCGCCTCGGATCCGCGCAACAGCAATCTCAGCCGGGTCGAGGACGGGCTGCACGACATTCTGCGCCACCTCGAACGGCAGCAGGCGACCTATGCCGCGCTGGCGGAAAGCCGCAGCGCGGCGCCGTCGGCCGATTCCGGCATGGTCGACCTCGTCAAGCGCGAGCTCTCCGACATCCGCTTCAGCCAGGCCGAGACCAATCGCAGTACGCAGGACTCGCTGGAAGCCGTCCACAACGCGCTGGGCCATGTCGTCGATCGCCTCTCGATGATCGAGGGCGATCTGCGCGCGGTACGCACCGCGCCGCCGGCGCCGGCACCGCAGCCAATGCCGCAGCCCGTGCCGCAGCAGTTGGCGGAGCCCGCGCCGGTGGCGCGCGAGCCGCGTCCGCAGGCGCCGCAGCCGAAATACGACCCCAAGCCGGAACTGCCGAACCCCGCCGCCGCACAACATCCGCAGGCCGGCTTCGTCGCCGCACCGCGCGAATTCCACGCCGCTGCGGCACCCGCCGCGCCGCCGCCGGTGCCGATGGCGCCTCCGGTGCCGCCGCGCGCGATCAGCGAAATCCTCGAGCCGCACACCGCGCTGCCGCGCGCCGCGCTCGCACCGGAATTGCCGCCGGACCACCCGCTCGAACCTGGCACGCGGCCGGGCGCGCGCGTCGCCACGCCGTCGGAGCGCATCGCCGCCTCCGAGAGCGCGATCAGCGAGATTCCGGCGCCGCCGAAAGAGCCGGTGTCGTCGTCGAGCTTCATCGCGGCCGCACGCCGTGCGGCCCAGGCGGCTGCCGCGCAGCCCGAGAAGCCCGCGCGCGGTGCCAAGGCAGCGAGCGCCGGCCGCGCCGCAAAGGAGAAGAGCGTCGAAGGCGCCTCCACCATCACCTCCAAGATCCGCTCGCTGCTGGTCGGCGCGAGCGTCGTCGTGATCGTGCTCGGCACCTTCAAGATGGCGATGAACCTGCTCGACGGCGGCAGCCCGCCGCCACCGCAGGCGGTGGAGACCTCGCCGGCGGAGCCTGCGCCGCAGGCCGCGCCGCCGGTCGAGACCAAGCCCGCCGCGCCCGAACAGATCACGCCCTCAATGACCTCGCCGACCCCGATCGGCAAGCAATCGCTGAACAATACGGCGCCTGCCGCTGGCAGTTCGGCGTCCGTGGAGATTCCGCAGGCGCCCGCCGCTGCCCCCGCGCCTGCGACCGGCAGCGAGATCACCGGCGCGCTGTCGGGCACCAGCCGGGCGAAGTTCGGGCAGGTCCAGGTGCCGCCCAGCGAAAAGCTGCCGGACGGCATCGGCGGTCCGGCGCTGCGCGCCGCCGCGATGCGGGGCGATGCGACCGCGGCCTACGAGGTCGGCGTGCGCTTTGCCGAGGGCAAGGGCATCGCGACCAATTACGACGAAGCCGCCAAATGGTACGACCGCGCGGCGCAGGCCGGCGTGGTGCCCGCGACGTTCCGGCTCGGCACGCTCTACGAAAAGGGCCTCGGCGTGAAGAAGGACGCCGACATCGCCCGCCGCTACTACACGCAGGCCGCCGAGCGCGGCAACGCCAAGGCGATGCACAATCTCGCGGTGCTCGATGCCGATGGCGGCGGACGCGGCGCCAACTACAAGAGCGCGGCGCAGTGGTTCAGGAAGGCCGCAGACCGCGGCGTCGCCGACAGCCAGTTCAATCTCGGCATCCTCTATGCCCGCGGCATCGGCGTCGAACAGAACCTCGCCGAATCCTACAAATGGTTCAGCCTCGCCGCGGCCCAGGGCGATTCCGATGCCGCCGGCAAGCGCGACGACGTCGCCAAGCGCCTCGACCCGCAATCGCTCGCCGCCGCCAAGCTCGCGATCCAGACCTTCAGCGCCGAGCCGCAGCCCGACGACGCCGTCAATGTCGCAGCCCCCGCCGGCGGCTGGGACAGCGCGCCGCAGGCCAACGCCAGGCCGGCGCCGAAGCCGCTCGCCGTGAAGCGTTCAGCGTCGGCGGCGCATTGACCCGCGTCACGATCGGCGACGCTCTCGCCTCTCCCCGACGGGGAGAGGTCGGATTGCGCAGCAATCCGGGTGAGGGGGTACAGGTCGATCCGATAGATCACACTCGTGGAGGCAGCCCCTCACCCCAACCCTCTCCCCGTCAGAACGGGGAGAGGGAGAAGGTCACAGCGGCCTACGCTCCCTCATCCAGCGCCACCATCTCGCGCT